>NZ_JAIVLH010000009.1 GCF_020524345.1 Metabacillus niabensis
CTAGGTGTGTGAGAAGCTTTTTCTTTGGTTATCTTAGGAAATTTATTAATCTTTATAAGAACATTTTAAGAAAATAAAAAAGCTTGTAGAGAAAAACACCCACTTTCTCTACAAGCTGAGAGTGCCTTTGGCACTCTTTTTTTCTGTTTTTACCTTCTTTTGATTAAGACAGTAAACAATTCTTTCTTAAATTTCCCATTTTCTATGATTCTAACCTGTCGACAAAAATTCTGATAATCTACCAAAAATACTTACGGTTTCTCGGCAGTAAATGACAGACTTCCTATTGAATTGGATTTATACTAGTTCCAACAGGTGCTCATCTATTGATCTACTATAAAACGGGATAGATAATAGGAGGGATTCGTATGACACGAGGGGAAGGAGTAACAGATGTCTATTTATTTAGACGTAATTTGGCTTTTAAACTTTTCCTTTGATTTATTTCTACTTGTTCTAACAGCAATCGTGTTAAAAAGGAAAATAAATAAATTACGAATGGTTTTGGCAGCTCTTATTGGGTCAAGTATTGTAATAATGATGTTTACACCATTAGCTTTTCTTGCGAATCATCCATTAGGAAAAATGTTTATCTCCGTTTTAATGGTTTTGACAGCTTTTGGTTTTAAAAGATTCCGTTTCTTTTTCCAAGGACTCCTTACCTTTTATTTTGTAACCTTTTTGGTTGGTGGTGGAATGATTGGAATACATTATTTTTTACAGCAGGAAATGACATATTTAGAAGGGGTTTTAATGACAAATTCGACTGGTTTTGGTCACCCAATTAGCTGGTTATTTGTTCTAATTGGTTTTCCTGTATTATGGTTGTTTGCAAGAAATAGCATAGAAGGAATTGAAACTAAAAAAATCCATTATGACCAGTTAGTAAAGGTACACATTACTGTGGAAAATATTCAGTTTTCATTGAAGGGGCTTATTGATAGTGGAAATCAACTGTTTGATCCAATTACAAGAAGTCCTGTCATGATTATCGATACGTTAAAAGTCCAGGAATTTCTTCCAAAGCTTCTAGTTCATCTAGCTATCCAGGATGATGTAATGAAAGCAATGAGTGAACAAAACGAAGGTCATGCTTGGGAACATAGGGTTCGTATTATCCCTTACCGCGTAGTAGGAAGTGAGCATCAATTTCTCTTAGGCTTTAAACCTGATGAAGTTTGTATCGAAACCAAAAATGAAACCTTAAAAGTTCAAAAAACAATTATTGGTTTAAACCGTACAACCTTATCCTCTGAGGATGCTTATGAATGCATTGTTCATCCGAAAATGCTTCAGGGACCATCGATTCAGCAAGTGTCTTAGTGATGTTACTTCTATCATACTCTGTAAAGAACCATTTAGTACGGCAGAGTATATTTCTTTTGAAAATTATTTAGTAAATGTTATGTAATAGTGGCCCATTAATTATGATTTGAGGGGGAGGAAAATGAAGAAATTAAAATTACATCTTACTTACTTATGGTATAAGCTATTAATAAAACTTGGTATTAAATCTGATGAGGTTTACTACATAGGAGGCAGTGAAGCATTACCGCCACCTCTCTCGAAAGAAGAGGAAGAAGTATTATTGCAAAAGCTACCATCTGGTGATAAGGCGGCAAGATCGATTTTAATCGAGAGAAATCTTAGACTTGTAGTGTATATCGCTAGAAAATTTGAGAATACAGGAATTAATATTGAGGATTTAATTAGTATAGGTACAATTGGATTAATTAAAGCTGTTAATACATTTAATCCAGAAAAGAAAATTAAACTTGCTACATATGCATCCCGCTGTATCGAAAATGAAATTTTAATGTATTTACGGAGGAACAACAAACTTCGTTCCGAGGTGTCTTTTGATGAACCGCTGAACATTGACTGGGATGGAAATGAATTATTATTGTCTGATGTATTAGGAACAGAAGATGATATTATTACAAAGGATTTGGAAGCAAACGTAGATCGAAAATTGCTTTTAAAAGCTCTTCAGCAATTAAATGATCGAGAAAAACAAATTATGGAGCTCCGATTTGGGTTACAGGGTGGTGAAGAAAAAACCCAAAAGGATGTTGCGGATATGCTTGGAATATCCCAATCTTATATTTCAAGACTTGAAAAAAGAATTATTAAAAGGTTGCAAAAAGAATTTAATAAAATGGTGTAAAAAATTTTTTTATTCTATCAAAGCCTATTATATCAATAAGGATGAGGATATCTGCTTCAAGTGACCTATAAAGCTTGTGCATATTTTTTCCTGTCGAGGAGATACTTAACTCTGTACAGCAACTCCTGTTAGGAGGGAAAAATGTGACAAGAAATAAAGTCGAAATTTGTGGAGTAGATACCTCAAAACTTCCAGTTCTTAAGAATGAGAAAATGAGAGAACTATTTAAGCAAATGCAAAACGGAGACTTATCAGCAAGAGAAGAGCTGGTAAATGGCAACTTAAGATTGGTACTTAGTGTAATCCAGCGATTTAACAACAGAGGAGAGTTTGTTGACGATTTGTTTCAAGTTGGCTGTATAGGATTAATGAAATCCATCGATAATTTTGACTTAGGCCAGAATGTCAAATTTTCAACATATGCTGTACCAATGATTATCGGAGAAATCCGTAGATACTTAAGAGACAATAATCCTATCCGGGTATCCCGCTCACTTCGAGACATTGCTTATAAGGCACTTCAGGTAAGAGAACGCCTCATGAGTGAAACATCTAGGGAACCTACTGCAGAGGAAATATCAAAAGAGCTTGATGTGCCTCATGAGGAGATTGTGTTCGCACTTGATGCTATCCAGGACCCGGTATCACTGTTTGAACCGATCTATAATGATGGTGGAGATCCAATCTTTGTTATGGATCAGTTAAGTGATGAAAAGAATCGCGATATTCAATGGATTGAGGAATTAGCTTTAAAAGAAGGCATGAGACGTCTAAATAGTCGGGAAAAGCTAATTTTAAGAAAACGCTTCTTCCAAGGTAAAACTCAAATGGAAGTTGCCGAAGAAATTGGAATATCTCAAGCACAAGTGTCAAGGCTTGAAAAAGCTGCAATCAAACAAATGAATAAAAATATTCAAAACTAAGGCTCCTCATTATGAGGAGCCTTTATCCGTTTATCCCACTTTAAAGGGCAGTAAAACTCTACTTTAGATCAGAGAGAAGCGAAGAAAATAATTGGGAGATAATTGTTTCTAAACATCTGCTGAAGGAGAGGACGTCCAAGTCAGTCTGAACATAAGATGTGTGGTTTTTATCGTGATAAATCTCATTTATATTATAAAATACAAGAAATAATTTACTTGTTTTGAATAGTTCGTACCCTAACTAACATAGATATGTATGAGGGGAGTTAGTGAATTGTGACGACCGACGAAAGACATTGGAGGGAAGCTTATGTATATTTCTGAGTTCCAAACAAAAGATGTTGTCAACGTTTCGGATGGGAAAAAGTTGGGGAATATTGGAGACTTCGATATAAATGTTACAACAGGTAAGATACAAGCTATTATAATTAATGGGAATGGGAGAATGCTGGGTTTCTTTGGGAAAGAAGAAGAATTTATCATTCCTTGGAGAAATATAGTTAAAATTGGGGAAGATGTTATTTTAGTTAGAATGAATCGACAAAATGAGATACAAGATGAATAATTTCTCACTCAATACTAAACGTAGTGGGGAAAATGTGGTAAAATAAAGAGTAATAGTATACATTAAATGTCGAAAATAAGGGTTGAACATTTATGAAAGCTAATGTTTTTGAGCAAATAGACGATACCCATCTAATTTTAACAAATTGGAATAGGCTAATAAAGGGTTTGACAGTTGGCTTTTCTACAAAATCTGGTGGTGTTAGTACTGGGAACTTTACATCTTTAAATCTTGGCCTTCATGTACAAGATCAGCCGGAAGATGTTAGAGAAAATCGAGAAGTTCTCGCGAAGTCACTCTCATTTCCAATAAAAAAATGGGTCTTTGCTGAACAAGTTCATTCAAACAGGATAATGAAGGTGAGCAAATCCAGTTGCGGGAAGGGAAGACTCAGTTACGAAGATGGATTAACAGCTTGTGATGGCGTCTATACTACTGAAAAAGGAGTTATGTTATCCCTTTGTTTTGCAGATTGTGTTCCTTTGTACTTTATTGCTCCAAAACACTCTCTTATAGGGGTAGCACATGCAGGCTGGAAAGGGACGGTAAAAGATATAGCTGGTAAAATGGTGAAAAAGTGGCGGTTAAATGAAGGAGTAGATGCAGACGATATTTATGTTGCCATAGGCCCTTCAATAGGTGATTGCTGCTATGTCGTTGATGATCAAGTTATATCATCAATTGATAAAAGGGTATTAGATTATAAACCAATACCTTATAAACCATTGGCTAATGGAAAATATCAACTAGATTTAAAGCTTCTTAATGAATATTATTTAAGAAATGCAGGCATTCTCAAAGAAAATGTATTAGTTTCAGACCTTTGTACAAGCTGTGAGAAAGAATTGTTTTTTTCACATCGAAGAGATGATGGGAAAACTGGTAGAATGCTCAGTTTTATTGGAATAAATGAGGAGGTTACCCTCTAACAAATGAACATTCAGGATAATTACAAAGCTATTCAACATACCATACAAACTACTTGTCAACGAGTTGGCAGAAATCCAGAGCAAATAAATGTCATAGCCGTAACAAAATATGTAAGTGTTCAACGTGCGAAGGCAGCTCTTGAAGCTGGTGTCCGTCATCTAGGTGAAAACCGGGATGATGGACTGAATGAAAAGGTAAAAGAACTAGGAAACGATCCCATCTGGCATTTTATTGGTTCGCTACAAACACGAAAAGTGAAAAACATCATTGATAAAGTTGATTTCATTCATTCTCTTGACAGATTGTCATTAGCGAAGGAAATTGAAAAAAGATCTTCCAAACCAATGAAATGTTTTGTACAAGTAAATGCTTCCGGAGAAAAGTCTAAACATGGCTGTTCACCAGAGGAACTTGTTGATTTTATTAAGCAGTTAACTCATTATCAACATATTCAAGTTGTTGGCCTAATGACAATGGCGCCAAACACAGAAGATAAAGAAGTTATAAGAAATTGTTTTAAAAAGGTAAGACAACTTCAACATGATGTACAGGCTTTACAGTTACCATCAGCACCTTGTCACGAGTTATCAATGGGAATGTCAAATGATTATGAGATAGCGATTGAAGAAGGTGCGACTTATATAAGAATTGGTACGTCACTTGTTGGAAACGAAACTGGAGGTGTATAATATGTCAATTAAAAATAGGTTTAAAAGCTTTTTTGCCTTAGATGACGAAGAATATGAATATGAGGAACCTGAAACGAAAGAACCGCAATATGAGGCTCCACAGCCACAAACTTTTCAAAATAAAACGCCACAATCACCTAAACAAAATGTTGTAAGTTTGCAAAGTGTTCAGAAATCGTCTAAAGTTGTTTTAAGTGAGCCTAGGGTGTATGCAGAAGCGCAGGAAATTGCAGATCAATTAAAAAATCGTCGTGCTGTCGTTGTTAATCTACAAAGTATACAAAGAGATCAAGCAAAACGGATAGTGGATTTTCTGAGTGGCACTGTTTATGCAATAGGTGGGGATATTCAACGAATTGGCACCGATATCTTTTTATGCACCCCTGATAATGTGGATGTATCGGGAGCAATATCTGAATTAGTATCAGAAGATGATCATCAAAGGTGGTAGGCAAACATGAGTATATTGTTAAGTTTAATTAACACTCTAATCACGTTTTACTCGTATGCGCTTATCGTATACATATTACTATCGTGGTTTCCTGGAGCTAGAGAATCAGGTTTTGGCCAATTCTTGGCTAAAATCTGCGAACCGTATTTAGAGCCTTTCCGAAAAATTATTCCTCCATTAGGAATGATTGATATTTCACCAATTGTCGCAATCTTAGCCTTACGTTTTGCTCAATATGGGGTTTCTTCAATATTTAGAATGATTGGCTAGGGACTATTAGTATAGTCCCTCTTTTTTTATCTTTTTAGAACTATGGTAAAACTCCTTAACAGCTGTTAGACCAAAGGAAACAAATTTTCATCTTTAGTATCTGAATCTTTTTATATAATGGAGTTGAATTATGAATCAAATTTATCAACATTTTCGACAGGAAGAACGGCAATTTATTGATCAAGTAGTAGAGTGGAAGGAAAACGTTCAAAATCAATACAGTCCAAAATTAACAGATTTTTTAGATCCTCGTGAACAGGAAATCGTCTCTTCTGTTATAGGAGAACATTTAGATGCAAAGGTTTCCTTTTCAGGTGGTGTTGAGGATACAGAAAGAAAACGTGTTTTAGTCTATCCTGATTATTATCAAGTATCAGAGGAAGATTTTAAACTATCTTTGTTTGAAGTTCAATATGCCTCTAAATTTATTACCTTGCAACATAGGCAAGTATTAGGATCTTTAATGAGCCTCGGATTAAAACGCAGTAAGTTTGGCGACATCCGTTTTCATAATGATACAGTTCAATTTATATGTGCAACTGAGATCTCTGAGTATCTTAGAACTAATTTTAAAGAAATTGGCCGTGCAAAGATATCTTTGAAAGAAATTGATTCTTATCAATTCATTCCCAATAAAGAAGAGGTACAAGAAATGGTCTCGACTGTTTCTTCGTTAAGACTAGATGTGGTAGGAGCAGCTATTTGTAATTTATCACGTCAAAAAATTCAACCTTTGATCACCAATGGTCATGTAAAGGTAAATTGGAAAATCGTTGATTCAGCTTCGTTTGAATGTCAAGAAGGAGATACTTTATCAATACGAGGATATGGAAGAAGTAAGTTGACCTCCATTGAAGGAAGAACGAAAAAAGATCGAGTTAGGATTGTTGTTAGTAAACAAAAATAAAGTTTGTGCTATCATATAATAAAATAATTTAAAAGAAATAGCAGGATTTTCAACAAACATGTCGAAATATGATTTATAATGTTGTCAAGGATTAACTATTTCACTACATATTGGAGGTGGCATCCATGCCTTTAACACCTTTAGACATCCATAATAAGGAATTTAATAAGGGGTTTCGTGGATATGATGAAGATGAAGTAAATGAGTTTTTAGATCAAGTCATAAAAGATTATGAGATGATTATCCGCGAAAAGAAAGAACTTGAATCTCGTGTAACAGAATTAAATGAAAAATTAGGTCATTTTACCAATATTGAAGAGACATTGAATAAATCAATTGTGATCGCTCAAGAAGCAGCAGAAGAAGTGAAGAGAAACGCTCAAAAAGAATCAAAGCTTATCATTAAAGAAGCTGAGAAAAATGCTGACCGTATTATTAATGAATCATTATCAAAATCACGAAAAATCGCGATGGAGATTGAAGAACTTAAAAAGCAATCAAAAGTATTTAGAACTCGTTTCCAAATGTTGATTGAAGCTCAACTTGACCTTCTTAAAAATGACGATTGGGATCATTTATTAGAGTATGAGGTTGAACCTGTTTTTGGTGAAGCCGAGGAAACAAAAAGCTAAACCTTGACTTTTTGTTTTTTTATCGCATATAATACGGAAACGTAGATATTTTTTGAAAACTCATAACACAAAAGTTAAACGGTGAAAGGGACAGTAGTCTTTTAGCAACCTTATTTAAGCGAATCGGGGATGGTGGAAGCTCGACATAAGGGTAAAAGATGAAGATCACCCTGGAGTTCCATGCTGAACATATCTAATAAGTAAGCTATGGCGATACATTCACGTTACGAATGATGGAGTGGATTAAATATTATATTTAATCTAATAGGGTGGTACCGCGAGATAACCTTCTCGTCCCTTGTAGGGATGAGAAGGTTTTTTGTGTTTTCAAGAGGTTGGAATTAATCTCATGAGATAGAAAACAGAAAATAGCTAAATAAAGATGAATAAATTTGGAGGAATACTAAATGGATTACAAAGATACCCTTTTGATGCCAAAGACTGATTTTCCGATGAGAGGGAATTTGCCTAAAAGAGAGCCATTAATCCAAGAAAAATGGGAAGAAATGAAGATTTATGAAAAGGTACAGGAACGAACAAAAGATCGTCCTCTTTTCGTTCTACATGATGGCCCTCCATATGCCAATGGTGACATTCATATGGGCCATGCTTTAAACAAAATCTTAAAAGACTTTATTGTACGCTTTAAATCTATGAGTGGATATTGTGCTCCTTATGTACCTGGTTGGGATACACATGGTTTACCGATTGAAACAGCCTTAACAAAAAACAAAAAAGTTAAAAGAAAAGAAATGTCTGTAGCTGAGTTCCGCAAGCTTTGTGAAGAGTATGCATGGGAGCAAATCAATGGTCAACGTGAGCAATTTAAGAGACTTGGTGTTCGTGGTGATTGGGAAAATCCTTATGTGACACTTAAGCCGGAATATGAAGCACAACAAATTAAAGTGTTTGGTGAAATGGCGAAAAAAGGTTATATCTATAAAGGGTTAAAACCGGTATATTGGTCTCCTTCAAGTGAATCAGCTCTTGCTGAAGCAGAGATTGAATATGCTGACAAACGCTCACCATCAATTTATGTAGCATTTCCTGTGAAAGATGGTAAAGGTGTTCTTTCAAATGATGTAAAAATTGTGATTTGGACGACAACACCATGGACAATGCCAGCTAATTTAGGGATTTCAGTTCACCCTGAACTAGAATATAGTGTTATTACAGTAGATGGTGAAAAATATCTAGTAGCATCAGAATTAGTAGAACCTGTTGCTTCAACAATTGGTTGGGAAGATTATGAAGTTGATCAAACAGTAAAAGGTTCCCAACTTGATCGTGTTGTAGCCAAACACCCAATTTACGATCGTGATTCATTAGTAATGCTTGGAGAGCATGTAACAAGTGAAGGCGGAACTGGTTGTGTTCATACGGCACCTGGTCACGGGGAAGATGACTTTATTGTGGGTCAACAATATAATTTAGATGTATTATGTCCTGTGGATGAAAAAGGGTATATGACAAAGGATGCACCGGGCTTTGAAGGACTATTCTATGATGAAGCAAATAAACCAATCACAGAAAAGCTTCAAGAAGTTGGAGCATTATTAAAGCTTCAATTTATTACACACTCTTATCCACATGATTGGAGAACGAAAAAGCCAACTATTTTCCGTGCAACAGCTCAATGGTTTGCTTCTATTAAAGATTTTCGTGATGAACTATTGAAAGCTGTAAATGAAACAAAATGGGTGCCTGCATGGGGTGAGACGCGTCTTTATAATATGGTTCGCGATCGTGGAGACTGGTGTATTTCACGACAACGTGCTTGGGGTGTACCGATCCCTGTATTTTATGCTGAAAATGGTGAACCAATTATTACAGATGAAACGATTGAGCATGTGTCTAACTTGTTCAGAGACAATGGATCTAATATTTGGTTTGAGCGTGAAGCAAAGGATCTTTTACCAGAAGGATTTACACATGAAGGCAGCCCGAACGGTAAATTTACAAAAGAAAATGATATTATGGATGTTTGGTTTGATTCAGGTTCATCACACCAAGCTGTATTATTTGAAAGAGAAGATCTCCAAAGACCTGCTGATTTATATTTAGAAGGTTCTGATCAATATCGAGGGTGGTTTAACTCATCTTTATCAACTGCTGTAGCTGTTACTGGGAAAGCGCCATACAAAGGTGTTCTAAGTCATGGTTTTGCTCTTGATGGAGAAGGGCGCAAAATGAGTAAATCATTAGGTAATACAGTAGTTCCTGCTAAAGTTATGAACCAGCTTGGTGGAGATATCCTTCGATTATGGGTAGCTTCTGTTGATTATCAGGCAGATGTACGTGTTTCTGATGCAATTCTTAAACAAGTTGCTGAAGTATACAGAAAAATTCGTAACACATTCCGTTTCTTATTAGGAAACTTAAGTGATTTTAATCCAACTACAGATTCAGTAAGCTTGGAAAATTTGCGTGATGTTGATCGTTACATGCTTGTAAAGCTTAATAAGTTAACGAAACGAGTTAAAGAAGCTTATGATCAATATGAGTTTGCAGCAATTTATCATGCAGTTCATAATTTCTGTACAATTGAATTAAGCTCTTTCTACCTGGATTTTGCAAAAGACGTACTATATATTGAATCTAAAGAAAATCAAGAGCGTCGTGCTATTCAAACGGTGCTTTATGAAACATTACTTTCACTAGTTAAATTAGTAACACCAATTCTTCCACATACAGCTGATGAAGTTTGGGAACAAATTGACTCTGTTAAAGAAGTAAGTGTTCAACTCGTTGATATGCCTGAAGTAAAAGAGTATGAACAGGCAGATGAACTCGAAAAGAAATGGGATTCATTTATGTCCTTACGTGATGATGTGTTAAAAGCATTAGAAGTAGCACGTAATGAAAAAGTTATTGGAAAATCGTTAACAGCAAGCATTTCTCTATATCCAAATGCAGATGCAAAAGCATTACTGGATTCTGTAGAAGAAGATTTAAAACAATTATTTATTGTTTCCGGATTTGGAATTGCAGGAGAATATGCTGTTGCTCCCGAACATGCACAAACGTTTGATACTGTTAAAATCGTTATTTCACAAGCTGAAGGTGAAACATGTGAACGTTGCTGGATCGTAACTCCTGAAGTTGGTCAAGTAGAAGATCACCCAACATTATGTCGAAGATGTGCTTCAATTGTTAAAGAACATTATTAATGTAAAAAAGCCATGTCCATTTTAGGATATGGCTTTTTTTTTGTCATAAAGAAGGTCACGCCCATTTTTTTACAAAAGTGTTTGGAGCAAATGAAAGAAGGGTAAGAAATACTTATCTAAACAATGAGTTGGCCGAAAATCAAAGTTAACAGCCTTTACATGCACAGGAAAATTCTTATCAGGGTGAGTCAAGCTACTTTCGGGCAAAACTATATTAACATCATGAGAAGGATAAGGAGTTGTCCATCTTGAATAAATTTTCTGGTATTCGCTATGAATTACAAGTGATGAAAGAAGAACTGCGAGCACGTTTATTTGATCACAGTTTGTTTGAAATGACTTGTGATGATCATCAAGGTAAAAGTCATACATTGATGCATCATATAAAAGAGGAACTTCAAGATGTAGAACGTGCCTTAATGAAAATTGATAAAGGACTTTACGGATATTGTGAAGAAACCGGTGAAGAAATATCTTTTGAAAAATTAAGGATACTCCCAACAGCCAGAACAAAATATGATTTCTTTTTCCAAGAACTATTTGAAAGAAAATCCCTTCCCCAACACGACTATACTCATGAAGGAACATATATCACAGGCAGCGATTTTTAATTGGAAGCTCAAATTACTTTATCAATGGTAAGTAATTTGGGCTTTTTATTTTAAAAAAGAAGATCGTTTTACAACTTCTTTAGCTTTCTTTTTTATTATGGTACAATTCATAAGGATAAACCTTGTACAAATAGAATATAGAAAGTTGGGGAGAATGTGTATTATTACATAATTGCCGGTTTAATTATCATTATTGACCAACTAACAAAATGGTTGATTGTGAAGAATATGGAAATTGGTGATCATATTCCTGTTATTGAAAATTTCTTTTATATCACATCACATCGTAATCGGGGAGCAGCCTGGGGGATACTTCCAGGACAAATGTGGTTTTTCTACATTATCACTGCGATTGTCATTGTGGGATTAATCTATTATATCCAAAAACATACGAAGGAAAATAAGGTCATGGGTGTTGCCTTAGGATTTATGCTTGGTGGAGCAATTGGTAATTTCATTGACCGTTTATTTCGCAAAGAAGTTGTCGATTTTATAAATACATATATCTTTTCATATGACTTCCCAATTTTTAATATAGCCGATTCTGCTTTATGTATTGGAGTAGGATTATTATTTATCCATATGTTGTTTTTTGAAGGGAAAAAGAAGGAGCAAGCTTAATGAACATCGTTGAAATACAAGTAAGTGAAGAGTATAAAAATGAACGCATTGATAAGTTTTTATCAACAGTAAATAATGAATGGTCTAGAACTCAAGTACAGCTTTGGATTAAAGACGGATTAGTAAAAGTAAATGACAGATTAATAAAAACGAACTACAAATGCCAAGTGGATGATAACATTGTAGTTGAAATTCCAGAACCAGAAGCACTAGATGTTGTTGCTGAAGAAATGGATTTGGATATCTATTATGAGGACCAGGATGTGTTAGTGGTTAATAAGCCGAAAGGAATGGTTGTTCATCCTGCGCCGGGGCATACGAGTGGTACGCTAGTGAATGGTTTAATGGCACATTGCAAAGATCTCTCAGGAATTAATGGTGTCTTAAGACCTGGCATTGTTCATAGAATTGATAAAGACACATCCGGATTACTTATGGTGGCAAAAAATGATATGGCACATGAATCCTTAGTACAACAACTTGTAGATAAAACGGTTACTCGCCGATATAAAGCACTTGTACACGGAAACATCCAGCATGATCATGGAACAATTAATGCCCCAATTGGCCGTGATAAAGTTGACCGTCAAAGTATGACTGTTACCAATGTTAGCAGTAAAGAAGCTGTCACTCATTTTCATGTATTAGACCGATTTGAACAATATACATTTGTTGAGTGTCAACTTGAAACAGGAAGAACACATCAAATTCGTGTTCATATGAAATACATCGGATATCCACTTGTAGGTGATCCGAAATATGGACCAAAAAAGACGCTGCCGATTAATGGACAGGCACTTCATGCAGGAATTCTTGGTTTTGAGCATCCGAGAACAAAGGAATACCTAGAGTTTGAAGCACCCTTACCAGCAGAGTTTTTAAAAGTTTTGGAACAGATTAAAAATAATCGTTGACACAATTCTACATGTTTGTCATAATGTAAATAACTTAAGAAGAACCTTTAACACAGTCCCGTGAGGCTGAGAAGGAAAACGGATAAGACATCAAAGTCTTTTGACTTAGGATGATTATGTCTTCGTTGACCCTCTCACTGTAAACGGTGGGAGGGTTTTTCGTTTTCAGAGGTTAAAAACGAAAGGAGAATAATGATGTCTCAAAAAGCAGTTTTATTAGACGAACAAGCAATCCGTAGAGCGTTAACAAGAATTGCTCACGAAATTATCGAGAGAAATAAGGGGATTGAAGATAGCATCTTAGTGGGTATTAAAACAAGAGGCATTTACCTTGCAAATAGACTTGCAGAACGAATCGAGCAGATCGAGGGGAATAAGATTGCCATTGGCGAATTAGATATCACACTTTACAGAGATGATCTGTCAAAAAAAACAGATGATCAAGAACCGCTGGTAAAGGGATCTAATATTCCTGTTGATGTAACGAACCAAAAAGTTATCTTAGTTGACGATGTATTATATACAGGCAGAACAGTAAGAGCAGCAATGGATGCACTGGTGGACATTGGCAGACCTGCAAATATTCAACTAGCTGTGTTAGTAGATAGAGGGCATCGTGAATTGCCAATACGTGCAGATTATGTAGGAAAGAACATCCCGACATCAAGCTCTGAAAAAATCGTTGTCGAATTGAAAGAAGCTGATCAACAAGATCAGGTTACAATACATGAAAATGAATAAATATTCCCTTTAAAGATTTGTCCAGAGAGGCAGCAAAGGGGACATAAAGATGTAGTCAACATTAGACTGCTTATCTTTTTGTACCTCTTTGCCCTTAAAGCAAAGAGGTTTTTTGTTTAATGTCAAACATTTCTTTCAAACATACATGCTAACAAAGAATGGAATAACATCGGAGGTTTAATACATGAAAGAAGATCAAATCGTTTTAGACGTAAAAGATACACCGAAGCCATTAACTTGGCTGGCACTTAGTTTTCAACATTTATTCGCAATGTTTGGTGCAACGATCCTTGTACCGTTTCTAGTTGAATTAGACCCGGCAGTAGCTCTAATTTCAAGCGGACTTGGCACAATCGCCTTTTTATTAATTACTAAAGGCCAAGTACCTGCATATCTCGGATCATCGTTTGCATTTATAACACCAATTATTGTTGCAAAAGCATCGGCAGGGATAGGGGCAGCGATGGTTGGGAGCTTCTTAGCAGGTTTAGTTTATGGAATAATCGCCTTGCTTATTAAAGGAACAGGACATAAATGGATTATGAAAATCCTCCCTCCGGTAGTTGTAGGCCCGGTTATTATCGTCATCGGATTAGGTTTAGCTGGTACAGCAGTTGGAATGGCAACAAATGATCCTGCTGGTGAATATAGCTTAAAATATTTCTCAGCCGCATTAGTCACATTATTAATTACCATCTTATGTTCAATTTTTTTAAAAGGGTTTTTTAACCTGATACCAGTGTTAATCGGAATTGTTGGAGGTTATATCTATTCTCTAGCAATTGGCATCATTGATTATACAAGTGTTATTGAAGCAAATTGGTTCCAAGTGCCGAACTTTGTTCTTCCATTTGTTGATTATACACCATCAATAACACTGGACATTGTCCTGTTGATGGTCCCGGTTGTTGTTGTTACAATATCAGAGCATATCGGTCACCAGCTAGTTTTAGGTAAGGTTGTAGGTAGAGATTATATTGAAAAACCAGGCTTACATCGTTCATTATTAGGTGATGGTGTAGCAACAATGATCGCGGCACTAATCGGCGGTCCTCCGAACACAACATACGGGGAAAACATCGGAGTATTAGCCATTACAAGAGTTTATAGCATCTTCGTTATAGCGGGTGCTGCAGTACTAGCGATTATCTTCGGATTTATAGGGAAAATTTCAGCGCTAATCAGTTCAATCCCTTCACCAGTTATGGGTGGTGTATCAATCCTTTTATTCGGGATTATCGCTTCTTCAGGATTACGAATGATGATTGACAGCAAATTAGATTTGGGAAACAAAAGAAATCTCATTATTGCGTCTGTAATCTTAGTCATAGGAATTGGTGAAGCAACATTGAAAATAGGAAATTTAGACTTGCATGGTATGGCATTAGCAGCGCTTATTGGAATCGCATTGAACCTAGTCCTGCCAGCTGATAAAGATGAAACAATCAATAAAGAAACAGCATAATAGAATGGCTTAGATCTTTTAAAGAGAAGTCCAGAGAGGCTTAAAAGGGTGTAAGGCAAACAAAGGTATACTTTACCTTCATTTGCTCTACCTTCAAACACCCTGAAAAAAATCAGGGTGTTTTTTCTATAAGAAATTAAAAAATAAATAAGATTATAGGAGTGGTTGGGCATGTCAAACGTATTAACGATGAACCAGCTTACGAATGAGGAAATTTACTCAATCTTAAACGATGCAGAACAATATAAATTAGGGAATGGTTGGAGGCCGTCAGATACAGTTTTTGTCTCAAATTTATTTTTTGAGCCAAGTACTCGAACAAGATTCAGCTTTGAAGTAGCTGAAAAGAAATTGGGACTTCAAGTGTTGAATTTTACTGCAGAGCATTCGAGTGTTCAAAAAGGTGAAACTTTGTATGATACAGTGAAGACACTTGAATCAATTGGTGCTAATGCAGTGGTGATAAGGCATCAACAAGATCACTTTTTTGAGGATTTGATTGATAAGGTATCTATCCCTATTATAAATGCTGGAGATGGTTGTGGTCATCATCCTACACAATCGTTGTTAGATCTACTCACAATTAAGCAAGAATTTGGTCATTTTGAAGGTTTGACGGTGTCGATTCATGGAGATATAAGACATAGCCGTGTTGCAAGATCTAATGCAGAAGTTTTAACAAGGTTGGGAGCAAGAGTACTTTTCTCTGGACCAAGTAAATGGCAAGATTCAACAAACACTTTCGGTAAATATGTGGATGTTCAGACGGCGATCCAACAATCAGATGTTGTAATGCTTTTAAGAATTCAACATGAAAGACATGAAGAAAAAGATCAAGCAGTAGATTACTTACATGAATTTGGTTTAACAAAGGAAAGAGAAAAACTTATGAAAAAGCATGCAATCATCATGCATCCTGCACCTGTCAATCGTGGAGTTGAAATTGATGGAGATTTAATAGAATGCGAGCGTTCCAGAATCTTCAAACAAATGGAAAATGGTGTGTTTGCCAGAATGGCAGTTTTAAAGAGAGCTTTACAACAAATTGAGCAAAATCAGGAGGTAGTGACACATGTTATTTGTTCTTAAAAATGGATTAATTTTAGATGAGCTTGGTGAGTTGAAAAAGTCAGATGTGAAGGTGGAAAACGGTAAGATTGTTGAAATTGGAGAAAACCTTTCAACAGATGGTTGTGAAATCATATCAGTAAATGGTCAATTAATTTCAGCTGGATTTATCGACCTGCATGTCCACTTAAGAGAGCCAGGTGGTGAACACAAAGAAACAATTGCAACAGGTACACAAAGTGCAGCAAGAGGTGGCTTTACAACAATTGCACCTATGCCAAACACTCGTCCGGTTCCTGATACAAAAGAACAAATGGAATGGCTGCAAAATCGTATTAAAGAAACAGCTGTTGTAAAAGTACTGCCATACGCTTCTATTACAACTAGACAGCTTGGTGAAGAATTAACGAACTTTGAGGCATTAAAAGAAGCGGGGGCATTTGCTTTTACTGATGATGGAGTAGGAGTTCAATCTGCAGGAAAAATGCTGGAAGCTATGAAAAAAGCAGCTTCTATTGGTGCAGCAATTGTTGCACACTGTGAGGAAAATACATTAATAAATAAAGGTTCAGTACACGAAGGAGAATTTTCTAAAAAGCATGGCATCAATGGAATCCCTTCTGTATGTGAGTCTGTACATATCGCGAGGGATATCCTTCTTGCGGAAGCTGCAGGCTGTCACTATCATGTGTGCCATATTAGTACAAAAGAATCTGTGCGAGTGGTTAGAGATGCAAAGCGTGCAGGTATTAACGTAACAGCTGAGGTAACACCACATCACTTATTATTATGTGAAGATGATATTCCAGGGCTTGATCCGAACTTTAAAATGAACCCGCCTTTAAGAGGAAAAGCAGATCAAGAAGAATTAATTGAAGGCTTATTAGATGGAACAATTGATTTCATCGCAACAGATCATGCCCCACATGCAGCGGAAGAAAAAGCAGAAGGGATGCAGTTAGCACCATTCGGAATTGTTGGATTAGAAACAGCATTTCCGTTATTATACACACACTTTGTTTTAACAAAGAAATTTACATTAAAACAACTTGTTGATTTCCTAACAGTTGAACCTGCAAAAGCGTTTGATTTAACGGGAGGAATACTTAAAGTTGGGGAAACAGCTGATATTACTGTGGTAGATTTAGAAGCAGAAGTGTCAATTGACCCAAGTGAATTTTTATCAAAAGGAAAGAATACACCATTCACAGGCTGGGAATGTAAAGGCTGGCCAACATTAACAATCGTAGATGGAAACATTGTATGGGAAAAGGGAGGCATCACAGTATGAAAAGACAACTAATCTTAGAAGATGGAACAATATTTTTAGGTGAAGCATTTGGAAGTGATAAAGAAAATTACGGAGAAGTCGTATTTAATACAGGAATGACAGGCTACCAAGAGATTCTTTCAGATCCTTCATACTGTGGTCAAATTGTGACACTAACATATCCGTTAATCGGAAACTATGGAATTAACAGAGATGATTTTGAAACAATTACACCATTTATCAATGGGTTTGTTGTAAAAGAATTTTGTGATTTTCCTTCAAACTGGAGAAGTGAATATACAATCGACGAGTACTTTAAAATGAAGAATATACCGGGAATTGCCGGAGTCGACACTCGTAAGTTAACAAGAATCATTCGTATGCATGGTACATTAAAAGGTGCGATCGTTTCTGCAGATGCAAATCCGGAAGAAGTTATTAGCAGACTAAAAGGAGCAGAACTTCCTACTAATCAAGTACAAGTGGTTTCAACAAAAACTGCCTATCC
Organism: Metabacillus niabensis; assembly: GCF_020524345.1. Classification (GTDB taxonomy): domain Bacteria; phylum Bacillota; class Bacilli; order Bacillales; family Bacillaceae; genus Metabacillus; species Metabacillus niabensis_B. The sequence continues at coordinate 17,903 of NZ_JAIVLH010000009.1, forward strand.
AAGCCCAGGTAGAGGACATCGTGTAGTCTTAGTTGATTTCGGGATGAAGCACGGAATTTTAAGAGAATTAAATAAACGTAACTGTGACATCGTAGTTGTTCCACATAATGTAACAGCTGACGAAGTATTGCAGCTTAATCCTGATGGAATCATGCTTTCAAATGGGCCTGGAGACCCAAAAGATGTGCCAGAAGCAATTGAAATGATAAAAGGTATTTTAGGAAAAGTTCCGTTATTTGGGATATGTTTAGGCCATCAATTATTTGCCTTAGCATGTGGAGCGGATTCAGAAAAAATGAAATTCGGTCACCGTGGATCTAACCATCCTGTAAAAGAATTAAGCACAGGTAAAGTAGATATTACTTCACAAAACCATGGATATACAGTTAAGGAAGATTCAATTAAGGATACAGAACTAGAAGTAACACATGTAGCATTAAATGATGGAACAGTTGAAGGTTTAAAACATAAACAAGCACCTGCATTTACAGTTCAATACCATCCAGAGGCTTCACCAGGTCCAGAGGATGCGAACGGATTATTTGATCAATTTTTAAACTTGATGATTGAAGCTAATAAGAAAGAAGGGGTTCTATAATGCCAAAACGTACAGACATCAATAAAATTCTTGTTATCGGTTCAGGTCCAATCGTAATTGGTCAAGCTGCAGAGTTTGACTATGCTGGAACGCAAGCGTGTATCGCACTAAAAGAAGAGGGATATGAAGTTGTTCTTGTCAACTCAAACCCGGCAACAATTATGACGGATACTGAAATTGCAGATAAAGTATATATTGAGCCCCTTACGGTTGAATTTTTAAGCAATATTATTCGTAAAGAACGCCCAGATGCACTTGTTCCAACATTAGGTGGTCAAACAGGTCTTAACATGGCAGTTGAACTTGCTGAATCTGGTGTACTTGAAGAGTGTGGAGTTGAAATCTTAGGAACAAAACTATCTGCGATTAAGCAGGCGGAGGATCGTGATTTATTTAGACAATTAATGAATGAGCTAAATGAGCCGGTACCTGAAAGTGAAATTATCCACAATTTAGATGAAGCATTTGCGTTCGTAAAACAAATTGGTTACCCAGTTATCGTAAGACCGGCTTATACATTAGGCGGAACTGGTGGAGGAATTTGTGAAAACGACGAAGAGCTTGTTGAAATCGTGACGAGCGGGTTAAAAAACAGTCCTGTAACACAGTGTCTTCTTGAAAAGAGTATTGCGGGCTTTAAAGAAATTGAGTATGAAGTAATGCGTGATGCAAATGACCATGCCATCGTTGTATGTAACATGGAAAACTTTGATCCTGTTGGTGTTCATACTGGTGACTCAATCGTTTTTGCACCAAGTCAAACATTAAGTGACCGAGAATATCAAATGCTTCGTAATGTGTCATTAAAAATCATCCGTGCCTTAAAAATTGAAGGTGGATGTAATGTTCAACTAGCACTTGATCCAGACAGTTTTAGATACTATATCATTGAGGTTAATCCGCGTGTAAGTAGATCATCAGCTTTAGCTTCAAAAGCAACTGGTTACCCAATTGCAAAACTTGCGGCAAAAATAGCCGTTGGGTTAACACTTGATGAAATGAAAAATCCTGTTACAGGTAGAACATATGCATGTTTCGAGCCTGCATTAGACTATATCGTATCTAAGATTCCTCGCTGGCCATTTGATAAGTTTGAGTCTGCAAACCGTCGTTTAGGAACTCAAATGAAAGCAACTGGTGAGGTAATGGCGATTGGACGTACACTTGAAGAATCATTATTAAAAGCAGTGCGCTCACTGGAATCTGATGTAGATTATTTACGATTAAAAGATGCAGATCAATTTACGGATGAGCTGATTGAAAAACGTATTCGTAAAGCTGGAGACGAAAGATTATTTTACATTGGTGAAGCGTTAAGAAGAGGCGTGACAAAAGAAACGATTCATGAGTGGAGTAAAATTGACTTATTCTTCTTAATGAAAATTGAAAAAATCATTTCGTTTGAACAGAAACTTAAAGAAAATCCTTATGAATTAACAACATTGCAAAAAGCTAAAGAAATGGGCTTTGCAGATTCTGAGATTGCTAAGTTATGGAATACAAATGATCGCGAAGTTTACGAGTTAAGAAAACAAGCGAATATTATCCCGGTTTATAAAATGGTTGATACATGTGCCGCGGAATTCGAATCGGCAACACCTTACTTCTACGGATCTTATGAGGATGAGAACGAATCAATTGTTACTGAGCGTGAAAGTGTCGTTGTTCTTGGATCAGGTCCGATTCGAATTGGTCAAGGTGTGGAGTTTGATTATGCTACAGTACACTCTGTTTGGGCGATAAAAGAAGCTGGATATGAAGCTATTATCGTAAATAACAACCCGGAAACAGTTTCAACAGATTTTAGTATTTCAGATAAGCTTTATTTTGAACCACTAACAATCGAAGATGTTATGCATATTATCGATTTAGAAAAACCAAAGGGTGTAGTTGTTCAATTCGGTGGGCAAACAGCTATAAATCTTGCTGATGAGTTAGAAGCTAGAGGCGTAAAAATCCTTGGAACATCTCTTGAGGATTTAGATCGTGCTGAGGATCGTGATAAATTTGAGCACACTTTAGCAACACTTGGTGTACCACAGCCACTTGGAAAAACAGCTACTTCTGTTGAACAGGCTGTAAAAATTGCAGAAGGAATCGGATACCCAGTACTTGTAAGACCGTCATATGTACTTGGTGGACGTGCTATGGAAATTGTTTACCAGGAAGCTGAACTTTTACACTACATGAACAATGCAGTGAAAATTAACCCGCAGCACCCTGTTTTAATCGATAAATATTTAACAGGTAAAGAAATTGAAGTTGATGCAATTTCCGATGGAGAAACAGTTCTGATTCCTGGTATTATGGAACACATTGAACGCGCTGGTGTTCACTCAGGAGATTCGATCGCTGTGTATCCTCCACAATCTTTATCAGAGGAAATCAAAAACAGCATCATTGATTACACAATCAAGCTTGCAAAAGGCTTAAACATTGTAGGGTTGTTAAATATCCAATTCGTTTTATCAAAAGGTGAGGTTTACGTATTGGAAGTAAACCCTCGTTCAAGTCGTACTGTTCCTTTCTTGAGCAAGATTACAGGAGTGCCAATGGCAAACTTAGCGACAAAAGTCATTCTTGGTGCGAAATTAACAGAACTTGGATATGATACAGGCTTACACCCAGAAAGTGAAGGTGTTTATGTAAAAGCTCCTGTCTTCTCATTTGCGAAATTACGCAGAGTTGATATCACATTAGGACCTGAAATGAAATCAACCGGAGAGGTTATGGGTAAGGATGTAACTCTTGAAAAAGCTCTTTACAAAGCACTAGTTGCATCTGGAATTCAAATTAAGAATCATGGATCAGTATTGTTAACAGTTGCAGATAAAGATAAAGAAGAAGGTTTGGAGATTGCAAGAAGGTTCCATCAAATCGGTTACCAAATCCTTGCGACAAGTGGAACTGCTGATTATTTAAGAACCTATAATATCCCAGCGAAAGTAGTTAATAAGATTGGTGCAGATGAACCGAATTTACTTGATGTAATTCGCAAAGGTGAGGCACAATTTGTCATCAATACATTAACAAAAGGAAAGCAACCTGCCAGAGACGGATTTAAAATTCGCCGTGAATCTGTAGAAAATGGTATTCCTTGCTTAACTTCATTAGATACAGCAGTAGCCATTTTACGAGTATTAGAATCTATGACATTCTCAACAGATACAATGCCTAAGATCAAGAAGCAACTAGAGGTGAGCTTAACGTGATAAAAAAAGAACTCATGGTCGTGACAAAGCATGAAAAAATAGCGGAACATATTTTTCAGCTAACACTGCAAGGTGAATTAGTTTCAGAAATGGGCAATCCTGGTCAGTTTGTACACTTAAAGGTATCAGAAGGATCGACACCTCTTTTAAGAAGACCAATTAGTATTTCTGAAATCCATAAAGAGAAAAAACAATTTACGATGATCTATAGAGCAGAAGGGGCTGGCACTCAGCTCCTTTCTCAAAAGGTCGTTGAAAATGTAGTGGATGTTTTAGGACCTTTAGGGAATGGATTTCCGATTGAGCAGGTTGAGAGCGGACAGACAGCTTTATTAGTAGGAGGCGGAATTGGTGTACCACCATTGCTTGAGCTTTCAAGACAATTAGTAGCAAAAGGTGTAAAAGTGCAACATGTTCTGGGGTTTCAATCTGAAAATGCTGTGTTCTTAGAGGAAGAGTTCTCCAGCCTTGGAAAAACAATTGTCACAACTGATGATGGTTCTTATGGGTATAAAGGCTTTGTAACAGATGCAATCAAAGATCACGACATGCAGTTCGATACAATGTTTTCTTGCGGGCCAACTCCAATGTTAAGAGCATTAGAAAAACTTCATGGTCATAAACCACTATTTCTTTCACTAGAAGAAAGAATGGGCTGTGGCGTTGGAGCTTGTTTCGCATGTGTATGTCACACGGGTGATGATCCGACTGGAACCAGCTACAAAAAAGTTTGTAGTGATGGACCTGTGTTTAAAGCTGGAGAGGTGGTTTTATAACATGTTAGATACTAACTTACCTGGATTATCACTAAAGAACCCTATTATGCCAGCATCCGGATGCTTTGGCTTTGGGAGAGAATACAGCAAGTTTTATGATTTAAGCCAGCTTGGCTCAATTATGATAAAAGCTAGTACACAGGAGCCTCGTTTTGGTAACCCTACTCCACGTGTAGCAGAAACAGAAGCTGGAATGTTAAACGCAATTGGTCTGCAAAATCCCGGTGTAGAAAAAGTCATTTCTGAAGAATTAGCATGGCTTGAGCAGTATGATGTTCCGATCATTGCAAATGTTGCAGGTTCTCAAATTGAGGACTACGTCTATGTAGCTGAAAAAATCAGTCATGCACAAAATGTTCATGCTCTTGAATTAAATATTTCATGTCCAAATGTAAAAACGGGTGGGATTGCATTTGGAACAATTCCTGAGGTTGCAGCACATCTTACAAAAGCTGTGAAGAACGTATCAGCAGTCCCCGTATATGTAAAACTGTCCCCGAATGTATCAAACATCGTTGAAATGGCCAAAGCAATCGAGCAAGCAGGTGCAGATGGCTTAACGATGATCAACACACTTATTGGAATGAGACTTGATCTAAAAACAGGCAAGCCTGTTATTGCAAATAAAACAGGTGGATTATCTGGCCCTGCTATTAAGCCGGTTGCCATTCGGATGATCTATGAAGTGAGCCAGGCTGTGAACATTCCGATTATTGGGATGGGCGGCGTTCAACATGTAGACGATGTAATTGAATTTTTATATGCAGGTGCAAGTGCTGTTGCAGTTGGTACGGCAAACTTTGTTAATCCTTATGTTTGTCCTGAAATCATCGAACAATTGCCATCAAGATTACGTGAGTTAGGTTTTCAACATGTAACAGAATGTATCGGAAGGAGTTGGAAGGTAAATGGAAAGACCCCTCATTATAGCTCTTGATTTTCAAGACCGACAAGAAGTTGAAACGTTTTTAAAGAAGTTTGAAGATGAAAAGCTATATGTGAAAGTAGGGATGGAGCTATTCTATCAAGAAGGCCCATCAATTATTTCACATATAAAACAATTGGGTCATAAGATCTTTCTTGATTTGAAACTCCATGATATTCCTAATACTGTCAAGCAGGCGATGCGCGGATTAGCTAAACTTGATGTTGATTTAGTCAATGTTCATGCAGCTGGTGGTAAAAAGATGATGCAGGCAGCAATTGAAGGCTTAGAAGCAGGAACACCTGAAGGGAAGAAGCGTCCTGCTTGTATCGCTGTAACCCAATTAACAAGTACTTCTCAATCAATGGTGGATGAAGAGCTTCTTATTAAAGGTGATATCAATGAAGTTGTTCTTCATTATGCTCAAAATGCAAAAGAAAGTGGGCTAGAGGGAGTTGTATGTTCAACACATGAGGTAGAATCTCTTAATCAAACTTTAGGAACTTCATTTATGACAGTTACTCCAGGTATTCGAATGAAGGATGATTCATCAGATGATCAAACTAGAATAGCGACACCAGATCAGGCGCGTCGTCTAGGATCAACAGCCATTGTCGTTGGAAGAAGTATAACAAAGGCTGAGGATCCTTATAGAGCCTATTTGAATGTGAAAAAAGCTTGGGAGGAAATCGGGGAATGAAACAAACAATCGCAAAACACTTACTAGAAATCAAGGCAGTATATCTCCAACCAAACGATCCATTTACATGGTCCAGTGGGTTAAAATCACCAATTTACTGTGATAATCGCCTCACATTATCATTCCCTTCTATTCGTACAGACATAGCAGAAGGACTTTCAGCTTTGATTAAAGATTATTACCCAGAGGTAGAAGTGGTAGCAGGTACAGCTACAGCGGGGATCCCACATGCAGCATGGGTAAGTGATAAATTAAATTTACCGATGTGTTATGTACGTAGTAAAGCAAAAGGACATGGAAAAGGAAATCAAATAGAAGGTAAGGTTTCTGAACACCAAAAAGTTGTAGTGGTAGAAGATTTAATTTCAACAGGCGGTAGTGCTATTACAGCAGTGGAAGCTCTTCGTGCTGCCGGCTGTGAGGTCCTCGGGGTTGTATCGATCTTTACATATGATCTTGCCCTTGGAAAATCAAAACTTAATGAAGCAAATATAAAAAACCACTCATTATGTGATTACGATACACTTGTGGAAGTTGCTGCAAAAGAAGGATATGTAACAGAACAGGATATTAATAAGTTGAAGATGTGGAGAGAAAATCCAGCTTCTGAAAAATGGCTTGAAGGTTAAAAGCACATAAGAAATAAAAAAGCGTTTTGTTTGATAGTAACAAAACGCTTTTTGAGTTATAAAAATAATTAATCCGATCAAGAAACTCGGGTTGACATTTGTTTAAATTATGCTAAAATTTTGAATTAATATGACAGATTATTTTTATTCATTGTAATGGTACAGGTTATTTGACTGAAGTCTTATTAACTAGCATTTAATGGAGTTTTACTAAAAATAAAAAAATTTCAAATTCACCATGCAAATGTATTGTCAAATCACAGATTAAGTGTATAATTCATACTATGTTGATAGGTTTTACACATAATCCCGAGTATTAACGTATGAATAAAGGGTATTTAAACCCGAGTTTAATAGTATGGAAGAAAGAGGTGAATCGTATGTTAACATATGAAAACTGGTCTGAACCAAGTAATGATTTTGAAGTTGATGAAACATATAAAGGTGCTCTCAATGTTATAAAATGGGCTTATGACCATTACGGTGAAGAGGTTGTCTATGCATGTAGCTTTGGTATTGAAGGTATCGTTTTAATAGATTTAATTTCAAAGGTAAAACCTGATGCCAAAATTGTTTTTCTTGATACAGATGTACACTTTAAGGAAACATATGAACTTATTGATAAAGTAAAAGAAAAGTATCCATCATTGAATATTGAGTTAAAGAAACCTGAATTAACACTGGAAGAACAAGCTGAGCAATTTGGCGACAAATTGTGGGAAACAAATCCTAACCAGTGCTGTAATATCCGAAAAATTGTACCGTTAACTGCTACTTTAAACGGTGCGACAGCTTGGATATCTGGTTTGAGACGTGAACAGTCTGAGACAAGAAAACATGTAAATTATATTAATAAGGATGATCGCTTTCATTCAGTAAAGATTTGCCCACTCATTCATTGGACATGGAAAGATGTATGGAGATACGTTCATAAAAACGATCTAACATATAATCCGTTACATGACAGAGGTTACCCTAGTATTGGTTGTTTTCATTGCACGAAGCCGGCATATGATGAAAATGACTTAAGATCAGGAAGATGGTCAGGGCAAATGAAAACAGAATGCGGCCTCCACCAATAGGAGGATAAATAAATGTTAGAGATCATTGCCATCATAATCAGCTTCTTTTTTGCAATGAATATTGGTGCCAGCGGCGCAGCGGCCTCAATGGGTGTTGCATACGGATCAGGAGCAATTGTGCGACCAAGAAATGCTTTAATTTTATGCGGAATAGGTGTCATATTAGGGGCTGTTATTGGCGGTGGAGAAGTTGTTAAAACAATTAGCGGGGGAATCATTCCTTCCTCACTAATTTCGATAAAATTGGTTATTATTATCCTTTTTTCAGCAACCTTCTCCTTGTTTTTATCAAATCTATTAGGTATTCCGCTATCTACAAGTGAAGTTACAGTAGGAGCAGTTGTAGGTGTGGGAATCGCCTATCAGGCGTTATTTGTGAATAATTTACTTTACATTGTCATGTTTTGGTTTATTGTTCCTATCATCGCTTTTGTTATCGCCTATATATTTATCATGATACTTCATAAATTTAAGCTTAATGAAAAGTATAATTTTCAAGGAAAGCTGATTACTTATTTGCTGATATTGGTAGGTTTTTTTGAGGCCTTCTCAGCGGGAATGAATAATGTGGCAAATGCTGTCGGACCATTAGTGAGTGCCGGTATTCTAACAGTTTCAAAAGGGACCTTATATGGAGGAATCTTTGTTGCTCTTGGTGCATTATTTTTAGGACGCCGCGTCCTTGAAACAAATGGAAAAAAAATCACGAGTTTTTCTAAAATTGAAGGTGTACTAATATCAGGTACAGGGGCTACATTAGTTACGATCGCATCCATTTTCGGAATTCCAGTCCCGTTAACTCAAATTACAACTTCCTCTATATTGGGAATTGGAATTGCAAAATCAGGTACAAATGTTCTTCAACAAAAAGTTGTTAAAAATATGTTGATGGTTTGGTTAATTTCCCCACTTGTTTCACTAACAATGTCTTATTTTTTAGTGAAATTGTTTTTAGAAAGTGACTTATATACAATCTTTGTGCTAGGAAGTTTATTACTTGCTACAATAGGTGCAAATAGTCTTATGAAGGCTAGTAAACAGGAAAAGCGTACCGTTCATGAAGAAGGCGGGGGAATTTAATTATTTAATCCCTATTATTCTCATTGGTTTTGTGATGATAGGGAGATGAATTTATTTTTCGCACAAAATATTACATTTGAATTTGGAGGAATTGAACAATGAGCTTACAACCACATGGAGGAACTTTAATTCAGAAATTATCTATTGGAAAAGATGTATCACATATTCAAAACGAAATTGAAATTGATGCCATTTCACTTAGTGATCTTGAACTTATTGCAATTGGTGGATACAGTCCAATTGAAGGATTTTTAACTCAAGAAGATTATGAATCAGTTGTTGAGAATATGAAATTGAAAAATGGTGTTGTCTGGAGCATACCAATTACGTTACCTGTAACAGAGGAAAAAGCAGTAACACTTTCAATCGGTGAGGAAGTTCGCCTTGTGTCAAACCAAGTTACATATGGCACAATTAACATTTCGGATATTTTTACACCTGATAAACAAAAGGAAGCAGTAAATGTTTATCGTACAGATGATTTAGCACACCCTGGTGTGAAAAAAATGTTTGAACGTGGAAATGTCTATGTAGGTGGAGAAATTACACTTGTGAATCGTCCAGACAAGAAATTTGCTGATTTCTATTTAGATCCAAAAGAATCTCGAGCAAAATTTGAAGAATTAAACTGGAAAACAATTGTTGGATTCCAAACACGTAATCCTGTTCACCGTGCACACGAATATATTCAAAAAACTGCACTGGAAACAGTTGATGGTTTATTTTTAAATCCATTAGTAGGAGAAACAAAATCTGATGACATTCCAGCGCATATCCGTATGGAGAGCTACCAAGTATTGTTAAAGAATTATTACCCTGAAGATCGTGTACACCTTGCAGTTTTCCCGGCTGCAATGCGCTATGCTGGGCCACGTGAAGCTGTTTTCCATGCACTAGTCCGTAAAAACTACGGTTGCACACACTTCATTGTTGGCAGAGACCATGCAGGTGTTGGTGATTACTATGGAACATATGATGCACAAAAGATCTTCTCAAACTTTACTGCTGATGAACTAGGAATTACACCGATGTTCTTTGAACATAGCTTCTATTGCACAAAATGTGAAGGTATGGCTTCTTCTAAAACATGTCCACATGGTAAAGAAGATCGTGTTATTCTATCAGGCACAAAAGTTCGCGAAATGCTGCGAAATGGAGAACTGCCTCCAAGCACTTTCAGTCGTAAAGAAGTTGTAGAAGTTTTAATTAGAGGAATGAGAGAGACGGTTAATTCTTAAAAAAGGAGGACATATAGCATGGCAGCGAATAATATTGTGTGGCATGATGCGTCTGTAACAAAAGAAGAAAGAAGAGAAAAGAATAAATACCAAAGCTATGTTTTATGGTTTACTGGTCTTTCGGGATCTGGAAAGTCAACATTAGCTAATGCACTTGCAAGATACTTGTATGAATCAAACATTCAGGCATATGTTCTTGATGGCGATAATATCCGTCATGGACTAAACAAAGACTTAGGTTTTACAGATGATGATCGAAAAGAAAATATACGCCGTATCGGTGAAGTATCCAAGCTTTTTGTAGACAGTGGCCAAATCGTGCTAACTGCATTTATTTCACCATTCCGTGAGGACAGACAACAAGTAAAAGACATTCTTTCTGATAATGAATTTTTTGAAGTTTATGTTAAATGCTCACTAGATGAATGTGAAGTACGTGATCCGAAGGGCTTATACAAAAAAGCGAGAAATAATGAAATTAAGCATTTCACAGGTATAGATTCACCATATGAGGAGCCGGTAAATCCTGCTATAACTGTTGATACTGAATCTCAAGATATAGAAGCATCTGTAAAGCAAATTGTTAATTTTCTATTAGAAAAAGACTTAATTCAAAATTAATATGTTAATACTATCAGAAATTATAAGAATTTAAGGATGATAGTATGAGAAAAACTAAGGCTTTTCGCCATTGGACGTCGAAAAGCCAAGTTTTTCTAATGATAATAGCAATTGGCTGAGGCCAATTGCTATTACTTTCATTTACGTTAAAAAATATCTTGCTATTCAGTAAAAAGATGGGGGGAGCTTTCTCATGTCAAAGGTATTTTTAGTTGGAGCTGGACCTGGTGATGAGGAATTATTAACGATTAAAGCTCTAAAATGCATTCAACAATCAGATGTAATTTTATATGATCGATTAGTAAATAAGGAAATTCTTAAACATGCAAAAAAAGATTGTGAGCTTGTATATTGTGGGAAGCTACCAAACTATCATACAATGAAGCAAGAAACGATAAATCACTTTTTAATCAATTATGCAAAAATGGGTAAGATCGTGACAAGACTTAAAGGTGGAGATCCATTTATTTTTGGACGTGGAGGAGAAGAAGCTGAAGCGTTAAAAAAACACCGTATTCCATATGAAATCATACCGGGAATTACTTCGGGTGTTGCAGCAGCTGCTTATGCAGGCATTCCAGTTACTCATCGGGATTTAAGTGCAAGTGTTGCTTTTGTTACGGGGCATAAAAAACAAGGTAATGATGAAGATATTAAATGGGAATCATTAGCAAAGGGAATCGATACAATTGCTATTTATATGGGTGTTGGTAATTTGCCATATATTCAAGAACAGCTTATTAAACATGGAAGAAATAGACATACACCTGTTGCAGTTATTCATTGGGGAACAACAAATTCTCAAAAAACAGTAACAGGAACTCTTGAGGATATTTATGATCAAGTTATCCAACAAAAAGTTACGAATCCAAGTATGATTATTGTAGGTGAAGTGGTTTCGCTAAGAAAACATCTCAGTTGGTATGAGAATATGATCTCAGAATATGAACAAAGTGAGGCTCTAATGCTATGAAGCAAGCTGTTTTATATGTTTGTCATGGAAGCCGAGTTCCTAAAGCTCGTAGGGAGGCAGTTGAATTTATTGAAAAGGTCAAACCTAGAATTCATGCACCAATTCAAGAGGTATGTTTTCTGGAATTAGCTGAACCATCGATTGAAAATGGCTTTAAAACATGTGTCGAGCAGGGTGCAACAACTATTGCAGTTATTCCGCTATTATTATTAACAGCTGCACATGCTAAAAGTGATATTCCTGAAGAAATTGCCCATGTATCAGCAGCATTTCCGAATGTACATGTGACGTACGGTAAACCGATAGGAGTAGATCCGCTCCTTGCTGATATGCTATTGGACAAGGTAAATGAAAAATCCCCCTTAACGAACTCTTCCATTGCTGTTCTTGTAGGTAGAGGAAGTAGTGATAAAGATGTTGTCCGGGACTTGAACAAAATATCTTCTTATTTACAAGAAAGATCAGAAATAAAAAAAGTATACACTTGTTTTTTAACAGCCGCAGAACCACGTTTTAAGAAAATGATCGAGGATATTCATCAGTCAAAAGAGCAATCAATCTTTATTATTCCGTATTTAATTTTTACTGGTTTATTAAAAAAAGAGATCGATCAAACAATAAAAGCATTTGATTGGGACGATCGTCATATCGAAGTTTGTTCCTATCTTGGACCACACCCAATTCTTCTGGATCTTTTTACAAAGCGTGTTCTAGAAGCAATTGACAACCGTGATGGATCATATACCTTTAAAGGGGAGAAGTAGAATGCTGCCTCTTCACATTGATGTAAACAATCGTCAAGTTTTAGTTATTGGTGGAGGGAAAATTGCTTATCGACGTCTTCTATTATTTTTAGATGAAGGAGCAAATATAACTGTTATTAGCCCTGAAATTATTAATGATATAGAAGATTTAAGTCAAAAAAAGCAAATTTTATGGAAGCAAAAAAAGGTCGAACTTTCAGATTTACAGCAAGCATTTATTATTGTTGCTGCTACAAATGACCCTGCCGTAAACGAGTGGGTGGCTGAGAATGTGAATAATCACCAGTTGGTAAATGTAGCAAGTGATATGACGAAAGGGAATTTTATAGTACCTAAGTCAGTGAAAAAGGGGAGACTTTCCATTTCAGTTTCAACAAATGGAGCTAGTCCAAAGCGGGCAAAAGAAATTTGTGAACATCTATCAAGTCAATTTGACGAAGAATATATTAACGAACTCGATCGGTTATATGATCAAAGACAGCTAAATAAGCAACAAAAATAACGAGGAGATGAATATCACAGATTCATATTCCTCGTTTTTTATTAAATATCATTTTTTAAAGTTTGCAGCTTGATGTCAGTATGATTTGTTTTCTTTTCTTGAACAATGAATACAGCCATAATAACAGCAATAATACCAATATATTGCCCTACGCTTAACTTTTCTTGAAAGACGAGGAATCCAATTAAAGTAGCGACTACTGGTTCTACTGTTGCCAGGATTGAGGCTCGACCTGATTCAACACTCTCTAACCCTTTGGTATAGAGCAAAAACGCTAACAGTGTCGAGAAAAGGCCAAGTCCAATAATTGAAAGCCAAACTTCTAGATTCGTAAAGATAGTTCCAACATGCCAAAGTCCACTAAACGGAGTTATGGCAATAGCAGCAAAAACAAATGTATAGGTTGTCACAGTTACAGAAGAATACTTTATAAGGGCAAATTTACCAAAAATACTATATAACGCATAAAAGAAACCTGATCCTAATCCTACTAAAAGACCATAAATAGTTACTGACTCATTTGTGTTTTGGAAAAGTCCAATAACAAGAATACAACCAATAAAGGTAATAATGAGCGCTAAAATTTTTCTGATTGTAAATAGTTCTTTAAAGAAAAATCTAGAGAAAATCATAACAAACGCTGGAGCGGTATACAGGAGTACACTTGATACTGAAATTGAAGTTTCTTTTATTGCCTCAAACATGCACCAATTAAAAAAAACGATACTAATTACACCTGTTCCTACAAAATATTTGCTGTCAGAAAGTTTTATTTTAATGGCTTCTCTCTTTTTCCAAAAAACAAAGAATAAAAGAAAAATAGAGGCAGATATTGCACGAATCGAAACAACTTGCGTCGGAGAAAAGCCAGCTTCATAAAGAAACGTTACAAATAAGCCAATCATACCCCATAATGCCGCACCAGAAAGGATATATACATACGCAATATTTTTATTCAAATCAAATATCACTCCTTTTACTTTGTGTAGGCATTAGTAAAATAAAATAATGGAAATAATTGAAAGCATCTAAATATCATCTTACCAAACGAAGGTGTAAAAAGAAAATTAAATAAATACAAAAACACCGCCTAAGAATGACGGTGTTTTTTAAAATCAACTTTTACGTAAGTGAAAGACAAGATCTTCATTCGGAGTGACATAGACTGTTTGCTGATGATCATAAATAACAAAACCAGGCTTTGATCCACTAGGTTTTTTAACATGTCTTATTGCCGTAAAATCAACAGGAACTGAACTGGAACTTTTGGCCTTACTAAAATATGCTGCAATATTTGCTGCCTCAATTATCGTTTGTTCTGATGGGTTGCTACTTCGAATCACAACATGAGAACCCGGAATATCCTTTGTGTGAAGCCATACATCATCACGTGCAGCAAGTTTATTTGTCAGGTATTCATTTTGTTTGTTATTTTTCCCTACGATCATTTCTGTCCCATCAGATGAAAGATAATGCTCTAATATTGGCTTAAGGTTTTTTTTCTTTTTAGTATGACGTGACTGTCTTTGTTTTAAATAACCACCTTCCATTAATTCTTCTCGAATTTCCTCTATATCTTTTGGGGAAGCTGATTCAATTTGTTGAATCAACCCTTCGAAATAATTAATTTCCGCTAGTGCTAACTGAATTTGTTCATGCACAACTTCGACTGAATTTTTTGCTTTTTGATACTTCGAGAAGTATCTTTGAGCATTTTCTGAAGGCGTTTTTTGCGGGTCAAGCGGAATCTGAATCGATTGGTTTTCTTCGTCATAATAATTAATGACTTCAGCTACTTTATCTCCCTTTTTAATCGCATATATATTGGCTGTAAGTAACTCACCATATAATTGAAATTCATTTGCTTTTTCAGCTTGGTCTAATGTTGCAGCTAACTTTTTAATTTTCTTTTCATTTTTTTTCTTTTCATTTACCATAAAGCGTTCTAAGTCATTTCCTTGCTGTTTTACACGATCTCTTTCTGCTTTTCCGTAATAATAGCGATCTAAGAGTTCAGATAGCGTTGAAAACGTCTTGTTTTTCATGTTTGTTAAATGTGTAAGGTTGATCATATAAAATAGTTCTTTTTGATTTTGTTCATAGATGCCCGGAGTGATTCTATTTTCCTTGATCTCATCAATAAGTGTTAAAAAAGCTTCCGGAACTGTTTTACGATTAACAAGACCGGCACGATGAGTTACTTCTTTAGCAAATAAAGGAGAAATTCCTGAAAACTGCTGAACAATCTGCTGATCTATTTTCCCTGCATTAAAATCTAATTTCTTTAGAACAAGCTCTTCGTTAGCTTCAAATGGGTTTGTTTTCCCTTGTTCCGGCGGTAATACGTATGGATGACCTGGTAATACAGTTCTATGTCGGTTAACTGCAGGCGATAGATGCTTTATACTGTCTACTATCATATCTCTTTCTCTATCGACCAAAATAATGTTACTATGTCTTCCCATGATTTCAATCATTAATCGCTTAATGCTCACATCACCGAGTTCATTTCGACTTCTTACATCAAAAATGATGATTCTTTCCAGTCCGGGTTGTTCAATATGCTCAATAACACCACCCTCTAAGTGCTTTCTAAGCAGCATACAAAACATAGGAGGCTCACTAGGATTTTCATAACTTTCATTTGTTAAATGGAGCCTAGCGTAACTAGGGTGAGCAGAGAGAAATAGCTTGTGATTTTTTCCTCCTGATCTGATTTGAAAGATCAAATCATATTTATAGGGTTGATGGATTTTTGTGATTTTTCCATTTAAGAGTACATTTCTTAACTCTTCTGTAATCGTATATGTAAATAGACCATCATATGACATGGCAATAACTCCTTCTAATAAAGACATTATGTTGAGATAAAAGGTCATGAACGTTATTTTTTACCTTTCAGGCTTGAATAGCTACTGCTTCATAACTTTTCTACATGATTATAGCATGTTTTAGGACGAGGCTGAATAAGTTGTCTTATAGGCTTGGCAACTACAAGGTCAATCAATGAAAAAGAGTCCTTGAAAGTGAAAAATTCGTCTTAAAGGGGTGTGTAGGTGATTCATGAAGTGGCATGAAATGAGATCAGATGAAGTAATGGATACCATTCATTCAGATCGTGATGTAGGATTAACGAATAAGGAGGTACAAAAAAGAACACAGAAATTTGGGCTTAATGAATTGAAAGAAGCTGACCGACCTTCAGCTATTATTATATTTCTAAATCAATTTAAAGATTTTATGGTTCTTGTACTACTTGCAGCAACATTAATTTCAGGACTTTTAGGAGAATACATTGATGCCATTGCAATCATTGCAATAGTGATTGTAAATGGTGTTTTAGGCTTTTTTCAGGAGAGACGTGCTGAACGTTCTTTAGAAGCCTTAAAAGAGCTATCTGCTCCACAAGTAACTGTGTTACGGGATGGTAAGTGGGAAAAAATTCTTTCAAAGGAATTAGTACCTGGTGACATTGTTAAGTTTACGAGTGGTGATCGAATTGGCGCAGATATGAGATTAATTGACACAAAGAGTTTAGAGGTGGAAGAATCGGCCCTAACGGGAGAATCCTTACCTGTCCAAAAATCAACGCAGCCGATAGCAGGTGAAAATGTTGGCCTCGGTGATTTAACAAACATGGTTTTCATGGGAACGCTTGTAACAAGAGGTTCTGGTATTGGGGTCGTGATTGGAACAGGAATGAGTACGGCAATGGGACAAATTGCTGATCTTCTTCAGAATGCTGAAACAATGGAAACTCCTCTCCAAAGGCGGTTAGAACAATTAGGGAAGATATTAATTGTTGTCGCTTTATTTTTGACATTACTGGTTGTAAGTATTGGGGTTCTGCAAGGACATGATCTTTATAATATGTTTTTAGCTGGTGTGTCATTAGCCGTTGCTGCTATTCCAGAAGGGCTTCCAGCTATTGTAACGGTAGCATTATCTCTTGGTGTTCAGCGGATGATCAAACAAAATTCGATCGTACGCAAACTTCCTGCAGTAGAAACATTAGGCTGTGCTTCTGTTATTTGTTCAGATAAAACCGGGACAATGACACAGAATAAAATGACGGTAACACATGTATGGTCAGGTGATCAAGTGTGGAATATTACCGGGACAGGATACCATCCACATGGAGAATTTTTAAGGGATGGTGAACCGGTTGATGCAACAAAGACAAGAACACTACAGCAAATTTTAACCTTTGGCTCATTATGTAATACCGCAACGTTAAAAGAAAATGATGGACAATATCAACTGGATGGTGATCCGACAGAAGGAGCTCTATTAGTCGCTGCAATGAAAGCAGGGTTAAGAAAAGAAACGTTACTGAAAAATTTTGAAGTCATAGATGAATTCCCTTTTGATTCATCGCGAAAAATGATGAGTGTTATTGTACGAGATAAATCGGGTAATCAATTTGTCGTAACGAAAGGTGCTCCAGATGTTTTAGCAGGTGTTTCAAAATATATCTTATGGAACGAACGGCAAGAGAATTTTAATAGTAAATACGATACTAAAGTTAAGCAAGCTATTGAATCACTAGCCTCCCAAGCGTTACGAACAATTGCTGTGGCGTTTAAACCTATAAAATCCAATGAGAAAATTAATACAAGCTTTGAAGCGGAAAGAGACCTCGTATTTATTGGCTTACAAGGTATGATTGATCCACCGCGTCCTGAGGTAAAACAAGCTGTGAAAGAATGTCGTGATGCAGGAATTAAAACGGTAATGATTACTGGAGATCATATCATTACAGCGAAGGCAATCGCACAACAACTTAATATCCTCCCTCAAAATGGGAAAGTGATGGAAGGGAAGGATTTGTCAGACCTTTCTGTCGAAGAGCTGGAGGAGATTGTTGATGATGTTTATGTGTTTGCTCGTGTTTCACCTGAACATAAGCTGAAAATTGTTAAAGCACTACAAAGCAGAGGTCATATTGTAGCGATGACCGGTGATGGTGTAAATGATGCACCTGCGATAAAGGCTGCAGATATCGGAATTTCTATGGGAGTTACCGGTACTGATGTGGCAAAAGAAGCTTCCTCATTAATATTGGTTGATGATAATTTTGCCACAATAAAATCAGCAATAAAAGAAGGTAGAAATATTTACGAAAACATACGTAAGTTCATCCGCTATCTCCTTGCATCAAATGTTGGAGAAATATTGGTCATGCTCTTTGCTATGTTATTAGCACTACCCTTGCCATTGGTTCCAATTCAAATTCTTTGGGTTAATTTAGTCACTGACGGACTTCCTGCTATGGCGCTAGGATTGGATAAACCTGAAGGGGATTTAATGAATCGAAAACCGCGACACCCTAAAGAAGGAGTTTTCGCGAGAGGGCTGGGATGGAAAGTTGTATCACGTGGATTCCTAATTGGTATCGTAACATTGGCAGCCTTTATGATTGTCTATTATCGTAACCCAGATGATCTTGCCTATGCGCAAACTATTGCCTTTTCTACATTAGTTATGGCACAATTAATTCACGTATTTGACTGTCGAAGTGAAAAATCTATTTTTGAACGAAATCCATTTGGCAATATGTACTTAATTGGTGCTGTTATTTCTTCAATTTTACTCATGCTTGTGGTTATCTATTATCCGCCGTTACAACCGATTTTCCACACTCTGCCTATATTAGCGAGAGATTGGTTGTTAATTCTAGGACTATCAGCTATTCCAACTTTTTTACTTGCAGGATCACTTTTAACAAGAAAAAGCACAAAGACTATGTTATAATCCTAAAGGGGGTGACCCAAAAAGTCATCCCCTTTGCTTGTTGACAATATATCATGCTATTTTGTATATAAGAAAAATTTGTCTTTTCGCCAAAGTCTTAATGGTTAAAGCCTTCGTTTTTCTCATACTTTAATCCTTTAATAATAGGTAAAACTACCTTAAAGTATAACAAAGTTATCCAACAAGCGTTTCCGCTTTTCTTAGAAAGAGAGTGATACATAATGATACGAAGTATGACTGGATTTGGCCGTGCCAGTAGGCATATTCAATCCTGTCTATTTACAGTAGAAATGAAATCTGTAAATCATCGGTTTTTGGATATTCAGTTAAAAATGCCTAAACAGCTTATGAATATGGAAGATAAAATAAGAAAGCTCATATCAAATTCCATAAGCCGAGGTCGTATTGAAGTCTACATAAATGTTGAAGGGGAAGTTCTAACAACAAAATCCATTCATGTTGATTGGGATTTAATAGATCAATATGTTTCCTCTCTTCAACAAATAAAAAGTCGTTTTTCAATTGATGAACAACTTTCATTACAGCATATACTTGCTTTAGATGGTGCTATCGATGTACAAAAGGAGTCAGTTTCTAGTAATGCTTTGGAAAATGGAATACTGGAGTTAGTAAACTCTGCTGTAAAGGAATTATCATTAATGAGAAAAGTTGAAGGTGAGAATTTAGCTGCTGACTTAAAGAAAAGGTTGACTATGCTTAGTCAGATTAACGGTCAGTTAGAGAAGTTTGCTCCAATTGTTGTCGGCAATTACCAAGAACGAATTAGTAATCGTGTTGCAGAATTTATATCAGGGAAATTAGATGAAAATCGAATTCTTACAGAAGTGGCACTTTTTGCTGATAAAGCTGACATAATGGAGGAAATTACAAGAATACATAGTCATATTCAACAATTCAAAGATTCATTAACTTTTAGTGAACCTATTGGACGTAAGTTGGACTTTCTTGTTCAGGAGTTGAATCGGGAGGCAAATACGATCGGTTCTAAAGCTAATGATAGCCAAATTGCAAAAAATGTTGTTGAATTAAAAAGTATTATTGAAAAATTGAAAGAACAAGTTCAAAATATTGAATAAGCACAAACAACCATTGATTATAAAAGGGCTTATAAGGCAAAAATAGTTTTGTCCTAATTAGGGGGAGCATTTGAATGAGCATTAAATTAATCAATATCGGTTTCGGGAACATTGTTTCTGCAAACCGTATTATATCTATTGTTAGTCCTGAATCAGCTCCAATTAAGAGAATCATTCAAGACGCAAGAGATAGAGGTATGTTAATCGACGCTACATATGGCCGTCGTACAAGAGCAGTTGTAATAATGGACAGCGATCATATCATCCTATCCGCTGTTCAGCCAGAAACAGTTGCTCAAAGGCTTTCAAATAAAGATGAGCTATCAGATGAAGGGTAGGGAACAGAAGCATTGATAAAAGAAAGAGGATTATTAATCGTCCTATCAGGACCTTCAGGTGTAGGAAAAGGAACGGTTAGAAAAGAGCTATTTTCACAAGAAGATACGGCATTTGAATATTCTATTTCAATGACAACCAGAAAACCACGTGAAGGTGAAGTTGACGGTGTGGATTATTTTTTTAAATCGAGAGAAGAATTTGAAGCCTTGATTGAACAAAATAAATTGTTGGAATGGGCAGAGTATGTAGGGAATTATTATGGTACACCTGTTGACTACGTTGAAAAAACATTAAGTGAAGGTAAAGATGTATTTCTTGAAATAGAAGTTCAAGGTGCTCTCCAAGTAAGAAATGCATTTCCTGAAGGATTGTTTATCTTTTTAAGTCCACCTAGTTTAAATGAACTGAAAAACCGAATCGTAACTAGAGGAACAGAATCCGAAGACTTAATTAATAACCGAATGAGAGTGGCAAAAGAAGAAATTATTATGATGGATGCCTATGATTATGTTGTAGAAAACGATGATGTTTTACTAGCATGTGATCGTATAAAAGCGATTGTGCTGGCAGAACATTGCCGCCGTGAGCGTGTTGCACCGAGATACAAAAAAATTCTGGAGGTTGAATAAAATGTTATACCCTTCTATTGATGTACTTATGAATAAATTAGATTCTAAATATACACTTGTAACAGTAGCGGCAAAACGCGCCCGAGAAATGCAGGAGCTAAGTGATCAGCAAATTCAGAAACCTGTTTCTTTCAAGTATGTAGGGAAAGCACTGGAAGAGATCAACGCCGGACTTCTTAATTATAAACGTACTGAAAAATAATGAGCGGTAGTAGAGGATGACGGAGAGCTTAGGGTCAGATCCCACTAAGACAATATATAGACTTTACCTGTAGTGAAGAGCTATATATTGCTTTATTGTGCGGGAGCTGACCCTATTGTGTCATCCTTTTTCTTTTCGTTTCAATCATACAAAAAGGATACATGAAAGTTGGTGGGAAAAATGATATCAGGTAGGAAGATATTATTATGTGTGAGCGGAGGAATTGCTGTTTATAAAGCAGCAGCATTAACAAGTAAACTTGTACAGGCTGGTGCAGAGATGAAAGTGATCATGAGTCATTCAGCTATGGAATTCGTTTCACCATTAACCTTTCAAGCATTATCTCGAAACGATGTCTTTTTTGACACCTTTGATGAAAAAAACTCTAAAGTCATTGCACATATTGATCTTGCCGATTGGGCAGATCTTGTATTAGTAGCGCCTGCTACAGCCAATGTTATTGGAAAATTAGCAAATGGAATTGCAGATAATATGTTAACAACAACTTTGTTAGCTACTACTGCAAAAGTATGGATCGCACCTGCTATGAATGTCCATATGTATGACAACCCTGCTGTGCAAAAAAATATCCAAACATTATATAACTATGGGTATGAATTTATTGAACCAAGTGAAGGGTTTTTAGCTTGTGGCTATATAGGAAAAGGACGATTAGAGGAGCCAGAAAAAATTTTAACTCTTGTATCAAACTACTTTGAGAAGCAAGAACATGGTGAACCATTAAAAAACGTAAAAGTGCTAATTACAGCTGGACCTACGAGAGAAAAGGTAGACCCTGTTCGGTATTTTACAAATCATTCATCAGGAAAAATGGGCTATGCCATTGCTGAAGAAGCGGCGAAATTAGGAGCAAATGTTACATTGATTACAGGTCCAACATCTGTTGACTTCCCTAATTATGTTGATGTAATTAGAGTTGAATCAGCAGATGAGATGTATCAGCAGGTGATGAACTACTATCCTAATACTGATGTAGTGATAAAGTCTGCAGCGGTCGCCGATTATCGTCCTATTCATACCTTTGAACAAAAGATGAAAAAGAGTCAGGACCATTTAGTGATTGAGATGGAGAAAACAACAGATATTTTAAAAGAGCTGGGAAGGCAAAAAAGACAACAAATTTTAGTAGGATTTGCAGCAGAAACAAATGACCTTGAGCAATACGCGAAAAAGAAATTGCAAAGCAAAAACCTAGACCTGATTGTAGCAAATAATATAACGACTGAAGGAGCAGGGTTTGGTACAGATACAAATATCGTAACAATTTATGATCGGAATCTAACTAAAACTGAACTGCCACTTTTGACAAAAAGAGAAGTTGCAAGAAAGCTTCTTGAGAAGGTTCAAAGTTTAGTAAAGGGTGTTAAGGAATGAAATATGCAAGTGTCATTGTAGATGTTCCGGCTATGCAAACTGACAGGTCCTTTGACTATAAAATTCCTGAAGAATGGCAAGACTTTTTAACACCAGGTATGAGAGTTATCGTTCCTTTTGGTCCAAGAAAAGTACAGGGCTTTGTTGTGGAGACAAAGAATTCTTCTGAATTTGACCGTCTAAAAGCAATCTCTGAATGCTTAGATTTAACACCTTGCCTTACTCCGGAATTATTAAAGGTGGGACATTGGTTAACTGAAAAAACTCTATGCTTTAAAATTTCAGCTTTTCAGGCAATGCTTCCTGCAGCAATGAAGGCAAAATATGAAAAAATTGTATCTCTTACATCAGATCATTCTATTGAATATTTATCGGAACAACTTCAACCCTTTTTTAACAAAAAAAATCAAGTTGATATGAAAGAAATTGAACAGGCAGTTCCTCTTCGGGTCATTCAAAAGGATATTAAAAACGGTTATCTCGAACTGATTTATAAGGTAAAGCAAAAAGGGAAAGAAAAGAAGATTAGAATGGTAAAACTTAACTGTTCGATTGATCAATTGGCTGAAAAAATCAAAGCAGTTAATACGAATGCGAAGAAACAACTAACAGTAATGACGTATTTCAAGGAAAATGACATTCGTATCATTCCTGTTGCAGATTTATTAGCTGTAACAAATGTATCAGATTCGACACTAAAGACATTGATCTCCAAAGGTATATTAGTAGAAGAATATAAAGAAGTGTATCGGGATCCCTATCAAGATCGTCTTTTTGAGAAAACAAAAGCTTTGCCATTAAATAATGAACAGCAGCAGGCAATAGCACCCATCCTTTCGGCAGTAGAAAATGATGATCACCATGTGTTTCTTATGTATGGTGTAACAGGAAGTGGGAAGACAGAGGTATATCTTCAATCGATTGAAGCAGTTTTAAATAATGGTAAAGAAGCAATCGTTTTAGTACCTGAAATTTCACTTACGCCACAGATGGTCAATCGCTTTAAGGGTAGGTTTGGTTCTAAGGTCGCTGTACTTCACAGCGGACTGTCAACAGGGGAAAAATATGATGAATGGAGAAAGATACAACGAAAAGAAGTGCAATTAGTTGTTGGAGCAAGATCTGCTATATTTGCTCCATTTGAGAACTTGGGGATGATTATCATTGATGAAGAGCATGAATCTAGTTATAAACAAGAAGAAAATCCACGTTATCATGCTCGGGATGTGGCTATATATAGGGCTGAATTTCATCACTGCCCTGTAGTACTGGGCAGTGCGACACCTACATTAGAAACGTTTGCACGAGCGCAAAAGGATGTTTACAAGCTGTTAACATTAAAAGAACGTGTAAACAAAAGATCAATGCCGTCGGTTGAAATTATCGATATGAGAGAAGAGCTTAGAAATGGAAACAGATCGATGTTTTCAACAGCATTAATTGAAAAGCTAACAGATCGGTTAGAAAAAAATGAACAATCGGTCTTATTCTTAAATAAACGCGGATACTCATCATTTGTCATGTGCCGTGACTGCGGTTTTGTTATACAATGTCCTCATTGTGATATTTCATTGACATATCACCGTTTCGGTCAGCAGCTAAAATGTCATTACTGCGGACATGAGGAACATATGCCAAATGTATGTCCCGAATGCCAAAGTGAACATATCCGTTTCTTCGGCACAGGTACTCAACGTGTGGAAGAGGAATTAGTAAAAGTAATGCCAGAGGCTCGAATAATTAGAATGGATGTTGATACGACTGGTCGAAAAGGTGCACATGAAAAGTTGTTGTCAAAATTCGGAAATAAAGAAGCTGATATCTTACTTGGAACTCAAATGATTGCAAAAGGTCTGGATTTTCCGGATGTTACATTAGTTGGTGTCCTAACGGCAGATACTATGTTGCATTTGCCCGATTTTCGAGCAACTGAAAAAACATTCCAACTCCTAACACAGGTCAGTGGAAGAGCAGGGAGACATGAATTACCTGGAGAAGTCATCATTCAAACCTATACTCCTGAAAACTATAGTATTCAATTAGCAAGTAAATATGATTATGATGCCTTTTATGAGCATGAAATGTTTTTAAGAAAATCACATGCATACCCACCATACTACTTCCTTGCCCTAGTGACAGTTTCCCATCCTGAAATAACAAAAGTGGTGTCAGTGACTGACAAGATTGTTCAGTTTTTAAGAAGAAATGTATCAAATGAATCAAAAATTCTCGGACCTGTTGCATCTCCTATCCCTCGTATCAACGATAGATATCGCTATCAATGCATGGTAAAATACAAACGGGAAAAAAACTTACATGAAACGTTAAGGAAAATTATCGACCATTTTCAGCAGGAAATGAGTTCAAATGATTTAATGATTACGATTGATTTAAGTCCTAATACTATGATGTAGTTATCTTAAATATTGAAATTATTTTGTTTGGAGGTATTTTTTTGGCAGTAAAACCTATAGTAATGTATCCAGCACAAGTTTTAGAGATGCCTTGTGAAAAGGTTCAAATTTTTGATAGGAAGCTTTCAAAGCTTTTGGCAGATATGTATGATACGATGATTGAGAATGATGGTGTTGGATTAGCTGCACCGCAAATAGGGCTTTCCAAGCAAATCGCGATTGTTGATATTGATGATCATCACGGAACGATTGAATTAATAAACCCTGTTATTATAGAGCAGCGCGGTATTCAAACCGGTCCGGAAGGCTGTTTAAGCTTTCCAGGGTTATATGGTGACGTGAGCAGGTCTGATTACATAAAGGTAAGAACCTATAATAAAAAAGGGAAAATGAGAATAATAGAAGCTGAAGGTTTTCTAGCCAGGGCGATACAGCATGAAATAGACCATTTAGAAGGTATTCTTTTTACATCAAAGGTGGAAAGGTACATAACGGAAGATGAATTAGAAAGCACGGAAGGATGACATATATGACTAAGATCGTTTTTATGGGAACCCCTGATTTTTCAGTTCCTATTTTAAAAAGCCTCATTGAAGAAGGCTTTAACATTGTTGGTGTTGTAACACAACCCGATCGTCCAAAAGGAAGAAAAAAGCTCTTAACTCCGCCTCCTGTTAAGATTGAAGCAGAGAAGCACAATTTAAAAGTGCTTCAGCCTGAAAAAATTCGTCATGAAGTTCAGGATGTTTTAGCTTTAGAACCTGATCTAATTATTACTGCTGCATTTGGACAAATTTTACCGAAAGAGCTTCTGGAAGCTCCAAAGTATGGATGTATCAATGTTCATGCTTCACTTTTACCCGAATTAAGGGGGGGTGCCCCTATTCATTATTCAATCCTTCAAGGGAAGACTAAAACAGGTATAACCATCATGTATATGGCAGAAAAGCTTGATGCAGGGGATATTCTTACTCAAATTGAAGTTGAAATAGATGAAAGAGATACTGTTGGCTTATTACATGACAAGTTAAGTACAGCAGGTGTGAAATTATTATTAGAAACACTGCCTCCTTTATTAAAGGGGAATATAACACCACAGAAACAGGATGATACAAAAGCTACTTTTGCATCCAATATAAAGAGGGAACAAGAACGGATTGATTGGTCTAAGACAGGTGAAGAAATCTACAACCAAATTAGAGGATTAAACCCTTGGCCAGTATCGTTTACAACCTATCAAGATCAACTAATGAAAATTTGGTGGGGAGAAAAGGTAAAGAGTAATGAAGATGCAAACCCAGGGACAATTCTGTTGATAGAAGATGATGGGATCGTTGTCTCAACAGGGAATAAAACAGCGATCAAAATAACCGAGCTTCAACCTTCTGGTAAAAAGAAGATGACAGGAGAAGAATTCTTGCGAGGTACAACCATGAATGAGGGTGAAAGATTAGGCAATGAATAACAAAAAAAAAATGACTGTACGTGATGTTGCAGTAGAAATATTATTACAAATAGAAAAGAACCAAGCCTACAGCAACTTGTTATTAAATTCAATGATAAAAAAGCATCAAGTAAATCCAAAAGACATTTCTCTTTTAACAGAGATAGTGTATGGTACTTTACAAAGAAGAGATACACTTGATTTTTATTTAGAGGGTTTTTTAAAGAAGGCAAAAAAAATTGAGCCATGGGTAAGAGTATTGCTGCGAATTTCAATCTATCAAATGGTGTATTTAGATCGAGTTCCGGAGCGTGCCATTTTCTTTGAAGCAGTAGAAATTGCTAAAAAAAGAGGCCACAAAGGAATTTCTTCCTTTGTGAATGGAGTGTTAAGGTCTGTTCAGCGGGAAGGTATTCCTGATATTAACATAATTAAAAAACCTGTTGAAAGACTATCAATTAAAACGAGTCACCCAAAATGGCTGGTTCAAAAGTGGATAAAACAATTCGGTTATGATGAAGCGGAAAAGATGTGTGAGTCAAATTTGCTGGCACCATCACAAACAGCACGCGTAAATCAAATAAAAAAATCAGTTCATGAAATAATTAGCGAATTACAAAGCAAAGATATAACCGTAGAGCAAGGTGATTTAGCAGTAGATGCTATAAAAGGAATGAAGGGAAACCTTGCACTTTCCGAAGCGTTTTCTGAAGGACTAATAACAATTCAAGATGAAAGTTCGATGTTAGTTGCACGAGCTCTTAACCCTAAAGAAAATGAGACTATTCTAGATTCTTGTGCGGCACCAGGCGGAAAATCTACTCATATAGCGGAATTAATGAATGGTACGGGCATTGTTCATTCTCTAGACCTTCATGAGCATAAAGTAAAGCTGATAAAGCAGCAAGCTGATCGTTTAGACCTGAAAAATATTCAAGCTGAAACAATGGATAGCAGGGTAGCGGGAGATCGATTTACAAAAGAGAGCTTTGATCGGATACTAGTAGATGCACCCTGTTCTGGTTTTGGTGTGATACGTAGAAAACCTGATATTAAATATACAAAGTCTCAACAAGATGTTCTTAAGCTGGTAGAACTACAAAAGAATATTTTAGCATCTGTTGCACCTTTATTAAAATCAAATGGTGTGTTAGTTTATAGTACATGTACTGTGGATGAAGAAGAAAATCGAGGTGTTGTTGAAGCATTTTTAAATGAACACCCAAATTTTGAACGGGATGAATCAGCTATAAACAATTTTCCGGAAAAACTTCATCCTTATGTTCATCATGGTGAGGTACAATTGCTTCCGCATTACTTTGGGACAGATGGATTTTATATAGCATGTTTACGAAAGAAGGGTTAAAATGGAACAGATAAATACAACAAGATCGAAAGAGAGCAACTTGGAGAAAAAAAGTAAGCCCTCCATTTATTCATTAGAACTACATGAGCTTGAAAATTGGTTAAAAGAACAGGGAGAAAAGGCTTTTCGTGCAAATCAAATTTTTGACTGGCTTTATATAAAACGTGCCACCAGCTTTGATGATATGTCCAATTTATCTAAAAGTCTTCGTACACTTCTAAATGAACATTTTACGTTAACAACATTAAAAACAATTATTCAACAAACATCTAAAGATGGTACGATAAAATTTCTGTTTGAACTTCATGATGGATATTCAATAGAAACTGTATTAATGAGACATGAATATGGCAATTCTGTTTGTGTAACCACTCAAGTTGGTTGTAGAATTGGTTGTACATTTTGTGCTTCTACATTAGGCGGGCTTAAAAGAAATCTTGAAGCAGGAGAAATCGTAGCACAAGTCGTAAAGGTACAACAAGCACTTGATGAATTTGAAGAGCGTGTTAGTCATGTTGTTATTATGGGAATCGGAGAACCTTTTGACAACTATGATGAAATGATGTCTTTCTTGAAGATTATTAACCATGACAAGAGCTTAAATATCGGAGCAAGGCATATTACTGTATCGACTAGTGGTATTATCCCGAAGATCTATAAATTTGCTGATGAAAAACTGCAAATCAATTTTGCTATTTCACTGCATGCACCAAACACAGAATTGCGATCAAAACTTATGCCGATAAATCGAGCTTATAAGCTTCCGGACTTGATGGAAGCAGTAAAATATTATGTAAACAAAACAGGTAGACGTGTTAGTTTTGAGTACGGGTTATTTGGCGGAGAAAATGACCAGGTTGAGCATGCTGAAGAGCTTGCAAAGTTAGTAAAGGGTTTAAAATGTCATATTAATCTTATTCCTGTAAACTATGTACCTGAAAGAAACTACGTACGTACACCAAAAGAACAAATCACATTATTTGAAGATACGCTTAAAAAGCACGGTGTAAATGTCACAACTAGAAGAGAACAGGGACATGATATTGACGCAGCGTGTGGACAACTTCGAGCTAAGGAGCGTAAAGAGGAGACGAGGTGACCATATTGGATCATGTTTTTTTGTCGGATAGGGGAAAAGTTAGGCAACATAATGAAGATTCTGTAGGGTTTTTTCAAAACAACGCCGGTATTCTAGCAATAGTTGCCGATGGTATGGGGGGTCATTTGGCAGGGGATGTTGCCAGTCAAATGACAATCTCAACTTTTAAGACACTATGGGAAGAAGAACCTGCTATTAATGGACCCGGAGAAGCAGAAAATTGGTTACTACAAAAGGTTGCTGAAGTAAATAAAGCTGTTTATGAGCACTCAGTATCCCATCCTGAATGTCAAGGAATGGGTACAACAATTGTTACAGCATTAGTAACAAAAACATATGCTACTATCGGCCATATTGGAGACAGCCGCTGCTATTTATTAAATAATAGTGGCTTTAATCAGATCACACAAGATCACTCTCTTGTAAATGAGTTGGTAAAATCAGGACAGATTTCTAAAGAAGATGCTGAACATCATCCTCGAAAAAATGTTCTTTTACGAGCACTTGGAACAGAACAAAAAGTTGATCTGGACTTAAAAACCATTGAAATGGAAGATAATGATATATTATTACTATGTTCTGATGGCTTATCCAATAAAGTTACAGATGACATATTAGAAAAAGAATTGTCTCAATCAGATGATCTTACAAAAACAGCCCATGAACTGGTTCAATTAGCAAACGATAATGGTGGAGAAGATAATATCTCTTTAATCATGCTAAAAAAGACGGCACATAAATTAGGTGAAGACTCGTGCTAATAGGTAAAAGAATTAGTGGCCGTTATAAAATTCTAGAAGTGGTCGGTGGAGGCGGGATGGCAAATGTCTATCTTGCACGCGATATGATTCTAGAGAGAGAAGTGGCAATGAAAGTATTGCGCTTTGATTTTTCTAATGATGATGAATTCATCAAGCGATTTAGAAGAGAGGCCCAATCTGCAACAAGCCTGGCTCATCCAAATATCGTAAGCATTTATGATGTTGGTGAGGAAGACGGCATTTATTATATCGTGATGGAATATGTAGAAGGACAAACATTAAAGCAGTACATACAACAATTTGCACCTGTGCATCCAAGAAAAGCTGTAAGTATTATGGTTCAAATTGCTTCAGCTATTCAACACGCACATGATAATCAAATTATACATCGTGATATTAAACCACATAATATTTTGATTGATCATCATGGGAATGTGAAAGTGACTGACTTTGGGATAGCCATGGCATTAAGTGCAACTACGATCACACAGACAAACTCTGTTTTAGGTTCTGTTCATTACTTATCTCCTGAACAAGCAAGAGGCGGGTTAGCAAATAAAAAATCGGATATTTATTCTATCGGGATTGTTTTCTTTGAGTTACTCACTGGTAGATTACCATTTGATGGAGAGTCTGCTATTTCCATTGCTTTAAAGCACCTACAGTCGGAAACACCATCTCCAAAGAGATGGAATCCAGACATCCCTCAAAGTATTGAAAATATAATAATTAAATCAACCGCTAAAGATCCTTTTCATCGGTATGATAATGTTGAAGAATTGGAAAATGATTTGGAAACTGCTTTTGATGTTAAAAGACTTTCAGAGCCTCGTTTTGTTATTCCTGATGATGAAGAGGCAACAAAAGCTATACCTATCATTACAAATGAAAACATTGAGAATTTTAAGGCTGACGATACAATTGTAAGAAAACCAACTGTTCAGTCCGATCAAAGTCCACAAATCCAAAGTAATGATTCTAAAAAAGATAAAAAAGGTAAAAAAGAAAAAAAGCCAAAGAAGAAAAAAAATAAGGTCGCAACATTTATTATTACCACTTTTATCGTAATCATTATCTCAATTATTGCCGCTTTCTTTATTGTACCGGAATTCTTATTACCGAAAGACGTAGAAGTACCGGATCTTACCGGAGAATCATACGAAGAAGCTGTAACTATCCTACTTGAACATGGTTTTGATGTCGGAGAGGAACCTATTCTTTTGACTGATGAAGAAATTGAAGAAGGACATGTTATTAAAACTGAACCCGAAGCGAATAACATCGTTAAAGAAGGTTCTTTAATTACCATATATGAAAGTACAGGAAAAGAAAAGGTTGTTTTAGATGATTATGTGGGGCGTTCGATTGAAAGAGTTAAATCTATTCTTCAGTTAAAAGGATTTGAAAACATAAAGGTAACGGAAGAAACAGACGAAAATGAAACAGCTGGCAGGATTATTTCACAAAGTCCCGAAGTAGGTGAAGAAGTCGTACCTTCTGAAACCGAAATAGAATTAGTTGTCAGTAAGGGGCCTGCACAAATTAAGATTGAAAACTTAGTTGGCAAAAACAGGTCTGAAATAGATGAATATGTGACTCAATATGGTTTTATACCTAATGTATCAGAAGAGAACTCTGATACAGTCCCTGAAGGGAATTTAATTTCTCAATTACCAGAACCCGGGACAGAAGTTGTTCCAAAGGATACAACATTAAAGTTAGTTTATTCTTCTGGTCCTAAAGCTATGCCGCCAAAAACAGTGACAAGAAAAGTTGAAATACCGTATGAACCGGAACAAGAAGGGGCAGAATTGACTGTTGAAATTAATATTGATGATGCAGAACACTCAATTTCTGAAATATATAGGACATTTAAAATAACCAGTCCCCGAGAGGAAACATTAAATTTCACCATCAACCCGGGAGATGATGCGTATTATCAAATAATCGTTGATGGAAAAGTACACTCATCAGAAAAAATTGAATACCCGGCAGATGAGTAACTGATAAAAAATATGCTCCCATTTTATCTTAGAGAATGAAAAAAATTTTTGATGAAGATCATCAAGGAGGTTTTCCATGTCACGTGGAAAAATTGTAAAGGCTCTTAGTGGTTTTTACTATGTGCAAGACAAGGAAAGATTAATTCAATGTCGTGGTAGAGGTGTGTTTCGTAAAAATAAAATCACACCTCTTGTAGGCGATGAGGTTGAGTACCAGGCTGAAAATGATCTCGAAGGTTATATTTTGGAGGTTTTTGAACGAAAAAATGAATTAGTTCGACCGCCAATTTGTAATGTTGATCAAGCGATCCTTGTTTTTTCTGCTGTTGAGCCGGATTTTAGTTCAACATTATTAGATCGTTTTTTGGTGTTAATAGAAGCGAATGATATTATTCCGATTATTGTTATAAGTAAGGTAGATCTGATTCCTTCTGATGAAGTAAGAGAAACAGTAGAGTCTTTTGCAAAAGACTATCAAAATGCAGGATACACCGTTCTTTTAACCTCAACAGTAGAATCAACGGTAGATAAAGACTTGTTACCTTTCCTTAATGACCATATTTCTGTATTTGCCGGTCAATCAGGTGTGGGGAAATCATCACTATTGAATGTTCTTAGACCTGATTTAGAGCTTAAAACAAATGATATATCTTCCCACCTTGGCCGAGGGAAGCATACGACACGGCATGTAGAACTAATCCCCGTAGGAACAGGGTTTGTAGCTGATACTCCAGGGTTTAGCTCTTTAGATTTTACAGGGATTGAGGTAGAAGATCTTACCTATTGCTTTCCTGAAATGAGAGAAAGAAGTGGAGATTGTAAATTCAGGGGATGTACTCATGTAAGAGAGCCTAAATGTTCAGTGAAAAATGCTGTTGAAGCAGGAGAAATTCCACAGTATCGCTATGATCACTATTTAACATTTGTTGAAGAAATTAAAGAGAGAAAGCCGAGGTATTAAGTATGATAAAAATTGCTCCATCTATTTTATCGGCAAACTTTGCAAAATTAGGAGAGGAAGTAAAAGATGTAGAAAATGGGGGGGCAGATTACATCCATGTTGATGTAATGGATGGACACTTTGTACCGAACATTACAATAGGTCCGTTAATTGTAGAGGCGATTCGTCCCGTTACAAAGCTTCCTCTAGATGTTCATTTAATGATCGAAAAACCGGATCAATACATTGGAGAATTTGCGAAAGCTGGTGCAGATATTATAACTGTACATGTTGAAGCATGTACACATTTACATCGTACACTGCAATTAATAAAATCTGAGGGTGTGAAATCTGGTGTTGTGTTAAATCCGCATACCCCGATTGAATCAATTGTTCATGTTTTAGAGGAAGTTGACATGGTTTTATTTATGACAGTTAATCCTGGATTTGGCGGTCAAACATTTATCCCTCAAGTTTTACCTAAAATAAAGCAATTAGCAAACATAGTAAAAGAAAAAAATCTTTCTATCGACATTGAAGTTGATGGTGGAGTAAACGAAGAAACAGCAAAATTATGTGTTGAAGCAGGTGCGAATGTTCTAGTTGCAGGATCATTCATCTACAACAATCCTGATCGGCAACAAGCTATTCAAACGTTAAAACAAGCTGTTC
The DNA here is from genome assembly GCF_020524345.1 of Metabacillus niabensis. Classification (GTDB taxonomy): domain Bacteria; phylum Bacillota; class Bacilli; order Bacillales; family Bacillaceae; genus Metabacillus; species Metabacillus niabensis_B. Next base: position 51,118 of record NZ_JAIVLH010000009.1, read on the forward strand.
TTTCCTAAGTAATAATAAATTCGTACAAAGTAAACCATCCTATTTAATGATTAAATTAAATATTACTGGGGGCTTTTACGATGAATTTTTCAAAAGAAGATATAGTAATTATTGAACAAGCATTAAAAGCTGTTTCAATTTCCAGTACTGATTACAAGGAACTTGAACAATATAAAACTGTATTACAAAAGCTTAAAAACAATGGGGAAACCGCTCAATTAGATGGTTTTAGATATGATTATGATGATAATATGTAAGAGAATGAAAGTTCTGACACCAAAAGTAGTGTCAGGCTTTTTTCTTATTTTTTACCAACTGAAAAATATCCTTAATATTATATATAGATTGGGTGAAAGGCACATATATGACAACTATATCTCTTGTAGCAGGTGGACCTAAAGAAAACCTAGCAGACTTAACAAAATATCATTCAGATGAAATGATCTGGGTTGGAATTGATAGAGGGTCCCGTTATCTATTAGATCTCAACATACCTTTACATTATGCGTTTGGAGATTTTGATTCAATATCGTATAAAGAACATGAAAGCTTAAAGACAAAAATACCGAACTTAAACACACTTCCTACTGAAAAGGACAAAACTGATACTGAAATAGCACTTGATTGGGCAATTGCTCAAAAACCGGATCAAATTTATATTTTTGGAGCAACAGGAGGAAGGCTTGATCATTTACTTGGGAACATTCACCTTCTTATAAAATCCACTTCAACTCTATCGAAAATTGACATAATCGATCAACAAAATCAAATCACGCTCTACACATCAGGTACATATAAAGTAAAGAGGAAAATTGAGTGGGACTATATCTCATTTATTGCCATAACATCTGATATATATGGTTTAACATTAGATGGATTTAAATATCCACTAAAAAACTGTCATATCAGGCTCGGCTCCACATTATGTATTAGTAATGAACTCATTGGTGATGTAGGTACTTTTTCTTTTCAAGAGGGCATATTATTAATGATAAGAAGCCGAGATTAACTTGTTGTTCAATGAGCAAGATAGCGTCATTTTTTATATGCGAACTGAATATAATGCTTAGGAACTGATTCATAACATTTTTTGACGCTTCTAGCACCTTTGAACAAGCTTTAACCTTGTTTAATGATTGGTTGAGGAGGGAAACAATGAAATTTTATACGATTAAGCTACCGAAGTTTTTAGGAGGAATTGTTCGAGCAATGCTCGGTTCGTTTAAAAAAGATTAAGAAAAAAGCACCGAATTATCGGTGCTTCTTTCTTGTTTCGCTTTATAGTATCTATATTCTCAAAGATAAGAGAATAAGTTTTTGAGTAAGCTTAATAAATTAAACTCGCTCAACTTTACCTGATCTTAAAGCGCGAGCAGATACATATACTCTTTTTGGTTTTCCGTTAACTAAGATGCGAACTTTTTGAAGGTTTGCGCCCCAAGTACGTTTGTTAGCGTTCATCGCGTGTGAACGAGAGTTACCTGAGCGAGTTTTTCTACCAGTAACAACGCATTTACGTGCCATGTTATTCCCTCCTTACTACAAAAAAACACTACATATTTTACAATAGTCATGTACATAGCCATGAGATACTTTAATAATTTATCATAACTGTCATTAGAATGCAATACTTCTACAATAGTCTTTCAAGAATTTTTCCTTGACATGGTATTTTAAGTATTGTTGTATATAATAGAAGTACTTGTATTTATACTTCGGACTTATAATCGCTTTTAAATTTTCTGGGCTTATAGTAAAATAACTGTAGCCAGTGCGAACAATTCCAAAGGGGGAAACTAATATGTCCATTGAATTAAAAACAAAGTACGGACAAATCGATATTTCAAACGAAGTCATTGCTACCATTGCAGGTGGTGCAGCTATTGACTGCTATGGTATTGTTGGAATGGCATCAAAGAATCAAATAAAAGACGGTCTTACGGATATCCTAAGAAAAGAAAACTTTAGCAGAGGCGTAATCGTTCGTCAGGATGACGATTCGATTAATATAGATATGTATATAATCGTCAGCTATGGTACAAAAATTTCTGAAGTCGCACATAACGTTCAAACGAAAGTTAAGTATACGTTAGATCAGACGGTTGGACTTGCAGTTGATTCTGTTAACATTTTTGTACAAGGTGTTCGTGTTGCGAACCCGTAGTAAGGAGGAAACTACCTGTGTCTAATACAACCTTAGATGGTAAGCAGTTTGCAGAGATGATTTTGCAAGGTGCGAACCACCTAGCCAATAATGCAAAATTAGTTGATGCGCTCAATGTATTTCCAGTTCCAGATGGAGATACTGGTACAAACATGAATCTATCAATGACATCAGGCGCAAAAGAAGTAAAAAACAATAAAGCTGATCATATCGGGAAAGTTGGGAATGCGCTTTCAAAGGGGCTTTTAATGGGTGCCCGAGGGAACTCCGGTGTGATTCTTTCACAATTATTTAGAGGATTTTCTAAATCCATAGAACAAAAAGCATCCATTAATGCATCTGAGTTTGCAGCTGCTCTTCAAGCCGGTGTTGATACTGCCTACAAAGCTGTTATGAAACCTGTCGAAGGGACAATATTAACTGTTGCTAAGGATGCTGCAAAAGCTGCAGTACATGTAGCGGAGACAGAGACATCTATCATAAAGGTTATGGAGTTAACCTTAAAAGAAGCAGAAGCATCCCTGAAGCGCACTCCTGAGCTTTTACCTGTATTAAAAGAAGTAGGGGTGGTGGATAGTGGAGGTCAAGGTTTAGTTTTTGTATATGAAGGCTTTTTAGCAGTCCTAAAAGGTGAAAAGCTTACGACCGCACATGTCACAACACCATCTATGGATGAGCTTGTGAATGCAGAGCACCATAAGAGTGTTCAAGCTCATATAAATACAGATGATATTGAGTTCGGATATTGTACCGAATTTATGGTCCGCTTTGAAGCTGACAAAACACTTTTTGATGAAGAAACGTTTAGAAATGACTTAAGTGAATTTGGTGATTCACTATTAGTTATTGCTGATGATGAATTGGCAAAAGTACATATACATGCTGAATATCCTGGTGAAGTTCTTTCATACGGGCAAAAATATGGAAATCTCATTAATATGAAAATAGAAAATATGAGACAGCAACATACCGATATTGTTGGGGAACACCAACAGACTGAACCAATAGTAAGGAAAGCCGAAAAAAATAAGTATGGTATTGTAACTGTTTCAATGGGTAAAGGTATTGCAGAGTTATTTAGAAGTATTGGGGCAAATGAAGTCATTGAAGGCGGTCAAACAATGAATCCAAGCACTGAGGATATTGTTAAGGCGATTCATGACGTAAACGCCGAAAATATTATTATTTTACCAAATAACTCAAATATTGTGATGGCAGCTCAACAAGCAGCATCAGTAGTTGAAGAAAATGTTATCGTTATTCCATCTAAAACAGTGCCGCAAGGAATGGCTGCATTACTAGCGTTTAATCCAACAGTTGAGGCAGAGGAAGTTGAAGGGTTGATGAATGATGCATTGCAGCATGTGAAGAGTGGTCAGATAACATATGCTGTACGTGATACAAATATAGATGGACTCGATATTGCTAAAGGCGATTTTATGGGTATATCAAACGGTAAAATCGTTATTACAGATCGGGAACAATTAGCTGCCTCTAAAAAACTTCTCACTGAGATGATTTCCGAAGATGATGAAATTGTTACAATAATTCAAGGTGAAGAAGCAACAGAAGAGGATACAGAACAGCTGTTACAATTTGTTGAAGAAATGTTTGAGGACGTAGAAGTTGAAGTACATAAAGGGGACCAGCCTTTATATTCCTATATATTTTCAGTTGAATAAAAAACAACAAAAACCCGGATTTCTGGGTTTTTTGTTGTTTATTAACAAGAGTTTATCAATATCAATTTTTTGTAATGCTGATCACAAATTATAGACATGCTGATTTTCCTTATATCTGTTAAAATAAGAATGTGGGAAACGAATGTTCCCGTTCTGTTAACAATAGCGAAGATGAGATTAGAACGTTATTTAAAGTAAAAGGGTAGACGAGCAATGTTGAAGATAATCAAGTACTGCTTTTGCGCTTAAAGTAACTGAATTAAGGAGGGTTAGCTGCGACTCCTACAGGTCAACAGCTAAGATCTTATGGCTTATGGAAGACGCAAATTTAATGGTGATGAATAAATTATTAGAACCAATTTCCGTTTTAAAAGGTGTAGGAAATGAAACATCTGAATTATTGAATGATGTAGGGATTTATACAATTCAAGACCTGCTGGAGTATTTTCCATATCGATATGATGATAATAGTCTGCGAGACTTGGAAGATGTTAAGCACGATGAGCGAGTAACGGTCGAAGGAAGGGTACATAGTGAGGCTTCTCTAACCTTTTTCGGAAAAAAACGCTCACGGCTAACATTTCGTTTACTTGTTGGAAAGTACCTTTTATCAGTTGTCTGTTTTAACCGTCCTTACTTTAAAAATAAACTTACCATTGATTCAACTGTTACGGTAACTGGAAAATGGGACAAGCATCGGCAAACAATTACCGTCCAGCAATTATCGTTCGGTCCTAAGAAAGAACAATCAGGCATAGAGCCGGTATACTCAATTAAGGGTAAACTTACAGTAAAAGGGATAAAAAAGTTTGTTTCACTTGCCTTATCAGCATATTTAAATGATATTAAAGAAATTCTCCCTGATGATTTGTTACAAAAATATAAGTTGTTAACCAGGAGAGAAGCACTTTACACAATTCATACGCCCCATGAAAAGGAAGATTTAAAGTTAGCGCGCAGACGTTTTGTGTATGAGGAATTTCTATTATTTCAACTTAAAATGCAAGCTTTAAGAAAAATACAACGTGAACAGTCAAAAGGGGTTATGCATAAATTTTCAAGAGAGAAACACCAGCAATTTATTGATTCATTACCTTTTCCACTTACAAACGCACAATCGAGAGTGGTGAATGAGATTTTACAGGATATGACATCTCCATACCGTATGAATCGATTGTTACAAGGAGATGTTGGTTCTGGAAAAACCGTTGTAGCTGCTATCGCTTTTTATGCTGCAGTGTTATCCGGTTATCAGGGGGCTCTCATGGTTCCAACTGAAATTTTAGCAGAGCAACATGCTGATTCACTAGTTCAACTTTTTGAGCCATATAATGTAACTGTTGCATTGCTGACGAGTTCAGTTAAAGGGAAAAAGAGAAGAGAATTGCTTGAAAACGTCGAAAACAATGAGATTCAACTATTGATTGGAACACATGCCTTAATCCAGGATGATATAAAGTTTCATAAACTTGGTCTTGTTATTACAGATGAACAACATCGCTTCGGTGTGGAACAAAGACGAATGCTCCGTGAAAAAGGAGAACATACAGATGTATTGTTTATGACAGCAACACCGATTCCAAGAACATTAGCTATAACAGCTTTTGGGGAAATGGATGTTTCTGTAATTGACGAGTTACCTGCCGGAAGAAAAGCAATCGAAACATACTGGGTAAAACCTTCGATGCTTGAGAGAATTCTCGTATTTATTGAAAAAGAGTTATCAAAAGGACGTCAGGCTTATGTTATTTGCCCATTGATTGAGGAATCTGATAAGTTGGATGTCCAAAATGCTCTTGATGTTCACAGTATGTTGACTTCTTACTATAAAGGGAGATTTCAGATTGGTCTCATGCATGGAAGACTCTCTTCAGATGAAAAAGACTCTGTAATGAGAAGCTTTAGTCAAAATGAAGTAAATGTATTGGTTTCTACAACTGTCGTGGAAGTGGGTGTCAATGTTCCGAATGCTACAACAATGATTATTTATGATGCAGAACGGTTTGGGCTTTCTCAACTCCACCAATTAAGAGGTCGGGTAGGACGGGGCAGTGAACAGTCTTATTGTATTTTGCTTGCAGATCCTAAATCTGAAACTGGAAAAGAACGAATGAAAATTATGACAGAGACAAATGATGGATTTGTTCTCTCGGAACGTGATTTAGAACTTAGAGGACCAGGTGACTTCTTTGGGAAAAAACAAAGTGGAATGCCAATCTTTAAAGTAGCAGATATGGTACATGATTATCGTGCATTGGAAGTGGCGAGACAAGATGCAACAGAACTTATCCAGTCGAAGGCTTTTTGGGAAGAAGAAAAATATGAACCATTAAGAGTATACTTACATCAATCAGGCATACTCAAGGGTGAAAAGCTGGATTAATGATAGTTTAATAACTTTTTCTAAGAAAACAGATAGCAATACAGTTGCAATCTGTTTTCTTTATCTATATACTACTATTAGTACCTAGTCTTAATAGTTCGGACGGTGTCATTGATATCATGAGAAAAAGTAAAAAAGAGAGACAGCTTTTATTACAGGAGACAATTACTAACACACCATTCATAACCGATGAAGAGCTAGCTGAGAAGTTTCAAGTCAGCATTCAAACGATACGCTTGGATAGGTTAGAATTATCCATTCCTGAATTAAGGGAACGAATAAAACATGTCGCTGAAAAGAAATTGGATGATGAAGTAAAGGCATTACCGATAGAAGAAGTGATTGGAGAAGTTATAGACTTACAACTGGATGAGTCTGCAATTTCTATTTTGGAAATTAAAAAAGAGCATGTATTTAGCAGGAATCAAATTGCCAGGGGCCACCACTTATTTGCACAAGCAAACTCACTGGCTGTAGCAATGATAAATGATGAATTGGCATTAACCGCAAAGGCGAATATTCATTTTACAAGACAAGTCAAAGAGAATGAGCGTGTCATCGCCAAAGCAAAAATGGTGAAAAATGATTCGGAACAAAAACGAACAATGGTAGAAGTAAATAGTTTTGTAGGAAGTGAATTGGTTTTTTCTGGTGAGTTCGAAATGTATCGCTCTAATCAAACACAAAGGTAGGTTACAAAATGAAGCTAGCGATCGATGCAATGGGTGGAGATCATGCACCAAAATCGGTAGTTGAAGGTGTCATGAAAGCTATAGCTGCATTTCCCGATTTAGAGGTCACGCTAATTGGTCAGGAAGATAAAATAAAAACATATTTAACAGATGCTACAAGAATAAACATTATACATACTGATGAAATAATCGAAGGAACAGATGAGCCTGTTCGAGCAGTACGTCGTAAAAAAAATTCATCAATGGTCTTAATGGCAAATGAAGTGAAAGAAGGGAGAGCAGACGGGTGTATCTCAGCAGGAAACACAGGTGCTCTCATGACAGCTGGATTATTAGTTGTAGGAAGAATTGAGGGTATTGAAAGGCCTGCACTATCTCCAACATTACCAACACTGGATGGTAAAGGTTTTTTGTTTTTAGATGTAGGCGCAAATGTTGATGCAAAACCGGAACATTTACTTCAATATGCCATTATGGGATCGGTTTATGCTGAAAAAGTTAGAGGTATTAATAACCCTCGAGTGGGTCTTTTGAATGTTGGGACAGAAGATAAGAAAGGGAATGAGTTAACTAAGCAAACTTTTGAACTGTTAAAAGAAGCGAATATTAACTTTATCGGAAATATTGAATCAAGAGATTTGATGGAATCTGTGGCAGATGTTGTCGTTACAGATGGATTTACAGGAAATATCGCCCTAAAGACAATCGAGGGTACAGCCCTTTCTGTATTTTCGATGCTGAAATCTGCTTTAACAAGTAATTTCACTTCAAAGCTTGCTGCAGGTGTGTTGAAACCCCAATTGAAAGTAATCAAACAGCAAATGGATTATTCTGAATATGGCGGTGCTGCTCTATTTGGTTTAAAAGCCCCTGTGATAAAAGCCCACGGATCATCGGATGCTAATGCAATTTATAATGCTATCCGTCAATCAAGAGAAATGGTATCAAATGATGTATCCGGTACAATTCTCTCTTCAATAAAGGGATAGGAAACGGAGGAACACAAGATGACGAAGATTGCTTTTTTATTTCCTGGTCAAGGCTCACAAGTAGTTGGCATGGGAAAAGACTTCTACCAAGACATTGCTGAGTCAAAAGAAATTTTTGAAAAAGCCGACAAAAAATTAGGACAGAAATTAAAGGAACTTATTTTCGAAGGGCCACAAGATACATTAACATTAACATATAATGCCCAGCCTGCATTGCTAACAACAAGTATCGCCATTTTAGAATATGTTAAGAAATTTAATATCCATGCTGATTATGTTGCTGGTCATTCTTTAGGGGAATACTCGGCTCTAGTTGCTGCAGGTGTACTGGATTTTGAAGACGCTGTTTATGCTGTGAAAAAACGCGGAGAATATATGGATGAGGCTGTACCTGCAGGACAGGGGGCAATGTCAGCCATCCTGGGAATGGCGGCAGAGGAATTGGAAAAGGTCACAAACAATGTAACTGAAAATGGCGATTCAGTTCAATTAGCGAATTTAAACTGTCCTGGACAAATCGTTATTTCCGGAACAGCTGCAGGGGTTGAAAAAGCATCAGCACTTGCAAAAGAAAATGGTGCAAAACGAGCAATTCCATTAGTTGTCAGTGGGCCGTTTCATTCTGAACTAATGAAGCCTGCAGCAGAAAAGTTTGATCAGATATTATCTGAAATTACGTTTAATGATGCGTCTACGCCAATCATTGCAAATGTAACAGCAAATCCGGTAAAAAGTCATGAGCAAATTAAGGATTTACTTGTCAAACAGTTATACTCACCTGTAAGATGGGAAGAATCAATAAGAACGATGGTACAAAATGGTGTGACAACATTTGTCGAAATTGGACCTGGTAAAGTGTTAACAGGATTAGTGAAAAAAAATGATCGATCAGCATCGGTTTATAATATATTTGATCTTGAATCTTTACACGTAACTGTAGACAAAATGAAGGGGGAAGCTTAATGCTAAGCAATAAAGTTGCTCTAGTTACCGGAGCATCACGTGGAATTGGGAGAGCCATCGCATTGGATCTTGCAAAGAATGGGGCTAGTATTGCTGTTAACTATGCTGGAAACGAAGCGAAAGCTAATGAGGTTGTTGATGAAATCAAAGCAAGCGGCGGACAAGCTATCGCTATTAAAGCCGATGTGTCTAATGGTGATGAAGTTCAGCAAATGATAAAAGAAGTGATTAAAGAATTTGGGCAATTAGATATTCTTGTAAATAACGCAGGAATAACAAGAGATAATCTCCTCATGAGAATGAAGGATTCGGAATGGGATGAAGTTATCGACACAAATTTAAAAGGTGTATTTCTTTGTACAAAAGCAGTTACAAGACAAATGATGAAGCAAAGAAATGGCCGAATTATTAATATTACATCTGTTGTTGGTGTAAGTGGAAATCCTGGTCAAGCCAATTATGTTGCAGCAAAAGCGGGAGTAATTGGATTAACAAAAACAACAGCCAAGGAATTAGCGTCAAGAAATATTACTGTTAATGCTGTAGCTCCCGGATTTATTACAACAGACATGACAGATGAGTTGAATGAGGATATCAAAACGGATTTACTTAAACAAATTCCATTGGCAGCTTTAGGAGAACCAAGTGATATTGCGAATGCAGTAACATTCCTCGCTTCGGAGAAAAGTAAATATATCACAGGGCAAACTCTTCATATTAACGGCGGAATGGTGATGTGATTTTTGTGTATTTCCTTGATCGTGGTAAGGAAAACTAGTGAAGAAAACTGATTAAAATAAAATACTAGAAACAAACCTAGTTTTTCATAATAAAATCATCTATAATACTTGAGGGGAGGTGAAGGAAAATGGCAGATGTTTTAGAACGTGTAACAAAGATTATCGTTGACCGTTTAGGTGTAGATGAGGCTGAAGTGAAATTAGAGTCTTCATTTAAAGATGATCTTGGAGCAGATTCCCTTGATGTAGTTGAGCTTGTTATGGAACTTGAAGATGAGTTCGATATGGAGATTTCTGACGAAGATGCAGAAAAAATCGGTACAGTGGGTGACGCTGTTAACTACATAAATAGCCAACAGTAATGTTGCTAAAGAAGTCCCGTAGGTATTACGGGACTTTCCCCCTTTCTTTAGCCTTTAAAAATTATTTTTTGCTGGTATCAGGCTTCTATGCTTTATTCTTAGCATGATGTATACTACTGTTAACACATGCTCAGGTCATAAGCCACTTCATAATTCAAGGGGACAATGACAATTACCTTCAATTATGAAGTGTCTTATACAAGTTTAAACATGGAGTTGCTTTCGTATTTAAATTGGAGGTCCAAGCTATGGCAAGACATATAAATTATAAAGAGAGACGCTCTTTTGCAAAAAAAGCGGAAGAGTTTAAAAAATTCCAAGTGAATATTGGACATGCGTTTGCAAATGAAAAACTCTTGTACCAAGCATTTACTCATTCCTCATATGTTAACGAACATCGAAAAAAACCATATGAAGATAATGAGAGGCTGGAGTTTCTAGGTGATGCTGTTCTTGAATTAACGATTTCTCAATACCTCTACAAGAAATATCCAATGATGAGTGAAGGAGAATTAACAAAATTACGTGCTGCGATCGTGTGTGAGCCTTCACTGGTTGGTTTTGCTAATTCTCTTTCATTTGGTAGCTTGGTGTTACTTGGTAAAGGGGAGGAAATGACAGGAGGGCGTTCTCGTCCTGCTTTACTCGCTGACGTATTTGAGGCATTCATTGGAGCGCTTTATTTAGATCAAGGTCTTGATGCTGTCGTTCAATTTTTGGATAAGTTTGTTATTCCTAAAGTTGATGAAGGAGCCTTTTCGCATGTAATGGATTTCAAAAGTCAACTTCAGGAATTTGTTCAAAGAGATACAAAAGGAATATTAGAATATAAAATTCTTCATGAAAAAGGTCCTGCACATAACCGTGAATTTGTCTCCACTGTTTCTTTGGATGGCAAGGTGTATGGTACAGGTAGCGGAAAGTCAAAAAAAGAAGCGGAACAGCATGCTGCCCAAGAGGCACTATCGAAACTGCAACAAATAAATAAGTAGGATCAAGTAAAAAGGACAACCTTAGAATCGTATGATAAACAACATACGAAATTGAAGGAGTTGTCCTTTTTAAGGTTTATCTATTTAAAACTTTTAACGATAAAAAAATTTTAAGTTATGTCGACAAATTATGATAAAATATGGAGGAGTTTGTCATAATTACGATGATGTAAAACACAATTGACGAAAACATTAGAAAAAAGAATAAGTAAGGAGGATCACAATGTTCCTCAAACGTTTGGATATTGTTGGATTCAAGTCCTTTGCTGAAAGAGTCACCGTAGATTTTGTCAAAGGTGTTACTGCAGTAGTTGGACCTAATGGTAGTGGAAAAAGTAATATAACCGATGGTATTAGATGGGTACTTGGAGAGCAGTCCGCTAAATCTTTGCGCGGAGCAAAAATGGAGGATATTATTTTTGCCGGAAGCGATTCGAGAAAAAGCTTAAATGTAGCTGAAGTAACCCTTACGCTTGATAATGAAGACCATTTTCTTCCTATTGATTATCATGAGGTAAGTGTAACCCGCCGTGTTTACCGTTCAGGAGAAAGTGAATTTTTCATTAATAAACAAAGCTGTCGATTAAAAGACATCGTTGACTTGTTTATGGACTCAGGATTAGGAAAAGAAGCATTTTCGATCATAAGCCAAGGGAAAGTAGAAGAAATCCTAAGCAGTAAATCTGAAGAAAGACGTTCAATTTTTGAAGAAGCTGCAGGAGTTTTAAAATATAAAACTCGGAAGAAAAAGGCAGAATATAAACTTGCGGAAACTCAAGAAAATTTAAATCGTGTAAATGATATTCTTCATGAATTGGAAGGACAAGTCGAACCTTTAAAAATGCAGGCATCTATTGCCAAGGATTATTTAGAACAAAAGGAAGAACTAGAACAGATTGAAGTTGCTTTAACAGTGTTTGAAATAGAAGAACTACATCAAAAATATGAGAGTCTCTCTAAATCTGTAGAAAAAAACAAGGACTTAGAAGGCACCCTTTCAGCTACCATGCAAAAAAAAGAAGCAGCAGTCGAGCAGATGAAAGATCATATGAGTGCTTTAGATGACTCAATTAATGACCTTCAACAGGTTCTTTTACTTGCAAGTGAGGAGTTAGAAAAGCTTGAAGGTAGAAAAGAAGTTCTAAAAGAGAGAAAGAAAAATGCCCATCAAAATAAAGCTCAATTAGAAAAAACAATAGCCGACTATACAACGCAAATAGCCCAATTACGTCATGAAAAATCAGAACAAGAAATGCTTCTTGACGTTTATTCAAATGAATTGGAACGGATCAAAAAAGAATTATCAGAAAAGCAAAAGATGGCATTATCATATAATCAAAATATTGAAGAGCTAATTGAAGAATTGAAAAGTGAATACTTTGAACTCCTTAATGAGCAAGCAACAGCAAGAAATGAGATTCAATATTTAAATGAACAATTAACTCAACAAGAAAGAAAAAATGAAAGATTGCTAGAATCAAATAAACGTTATGTGGTAGAGCGCTCTGAAATATTAGAAAAGAAATTAAAGATTGAAACAAACTATGCACGGGTTGAGAAACAATTATCCGATCAAATAAAAAATTTCCGAGACACATCAGCCAAACTAGAAAACCTTAAAAATACGTATCAAAAAAAAGAATCGGCATTATATCAGGCCTATCAATTATTACAACAAACTAGGTCACGCAAAGAAGTATTAGAATCAATGCAGGAAGATTATGCTGGATTTTTTCAAGGAGTAAAAGAAATTCTAAAGGCCAAAGACAAACTCGGAGGAATTCATGGTGCTGTAGCAGAATTAATTAAGACGGAAAAAGACTTTGAAACTGCCATTGAGATTGCCTTAAGCGGCTCTATGCAGCATGTAGTTGTTGAAGATGAGGGTGCTGCAAGAAAAGCGATACAATTTTTAAAGCAAAATTCATATGGTAGAGCTACGTTTCTCCCACTGTCAGTCATTAAAGAGCGTGCTATCAACAAGCATGATTTGAATATGATTCAAAATCACCCGGCTTTTATCGGTATCGCTACAAGTCTAGTGGAGTATGAACCTAGATTTAAATCAATAATCGCTAACTTACTAGGAACAGTCATTGTTACCTCAGATCTAAAAGGTGCAAATGATATTGCAAAATTAATGAATTATCGTTATCGGCTTGTAACTCTGCAAGGAGATGTTGTAAATCCTGGGGGTTCGATGACTGGTGGAGCTGTTAAACAAAAAAACAATTCACTCTTAAGTCGACAACGCGAAGTTGAACAAATTGTGGAAAAGCTGACAGTAATGGAAGAGAAAACAGAACAACTCGAAATTGATGTAAAGTCTTCGAAGGAGACCATTGTAAAACAAGAAAGGCAATTAGAGGATTTACGCTCAAAAGGTGAAAACCTTAGATTAGAGGAACAAAGAATACGAAGTGATATCCGTGAAATTGAATTAAATGAAAAAAATGTTAATGATCATTTAACATTATATGACTCAGAAAGAGAAGCGTTTGATTCTGAAAAGGATCGGATTGATCGTCGTAAAAAAGAGCTTGAGGCTAAACTTCAAGAAGTGTCAACAAAAATAGTTGATCTTGATCAAAAAATTGAGGAGATGTCTGAAAAGAAAAACACACAGCAAACCTCAAAAGATGAGCTTCAGGCTGAACTGACAGAATTAAAAGTTGTCCTAGCCGGAAAACAACAATTGTTTGAAAATCAAAAAGAAAAAGTAGAAAGAATTCATGAAGATCTAAACCATGCTCAACAAAAGCATGATGAAGCTGCTGATGATTATTCTCTTCTATCAAATGAAATGACGTCAAGCTCTTCCGGAGAAGAAAAACTGGAAGAAGCGGCAACAAAAAAACTTCAAGATAAAAATAAAACAATCGATTTAATTGCAAGCAGAAGAGAAGAACGTCTTCAGTTACAAGATAAGCTTGAGTTTGAAGAAAGCGAGTTAAAAGAGATAAAACGTCAGGATAAGCAATTGCAAGAAATCCTTAAAGATGAAGAGGTAAAGCTAAACCGCCTGGACGTTGAACTCGATAATCGTTTAAATCATTTACGTGAGGAATACTTTTTATCCTTTGAAGGAGCAAAAGAAAAATTTGCACTTGAGATTGAAGTGGATGAAGCGAGAAAACGTGTTAAACTGATCAAACTTGCAATTGATGAGTTAGGAACGGTAAACTTAGGAGCGATTGATGAATATGAACGTGTTTCAGAACGTTTTACATTCCTAACAGAGCAACGTGATGATTTACTAGAAGCGAAAGACACACTTTACCTAGTGATTGATGAAATGGATGATGAAATGAAAAAACGGTTTGAACAAACCTTTAATGCGATTCGATCACATTTTGAAGCTGTATTCCAAGCACTCTTTGGTGGGGGAAGAGCGGAACTTAAGCTAACAGATCCCAATGATTTGTTAAACACAGGTGTTGAAATTGTTGCTCAACCACCTGGAAAAAAATTACAAAACCTTGGGTTGTTGTCTGGAGGAGAACGTGCATTAACAGCTATTGCACTATTATTCTCGATTCTGAAAGTTCGCCCTGTTCCGTTTTGTGTACTTGATGAAGTTGAGGCAGCTCTTGATGAAGCAAATGTACATCGGTTTGCGCAATATTTAAAGAAGTTCAGTCATGAAACTCAATTTATTGTCATCACCCATCGTAAAGGAACCATGGAAGAAGCGGATGTATTATATGGAGTAACGATGCAGGAATCAGGTGTCTCAAAGCTTGTATCAGTTAGATTAGAAGAGACAAAGGAATTAGTTCAATCTTAGCCGAAAGGACGAACAATAGAATGAGTTTTTTTAAGAAATTAAAAGAAAAAATCACTCAACAAACAGATGCTGTAACTGTAAAATTTAAAGAGGGCTTAACAAAAACCCGAGATTCTTTTGCAGGTAAAATGAATGATTTAGTGGCGAAATATCGAAAAGTAGATGAAGATTTTTTCGAGGAACTTGAAGAGCTTTTAATTAGTGCAGATGTGGGTGTCGCTACTGTTATGGACTTAATTGATGAGTTGAAAATGGAAGTGAAGCGACGCAACATCCAAGATACAAAGGATGTCCAAGCTGTCATCTCTGAAAAACTTATTGATATTTATGAAGGTGACAGTGACGACGAACCTGTTAACAAATTAAACCTTGAAAAAGGCAGACTAAATGTTATTTTATTCGTAGGTGTTAATGGTGTTGGGAAAACAACTACAATTGGAAAATTAGCCCATAAATTAAAAAGTGAGGGTAATTCAGTTCTTTTAGCAGCTGGAGACACCTTTAGGGCAGGAGCGATTGAACAACTGGAAGTATGGGGAGAAAGAGTTGGCGTAGATGTAATCAAACAATCGGAAGGCTCAGACCCTGCTGCTGTTATGTATGATGCCGTCCAAGCAGCTAAAGCTAGACAAGTAGATGTTTTATTATGTGATACAGCCGGACGTCTTCAAAACAAAGTAAACTTGATGAAGGAGCTTGAAAAGGTAAAACGTGTGATAGAACGTGAGATCCCTGGAGCACCGCATGAAGTATTACTTGTATTGGATGCAACAACAGGTCAAAACGCGATGACACAAGCAAAACAATTTTCACAAGCAACCGATGTTTCAGGCATTGTTCTTACTAAATTAGACGGTACAGCTAAGGGTGGTATTGTACTGGCTATTAAAGGTGAATTGGATATACCAGTGAAATTTGTTGGCTTAGGTGAAAAGATGGATGATTTACAAGAGTTTCATACTGAGCAATATGTGTACGGTCTGTTCTCAGGTATTATTGAAGAACAAGAGAAAGAATAAAATCTTATTAAGCTAACCTTAATCTTGGTTAGCTTTTTTATATGATCAGAAAGGATGAAAATTTTGGGGGTGATCGTATAATAAATTATGACTTAGCTATTAGGACATGGCGAAAGACAAGTTTTTCTACAAGATGTCTTTATACTACTTGACAAGAAAATGCTTCGTATGTAGACTTATATGTTGTAAAGGTAATTCACTTAACAAAGGGGTGAAAAGGCATGATGCTTGAAAAAACAACGAGGTTAACGTATTTATTTGATTTTTATCAATCGTTGTTAACCCCTAAGCAGAAGAGCTATATGTCCTTATACTATCTAGATGATTACTCCCTTGGTGAAATTGCGGAAGAGTACAGTGTTAGTAGACAAGCTGTTTACGATAACATTAAGCGAACTGAAGCAATGTTGGAGCAATATGAGGAAAAGCTACTATTATTTCAAAAGTTTCAAGAGCGACAGAAGATCATGACAAAACTGCGTGAATTTTCTGCTGAAGTGGCAAATCATAATCAGTATGAAGTCTTGCTTCAAGAACTTGAGAAATTAGATTAGGAGGCGGCATTTATGGCATTTGAAGGATTAGCCGACCGACTGCAGAATACAATGGCCAAAATTCGCGGCAAAGGAAAAGTAACTGAAGCAGATGTAAAGGAAATGATGCGCGAAGTGCGCCTTGCCCTTTTAGAAGCAGATGTTAACTTCAAGGTCGTAAAGGATTTTATTAAGCGCGTAAGTGAGCGTGCTGTTGGTCAAGAAGTTATGAAAAGCTTAACTCCTGGACAACAGGTCATTAAAGTAGTTAAAGATGAGCTAACCGAATTAATGGGTGGAGAGCAAAGTAAGATTGCGGTATCAAATCGGCCACCGACAGTTATTATGATGGTTGGTTTACAAGGTGCAGGTAAAACAACAACTACCGGTAAGCTGGCAAATCTCTTAAGAAAGAAACATAATCGAAATCCATTGCTTGTTGCGGCAGATATTTATCGACCTGCGGCTATTAAGCAGCTGCAAACACTGGGAAAACAATTAGATATGTCTGTGTTTTCTTTGGGAGATCAAGTAAGTCCAGTTGAAATTGCAACAAAAGCATTAGAGCATGCAAAGCAAGAGCATCATGACTATGTGATCATTGATACAGCTGGTCGACTTCATATAGATGAAAATCTAATGGAAGAGCTTGAACAGGTAAAAGAAATTGCCAAGCCTGATGAAATTTTCCTTGTTGTGGACGCAATGACTGGACAAGATGCAGTTAACGTAGCTAAAAGTTTCAATGAACAGCTTGGATTAACCGGTGTTGTTTTAACAAAACTTGATGGTGATACACGTGGCGGTGCTGCATTATCGATCCGCTCTGTAACGAATACACCAATTAAGTTTGTTGGTCTAGGAGAAAAGTTGGATGCTCTTGAAGCGTTTCATCCTGAACGTATGGCATCTAGAATTTTAGGGATGGGTGATGTGTTAACACTCATTGAAAAGGCTCAAACAAATGTTGATGCAGAAAAAGCAAAAGAACTAGAACAAAAAATGCGTACAGCATCATTTACATTTGATGACTTTCTTGAACAGTTAGGACAAGTTCGCAATATGGGATCTTTAGAGGATCTTATTGGTATGTTACCTGGTGCAAACAAGGTGAAGGGACTAAAAAACCTACAGGTTGATGAAAAGCAAATAAGTCATGTTGAGGCTATTATTAAATCAATGACGAAGGCTGAAAAGTCCAATCCTGAAATGATGAATGCTTCACGTAAAAAGCGAATTGCAAAAGGTAGCGGTACGACAGTTCAAGAAGTGAACCGCTTATTAAAGCAATTTGAAGATATGAAAAAAATGATGAAGCAAATGACAAGCATGACAAAAGGTAAGAAAAAAGGTGGGTTTAAATTTCCGTTTATGTAATGAACTGGATTTGAAATCTACTAAACGTAAGATGATTTTTGTGCAAAAATGTAGTAATTCACACTGTTTTTAGAGGTTTTTTAAAACTGACAAGAAAAAAACCTTTACATCATATAACTTATTTGATAATATACTATCTTGTTGAAACATTTTCGGAGGTGCTTTATAAAATGGCAGTTAAAATTCGTTTAAAACGTATGGGAGCAAAAAAATCTCCTTTTTATCGTATCGTAGTAGCAGATTCTCGTTCACCACGTGATGGACGTTTCATTGAAGTTGTAGGAACTTACAACCCAGTTGCTCAACCAGCAGAAGTGAAAATCAATGAAGAATTAGCACTAAAATGGATGTCAAATGGTGCAAAACCATCTGATACAGTTCGTAACTTGTTCTCTAACGAAGGCATTATGGAAAAATTCCATAACGCTAAAAACAGCAAGTAATGACTGTTGAGATGAAAGAGTTAATCGAAGCAATTGTGAGGCCGCTTGTTGATAAGCCAGATCAGATTGAGATCACTGAACATGAAGAAGGACATCAAATGATATTTCGACTTTCTGTTCATAAGGATGATATCGGTAAAGTGATTGGTAAGCAAGGAAGGATCGCAAAAGCCATTCGAACTGTTGTTTATGCAGCGGGATCTAATTCATCTAAACGAATCCAACTAGAGATTAACGACTAAAAAAGGGTGAGGAGGTTCCTCCCCTTTTTTTGTACTATCGGAAATTATATGAATTTTATGGGTGATAGTATGAGTAAAACTTTACAACATTTAATAAAAGTTGGTGAGTGCTTACGCTTTAGTAGGTATTAAGCTTTAAAAGGGGAGGAACAATAATGAAGATACTCCACCGTGTGACAGTTAAACAAATGATAACGGAAACTAGTAAGCAATCATTAATAAAAGAATTTTCTTCGCGAAAAAAATTAATCGAACAAGAATGTGATCAACTGTATTTTGAATATAAAAAGGTGGAGAAAACAAGTAAGCAGCTTTCAACGCAATTTTTAAAAGAAATAGATAAACGACGTGAAAAAATCAAGCTGGTTGAGTTTCAGTTAGAGCAGGTACATACATTGCCAATCGGAAGTGAAATAAAAGAAAAAGAAGTAGATGCTATAATTGATTTAACTATAGGTGACAATTGGGATGAACTAATGAAAGAAAAGAGCATTGTTATAAAAGATGGTATAGTAGATCAAATACGCCTGAGGTGATAGATATGGCTGAAAAATGGTTTAATGTTGGCAAAATAGTCAATACACATGGTATTAGAGGAGAAGTACGAGTTATTTCAAAAACAGACTTTGCTGAAGAAAGATATGAGCCAGGAAATACTTTATTTATTTTCAAGGAAGGATCAACTGATCCGATAGAAGTCATTGTTGACACTCACCGTGTACATAAAAACTTCGACCTATTAACGTTTGAGGGATTGCACTCTATTCAGGATGTTGAGCCCTTTAAAGGTTCTTTAATAAAAGTATCAGAATCTCAATTATCTGAGCTTGAAGAAGGTGAATATTACTTCCATGAAATTATAGGGTGTAAGATGTATTCAGATAGCGGGGATGAAATCGGAACAATACGTGAAATTCTTGCAACAGGTGCAAATGATGTTTGGGTTATTCAAAGAAAAGCAGGAAAAGACTTGCTTGTACCCTACATAGATGAAATTGTAAAAGATATCAACATTGATGAAAAGAAGATCATCATCACACCAATGGAAGGGTTACTTGATTAATGAAGATTGATTTTCTAACTTTGTTTCCAGAAATGTTTCATGGAGTATTAAATGAATCTATTCTTAGAAAAGCTCAGGAAAAAGAAGCTGTTACATTTAATGTGATTAATTTTCGTGAATATTCATCAAATAAACATCAAAATGTTGATGATTATCCTTATGGTGGAGGAGCTGGGATGGTATTAACTCCACAACCTATTTTTGATGCTGTAGAGGACATACGCAAACAGCATAACTCAGAGCCGAAGATAATATTGGTTTGCCCTCAAGGTGAAAGGTTTACACAAGCAAAAGCAGAACAATTAGCTAGAGAGGATCACCTCCTTTTTGTTTGTGGACATTATGAAGGCTACGACGAGAGGATTAGAGAGCATCTTGTGACAGATGAGATTTCTATAGGTGACTTTGTTTTAACGGGAGGAGAGCTCGCATCAATGGTCATAACAGATAGTGTTGTCCGGCTCCTTCCCGGTGTTCTGGGAAACGAGGACTCTCCTATTTTAGATTCTTATAGTTCCGGCTTACTAGAGCACCCGCATTACACAAGGCCGGCTGATTTTAGAGGGCTTAAAGTGCCGGAAGTACTTTTATCAGGAAATCACAAATTAATCGCTGAGTGGCGTGAGGAGCAATCTCTGAAAAGAACCTTTGAACGTCGTCCGGACCTATTGGAAAAATACCCGCTAACAGAAAAACAAAAAGCCATCATTAAAAAATGGCAAAATGAAAACTAGCTATTGCACCCAATGTAGTGATATGGTATGATAAATCTCGTGACTTGCTGATGTATTATATGCAAGTCTTTTAAAACGATGTTCCGCTGCAATCAATAAATATTGGAATGAGCATCTGTTGGAAGGAGTTGAAAACGATGCAAAAACTAATTGAAGAAATCACAAAAGAACAACTAAAAACTGATTTACCTGCATTCCGTCCTGGTGACACTGTACGTGTACACGTAAGTATCGTCGAGGGTACTCGTGAACGTATTCAGGTATTTGAAGGTGTTGTGATTAAGCGTCGTGGTGGTGGAATTAGCGAAACATTTACAGTACGTAAGATTTCTTACGGTGTAGGTGTTGAACGTACTTTCCCTGTACACACACCAAAGATCGCGAAGTTAGAAGTTATCCGTCGCGGTAAAGTTCGCCGTGCTAAACTTTACTACCTACGTCAACTACGTGGTAAAGCTGCGCGTATTAAAGAAATTCGATAAGACAGCTTAGTTTACCCTAAGCCTAACATATATGGTTCAGTTATACTGTCCGTATAGTTGAAAAGGAGCTTGTTGCTTAACAAGCTCCTTTTTCAATAATATTGTCATTCCATACCTATTTTAAAATAAAAAAACTGTTACATATAAATAATAAAAATTAAAGCCAAATAATAATACGCGTATATCAAGAAACAAACAGTGGACATAATGATTGCTAGAAGCAGGTGAAGATATGACAAAAAAGAGAAATGAAGTTCTAGAGTGGATAAAAGCTTTAGTTATCGCTGTCATCTTAGCGGCAATCATAAGATCTTTCTTTTTTGCACCTATTGTAGTTGATGGATATTCAATGATGCCAACACTACATACACAAGATAGGATGATTGTGAATAAGTTTTCATATAAAATAGGTGATCCTGAACGTTTTGATATTGTTGTTTTCCATGCTACGGTTGATAAGGATTATATTAAACGAGTAATTGGTTTACCAGGCGATCATGTTGAATACAAAAATGATACGCTGTATATAAATGGTGAAAAGTATGAAGAACCGTATCTTGATGAATATAAAACTGAACTCATAGATGGTCCTTTAACAGAGCCTTTTGATTTAGAAGGTATTACAGGGGAATCTACGGTACCTCAAGGCCATCTGTTTGTTATGGGTGATAATAGACGGCAAAGTAAAGATAGTAGACATATAGGAACAATACCAATTGAAGAGGTAATGGGGAAAACGAGTTTAGTCTATTGGCCATTCTCACAAATTCGTCTCGTCAAGTAAGAAAAAAGAAGGTGTAATTATGACAATACAATGGTTTCCAGGACATATGGCTAAAGCAAGAAGACAAGTTACCGAAAAGCTTAAATTGATTGATATAGTCTTTGAGCTTGTTGATGCAAGAATTCCAATGTCATCTAGAAATCCAATGATTGATGATATTGTTTCATCCAAACCAAGGATTGTGTTATTGAATAAAGCTGATAAGGCGGATGAAGCAATTACAAAACAGTGGATTGAATATTTCAAAGAACAGGATATTCCTTCAATTGCAATTGACGCTCAATCCGGTACAGGATTAAAACAAATTACCTCATTATCAAAACTTCTATTAAAGGAAAAATTTGATAAAATGGCTGCAAAGGGAATTAAACCTCGTGCTATACGTGCTTTAATCATTGGGATTCCTAATGTAGGTAAATCAACATTGATTAACAGACTTGCAAAGAAAAATATAGCAAAAACTGGAGATCGACCTGGTGTCACAACTGCCCAACAATGGGTAAAGGTAGGGAACGAGCTTGAGCTCTTGGATACACCCGGAATATTATGGCCTAAATTTGAAGATCAGCTTGTAGGTCAAAAGCTTGCAACTACAGGCGCAATAAAAGATGCTATTTTGAACTTGCAGGACATAACTGTATTTGCTTTAACATTTTTAAAAGAACATTATCCAAATAGACTGATTGAACGGTTTCATTTAGAAGATCTTTCTGATGAAATTGTTTCACTTTTCGATGAAATAGGTAAAAAGCGTGGTTGTATGATGTCAGGTGGCTATATTGACTATGATAAAACGTCTGAGCTCATTTTAAGAGAAATTCGAACAGATAAATTAGGAAGGTTATCTTTTGAAACACCTGCAGATTTTAAAAAAGATTAATACTTAATTGACTCGCTGATAAGATGCGGGTCTTTATTTATTATCTTATATGCCGATATAGTAGATATATAATCTAAATGGTACATATCCAAAAACAATAATATGCTGAAATAAGGAGAAACCATAAATGCAATTAACAACAAATGAAATTAAACAAAAGCTTTCTTCTATAACAAATAAAGCTGATCCATTTCTAATCGAGTGTCAGGCTGATCATAGAAAAGGAGTGCAGCAATTAGTTGAAAAGTGGTACAAACAATATGAGCAGCAGAAAAATTTACAAAGTCAGTTTTATAGCATGCTACGATTTGAGAGAGAAGCTAAAAAGAATGGATTTCATCTAATTGCAGGTATTGATGAGGTTGGGCGAGGACCGTTGGCAGGCCCGGTTGTAGCAGCTGCTGTGATCTTAAAAGAGGATTGCTATATTCCTGGATTAACAGATTCTAAAAAACTCACAGCATTGATGAGGGAACGCTTTTATGACGTGATTCATGAACAGGCTGAAGCAATAGGGGTTGGAATTGTTTCTCCATCTATTATTGATGAAATTAATATTTATGAAGCAACGAAGGTAGCTATGTCAAAGGCAATTGAAAATCTTTCG
Source organism: Metabacillus niabensis (assembly GCF_020524345.1). Taxonomy (GTDB): domain Bacteria; phylum Bacillota; class Bacilli; order Bacillales; family Bacillaceae; genus Metabacillus; species Metabacillus niabensis_B. Next base: position 74,036 of record NZ_JAIVLH010000009.1, read on the forward strand.
AAAACACCGACGTATTTACTTTTAGATGCTATGAAACTTAATGTACAGATTCCACAAACATCAATTATAAAAGGTGATTCTCAAAGTATTTCAATTGCAGCAAGTTCAGTCATTGCAAAAGTTACTCGAGATCGAATAATGGGAGACATTGCAAATCAATACCCCGAGTATGGATTTGATCAACATATGGGCTATGGAACAAAACAACATTTAGAAGCTTTAAATATACATGGAGTTACTGAGCACCATCGAAAGAGCTTCGCACCAATTAAAGAACTTCAAAATCCTTGATTTAAGGAGAGAAAGTAAAATGATTCAATTTTCAGCAATCAAAGGATTTCTTAATGATTCTATTTCACAAATGAATAGATCAACAAATAAGTTGACATTAACCAATAATCAAGTAGTTCAAGGGCAAGTACTTAAACTCTTTCCTGATCAAAAGGCCTTAATTCAAATAGGCCAATCTAAGTTAGTTGCCCAGCTAGAGGCTTCACTAAATTCCCTAGACCGGTACTGGTTCCGTGTGAAAAGATCTGAACAACAGGGGTTACAATTAAAAATTATTAAGCAAGTAGATCATTCGACAAACCAGTCAGTCGCAAAAGATTTGCTTACAATGTTTCAGCAAAAGACATCCAAAGAAAATATATTATTAACTGGTGAATTAGCAAAAGATCACATTCCATTCACCAAGGAGCAACTGATAGATACTATAGAAATACTGAAAAATACACCAAAAAAAGATGTATCAGCTTTTATAGAAGCAGCAAAATTTGCAATTAAACAAGAATATCCACTAACAGAAAATGTGATAAAGTCCCTCATGCAAACACAATCCAATGTCTCATTAGCAAACCAAATAGGCACTTTATTTCATTCATTGCAAGGATTGGATCAGCCATCAAATATAGTTAGACAATTGCAACAATCATTAATTAACCTCATGCAACAATCGGATGACCTCCTCTCAGTAAAGCAATTTGAGATAGGGGGAGAGAATCGCTTGACAATAAAAGATATTTCAAATGAGATACAAGCACTAAGGGAGAGGCTATTGGTTGTTAGTAAAGAAGGTGAAGGACTTGCAAAGGCCAAAGATCAGATTGATTCACTTATCCAACGATTGAACGGTCAAACATTACTTCAACAAGATTTAGGTCCCACAACACAGATGATCACACAGATACCTTTGTTTCCATTAAGTAATTCTGATTTAACCATACAATGGCACGGTAAAAAACAAGAAAACGGGAAAATTGACCCATCATTTTGCCGTATTCTTTTTTATTTACAACTACCGACTCTTAAAGAATTGATGGTTGATGTACAAATACAAAATAGAGTGATCACAATTAGCATTACCAACAATTTTGAAAATATAAAACCTATAATTTCCAATCACTCTGTAGGACTAAAAGAACTCTTAAATGAAATGGACTATAAATTATCTGCTATCCATGTTAAATCATTTGATACAGCAGCAAACCAACCTCATCATAAAGAGCAAGTAAGCATAACGAGTGGTTTCGGTCCTTATACAGGAGTTGATGTGAAAATATGATGAATAAAGATTCTGTAAAAAAGGCCATTGCATTAAGATATGACAAAGAAAATGAGCAGGCACCAAAGGTAATTGCAAAAGGTAGTGGATTTGTTGCAGAACAAATACTTGAGAAAGCCAAAAATAAAGATATTCACGTACATGAGGATAAGGCCCTTGTAGAGCTTTTATCAAAACTTGAGATACACCAGCAAATTCCAGAAGAATTATATGCGGCTGTGGCGGAAATATTTGCTTTTGTGTATAACGTAGAGAAAGAAATAAAAGCGAAGAATGAGTAATATCTCTAATAGACCTATAGTATGATAGTGACTCGCTGATTCTCTCATACTTATAGGTTTTTTGTTTTATCTGGGTAAAAAGTCTGTGAAATGTATATTTTCTTTTATACTAAAAAAATAAAAATTAACTTGAATTTTACTATTTTGTGTGTAATTGTAGACAAGGTTCGAACTATTATATAAAATGAAAGCGCAGTCTAATTTTTATGCAAATTGGTTAGGAGGATGGCAAATGAATATCCATGAGTACCAAGGAAAAGAACTCCTTCGCAAATACGGAGTTTCTGTACCAAATGGACGAGTTGCTTTTTCTGTAGATGAAGCAGTTGAAGCTGCAAAAGAACTTGGAACAGATGTAGTAGTGGTAAAAGCGCAAATCCATGCAGGTGGACGCGGTAAAGCAGGCGGGGTAAAAGTTGCAAAAAACCTTGACGAAGCACGTACATATGCAGAAGAAATTTTAGGAAAAACACTTGTTACACATCAAACAGGTCCTGAAGGTAAGGAAGTAAAACGTCTCCTTATTGAAGAAGGTTGTGATATTAAAAAAGAATATTACGTAGGTCTTGTATTGGACCGAGCTACTTCTCGTGTCGTTTTAATGGCTTCTGAAGAAGGTGGAACAGAGATTGAGGAAGTAGCTGAACAAACACCGGAGAAGATCTTTAAAGAGGTTATTGATCCTGCTGTAGGTCTACAAGGCTATCAAGCTAGAAGAATTGCATTCAACATTAATATTCCTAAAGAATTAGTTGGCCAAGCTGTTAAGTTTATGATGGGGCTATATCAAGTATTTGTTGAAAAAGATTGTTCCATCGCAGAGATTAATCCTTTAGTTATAACTGGTGATGGAAAGGTTATGGCACTAGATGCAAAATTGAATTTTGATTCAAATGCATTATATCGACATAAAGATATCGTAGAATATCGTGATCTTGAAGAAGAAGATCCAAAGGAAATTGAAGCTTCTAAATATGACTTAAGTTATATTTCTTTAGACGGTAATATTGGCTGTATGGTAAACGGTGCCGGTCTTGCTATGTCAACAATGGATATTATTAAGTACTATGGCGGCGAACCTGCAAACTTCCTGGATGTTGGGGGCGGTGCAACTGCAGAAAAAGTAACTGAAGCTTTCAAAATTATTCTTTCTGATCAAAATGTAAAAGGAATTTTCGTAAACATCTTTGGTGGAATCATGAAATGTGATGTAATAGCTGAAGGTGTAGTAGAAGCGACTAAACAAGTTGGCTTAGAAATTCCTCTTGTTGTACGTCTTGAAGGTACAAACGTTGAATTAGGTAAGAAAATTTTAGATGAATCCGGTTTAAATATTACTTCTGCAGAGTCTATGGCTGACGGCGCACAAAAAATCGTTTCATTAGTGAAGTAAGAAAGGCAGGGGACAAACATGAGTGTATTTATTAATAAAGATACAAAAGTTATTGTACAAGGTATAACTGGATCAACAGCGTTATTCCATACAAAGCAAATGCTGGAGTATGGAACAAATATTGTTGGAGGAGTAACACCTGGTAAAGGTGGTACAGAGGTAGAAGGTGTGCCTGTATTTAATACTGTTCAAGAAGCAGTACAAACGACTGGTGCAAATGCATCTGTTATCTACGTGCCTGCTCCATTCGCTGCAGATGCGATTATGGAAGGTGTAGATGCAGAATTAGATTTGGTCATTTGTATTACAGAGCATATTCCTGTAATGGATATGGTAAAAGTGAAGCGCTACATGGAAGGAAAGAAAACTCGCCTGGTAGGTCCAAACTGTCCGGGGGTTATTACTCCTGAAGAGTGCAAAATTGGTATTATGCCTGGATATATTCATAAAAAAGGACATGTTGGCGTTGTATCTCGCTCCGGTACTTTAACGTATGAAGCAGTTCATCAATTATCACAAGCTGGTATTGGTCAATCAACTGCTGTAGGAATCGGTGGGGACCCTGTTAACGGTACAAACTTTATTGATGTCCTTAAAGCCTTCAATGAAGATGAAGACACATACGCTGTCATTATGATTGGAGAAATTGGTGGTACAGCGGAAGAAGAAGCGGCAGAATGGGTAAAAGCGAATATGACAAAACCTGTTGTAGGTTTCATTGGTGGTCAAACAGCACCTCCAGGAAAACGCATGGGTCACGCAGGTGCAATCATTTCAGGTGGTAAAGGTACTGCTGAAGAAAAAATTAAAACGATGAATGCTTGTGGAATTAAAGTGGCTGATACTCCATCTGTTATGGGAGAAACGCTTATTTCAGTATTAAAAGAGCAAGGTTTACTTGAAAAATGTAAAACGCATTAATAAATTTAATAGTAGGAACAGGTTTTTTACCTGTTCCTATTTGTCATGCAAAATTGGAGGGAAATATGAATAAAGAATTGTTTTTATTAGCTCATTGTAAGGGAGTAAGTCAGCAGTTACTTCGTAAAATTATGAGTGTAGACCCTACGCTCAAGCTCTTTTTTCATTTGAAAGATCATGAATGGGAATCTTACTTTCAGTTAAAAAAAGAAAAAATTCAATCTATAAAAAAAGAATATCATTCTCTGTCATTCTTAGCCCTCGAAAAACAATATAAAAAAGATAATATCATGTTTCTCTCTCTATATGACCGGGCATACCCACCTTTATTAAAAGAGATTTCTGATCCGCCACCATTTCTGTTTTACAAAGGTGATATAGAACTATCTCATTCAGCACAAAGCATTGGCGTTGTAGGTACAAGGAACCCTAGTCAATACGGTAGATTTGCACTGGAATATATAATAAAACCATTGATTGTGAATAATTGGGTAATTGTAAGTGGACTGGCAAAAGGAATCGATGCATTGGCACATACACTTTCTATTAATCAAAAAGGTAAAACCATTGCTGTAATAGCTGGAGGTTTTTATCATTTATACCCTAAACAAAATCAGCCTCTGGCAGAACAGATCATGACCTCACATCTCATTCTTTCAGAACATCCTCCATCTACTTCACCTCAAAAATGGCATTTTCCAATGAGAAATAGATTGATTAGTGGTCTTTCCAAGGGCACGATTATTATACAAGCTCAGAAAAAAAGCGGGTCACTTATTACAGCCCAACAGGCACTTGAACAAAATCGTGAAGTATTCGCTGTTCCAGGTTCTATTTTTGATGAATACTGTGGTGGTACAAATGAATTAATCCAAAACGGTGCAAAGCTTGTACAGGATGTTTCACATATTATAGAAGAATTTCCAGGGATAAAGGTGCTAGAAAATGAAACAAAGGTACGAAAAAAATGTTAATTTAGTTAAAATATTCATGTTTTTTCTTAAAGAATTGGTATATGATTAGGGTAATTTATTTCTAATATGTTTGACAAACCTTATAGGAATATTTAATAATAGTGGAGATTTCAGTATAGGATTAGCATTTTAAAATGCTCTGTGCATTCAGTGAGAGCAAAAATAAAATTTTTACTCACGTATTGAATATGCTTCGTTTATTTATATAACAGTTAAAAACTTAAAAAATGAGAAAAAGAAATACTAAAGAGAGAATACCTCTTAAGGAGGATACTAGGCATGTCGGATTATTTAGTGATTGTAGAATCACCTGCGAAGGCAAAAACGATTGAGCGTTATTTAGGGAAAAAGTATAAAGTAAAGGCCTCAATGGGACATGTTCGAGATCTGCCAAAGAGTCAAATTGGCGTAGATGTTGAACATAATTTTGAGCCGAAATATATTACAATCAGAGGAAAAGGCTCTGTACTAAAAGAATTAAAGACAGCAGCAAAAAAAGCGAAGAAAGTCTATTTAGCGGCTGACCCGGATCGCGAAGGGGAAGCGATTGCGTGGCATTTAGCTCATAGTCTTGATGTAGACATTAATTCTGATTGTCGTGTTGTGTTTAATGAAATTACCAAGGACGCTATTAAAGAATCCTTTAAGCATCCCAGATCTATAAATATGGATTTAGTAGATGCACAACAAGCAAGACGTGTTCTTGATCGGTTGGTTGGGTACAAGATAAGCCCTATTTTATGGAAAAAAGTTAAAAAAGGTTTAAGTGCTGGTCGTGTACAATCAGTAGCAGTAAGACTGATTATTGATAGGGAAAACGAAATCAAAGCATTTGTACCTGAAGAATACTGGTCTATTGAAGGTCAATTTTTAAAAGGGCAAAAAGAATTTGAAGCATCTTTTTACGGAATAAATGGCGAGAAAAAAGCATTAAAAACAGAATCAGAAGTAAAAGAAGTTCTGGAAATTATAAAAGAGAACAAATTTACAGTTGAAAAAGTAACAAAAAAAGAACGGAAACGAAACCCTGCAGTTCCGTTTACAACATCTACTTTACAACAAGAGGCAGCCCGGAAATTAAACTTCAGAGCAAAGAAAACAATGATGATTGCTCAGCAACTTTATGAGGGTATTGATTTAGGAAAAGAAGGAACAGTTGGCTTAATTACCTATATGAGAACCGACTCAACAAGAATTTCCGAAACAGCACAGTCTGAAGCATCACATTATATTACAGATAAATATGGTCAAGAGTTTTTAGGTACTGCAACTAAGTCTGCTAAAAAGAACACGAATGCACAAGATGCTCATGAAGCGATCCGTCCAACCTCAACCTTACGCGATCCTGCCAGCATAAAAGAATTTTTAAGTAGGGATCAATTAAGATTGTACAAATTAATCTGGGAACGGTTTGTTTCCAGTCAAATGGCTCCAGCGATACTCGATACAATGAGTGTTGATTTAGTTAACAATGGAGTATTGTTTCGAGCGAATGGATCAAAAATTAAATTTTCTGGATTTATGAAAGTGTATGTAGAGGGAACGGATGATCAAAAAGAGGAAAAGGATCGACTACTTCCGGACTTAAAGGAAGGGGATGAAATTTATTCTAAAGATATTGAACCTTCCCAGCATTTTACTCAGCCACCGCCTCGATATACTGAAGCAAGACTTGTTAAAACGTTAGAAGAGCTTGGGATAGGGAGACCATCAACATACGCACCTACACTTGATACAATTCAAAAAAGAGGGTATGTAACTTTAGATAATAAGAGGTTTATTCCAACTGAATTAGGCGAAATTGTGTTGGAGTTGATTAGAGAGTTTTTCCCTGAAATTATCAATGTTGAATTCACTGCTAATATGGAAAACAGTCTTGATGAAGTTGAAGATGGACATATTCAATGGATTAAGATCATCGATAATTTCTATAAAGACTTTTCTCCAAGGCTTGAAAAGGCTGAAAATGAAATGGAGAAGATTGAAATAAAAGATGAGCCTGCAGGGGTTGATTGTGAGGAATGTGGTCACCCAATGGTTTTTAAAATGGGCAGATTTGGAAAATTTATGGCCTGTTCAAACTTCCCGGATTGTCGTAATACAAAACCGATCGTTAAAGAAATTGGGGTAAAATGCCCGAACTGTGAGGAAGGTACGATTGTTGAGAGAAAATCAAAAAAACGCAGAATATTTTATGGGTGTAATCAATACCCTGAATGCGAGTTTCTCTCATGGGATAAACCAATTGCAAGAAATTGTCCAAAATGTAGTAAAATGCTCGTTGAGAAAAAACTGAAAAAAGGCATCCAAGTACAATGTATGGAATGTGACTATAAAGAGGAACAGCAACAATAGGTGAGCGGAATAACGCTCACTTTTTTTAAGGAATAAAGTAATAACGGATGATTTCAAAAAAATGAATATTTATTGCGATATAAGTAATTGGAGGATTAGGCAAAAATGAATGATGAATCAATGGTAAATGTAATAGGTGCAGGTTTAGCTGGTAGTGAAGCTGCATGGCAATTAGCAAAAAGAGGAATTAAAGTTCGGTTATATGAGATGAGGCCTGTAAAACAAACACCTGCACATCACACAGATAAATTCGCAGAGTTAGTTTGTAGTAATTCATTAAGAGCCAATAATTTAACAAACGCTGTCGGTGTGTTAAAAGAAGAAATGCGGTTATTAGACTCTGTTATTATAAAAGCAGCTGATGAGTGTGCTGTGCCGGCAGGTGGTGCACTTGCAGTAGATCGACATGAATTCTCTCAAAAGGTAACAGAGCTAGTAAAGGGTCACCCTAATGTAACAGTAGTAAATGAAGAAGTTCAGGAGATACCAAATGGTCCTACAATCATTGCTACAGGACCGTTAACATCAAAGAATCTTTCAGCGCAATTAATGTCATTAACTGGTGAGGAATATTTGTATTTTTATGATGCTGCTGCACCAATTGTTGAGAAAGATAGCATCAATATGGACAAGGTTTATTTGAAGTCCCGCTATGATAAAGGAGAAGCAGCTTACCTAAATTGTCCTATGACTGAAGAGGAATTTGACCGTTTTTATGAAGCGTTAATAGCTGCAGAAACTGTACCATTAAAAGAATTCGAAAAGGAAATCTTCTTTGAAGGCTGCATGCCTATTGAAGTAATGGCCCAAAGAGGGAGGAAGACAATGTTGTTTGGTCCCCTAAAACCTGTAGGATTGGAAGATCCTAAAACAGGGAAGAGACCATATGCGGTTGTCCAATTAAGGCAGGATGATGCAGCTGGCACTCTTTACAACATTGTTGGTTTTCAAACTCACTTAAAATGGGGTCCTCAAAAAGAGGTGCTGTCCCTTATCCCGGGATTGGAGAATGTTGAAATTGTTCGATATGGTGTTATGCATCGTAATACATTTATCAACTCCCCCAGACTGTTAGAGCCAACTTATCAATATAAAAATCGAAAAGATCTGTTCTTTGCCGGGCAAATGACTGGTGTTGAAGGGTATGTAGAATCCGCAGCATCTGGATTAGTAGCAGGGATAAATGCAGCACATCTTATTTTAGATAAAGAGTTGGTTGAATTTCCTAATGAAACAGCGATTGGAAGTATGGCGAAATATATTACATCAACAAATGCAGACAACTTCCAACCAATGAATGCGAATTTTGGTATATTTGCTCCACTTCCAAAACAAATAAAAGGTAAAAAAGAACGTAATGAAATGCATGCAAAGAGAGCGCTGGAAACAATTCAAAAAATTTCGAAAGATCTATAGAAATAATTTGCAAGGGCTCCTACTGTTGTGATAACATTTAGTAGCCCTTTTGTGTTGTTGTGAGGTGTCTAGATTGACAAATGTTAAGAATTATTTAAATTTGTTCATTGAATATTTACAAATTGAGAAAAATTATTCAAAATATACAATTGTGAATTATACCACAGACATTGAAGACTTTTTTTCCTTTATGCAAGAACAAGCAATCCTACATCTAGAAGAAATTACATATAATGATACAAGGTTATATTTAACTCAGTTACATACAAGAAAGTATTCTAGAAAAACAATTTCAAGAAAGATTTCCTCATTAAGAAGTTTTTATAAGTTTCTTATACGGGAAAGTATTCTAAATGAAAATCCTTTTTTACTTGTTTCAATCCCTAAACAGGAGAAAAAAATCCCTCAGTTCCTATATGAAGATGAGATTAAGCAATTATTCTCCGTGTCGGATATTCACGCTCCTTTAGGACAACGAAACCAAGCATTAGTTGAAATTTTATATGGCACCGGAATTCGTGTCAGTGAATGTTGTGGGATTAAGATTTCTGATATTGACTTTTTTATCGGAACAATACTTGTTACAGGTAAAGGTGGAAAACAACGTTACATTCCATTTGGTGCCTATGCGCAAGATGCGGTAGAACGTTATATTTATGATGGCCGGAAAATATTAATAAGCAAACAGAAGGAAGACCATTCGTATTTATTCGTAAATCACCGTGGTGAAGCGCTAACAGACCAGGGAATAAGACATATTCTAAATATGATGATAAAAAATGTCTCATCAATTCTGCATATTCACCCACATATGTTTAGGCATACTTTTGCTACACATTTATTGAATGAAGGTGCTGATATGAGAAGTGTTCAAGAATTGCTAGGTCATTCACATTTATCTTCTACTCAAGTTTATACACATGTAACAAAAGAACACTTGAAGAAAATGTATATGGCCCATCACCCTCGAGCTTAATGCTTAATATTGGAGGTAGAAAAATGTCTCAATTTCATGCGACAACAATTTTTGCTATTCACCACAATGGAAAGGCTGCAATGGCAGGTGACGGACAAGTAACGTTAGGTAATGCAGTTGTAATGAAACACACGGCTAAAAAGGTTAGAAAATTATTTAATGGAAAAGTAATTGCTGGATTTGCAGGATCGGTTGCTGATGCTTTTACATTATTTGAACTCTTTGAAAGCAGACTTGAAGAATACAATGGAAATTTACAACGTGCTGCAGTAGAACTTGCAAAAGAATGGCGAAGTGACAAGGTATTAAGGCGTCTGGAAGCAATGCTGATCGTCATGAATGAAAAGGATCTATTACTAGTATCAGGAACAGGAGAAGTGATAGAACCCGACGATGGTATCTTAGCTATTGGCTCTGGTGGTAACTATGCTTTATCTGCAGGCAGGGCTTTAAAGCGATTTTCAGGTGATCAGTTAACAGCTCGTGAGATTGCGGAGGGTGCTCTAACGATTGCAGGAGAAATCTGTGTTTATACCAATCTGAATATTATTGTTGAAGAACTTTAATTTAAGGGAGGCAGCGCTAAATGAATAACCAGCTAACACCAAAACAAATTGTTGAACGTTTAGATCAATATATCATAGGGCAAAAGGATGCAAAAAAAGCGGTAGCGGTTGCATTGAGAAATCGTTATAGAAGAAGTTTATTAAATGAAAAGCTGCGTGAAGAAATTGTGCCAAAAAACATTCTTATGATAGGACCTACAGGTGTTGGGAAAACGGAGATTGCAAGAAGAATTGCAAAGCTTGTAAATGCTCCATTTATTAAAGTTGAAGCAACAAAATTTACTGAGGTTGGGTATGTCGGTAGAGATGTTGAATCGATGGTTAGAGATTTAGTAGAGACAGCGGTTCGATTAGTAAAGGAAGAAAAAATATCTGATGTAAAAGGGCTTGCTGAAGAAAATGCGAACAAGCGGCTAATTGAGCTACTCGTTCCTGGTAAGAAGAAACAATCAACTGCGAAGAATCCGCTTGAAATGTTATTTGGTTCAGCTAATCAGCAATCAAATGAACAGGATGACCAGTCATTTGATGATACATCTATGCAGGAAAAACGCCGTCGAATTGCTCATCAGCTAGCATTAGGTGAACTTGAGGATCATTATGTTACTGTTGAGATTGAGGAACAACAAGCTTCAATGTTTGATATGCTCCAAGGTTCGGGTATGGAACAAATGGGCATGAATATGCAGGATGCATTAGGAAGTTTAATGCCAAAGAAAAAGAAAAAAAGAAAGTTGACAGTTCGAGAAGCAAGGAAGGTATTAACGAACGAGGAAGCTAGTAAATTAATCGATCTTGATGAAGTGAGTCAAGAAGCCGTCATAAGAGCGGAACAAACTGGTATTATTTTTATTGATGAAATTGATAAAATTGCCGGCAAGTCAAAAGGTGGATCTGCTGATGTCTCAAGAGAAGGTGTACAAAGAGACATTCTACCTATTGTTGAAGGATCAACCGTTGTAACGAAGTACGGGTCTGTAAAGACAGATCATATGTTATTTATAGCAGCAGGTGCTTTCCATATTGCGAAGCCATCTGATCTTATTCCTGAATTACAAGGAAGATTTCCGATTCGGGTAGAACTAACAAAACTTAGCGTAGAAGATTTTGTAAAAATACTAGTTGAGCCGGATAATGCATTATTAAAGCAATATAAAGCTTTAATTGAGACTGAAGGTATAGAATTAGAATTTTCTGACGAAGCTATTCGTAAAGTAGCTGAAGTAGCATTTGATGTAAATCAGGACACTGATAATATTGGTGCTCGAAGACTACATACAATACTTGAACGACTATTAGAGGATCTATCATTCGAAGCCCCAGATATTAACCTTGAAAAGATTGTGATTACTCCACAATATGTAGAAGATAAACTAGGTAAAATATCAAAAAATAAAGATTTAAGCCAATTCATATTATAGTACATATAATTTCATATGTTACAGGAGGAACCATACATGTCTTTATTACAAAAAACACGTAAGATTAATGCGATGCTTCAAAGAGCGGCAGGAAAACCAGTAAACTTTAAGGAAATGTCAGAGACACTAAGCGAAGTAATTGAAGCGAATATATTTGTTGTCAGCCGTAGAGGTAAACTACTAGGTTTTGCTATTAATCAACAAATTGAAAATGAACGCATGAAAAAAATGTTGGAAGATCGCCAATTCCCGGAAGGTTATACAAACAATCTTTTTAACATAACTGAAACTTCTTCAAATATTGATGTTTATAGTGAATATACTGCTTTCCCTGTGGAAAACCGTGAATTATTTGAAAATGGATTAACAACAATTGTCCCGATTATCGGTGGAGGTGAACGCCTTGGAACCCTTATTCTAGCTAGAGTTCAAGAGCAATTTGCTGATGAGGACTTAATCTTGGCAGAATACGGTGCTACCGTGGTAGGTATGGAAATTTTAAGGGAAAAAGCAGAAGAAATTGAAGAGGAAGCACGCAGCAAAGCCGTTGTTCAAATGGCTATCAGTTCACTTTCGTATAGTGAATTAGAAGCAATTGAACATATCTTTGAAGAATTAAATGGTAATGAAGGATTATTAGTTGCGAGTAAGATTGCTGATCGTGTTGGTATTACAAGATCAGTTATCGTCAATGCACTTCGTAAATTAGAGAGTGCTGGTGTAATTGAATCTCGTTCACTTGGTATGAAAGGAACGTATATTAAAGTATTAAATGCCAAGTTCCTGGTCGAATTAGAAAAAATGAAAACAAATTAAAGATTTTGCAAAAAGAGGATGATCAATTGATCATCCTCTTTTTATATTACAGTCATATTACAATTATTAAAATTGGAAAAAATAATATGTATGGATTTGTCGAATTATATGATACCTTATAAAAGGATTAATCAAAACCTCTTTTAAACTTGCGTACACACGCATGCAGTAAATAAAGCGTAGTACAATAGTCCTCTTTTTAAAATAGATAGAAAATCCGACTTTTTTTTACAAAGTCTTAATAGACTTTAAGACTATTATTTCATACAATTAGATAGGAATTAACATATTTCGACACTATATGATACGTAACTATGTTTACTTTTGTGAGGGGATATCATGAATTTATTTTCAAATACTATTACAAGCCTAGAAAAAGCCATTTCACAGTCAACTGCAAAGCAAAAAGTCATTTCAAATAATATTGCAAATGTTGATACCCCGAATTATAAAGCTCAAGAAGTTCGGTTTGATACGGCATTATCAAATGAAATGCAAAAGCTTCAAGCAAATAAAACAAACAGCAAGCATATAGAATTCGGTGGTTCTGATTCATCCAGTTATCGAATCGTAACAAAGCATAATACCAATTATAACCATAATGGTAACAATGTTGATATAGATAAGGAAATGACCGAAATGGCAAAGAACCAAATTCAGTATAATGCACTAATTGAGAGATTAAGTGGCAAAATTAACTCATTGAAAACTGTTATAAAAGGTGGCAATTAACCATGTCGATTTTTCAATCAATCAATACATCCGGTTCAGCCTTAACTGCACAACGAGTAAGAATGGATGTTATTTCTTCAAATATGGCCAATATGGATACGACAAGAGGAGAATTTGTGAATGGTGAATGGCAACCGTATCGTAGAAAAATGGTTGTTACTCAGCCTCAAGGAAATCAATTTTCTTCTTTTTTAAATAAGGCAATGGGTTCAAAAGAAACGGAAGGGGGAGTAAAGGTAACCGAAATTACCGAGGACCAAACTCCCTTTGAACTTGTATATGATCCAGAACACCCAGATGCAAACGAAGAAGGTTATGTAGCAATGCCTAACGTTGATCCCTTAAAGGAAATGGTCGACCTTATTAGCAGCACAAGATCGTATGAAGCTAACGTTACGGTAATGAATGCATCCAAGGGAATGTTAATGAAAGCTCTAGAAATAGGAAAATAGGTGGATAAATATGATGAATAGTGTAAATCCTTTTCAGTTAACAAATCAGCCAGTTCAAATACAACCTAAGTTTACTTCAATAAATACAAATCAAGCAGATAGTAAGACAAGCTTTGGGGAATCGTTGAAACAAGCAATTGATCATGTTAATAAAGCACAGCTAGAGTCTGACAAAATGACTGAAGCACTAGCAACCGGGAAAAATGTAGAACTTCATGATGTGATGATTGCTTCTCAGAAATCTAGTATTACACTACTAACTACTGTAGAAGTAAGAAATAAAGCAATAGAAGCTTATCAAGAGATGATGAGAATGCAAGTTTAGTATAAAAACGCTTTTGAAATACTTTGATTACTAACTAGCAAATGTCATTGTAACCGGGGGATTTTATGGAATGAACGAAAAAATATTAACTATTAAAGACAAACTAACCGGGGTATGGCAACAGAAGAGTAAGTTCCAAAAATCAATCATTATTTCAAGTGTAATATTGTTTTTTGTGGTAGTTGGGTTACTAACTTACTTTATGTCCAGACCAAATTTAGTTCCTCTTTATTCAAATCTCTCTCCAGCTGAAACTGGTCAAATAAAAGAAACACTTGATGCTAAAGGTGTACAATCAGAAATCTCTAACAACGGTACATCAATTATGGTACCTAACGAGATGGTCGATACTTTAATGGTTGAGTTAGCTGCGGAAGGTGTTCCTGATTCTGGAATGATTGATTATTCATATTTTGGTCAAGATTCCGGCTTTGGGATGACGGATAAGGAGTTTGATGTAATAAAACTTAAGGCAACACAAACTGAGCTGGCTAATTTAATGAAAGGAATAGAAGGAGTCAAAGATGCAAGTGTAATGATTAACCTTCCAACTGAATCAGTTTTTGTTGGTGATCAACAAGAAGGTTCCTCTGCCTCAGTAGTTCTTAATTTGGAACCTGGGGCTCAACTGGATCAGGAAAAAGTAAATGCCCTTTTTCATTTGGTATCAAAAAGTATACCAAATCTTACGACTGATAATATCGTTATTATGGATCAAAACTTTAACTATTATGATTTAAATGGTGGCCAAAACACTTCACCTGGTACAAGCTATGCGTCACAACAGGAAATTAAATCACAAATCGAACAAGATATACAAAGAGATGTTCAAAAACTATTAGGCACAATGATGGGTCAAGACAAGGTAGTAGTTGCAATAACAACTGATATTGATTTCACCCAAGAAAATCGCGAAGAAAACCTTGTTTCACCTGTTGTAGAAGGGGAAGATGAAGGTATAGCTGTAAGTGTTGAACGAATAACTGAGGCTTACACTGGAAATGGAGCTGCAGCAGCAGGCGGTGTCAATGGGACAGGTGAAACGGATGTTCCAGGATATGAAGCGACAACAGAAACTTCCGGTGATGGAGATTACGAGCGAATTGAGGAAAGAATTAATAACGAAGTGAATCGTATAAATAAACAGATTGTTGAAAGTCCTTATAAAATTCGTGATTTGGGAATTCAAGTAATGGTTGAACCACCAGATCCTGAAGATCCACTATCATTTACACCAGAACGAGAAGAAGATATTCAACAAATTCTTTCGACTGTAGTAAGAACATCTATTAATAAGGATTTTTCAGAAGAGCCGCTATCGGATGAGGAAGTTGCCTCTAAAATTGTTGTGTCAGTCCAACCATTTGACGGAAAACTTCAAACTGAGGAAACAGAAGCAGGTCAAACGATTCCTGTATGGATGTATATCGTTGGTGGCGTCTTGTTATTAGCGATTGTTATTCTAATCATTCTTCTAATAAGAAAGAAAAAAGAAAGTGAAGAAGAATATGAAGAGGAAGATATCCCTGTTGAAACTACGTTTAATGTCCCGGACATTAACCATGAAGCTGAATCAGAGACAACGGTCCGTAAAAAACAACTTGAAAAAATGGCAAAAGAGAATCCTGAAGATTTTGCAAAACTATTGCGTACTTGGATATCCGAAGACTAGGAGGTTAGAGACTTGGCAAGAAAAGATAATAACGCATTAACAGGTAAACAGAAAGCAGCCATTCTCTTAATCTCTTTAGGTCCGGAGGTATCTGCATCTGTCTATAAACATTTATCTGAAGAAGAGATTGAAAGACTTACTTTAGAGATTTCCGGTGTTCGCAAAGTCGAAGCCGAGAAGAAGGAAGAAATAATAGAAGAATTTCATGATATTGCGATGGCACAAGAGTTTATTTCACAGGGTGGTATAGCTTATGCAAAAGAAGTGCTGGAAAAAGCCCTCGGTTCTGAGAAGGCAACAAGCATAATTCATAGGCTTACTTCATCCTTACAAGTAAAACCGTTTGATTTTGCAAGGAAAGCAGATCCTTCTCAAATATTAAATTTTATTCAAAATGAGCATCCACAAACAATTGCACTTATCTTGTCCTATTTAGAACCTGCTCAATCTGGTCAAATATTATCTGAATTGCCGCAAGAGCTGCAGGCTGATGTTGCAAGAAGGATTGCTGTAATGGATCGAACGGCTCCTGAAATTATTAATGAAGTTGAACAAATTCTTGAACGAAAGCTGTCATCAACAGTTACTCAAGATTTCACACAAACCGGTGGAATTGAAGCAGTAGTTGAAGTGTTAAATGGAGTTGACAGGACTACGGAAAGAACGATTTTAGATTCTCTTGAAATACAGGACCCTGTCTTGGCGGAAGAAATTAAAAAGAGAATGTTTGTGTTTGAAGATATTGTTACGCTCGATAACCGTGCAATCCAACGTGTAATCAGAGATGTAGAAAATGAAGACCTAATGCTTTCACTTAAAGTGGCCAGTGAGGAAGTTCGCGATGTTGTTTATAAGAACATGTCTAAACGTATGGTAGATACATTTAAAGAAGAAATGGAATTTATGGGACCTGTTAGACTTCGCGATGTTGAAGAAGCTCAGTCAAGAATTGTTGGAGTGATTAGAAGACTTGAAGAAGCTGGAGAAATTGTCATAGCCCGTGGTGGAGGAGATGATATTATTGTCTAGGCTGATAAAGTCACAATATACAAATCATCATGAAGAAAGAAAAAAAATTGCTGTTCAAACAATTCATACACTTCTCCAAGACAAATTAAATGAAAATAATCCTGAAATTTTAAAAGAGGCTTCTTTTATCATTCAATCTGCAAAAAATGATGCAGACCAAATGATCCAAAAGGCTATGGAAGAATCTTCAATCATTCAACAGCAAATACAGTTCGAAAAGAGTAACTGGGATCAGGAACATGAACAATTGATTGAACAAGCTAAACAAGAAGGATATGCAGAAGGTTTAGAACTTGGTAGACAGGAAGCATTGAGACAATACCAGTCAACGATTGAAGAATCGAATCAAATCATTGAATTGTCCAAGCGTGATTATGACGAAAAAATCCAATCAGCAGAAAATGCCATATTAGAACTTTCGATAAAAATTGCTGAAAAAATCATTGCTGCTAAATTATTTGAATCACCTAATCATTTTCTACCTCTTGTCAAAAAGGGTCTAAACGAAGTGAAGGAATATGAACATATTAAAATTCACGTTCATCCTCTTTATTACGAATTCGTTTTAAGTCAAAAAGATGAATTAAGAACATTGGTGACAAATGACACAGACTTTTATATCTATGCTAATGCAGAATTAAACGAGCATGATTGTTTTATAGAATCTGCTTTTGGACGAATAGATGTCAGCATTGATACACAATTAGAACAATTAAAAAGAAAATTATTGGATTTACTAGGGTAAGAGGTGGTATGAACTGAGAGCAGCAGATTTAGTACATTCAATCGACGCATTAGATTCTTATAAACGATACGGAAAAGTAAAAAGAGTAGTTGGTCTTATGATTGAATCAAGAGGACCTGAAAGCTCAATTGGTGACTTGTGCTACATTTATGCCGGATCTAATAAAGCGAAAATTCCTGCTGAGGTTGTTGGCTTTAAGGATGAAAATGTTCTCCTCATGCCTTATTTGCAAGTAACACATATTTCTCCCGGAAGTATTGTTGAGGCAACAGAACAGCCTTTAACTGTAAAAGTAGGTACAGGCCTGATAGGACAAGTACTAGATTCATTTGGCTTACCTTTAAATGAATCATCACTACCGAAAGGCTTAGCGAGCGTTCCAACAGATCAATCACCTCCAAATCCAATGAAACGTCCCCCCATCCATGAAAAAATGGAAGTCGGTGTGCGAGTTATTGATAGTCTCTTAACTGTCGGTAAAGGTCAACGTGTTGGTATATTTGCAGGTAGTGGCGTTGGAAAAAGTACATTAATGGGTATGATTGCAAGAAATACAAATGCAGACTTAAATGTAATCGCGTTAATAGGTGAGCGTGGTCGGGAAGTACGGGAGTTTATTGATCGGGATTTAGGTCAGGAAGGATTAAAAAGATCTATCGTCGTTGTTGCTACATCTGACCAACCTGCATTAATGAGATTGAAAGCAGCTTACACTGCCACTGCCATAGCTGAATATTTTCGTGATAAAGGATTGAACGTAATGTTTATGATGGATTCAGTCACTCGTGTTGCAATGGCTCAGCGTGAAATAGGACTTGCCGTTGGGGAACCCCCAACGACAAAAGGATATACACCGTCTGTATTTGCTATTTTGCCCAAATTGTTAGAACGTACTGGTACGAATGAACTTGGAACAATTACAGCTTTCTATACAGTCTTAGTAGATGGTGATGATTTGAATGAGCCAATCTCTGATACTGTTCGGGGAATTCTAGATGGACATATTGTGTTAGACCGACAGCTAGCAAATAAGGGCCAATTCCCGGCGATTAATGTGTTAAAAAGTATAAGTCGTGTTATGAATCAAATTGTTGATTCCGACCATAAAAGCTCAGCATCTAAACTGCGAGATCTTTTATCCACATACTTAAACTCTGAAGACTTAATCAATATAGGTGCATACAAAAGAGGTTCATCTAGGGAAATAGATGAAGCAATTAAGTATTATCCAAAAATCATTTCATATTTGAAACAAGATGTAGATGATAAAGTTTCCATTGAACAAAGTATTAGTTCGCTTAATCAGTTGATTGAAAAAGGTGATTTTTAATGTCAATTCATTTTCGATTTCAAAAAATAATGGATATTAAAGAAAATGAAAAAGAACAATCTCTTGCGGAGTATAACCAGTCTGTTAATGATTTTGAAACAGTGGCAAACAAACTCTATGAATCTCTAAAACAAAAAGAGGTACTGGAGGAGAATACTCTTTTAAAACTGAATACAGGAATGTCTGTCCAAGAAATTAGACATTATCAACAATTTGTAACAAACATTGAAAAAACCATTTCCCATTATCAAAATCTGGTTTTGTTAACTCGCAATAGAATGAATGAAAAGCAGACGAAGCTTCTCTATCAAAACATGGAATTAAAGAAGTATGAAAAGTTAAAAGAAAAACAGTTTAACGAATATGCTCATCACTCAAAACAGCTTGAAAATAAGTTTATGGATGACCTTTCGATTCAAACTTATATGTACCGTGGAAATTAGGTGAATGCAGATGGAAACCGAAAAGCAGGAATACAGTAAACTTCAATGGTTTTTCTTTGTTATCTTTATTCCGGTTGTTTTTACACTAACACTAGTATTAATTATTTTATCTGTTGCAGGCTTTGACGTAATAGGAAAAGCAAAGTCAATGATCACAAATATTCCTGTTGTTGAAAACTTAGTAAATAAAGAGAAAGAAAATCCTGATGAAACAGCGATTGCGGTAAAAGAACAAGAAACACAGGGAGAAAACAAAAAACTTGAGAAAACGATCGAAGAACAAGCAAATATGATTAGTGCATTGGAAAGTGATGTTGGAGCAAAAGAAAAGGAAGTTCAAAAATTAACCCAAGAAATAAGTTCTTTAGAAAAGCAAATTGAAGAAATAGCAAAAGCTGAAGAAGAGAGCAAATCAAGAGATATTGGTAAGCTTTATGACAATATGAGCAGTAAAAAAGCCGCGGAAATTATTCCAAATCTTACGCAAGATGATGCCTTATTAATCCTGTCGTCTCTTGATGACAAACAAGTTGCTGATATTTTGTCTAAAATGTCTGTTGAGGATGCTGTAAAGTTTACTAATCTTTTATCTTCAAACTCAGAGTAGAAGGGAGGTGGAACCTTGGAGATCTTACCATTTTCACAAAAAGTAAATTCATTATCCACTTCTTCTGGTCAAGGCTCTAAAACTAGTAGTTTGAGTTTTGGAAACTTATTGTTTAGAGAAAGTGTGGCCAAGCAACTTGATGATACAAATCGCAATAACTCCATATCCGATAAAATATCAATTGAAGGAATTATTAATGATTTGAATGACATTGTGAATCACCTTCAAAAAGAGACAATTTCAACTGAATCTATGGGAGAAGTGAATATTAATTCTTTTCTTGATGAAAGTGGAGAAATATCAGCAACATTATATTCAATTAGCATTGAAATAGCGGAAGTATTGTCTGAAAAGCTTTCAATAATTGAGCTTATCGGAAAACTTAAAAACGAGCCAACAATAGTAAATATTTTATCTTTAGTTAAAGCAATAGAAGATTCGGGTGATTCAATACAATCTGATTTCAACTCGGTATTAACTGATATTAACAAGTACCTAGAGAATGAATTTCCTTCTTTTAAGAATGACCTCTCAATTAGTTTAGAAAGTATGTTGAAAAGTTTTGCTAAAATGAATTCCAAAGATCAAACATACCTTGAAGGACAGTTGCTAATTAATAGGTTAATAAACCAAGGATCAGAAAATGTTGAAGTTATCGATAAATTATTAAAGATAAGCAATGCTTTAAAAGTTTATAAAAATGAGTCGATCCAAAGTGACTTAAAAGTGAAAAATGATATAATCGCCGAACTCAGCTCTATTTCTTCCTTGACTAATCAAAAGGAGTTAATTAAAAGTTTATTAGAGAGAGCTGATTTTCAAGCAATAAAATCATTATTCGTTAATGAAGTTGATAGATTTTTACAAAAAGATATAAAAAATAATTCTAATTTATTAAATGAATTCGAACAGCATGTTAATTTTATGTCGGTTGATTCAAAAAAACAATTACAAGTTGAGAACTTTGCAAGCGATATAAGAGAGGAAACTTTTGTTATTCATCTAAATCAGATGAATTCAAGTGATAATGAGTCACAAGGATCTACAAAAACAGATATTTCTTCTCGTCATGAGTTTACAAACCAACTTTTGAATGCCTTTAAAAATAGTAAATTCGGACAAATGCCTAATGGAGCTAATAGGCTTATACTTAGGCTTAATCCAGAGCATTTAGGTTTAATTACCGTAAGGCTCATTCAAAAGAATGGGATGATGGTGGCTCGCCTTATTACTTCTTCCCAATCTGCTAAAGATTTATTAGATCATAGTATTCATCAGTTAAAACAGGTACTTCCTTCTGTTCAAATAGAAATCGAACGTTATGAGGTTCAAGCTGAGCAAGCTCCAAAAACGTTGAGAGATCATTCTGAAAACAGAGGAGACAGCAATAGTGAGCAGCAACAACAACAGCATGACGAAGAAGATAATAGTGAACAAACCTTTATTAATTCATTAAGAGAAGCATTAAATACAACTGTGTAAGGAGGCGATCTCATGACATCGATTGATCCTAGCTTTTTATTATCGAGTAAACCATCAACTACGAATACAGGTAGCTCAAATCTTGGAAAAGATGAGTTTTTAAAAATATTAATGACACAATTACAAAACCAAGATCCTCTAAATCCGATGGAGGATAAGGAATTTATTGCACAAATGGCTCAGTTTTCTACATTAGAGCAAACAACAAATATGGCCAGTATGTTAGAGAAGTTTATTAATATTCAGACGCAAGGAGATTCTATTATAAAGTATTCAGAAATGATTGGTAAGAAAATCGAGTGGAAGAACTCTAATGAAGAAACTGGAATAGGTGTAGTAAAATCTGTGAAAAAAGGTGATACAGGCTTTGAATTAGAACTTGAAAATGGTTCTTTCGTTTCAGTTGATAACATCATAAAAGTATCCAAAGCAGATTCATAATGGTGATGAACAATGTCTATACAAATAAATAACATCAATCATTTTCAATCAGGGCAGCAGATTCAAAAACAAATTTCAAAGCCTAATAAATTTAAAGAATATTTAACTAATCAAATAAATGAAAAGCATCATTTAAAAATCAGTAAACATGCCCATGAAAGGTTAAGTCAAAGGCATATAACTATATCCGAGGCAGATTGGTCACTTATAGAAAATAAGGTATACAAGGCAAGTCAGATGGGGGTTAAGGATTCACTAGTTCTATTAAATGAAGCAGCACTAATCATCAACACCCAAAATAATACGGTTATTACAGCAATGGACCGTGAGGAAGCAAAAACACAGATTTTTACGAATATTAATGGAACAATTATTATGGATTAATGGCTGGACCAAATTTGGAAGCCTAGAGTTGTGGATCGACAGAAGCAACTAAATCTATCAATTGGCAAAAGGGAGAGAATATATATGTTACGTTCGCTATATTCCGGAATTAGTGGTATGAAAAACTTTCAGACAAAACTAGATGTTATTGGTAACAACATTGCAAATGTAAACACTTATGGATTTAAAAAATCTCGTACAACATTTGCTGACTTAGTTAACCAACAAATAGCAGGAGCGGCTGGTTCAACTCAAACTAACGCTGGTACAAACCCACAACAAATAGGGTTAGGTGCAAAAATTAGTTCAATTGATACAATTCATACCTCTGGTTCAACTCAAACTACTTCTAGAACACTAGATATTGCTTTAGCAGGAGATGGCTTTATCCCTGTGGCATCTATAAATGATTTAAGTAGAGTAAATATTGACCAAGGAAACCAAATTGGAAATAACATTATTGCAGGTGCAATTGATTCTGCAGTTGATATGAATTATACACGAGCAGGGAATTTATATTTAGATGATCGTGGTTATTTGGTTACAGCTGAAGGGATGTTTATAATTGGTGAAACTGGACAAAAGTCAGTACCTACCGAACAAGCAATTACAAAGTCACAAAACGCTTTAAATGCCATTAATAACTTTAGTACGCCATTCGGAAATATGACTACAGCTCTAGAAGATTTCACTAAACAAGCAAATGATCTTATGAATGCATACCAAGAATATAATGATGCTCAAATTAGCTATACAAAAAATGAAGCTCCTGCAACAGGTGGACCTTTATACAATGCTATGGTTAGCTCACATTCTGCATTAACAACACTAGTAGGTCAATTTAGTACAGCCCAAACAGCTTTTAATACTACTGCAAATGCATTTACTGGAGGAAATATAGGGGCGTTAAATACAGCTGTAGCTTCCTTTAATTCGACTGCACCTTTTGGAACAATAATTAAAGAATTTAATACAACAATATCTCAAATTAATGGAACTTACACTGTACCTACACAGGGTGCAGTTGTACCGGATGCAACTCTATCTAATTTAAATACAATGTTATCTAATTTAAGCAACAACATGATTGACCTAGAAAAAATTGGACAATCTGTTATTAATTTTGAAAGTATTGCATCAAACTTACAAGACCCTTCATTTACGAATAAGCTAAGTGGAGAAGCAGGATTAATACAAATCCCTTTAGATGCAAAAAGTTTTAGTATCGGACCTGATGGAACTGTGACTTTTGTTAATAATGCCGGTGAACTAAATGTTGCAGGTCAAATTCGAGTAGCTATGTTTGCGAATGCAGGTGGACTAGAAAAAGTTGGGGGTAACTTATTCAAGCAATCCTCAAACTCAGGTTCTATTGATAAAAATAATAATGGTATTCAACTTAATGAACTTTCAATTGCTGGACAAGATGGAGCAGCATCCATTATTGCAGGTGCTTTAGAAATGTCGAACGTAGATTTATCAGAAGAATTTACAGAAATGATTGTTGCACAACGTGGATTCCAATCAAATACAAAAATTATTACAACGTCAGATGAAATTTTACAAGAATTAATGGGTCTAAAACGATAACAGGGGGGGAAGAGGCTAACACTTAGAACTTTTACGTTAGTCTCTCTAAATATGATTCAATTAACAAGGTTGAATGGAAAGCCATTTACATTAAATGCTTTATACATTGAAGTGATTGAGTCATTTCCTGATACAACCATAACCTTAACGAATGGCCATAAATATGTTGTAAGAGAACCTCAGCATGAGGTGACTATGAAAATTTCTTCCTTTTATCGGGATATCAATGTTTTGTCTTTGAGAAAAGACACGGAGGTTTTTGGTGATGAATAAGAAGCTTTTAACCATTATGCTGGTTATTTTAGGGTCTATTACATTAATTGGTGTTACAGCACTAGTCGTCGTTACTAAATTTTTAGGAAATGAAGATGAGCATAAAGAACCTTCAATAGAAGAAGTTGTTGAGGCAACTGTCGATATACCCGAAATAACCACAAATTTATCCAGTGGTAATATTGTGCGCATTTCATTTAAAATTGAGACTGATTCAAAAAAAGCAAAAGAAGAATTAACACAGCGATCATTCCAAACACAAGATATTATTATATCTGAGTTAGCTAATATGGAGGCTACACAATTAGAAGGAACTGAAGGAATGAATAAGCTCAAAGAGTCCATATCCCAAAAAATTAATGCATTAATGCAAGAAGGCAAGGTCAAAAAGGTTTATACCACATCCTATATCCTTCAATAATTGAACATTAAAACAAAATAGGAGGTGAAAACTTTGGCAGGTGATATTTTATCACAAAGTGAAATTGACGCCTTGCTATCCGCCATTTCAACTGGTGAGATGGATGCAGATGAATTAAAAAAAGAAGAGTCGAGTAAAAAAGTAAAGGTTTATGATTTTAAACGGGCTTTACGTTTTTCAAAGGATCAGATTCGAAGCTTAACAAGAATTCATGAAAACTTTGCTAGACTTTTAACTACTTATTTTTCAGCTCAATTACGCACATATGTACAGATTACAGTTGGATCTGTTGACCAATTGCCATATGAGGAATTTATCCGTTCCATTCCTAAAATGACGGTTTTAAATATTTTTGAAGTAGCTCCATTAGAAGGTAGAGTACTTATGGAAGTTAATCCTAATATAGCATACGCTATGATGGATCGAATTATGGGTGGAATCGGAGCGAGTGTTAACAAAATAGAAAGTCTAACAGAAATTGAAACGAAAATTATTTCAAATATTTTTGAGAAATCATTAGATAATTATCAAGAGGCATGGGAGTCATTAATTGAAATTGAACCGAGTATGTTGGAATTTGAAGTTAACCCACAGTTTTTACAAATGGTATCCCCTAATGAAACGGTTGTCGTAATTTCCTTGAATATTCAAGTGGGAGAAACAAGCGGTATGATAAACCTTTGTATTCCGCACGTTGTTTTAGAACCTATCATTCCGAAGTTATCTGTACATTATTGGATGCAGTCTGACAGAAAAGAGCCAAAGCAACATGAGATAGATGCATTAAAAAAGCAAATTAATCTTGCAGATCTAACAATTGCAGCTGAGCTTGGAACATCAGATATATCAATACAAGACTTTCTTCAATTACAACTTGGTGATGTCATTCAATTAGATTGCACCATCGACCAGCCATTGGTGGTTAAAATAGGTGATAAGCCAAAGTTTACAGGACAACCTGGAAAAATGAACAAAAAATTAGCGGTTCAAATTATTGACCACTTATCGAGAGGTGACGAAGATGGTGAGTAATGATATGTTATCGCAGGATGAAATCGATGCATTATTAAAAGGGTCAAGTATTGATGAAGAAGAACATCCTGTAGAGACAGAAGTACGTTTAAATAATGAAGATTATTTTGACGCAATGGAAGAAGATGCAATTGGTGAAATAGGAAATATTTCATTTGGAAGCTCAGCAACAGCTTTATCAACTCTTTTACAACAAAAAGTGGAAATTACAACACCAAGCGTGTCAATCATCCACAAAAATAAATTAGGTGAACAATTTCAACATCCTTATGTTGCAATAGAAGTGAATTATACAGAAGGATTTTCAGGAAGTAACTTATTGGTTATTAAGCAAAGCGATGCAGCTATCATTGCAGATTTAATGATCGGTGGAGACGGAACAAATCCTGATGAAATGTTGGGAGAAATTCAAGTCAGTGCTGTTCAGGAAGCAATGAACCAAATGATGGGTTCTGCCGCTACATCGATGTCAACCATATTTAATAAAAAGGTAGACATCTCTCCGCCAAGTGTAGAACTTCTAGATGCAAATGAAACGGAAGATGCAAATACAATACCTAATGAGGAATTATTTGTGCAGGTATCTTTCAGGTTAAAGATTGGAACATTAATTGATTCAAATATCATGCAATTATTGCCTTTGCATTTTGCGAAAGATCTTATAGATCAATTAATTAATCCGAAGCAGGAGGCTGCTGCTACTGCCGAAGCAATAAAAGAGGTTCAGGAGCCACAAGCAGTAACACATGCACCAATACCTGAGATGACACATTCATATCAAAATGATGCTCAACCTGTATATGAGCAACAAATGCAGCAACAACAGCCAAGTTTTGATAACCCTACGTACCAGCAACAAACCGGACAACCAATGTACGAATCTGTTCCCGGGCAGCGTATTCAACAAAGACCGCAGCCTTCAATTAATGTAAAACCTGCTGAATTTGCATCTTTTGAGCAAGTTTCGTATCAACAGCAGGGAATGCAAAACCTGGATATGCTGTTAGACATCCCATTAAAGGTAACAGTGGAATTAGGCAGGACAAAACGTTCCGTAAAAGAAATTCTCGAATTATCTTCAGGGTCTATCATTGAATTAGATAAACTTGCTGGAGAACATGTCGATATACTAGTTAACAATAAGATTGTTGCAAAAGGGGAAGTTGTTGTTATTGATGAGAACTTTGGTGTCCGTGTAACAGATATTATTAGTCAATCAGAACGATTAAACAAACTAAAATAAAATTGTAAAGTAGGAGTGGGGAAAATGGCACACAAAATTATGATAGTAGACGATGCAGCTTTTATGAGAATGATGATTAAAGATATCTTAACGAAAAATGGGTACGAAGTAGTAGCTGAAGCAGCTGACGGTGCACAAGCTGTAGAAAAATACAAAGAACATCAACCAGATTTAGTAACGATGGATATCACTATGCCTGAAATGGATGGAATTGCAGCATTAAAAGAAATTAAAAAAATCAACAGTCATGCTAAAGTTATTATGTGCTCGGCAATGGGGCAACAAGCAATGGTTATTGATGCGATTCAAGCAGGTGCTAAAGACTTTATTGTGAAACCTTTCCAGGCAGATCGTGTTTTAGAGGCTATTGGAAAAACTTTAAGTTAAAGGTGGAGAGACTTTGCTTCATAGAAAAACCCTCATATTGACGGTAATAGCTCTTATCTTTTTTGCTCCGCAACCTACAGCGATTGTAGTTGCGGAGGACTCACAAAATGAAAGTGTATATGAAAATATAAATAAGCAAGAGCAAGAAAATAATCTAAATCAATTAAATGAAAACCCGGGAAAACAAGATCAAGTGCAACAATATGAAGAAACCGAAGTACAGGGGGATGCACTTTCAATTACAGCATGGGATTTTATGAAGATGATTTTTGCTTTAGGATTTATTATCTTTCTTATCTATGTTTTATTGAAGTTTGTCACCAAGAGAAATCGTGTTTTTCAGCAAGGGCAAACTATTGTGAATTTAGGTGGAACAAATCTAGGGCAAAATAAATCAGTCCAAATGGTAAAAGTCGGAAAACGCGTGTTAGTTGTTGGAGTTGGCGAGTCGATTACTTTGTTAAAGGAAATTGAGGATGAGCAGGAAAGTAAGAGCATTATTGAAGACTTTGAGAAAAAACAAGAAACGGTCATTGATTCAAAAGATATTTTTCAAAAATTAGCTTCAACAATTGTTCAGCAATCAAAGGGGAAGAAAACCATTTCAACCTCTAATACACCAGTTTTTTCAACAAAATTAAATGAACAATTACAAAAAATAAAGGAAGAACGAACAAAACAGTTTGATGATATTAAAAGAAAGGGTCTAAAGAAGAATGAATGAGTTTATGGAGTTTTTTAATAATAGTAATCCGGAAGATGTCAGTACTTCTGTAAAGCTTCTATTATTATTAACGGTATTATCGATTGCACCCAGTATTTTAATATTGATGACTTGTTTTACAAGAATTATTATTGTTTTGTCATTTGTTCGTACTTCACTTGCAACACAATCAATGCCACCGAATCAAGTGTTAATTGGTATAGCTATGTTTCTAACATTTTTCATAATGGCACCTACCTTTTCTCAAGTAAATGAACAGGCGTTAACGCCTCTTTTTAATGAGGAGATAGGTCTGGAAGAAGCTTATGAAAGAGCTGCAAATCCTTTTAAAGAGTTTATGAGCAAACACACCAGACAAAAAGACTTAGCTTTATTTTTAAATTATGCTGGTATAGACAATCCTAAGTCCATAGAAGACATCCCATTAACTGCTCTTGTTCCTGCCTTTGCAATAAGTGAAATAAAAACTGCCTTTCAAATCGGTTTTATGATTTTTATTCCGTTTTTAGTCATTGATATGGTAGTTGCAAGTATCCTGATGTCCATGGGAATGATGATGTTACCACCAGTTATGATTTCTCTTCCTTTTAAGATTCTCCTATTTGTATTAGTAGATGGATGGTATTTAATTGTGAAGTCATTGTTACAAAGTTTTTAGAAGGGTGTGAATGAATGAGTTCCGAGTTTGTTATTTCATTAGCTGAAAAAGCCGTTTATACTGTACTGATCATTTGTGGACCTCTTTTGTTAGTAGCATTAGTCATTGGACTTATTGTAAGTATTTTTCAAGCTACAACGCAAATTCAAGAACAAACACTGGCATTTATCCCAAAGATCGTCGCCGTATTAGTAGGCTTAATATTTTTTGGACCCTGGATGTTGTCTACTCTTATATCTTATGCACAAGATATCTTTGGAAATTTAAATAGGTTTGTAGGATAAAATGGTAACTTTACTGGAAAATTATCCTGCATTTCTTCTGATTTTTATGAGGGTTACGGCCTTTTTTGTAACAATGCCTTTTTTCTCTTATCGAAATATTCCTAATACACATAAAATTGGTTTCTCTTTCTTTTTAGCATGGATCATGTTCTTTTCTATAAACCCGCCGACTATTGAAGTTGATGGTCAGTATTTCATGCTTATTTTAAAAGAGGTATTGCTTGGCCTTGCGATTGGATTTTCAGCATATTTTATCCTTGCAGCAGTTCAAATTGCCGGCAGCTTTATCGATTTTCAAATGGGATTTGCTATAGCGAATGTTATTGATCCCCAAACAGGAGCACAAAGCCCGCTAATAGGTCAATTTTTGTACACTTTTGCATTGTTATTACTTATTACAACAAACGCACATCACCTTTTATTAGATGGTATATATTACAGCTATCAATTTGTGCCAATAAATCAACCTTTTCTTCCTATGGGTAATGAAAATATTATTGAGTTTATTATCACTTCATTTAATTCAATGTTTATCATTGCTTTTCAAATGTCAATTCCTGTGGTAGGATCGCTTTTTTTAGTAGATATAGCTTTAGGAATTGTCGCAAGAACTGTTCCTCAATTGAATATTTTTGTTGTTGGTTTGCCTTTGAAGATTATTGTTAGTTTTATCATGCTCATTTTAACAATGAGCGCCTTATTTTTGTTAATGTCACAATTATTTGAGACGATGACGTATACAATGCGTGGTCTAATGGAGTTGTTCGGAGGTGGAGGCAATCAACCTACTTAGATTAGATTTGCAGTTTTTTTCTGGAGAAAAGACCGAGAAAGCTACTCCCCGAAAAAAACAAGATGCAAGAAAAAAAGGTCAGGTAGCTAAAAGTGCAGATGTAAATACGGCACTTTCACTTCTTACTGTTTTTTTATCGTTTTTATTCATTGGCGCTTTCATGAGAGATCGTATACTTATTATGCTAAGAGGTATATTCCAGGATTATTTATTAATTGATGTAACAACTCAAAATGTTCATGATGTATTTTTAACACTTGCTTATCAAGCAATTATGATTTTAGCACCGGTTATGGGAGTTGCTTTAGTTGCCGGGGTTTTAGCAAATTATTTACAAGTAGGTTTTTTATTTTCAACTGAAGCTATTCAGATGAAGTTAAATAAATTGGATCCAATCCAAGGTTTTAAACGAATCTATTCAATACGTGCGTTAGTTGAACTGGTTAAATCGTTATTAAAAATCTCCTTTGTTGGAGTTGTAACATTTTCTGTTTTATGGCTTGAACTTGATAATGTATTGAGATTGTCACAAATGACTGTTGAACAGTCACTACAATTTATCGGGTCATTAACTATTAAGATGGGGCTATCTGCATCGATTGCTCTACTATTATTATCATTGCTCGATTATATGTATCAGAAATATGACTATGAAAAAAACCTAAGAATGTCTAAGCAAGACATTAAGGATGAATATAAAAAATCTGAAGGTGACCCGCTCATAAAATCAAAAATAAAGCAAAGGCAGCGTGAAATGGCGATGAGAAGGATGATGCAGGATGTTCCTACAGCAGATGTTGTCATCACCAATCCAACTCACTATGCTATTGCGTTAAAATATGATGAAACAAAAATGGATGCTCCATATGTTGTCGCTATGGGTGTAGACATGGTTGCACAAAAAATAAAAGAAATCGCAAAAGAGAACGACGTCATGATGGTAGAAAATCGCCCCCTTGCAAGAGCCCTTTATGCTCAGGTAGATATTGGACAAGCAATTCCTGATGAGTTTTTTCAGGCTGTTGCAGAGATTATCGCGTATGTATATCAAGCGAAATCTATTTCATAATAGTGGTTATTTCTACTAATTCAATAGATTGATTGGGTTTAAGGAGAGAAAAAACATGTCCGGAAAAGACTTATCTGTATTACTTAGTGTTATTTTAATTGTGGCAATGTTGATCATTCCGTTCCCGGGCTGGTTGTTAAGTTTTTTAATTATTATAAATATATCTCTTGCACTATTAGTAATTCTTACGTCAATGAATATGAATGAGCCATTGCAATTTTCAATCTTTCCCTCATTGATTCTTCTGTTGACTCTTTTTCGCTTAGGATTAAACGTGTCAACGACGAGAGCGATATTAGCAGAAGGTGATGCAGGGAAAGTGGTTGAGACTTTCGGGACGTTTGTTACCGGAGGAAATGTTTTGGTCGGGTTTGTTGTTTTTATTATTTTAATTGTTATTCAGTTTGTTGTTATTACAAAAGGTTCTGAGCGTGTTTCAGAAGTAGCTGCCCGTTTTACACTTGATGCGATGCCTGGTAAACAAATGAGCATTGATGCGGATTTAAATGCAGGGATGATTTCTGAGCAACAGGCTCGTGAAAGACGAGATAAAATCGCGAATGAAGCTGATTTCTACGGGGCAATGGATGGTGCCAGTAAATTCGTAAAAGGTGATGCGATCGCCGGTATTATCATGGTATTAATCAATATGTTATTTGGGATCATTATTGGCATGATGCAGCTTGGTATGTCGATTGCTGAGGCAGCCTCACATTTTACAATGCTGACAGTCGGTGATGGGATAGTCAGCCAAATTCCGGCATTATTAATATCCACTGCAACAGGAATTGTAGTAACACGTGCTGCATCCGAAGGAAATCTCGGTACAGATATTACAAAACAACTATTTGCTTATCCAAAAATGCTCTATGTTGCAGCAGGGACCATTTTTCTATTAGGTATTTTTACGCCAATAGGTATTCTATTAACACTGCCAATTGCAGCATTGCTCGCTATTGGCGGCTATATGATTACAAAATCTAAACAACAAAACGTGCCTGATGAAGAAGAAATTGAACAAGAAATAGAAATGGATGAAATGAAGAGTCCAGAGAGTGTAGTTAACCTGCTAAATATTGATCCAATTGAATTTGAGTTTGGATACGGCTTAATTCCTCTTGCTGATACAAATCAGGGTGGAGATCTACTTGATCGGGTAGTTATGATTAGAAGGCAGTTAGCTATTGAACTGGGTATTGTCATTCCAGTTGTAAGAATAAGAGATAACATTCAGTTACAACCTAATGAATATCGTTTGAAGATCAAGGGAAATGAATTGGCAAAGGGTGAAATCTTACTTGATCACTATTTAGCGATGGCTCCCGGAATAGAAGATGATTCAATTGAAGGAATTGATACAATAGAACCATCTTTTGGATTACCTGCAAAATGGATATCAGAAGAAGTAAAAGATACAGCTGAAATGTACGGTTACACAGTTGTTGATCCGCCATCTGTTGTATCAACACATATAACAGAAGTCATAAAACAACATGCGCATGAATTATTAGGCAGACAAGAAACTAAACAATTAATCGATCATTTAAAGGAAACCTATCCTATTTTAGTAGAAGAAGTTACACCCACTCCACTTGGTATTGGCGAGATTCAAAAAGTACTCGCTAAGTTATTACGTGAAAAAGTGTCTATAAGAAATTTACCGATTATTTTTGAAACATTAGCTGATTTTGGAAAAATGACTTCGGATACTGAGTTACTTGCGGAATATGTAAGACAAGCCTTAGCTAAGCAAATAACTGCACAATATGCTGAACAGGACCATATTCTGAAGGTCGTAACTTTATCGGGTAGAGTAGAAAAATTAATTGCAGATGGAGTACAACAAACCGAACATGGCAATTACTTATCGTTAAGTCCTGATGTTTCACAGTTAATTATAGAATCAGTAGCAAAGGAAGTTGAAATGTTATCACTCGAGCAGCAGACACCGATCATATTATGTTCTCCTGCTGTGAGAATGTATGTAAGACAATTAACAGATCGATATTTTCCACAAGTTCCTATTTTGTCTTACAATGAGCTGGAAGCAAATGTTGAAGTACAGAGTATTGGGGTTGTGAATGTAGAATGAAGGTAAAAAAGTATGTCGCAACATCTATGCAAGAAGCGATGAAAAAAATCCGAAGTGAAATGGGAAATGATGCAGTCATTTTAAACTCGAAAATGATTCAAACCGGAGGGTTTTTGGGGTTCTTCACTAAAAAGAAAATTGAAGTGATTGCTGCATTGGATCCGGATATTAGCCCAATTGAAACGAAGACTGTAAAAAATGTCAGAAAAGAAGCATCAAAACCTTTCATTAATGATAGTGGTTCAGATATAGCGCAACAAGTACAAACAAATTCACAAAGAAATATCGATCAATTACAACTAATAGATGAACTAAGTGATTTGAAAAGGTTGCTTAAGTCTGTTTCTACAAATGAAAGAATTGATATGTATCCTCAG
This sequence comes from Metabacillus niabensis, assembly GCF_020524345.1. GTDB lineage: Bacteria > Bacillota > Bacilli > Bacillales > Bacillaceae > Metabacillus > Metabacillus niabensis_B. The sequence goes on from NZ_JAIVLH010000009.1 coordinate 107,304, forward strand.
CCTTTAAAAAAAATGCTGGAAAATATGATTGAACAGGAAATATCACCCGTACTAAGAAGTCAATTGATGGCAGAGCTTTTAGACTTTTGGTATGTCCGTAAAGGTGACATATCGGATGAAGAATTACTTAAAAAGCAACATGAGTTTTTTGCTCATCACCTGGCAGATCTTGATTTCGGGGGTATTTCTTACAAGCAAAAATACATTAATGTTATCGGTCCTACAGGAGTAGGGAAAACAACAACCCTTGCAAAACTAGCTGCTGAATGTGTTCTTCAAAGAAAGAAGAAAGTTGCTTTTATAACAACAGACACATACCGAATTGCAGCGATTGATCAACTAAAAACGTATGCGAAGATTCTGGATGTTCCAATTGAAATTTGTTATACGACTGAAGACTTTAAACAAGCTAAACAGAAATTAGCAATGTATGATTATGTTTTTATTGACACGGCAGGACGAAATTTTCTGGATCCAAAATATGTTTCTGATTTGCAGAAAATTATTGACTTTGACGATGAAATGGAAACATTTTTAGTTTTAGCCGCAACGGCAAAACCATCTGATATGCTTGCCGTATTTGAACAGTTTTCTGTTATTCCAATCCATAAGCTTATCTTTACAAAATTGGACGAAACATCAACAAGAGGATCACTTTTTGATGTCATGATAAACACGAAAAAAGGTATTGCATATACAACTCATGGACAAAATGTTCCGGATGATATCGAAGCGGCTACAAGAGACCGTATAGTCGAACAAATGTTGAGGTAAGGAAAATGTCATATGATCAAGCACAGCGTCTAAGAGAACGCTTGAAAAGTTTAAAAACAGAAGCAAAATCTGTTGCTGTTATGAGTGGAAAAGGTGGAGTGGGAAAGTCAAACTTTTCACTTAACTTTTCGTTAGCATTACAACAAGAAAAGAAACGAGTATTATTATTCGATTTAGATATCGGTATGGGAAATATCGATATCTTAATTGGCGAAAGTTCTGCATATTCAATTGTCGACTTCTTCAATCAGGATATGTTGCTTTCAGAAATTATTTCGTCCGGTCCAAATGGCCTGGATTATATTTCAGGTGGAACAGGGCTTGGTATGATTTTTTCAATGGATGAAGAAAAGTTTCAACGATTTCTTCAGCAACTTGGATTGTTATTTAAATTATACGATTATATTGTTTTCGATATGGGGGCCGGTATTTCAGAAGACAGCCTGCGTTTTTTATTATCTGTTGATGAAATTATCGTGATTACTACTCCTGAGCCTACTTCTATGACAGATGCGTACGCAGCAATAAAAAATGTTTGTGTAAATAATAGGACAATTCCATTCACTATTGTCGTAAATCGAGCTTTCAATAAGAAAGTCGGTGAAACTACGTATAAAAGATTAGAACAGACGATCAATCAATTCTTAAAACGAGAAGTCTCTCTACTTGGAACCATTCCTGATGACTCTACCATTATGAAGGCAGTGATCGATCAAAAACCTTTCATTCTTTTCCAGCCTGGTTGTCAGGCAAGCAAAGCATTAAAAATGATTTCAAAAAATTACTTGGAAAAGAAGAATACGATTGAAAAAATTCAAGAAGAAGCACCTTTTATTTCGAAATTAAAGCATTTCTTCATGAAAGGCAGGTAACATTAATGGGAAAAACAAGTGTCTTAGTTGTCGATGACTCAGCTTTTATGAGAAAGCTTATTTCTGATTTTCTTTCTGAACATGAACAAATTCAAGTGGTAGGGACAGCTAGAAATGGAGCGGATGCCTTAACTAAAATTGAACAGCTTAATCCGGATGTTGTTACTTTAGATGTTGAAATGCCTATCATGAATGGATTAGAAGCCTTGAAAATTATTATGAAAAAATGTCCAAGACCAGTGATCATGCTATCAAGTACGACAAAAGATGGGGCTGAAAATACGATTTTGTCATTGCAATATGGTGCTCTTGATTTTATTCCTAAGCCTTCAGGATCTATATCTTTAGACCTACATAAGGTCAAGGAAGAACTGAAAAATAAAGTTATTCTTGCGAAATCTGCAAATTTAAAGAAAGTAGACAATCAATTATTACAAAAACCTACAAGTTATAGTAAAATAGACTCAAAGACTAGCCAAAGTCCTGTTTCTTTCGACAAAGACAGATTGGGTCAATCGGTCGTTTGTATTGGGACCTCTACAGGAGGACCGAGAGCTTTGCAACATGTATTAACAAAATTACCACCAGATCTTAATGCACCAATTTTTATTGTTCAACATATGCCTCAAGGCTTTACACAGTCCCTGGCAAACCGGCTTCACACAATCTCTTCGATTGATGTAAAAGAAGCTGTCAATGGAGAAGTGGTAAAAAATGGAACGGCATATATAGCTCCTGGTGGATCACATATGAAAATTGTAAAATCAGGCACAGCATTAACAATAAAAATAGACCAATCAGACATAAGAAATGGTCATCGACCATCCGTTGATGTATTGTTTGAATCTGTAAGTGAACTAAACAATTATCGCAAAATTGCAGTCATTATGACAGGAATGGGCTCTGACGGTTCAGAAGGTTTAAGAAAGATGAAGTCAAAAGGAGTCGTAAAGGCTATATCTGAATCAGAAGAGACCTCTGTTGTCTACGGAATGCCTAAATCAGCTGTTGCAACAAATTTAGTTGATAGAGTTGCAAATGTAGAAGAAATTGCTGACGTCATTTTACATTTTCTTTCACCAACTTATTAATAAAATCTTATGTTTTGCTAAACAACAGTGTTCTCGCTGTTAATCCGATATTCAACTCGAAACTTAGGGGTGTTACCGTATGGAAATGAATCAATATTTGGAAGTATTTATTGAAGAAAGTAAGGAGCATTTACAATCATGTAATGAAAAATTACTAGAATTAGAGAAAAATCCTACGGATCTATCAATTGTAAATGAGATATTCAGGTCAGCCCATACATTAAAAGGTATGAGTGCCACAATGGGGTATGAAGATTTGGCTAACTTAACACATCAGATGGAAAACGTTCTAGACGCAATTAGAAATGAAAAGCTTACAGTAACAGCTGAGATTTTAGATGTTGTCTTTGCATCTGTCGATGACTTAGAAGAAATGGTGTTCTCAATTGCTGAAGGTGGAGACGGGAAAAAAGATGTTTCAAAAGTTGTCGAAATGTTAAAGCAAATTGAAAATGGTGAAACGGAAACAGCTGATACGAATACCGCAATAGCTCCGCAACATTTAATGCAGTCAATCGGATCTTATGATGATTATGAAAATGCCGTTATTCAACAATCAAAGGAGCAAGGCTTTGCTCCTTATGAATTAACTATTACATTAAGAACTGACTGTTTATTAAAGGCTGCAAGAGTATTTATGGTGTTTGAAATTTTAGAACAAGCTGGTGAGGTTATTAAATCTGTTCCATCAGTTGAGCTTTTAGAGGAAGAAAAATTTGACCATGAATTTACTGTAGCAATTGTTACAAAAGAATCTTCAGAAGATCTTAAAAACAAAGTAATGAAAGTGTCAGAAATTGAAGATGTTATTGTAAGACTAATTGATCTTGATCATGTCTTGACACCAGTTGTATCTGAACTAAGCACAGGAGAACAACATGAAACACCTGAAAAACAAGAAGTTGAACAGGTAAAAGAGGAAGTGAAAACAGCAACAAAACAGGTTGCTGCCACAAGTTCCAAAACAATCCGTGTCAATATTGAACGTTTAGATATCTTGATGAATCTTTTTGAAGAACTTGTTATTGACCGTGGGAGATTGGAGCAAATATCCAGGGATCTAAATAATTCAGAGCTTAATGAAACGGTAGAAAGAATGTCAAGGATTTCCGGTGATTTACAAAACATAATTTTAAATATGAGAATGGTTCCAGTTGAAACAGTATTCAACCGTTTCCCTAGAATGATTAGACAATTAGCGAAAGATTTAAATAAAAAAATTCATTTGGATATTGTTGGAGCTGAAACTGAACTGGACCGAACAGTAATTGATGAAATTGGAGACCCACTTGTTCACTTACTGCGAAATGCGATTGACCATGGAATCGAAATGCCAGAGGAACGTGTAAGAAACGGTAAGAGTGAGGAAGGCCATGTAGTTTTAAGTGCGTATCATAGTGGAAATCATGTCTTTATCGAAATTGAGGATGATGGGGCAGGTATTAATCGTGACCGTGTACTTAAAAAGGCATTGGATCGTGGTGTGGTGACAGAGCAGTTAGCTGCTACTTTAACGGATAAGCAAGTATATGAGCTGATTTTCTCATCTGGTTTTTCAACAGCTGACAAGATTTCAGATATATCGGGTCGGGGTGTTGGATTAGATGTAGTAAAGAGTACGATCGAATCTTTAGGTGGTACAGTTTCTGTTGATGCAAAAGAAGGTAAAGGATCATTATTTTCTATCCAGCTGCCACTGACATTGTCGATTATTTCAGTTATGTTAGTTGAATTACGTAATGAAAAATATGCTATTCCATTATCATCTATTATTGAAACGGCTGTAATTAAAAAAGAAGATATTCTACAAGCGCATAATCAAAAGGTTATTGATTTTAGAGGTAAAATTGTACCATTAGTCTTTTTGTCCGAAATCTTTGAAGTTCCTTATGCAATTGAAAATGATGATTTTGTTTCATTAATTATTGTCCGTAAAGGAGAAAAAATGGCTGCATTAGTCGTTGATTCTTTCATTGGACAGCAGGAAATTGTATTGAAATCGTTAGGGAATTATTTGAATTCTGTTTTTGCTATTTCGGGAGCGACTATTTTAGGAGATGGTCAAGTCGCATTAATTGTTGATTGTAATGCTCTAATTAAATAATTAACTAATCTCAATGAAGGTTGACTTAAAGAGAAGTAAATAGATAGGGTATGTCTAGAAAGGGGTATTTACAATGAGTGAACATATAGTTGGAGACCTTAAAGTCATTGTTTTTCAACTGCAGGACGAAGAGTATGGAATTCCTGTACAACAAGTACGTTCAATTGAGAAAGTTGAGCATATTACAAGAGTTCCAAGGACAGCTCCATTTATAAAGGGAGTAATTAACTTGCGTGGTGTTGTTACACCAATTATCGATCTCCGAAAACGATTTGGTCTTAAAGAACTTGAGGATACTGAAAGCACAAGAATGATCATTGTTTCTAAAGAAGACATTGAAGTTGGTTTTATTGTGGATGCAGCAAATGATGTTATTGATATTCATAAGGATATTATCGAACCAGCACCTGAAGTTGTTGGCTCTGTAGAGGTTGAATATATTCAAGGTGTTGCTAAATTAGAAAAGCGTTTAATTGTGATGATTGATCTTGATGAAGTATTAAAAACAGATCAAGAACTAGCACTTCAGGGTATTTAGAAAGACATGGATTATACAAAATCAATTACGCCAACTCATTTAGATATATTAAAAGAGGTGGGGAATATAGGTGCCGGACATTCTGCCACCTCTCTATCTATGCTACTAGACAAAAAGATTGATATGACAGTACCTGATGTTAAGGTAATTTCTTTTAATGAGCTTATGGAATTGGTTGGAGGACCAGAAGTGGTTGTTGCAAGTGTGTTTTTAAGAATGGAAGGCGATATCCCGGGTTCACTATTTTTTGTTCTTAGTATTGAACAAGCAGAGCGGTTTATTAAAAAGTTAATAGCTGATGAAGATTTCTCATTGAAAAAAACACCATATAGTGAGTTGGGATTATCTGCTTTTCAGGAGCTTGGGAATATTTTAACTGGATCCTATTTATCTTCGTTATCAGATTTAACAGATTTAATGATATATCCTTCTGTCCCGGCTTTAACAATTGATATGTTTGGTGCAGTGATTACTCATGGTTTAGTTGAATTATCGCATGTAAGTGATTACGCAATCATTATTGATACTGCGATTAAAGAAGAAGATCAGCTTGATATAGATTCAGTTAAAGGGCATTTCTTTTTATTACCTGATCCGAATTCTTTCAAAAAGTTATTTGATGCACTTGGTATTAATCATGAAAAATGAACTGGCTGAAATTGTTAAAGTAGGTATTGCTGACCTTAATATTGTGAAATCTCCAAATCGGATTAGGACTTCAGGTTTAGGTTCATGTGTAGGACTAATCCTTTTTGATAAAATCAATGAAATAGCAGGTTTGGCACATATTATGTTACCTGACTCATCACTTGCAAATCAAACAACTATTAATCATGCTAAATATGCAGATAGTGCAATTCCGTTATTAATTAATAAATTAGTAGGTTCAGGAGCGAAAATGAGACTTCTCCATGCAAAAGTGGCTGGAGGTGCTCAAATGTTTCAATTTCAATCATCCAATGACATGATGCGAATAGGACCTAGAAACGTAGAAGCAGTAAGGAGAATTCTCCAGACTTATAACATCCCGATTCTTAATGAAGATGTGGGTGGAAATAGCGGCAGAACGATTGAATTTGATCCCAAAACATCTGAATTAATGATTCGGACTGTCAATCAAGGGACAAAAAAAATATAGGTTGTAATCCTGGAACAATTAAGTTACGGGGCTAAATAACAAAGATTAGATAGATGAAGATCTTTTCATGATATTTATGTTGTTGATCAGGGGGATAAAAATGACACAATTGACACAAACCGACGAACATGTAATATGGCAAAAATGGATTGATGTACGTGATGCACATGCTGGTAATGCACTCATCAAAAAATATATGCCCCTTGTATCTTATCATGTTCAAAGAATATCTGTAGGACTCCCAAAAAATGTGACTAAAGATGACTTAATGAGTTTAGGACTTTTCGGATTATATGATGCCTTAGAAAAATTTGACCCGAATAGGGATTTGAAATTTGACACATATGCTTCATTCAGAGTACGTGGAGCAATAATTGATGGATTAAGAAAAGAAGACTGGTTACCAAGGAGCTCAAGAGAAAAAGCGAAACGTGTAGAAGCTGTGATTGATAAATTGGAGCAAAAGCATCTTCGGAATATAACTTCAAAGGAAATTGCAGCAGAGCTGGGCATAACTGAGTCAGAAGTTGTTGGTGTAATGAATGAGGGCTTCTTTGCGAATGTTCTTTCGATTGACGATCAATTGTTTGATCAAGAAGATGGTGAAAGTATTGGTTTCACAGTCAAAGATGATAATCAAAAAACGCCGGAAGAAAAGATGGTATACGACGAGTTAATTGCACAATTATCTGAAGTGATCACACAACTAAGTGAGAAAGAACAGCTGGTTATCAGCTTCTTTTACAAAGAGGAATTAACATTAACTGAAATTGGACAAGTTATGAATTTATCAACATCCAGAATTTCTCAAATTCATTCAAAAGCATTATTCAAGTTACGAAAAATATTAGAAAATGTAATCCACTAAGAATAAATGATAAATACAAATCACCATAGATTAGTCTAACAAGATATCTTACTAATCAAAAGGGTGTGACTAATATAAGCCTCAAAAATATTGAAATGCAACTTGCTCTACCACGAACACATGATGCTGGTAAGATACAAGATCTTTTGAACCAAAGAAATCAGCAAATTCAAGATCAACTTGCACATTCTATTCAAAAGGAAGTAGACTTAAAAAGAACTCAGGTTTCACAAAATAATGAAAGTGATAAATTATCTTTGAAGAAAGATCAGTCACAGCAACATCACGAGCAAAATAAGAAAAAGAAAAAAGAGCAAAAAAAAGAGGAGAATCCTGACCATCCTTATAAAGGGAAAAAAATTGACTTTTTTGGTTAAGAGAGGATGCCTATGCCAACGACTATTTTACTATTATTAAGTTTACTACTCCATGTAGTAGCTTTTTATTTTATTATCGTCCTTTATATGAAGTATTCAAATATGAAGAATCTTTCAGATACACAACGTCAAATTCTTGAAGAAACAGAAAATTCAATGACAAGTTTTTTAATTGATATGAAGGATGAAAACGAAAAATTTATTAAAACTTTGTTACGATCTTCAAATGAAAGAGTACCAGACCTAATGAAAAAAGAAGCGATTGAGTTAAACCATGATTCCCATTCAGAAACGGAACAGAAACCTAATGTTCCCAACAAAACGGAGATAGATGTAAACTCAAAAGAATTGCCTGGACATTTGTCAGGGATAGACGACATGGAAGACATTGTTGAAATTACACAAACAACCAATAAAAATAAGCCTCCATTTGAGATTGAGACAATAAATCTTTATAAACAAGGATATACTGTTGAACAGATAGCTAAAAGGTTAAATAAAGGAAAGACAGAAGTTGCACTACTTCTGAAATTCCGCCAATTATAGACTATTCTCTATATTATATGACAAAATTATGATGAACCTGTAAAGTTTCTTCACTTTACTCTTGATTGTCATATTTCAATATGGTATATTAATTTTTGGTGTTATTACACACGCTTATAGATTTAAGTATTGGTGCTGTTATTTTTACATCATATGCTTAAAAAGAACAGTTATGCTTAAAGATGATATAAGCGGAGGAGATCAAAACCATTTAGGAGGAACAAACACATGTCAGTAATTTCTATGAAGCAATTGCTAGAAGCTGGTGTTCACTTCGGTCACCAAACTCGCCGTTGGAACCCAAAAATGAAACGTTACATCTTTACAGAGCGTAACGGAATTTACATCATCGACCTTCAAAAAACTGTTAAAAAGGTTGAAGAAGCTTACAAATTCGTTAAAGAACTTGGAGCTGAAGGTGGTACAATTCTTTTCGTAGGTACGAAAAAACAAGCGCAAGATTCTGTGAAAGAAGAAGCAGAACGTTCTGGAATGTACTTTGTAAACCAACGTTGGTTAGGTGGTACATTAACTAACTTTGAAACAATCCAAAAACGTATTAAACGTTTAAAAGATATTCAAAGAATGCAGGAAGACGGTACTTTCGAAGTACTTCCTAAAAAAGAAGTAGTACAACTTAACAAAGAGCTTGAGCGTCTTGAAAAATTCCTAGGCGGAATTAAAGACATGAAGCAATTACCAGATGCATTATTCATTATCGATCCTCGTAAAGAGCGCATCGCTGTTGCAGAAGCTCGTAAATTAAACATTCCGATTGTTGGTATCGTTGATACAAACTGTGATCCGGATGAAATTGATTATGTAATTCCTGCAAATGATGATGCAATTCGTGCTGTAAAACTTCTTACTGCAAAAATTGCAGATGCAATTTTAGAATCTAAACAAGGTGAAGAAACAGTAACACCTGCTTAATGTGCAAAAGGTGATAAGGGGATTTGACCTTTTATCACCTTTTTTTAAAGCAAGCTACATACTAAGTGAATAATCCAATATGTTATGTATCACAACATAAGGTGTAACCTAACATAATGATGAGAACATTCTATTTTTATTGAATGATTTAGTGTAACCTAAACCTATATGACCTTAAGGAGGAATACCGTTATGGCAGTAACTGCTCAAATGGTTAAAGAATTACGTGAAAAAACTGGCGCTGGAATGATGGATTGTAAAAAAGCGTTAACTGAAACAAACGGAGATATGGATCAAGCAATTGATTACCTTCGTGAAAAGGGTATTGCGAAAGCAGCTAAAAAAGCTGACCGTATTGCTGCAGAAGGTTCTACTTTAGTGAAAGTAAACGGAAATGAAGCTGTTATCCTTGAAGTAAACTCTGAAACTGACTTCGTTGCAAAAAATGAAGGTTTCAAAGAATTGATTAACGGATTAGCTGATTTCTTATTAGAAAAGAAACCTGCAGATGTTGAAGCTGCTTTAGTTGAAACAATGAGTAATGGTACTACAGTAGCAGATTACATTAACTCAGCAATTGCAAAAATTGGTGAAAAAATCACTCTTCGTCGTTTTTCAGTATTATCGAAAACTGATAATGATGCTTTTGGTGCTTACCTTCACATGGGTGGACGTATTGGCGTATTAACATTATTAGAAGGTACAACTGATGAAGAGGCTGCTAAAGATGTTGCGATGCATGCTGCTGCAGTTAACCCAAAATATATTTCACGTGACCAAGTTTCTGCTGAAGAAGCTGAGCATGAGCGCAAAGTTTTAACTGAGCAGGCATTGAACGAAGGTAAACCGGAAAACATCGTTGCTAAAATGGTTGAAGGACGCCTAGGTAAGTATTTCGAAGAAATTTGCTTATTAGATCAAAGCTTCGTTAAAAATCCTGATCAAAAAGTAAAACAATTTGTTGAGTCTAAAGGGGCAACTGTAAAAACTTTCATCCGTTATGAAGTTGGTGAAGGAATCGAGAAACGTCAAGATAACTTCGCTGAAGAAGTAATGAGCCAAGTGAAAAAATAATAGTAAACACATTGAAATAATTTTGTGTTTAAATTAGAGAAGATTTTCTTATAATGGAAAAAGGGAACACAGCCAGTGTTCCCTTCTTTTCGAGATGAACATAAGATAAATGTAGGACATGTAAATTAAGAGCGGATAGAGAGTTGGAGGTAATCATGAGTAAACCTAAGTATCAACGTATTGTACTTAAATTAAGTGGTGAAGCCCTTGCAGGTGACAATGGTTTTGGAATAAATCCTTCTGTTATACAATCAATTGCAAAACAAGTGAAAGAAATTGCAGAATTAGATGTGGAAGTTGCAGTTGTTGTAGGCGGTGGGAACATCTGGCGTGGAAAGATCGGCAGTGAAATGGGAATGGATCGTGCAACTGCTGATTATATGGGAATGCTTGCGACTGTGATGAATTCCTTGGCTTTACAAGATAGCCTTGAAACACAAGGAATTCAGACACGGGTACAAACATCGATTGAAATGAGGCAGGTTGCAGAACCATACATAAGAAGAAAAGCAATTCGTCACCTCGAGAAAAAACGAGTTGTGATTTTTGCAGCTGGAACAGGAAACCCTTATTTCTCAACTGATACAACGGCTGCTCTACGTGCTGCGGAAATTGAGGCAGATGTCATTCTAATGGCCAAAAACAATGTTGATGGTGTATACAGTGCAGATCCTCGTGTTGATAAAGATGCAGTAAAATATGAGACACTATCATACTTGGATGTTCTTAAAGAAGGTTTAGCAGTTATGGATTCGACTGCATCATCTCTATGTATGGACAATGATATACCGTTAATTGTTTTCTCTATTATGGAAGAAGGAAATATTAAACGTGCCGTAACTGGTGAAAATATCGGAACAATTGTTAGGGGGAAATAATCATGGCTAAACAAGTATTAGCAAACACGAAAGAAAAAATGGAAAAAGCTGTTGGTTCTTTAAGTCGTGAATTAGCGTCTGTAAGGGCTGGGCGTGCAAGTGCAAATCTTCTTGATAAAATTTCTGTTGACTACTACGGTGCACCAACACCTGTTAATCAACTTGCTTCTATTAGTGTCCCGGAAGCACGCCTATTAGTCATTCAACCATATGACAAAACTGTTCTTGGTGATATTGAAAAAGCAATTTTAAAATCAGATTTAGGGTTAACACCTGCTAACGATGGTTCTTTAATTCGCTTATCAATTCCTGCGTTAACAGAAGAAAGAAGAAAAGATCTTGTTAAATTGGTTAAAAAATATGGTGAAGAAGCAAAAGTTGCTATTCGAAATATTAGACGTGATGGAAATGATGAGTTGAAAAAGCTCGAAAAAAATGGTGAGATCACAGAAGATGAATTACGCAGCAATACTGAAAATGTACAAAAATTAACAGATGAATACATCGTTAAAATTGACCAAGTTGCTAAAGATAAAGAAAAAGAAATTATGGAAGTTTAATTCATTCGTGAATTGAATTCTTAAATTCCATTCGCATATGGAAATTTTCAGTTTCCTAATCGACAAAAAATATGTACAATAGGTATGAAAAGACCCTCTAATGTTTACAGGGGGTTTTTTTGTTAATACTGTTAACGTCATCAAAGTAAAATGAGAAACAGGAATTATTGGGTGATGGAGGAATCACATGCTCAACATACTTAAAAAATGGAGAGGATCTCCTGATCTATCCAACGAACAAATAATAAATCAAGAGGAACTATTAAAGGGGGAAATACCCAACCATATTGCGATCATAATGGATGGAAATGGGAGATGGGCGAAAAAACGCGCACTTCCAAGAATTGCCGGCCATCATGAGGGTATGAAGGTTGTAAGAAGAGTTACAAAGCAGGCTAATGCTCTGGGGGTTAATGCTCTAACATTGTATGCTTTTTCAACTGAAAACTGGAAACGGCCGAAGGTTGAAGTAGATTATCTAATGAAGTTACCGGAAGAATTTCTGACTACATTTTTACCTGAATTAATTGAAGAAAATGTTCAGGTTCGTGTAATGGGGAATAAGAATAAACTTCCAATGCACACATTAAAGGCTGTGGATAAAGCAATTGAGGAAACGAAAGATAATAATGGGCTTATTTTGAATTTTGCATTAAACTATGGCAGCCGTACGGAAATCATTGCTGCAGTACAGGACATTATTAAACAGGTAGAATCCGGAAACTTAAAAAAAGAGGAAATTGATGAAAGTATTTTTTCGAATTATTTAATGACACAAACACTACCTGACCCTGATTTGTTAATTAGAACAAGCGGGGAAATAAGATTAAGTAATTTTATGCTATGGCAGCTTGCTTATACAGAATTTTGGTTTACTGATGTACTTTGGCCTGATTTTAATGAGCAATGTTTATTACAAGCCATTCACACATATCAACATAGAGGCCGCAGATTTGGTGGCGTATAAAGGTGATGAAGTAAAAAAATGAAACAACGAATTTTAACAGCTGTTATTGCTGCTGCTTTATTTCTTCCATTTGTAATTTACGGGAAACTGCCGTTTACGATATTTGTTTATTTACTTGCGTCAATCGGATTATATGAATTATTACGAATGAAAAAAATATCGCTGGCCAGTTTTCCCGGGTTCATTAGTTTATTAATATTATGGGTTCTATTAATACCAAATTCTTATATATCATTAATAAATGATTTAATTTTCTCAAAAGCAGAATTTGCATTGCTCGGACTTCTGTTGCTTTTGACATATACAGTTCTGACGAAAAATAAATTCACTTTTGATGATGTAGGATTTGTAGTAATCGCTGTATTTTATTTGGGAATTGGGTTTTATTTTTTTATAGAAACAAGAAATATTGAGTTAAACCTTGTATTTTATGCATTAATCTTAATATGGGTAACAGATTCAGGTGCATATTTTGTTGGACGATCATTGGGGAAAAATAAACTTTGGCCTGAAATCAGTCCAAATAAAACAATAGAGGGTGCACTAGGTGGCGTGGTGTTTGCGGCTATTTTTGCTTGTATCTATCAGTATTTTACAAACGTGTTTGATAATTATGTAATTGTTATAATTATGACCGTTTTCCTCTCAATTTTTGGACAAATAGGGGATCTTGTTGAATCTGCATTTAAGCGACATTATCAAGTAAAGGATTCAGGAACTATCCTCCCTGGACACGGAGGAATTCTTGATCGTTTTGACAGTTTATTATTTGTTTTACCTTTAATGCATTTTTTAAGTATCCTATTTAGTTTATAAGTCCAAGCAAACGTATTTCATTTTGATTGGAAGTGACTTCGTGAAAAAAATTAGTCTTTTGGGTGCTACAGGATCAATAGGTATTCAAACATTGAATGTCATCAAAGCACACCCAGATCAATTTAAATTGGTTTCCATGTCTTTTGGAAGCAATATCTCATCAGGAATTAACATTATTCGTCAATTTCAGCCGAGTTTTGTAGCTGTTAAGGATAAAGAAACATACGAAAAATTAAAATTAGAAATACCAAATGAAGAGATAAGGATCGGTTATGGGCAGAACGCACTTATCGAAGCAGCTATTTTTGATGGAGTAGATTGTTTGGTTAATGCTGTTGTCGGTAGTGTTGGTTTGGTTCCTACATTAAAGGCAATCGAACACAAAATTACAATTGCCTTAGCAAACAAGGAAACTCTCGTAACAGCAGGTCATATTGTAACAGAACATGCTAGAAAGTATGGTGTTGATCTTCTACCAGTAGACAGTGAGCATTCAGCCATTTTTCAATGCCTACAAGGTGAAAACCCAAAAAATATCGAAAGGCTTATTGTTACTGCTTCAGGAGGAAGTTTTCGTGATAAAACAAGAGAAGAACTGACCGATGTAACAGTAGAGCAAGCACTTAATCATCCTAACTGGTCAATGGGTGCGAAGATTACAATTGATTCTGCAACAATGATGAATAAGGGTTTAGAGGTTATAGAAGCTCATTGGCTTTTTGACATCCCTTATGAAAAAATAGATGTCTTATTACATAAAGAAAGTATCATTCATTCCTTAGTCGAATTTCAAGATCACAGTATTATTGCACAATTAGGAACACCTGATATGAGAGTTCCAATTCAATATGCTTTAACTTTCCCTAATCGATTACAAGTAAAAAATACGAAGAGGCTGGAATTATGGGAAGTTGGGAAATTACACTTTGAAAAAGCAGACTTTAACAGGTATAAATGCTTACAATTTGCCTATGATTCAGGTAAAATAGGTGGAACAATGCCAACGGTTCTAAATGCAGCAAATGAAGAAGCTGTAGCAGCATTTTTAAATGGGAAAATTAAGTTTCTTCAAATTGAGGAATTTATCGAAAGAGCAATGGATAAGCATGAGAACATCGCACATCCTGGGTTGGAGGAAATTCAGGCAGTTGATCAACAAACTCGAAATTTTGTACAAACATTAATCTCATAAAGGTGGTCATACAAAATGAATACAGTGATAGCGTTTGTTCTTATTTTCGGTGCTCTGGTTTTCTTTCATGAGCTCGGCCATTTAATACTTGCAAATCGAGCGGGCATCCTTTGTCGGGAATTCGCAATAGGCTTTGGTCCTAAAATATTATCCTTCAAGAAGAATGAGACAGTTTATACGATTCGTCTACTGCCAATTGGCGGTTTTGTTCGAATGGCTGGAGAAGATCCCGAGGTTATTGAAGTAAAGCCGGGTCATAATGTGGGCTTACTTTTTAATAAAGAAGAAAAAGTTGAAAAAATCATATTAAATAATAAAGAAAAATATCCAAATGCAAGAATCATTGAAGTTGAAAATGTAGATTTGGAGCATAGCATGTTCATTTCGGGTTATGAGCATGGGGAAGACGAATTTTTAAAAAGGTTTGAAGTAAGTGAAACTTCTTATTTCATTGTGGATGGACAACAAACACAAATTGCTCCTTTTAACCGGCAGTTCCAATCCAAGACGGTTGGTCAAAGGATTGCAGCAATTTTTGCTGGTCCCTTTATGAACTTCCTCCTGGCATTCGTTATTTTGTTTTCTCTTGGATTTATCCAAGGGGCACCGGTTAATGAAGCCAGATTAGGTGAGTTAACATCAGATGGTTCCGCGAATAAAGCTGGACTAAAAGAAGGGGATGTCATTCATTCAATTGAAGGAGAAGCAACTTCTACTTGGGAAAGTGTCGTTTCAATTATTCAGGAAAGTCCTGACAAGGAATTAACCTTTGAAGTTGAACGTAATGGTGAAATGTTAAGCTATGAAGTGATCCCCGAAGCAGCAAAAGTAGGCGAGAATGTGATTGGTCGCATTGGTGCATATAATCCTGTTGATAAATCTTTTGGAAGCTCCCTCAAATATGGATTTGTTGAAACATTTACTTGGACAAAAGAAATATTAATTAGTTTTGGGAAGCTTGTAACAGGTCAATTTTCAATCGATATGCTATCAGGACCTGTCGGTATTTATGACATGACAGATCAAGTTGCTGAGTCAGGTACTACGAACCTCTTAAGATGGGCTGCTCTGTTGAGTATTAATTTAGGTATTGTTAATTTATTACCTATTCCTGCCTTAGATGGTGGACGTTTATTATTTTTATTTATTGAAGCATTAAGAGGAAAGCCTATCGATCGGCAAAAAGAAGGTATCGTTCATTTTATTGGTTTCTCATTATTAATGCTGTTAATGTTAGTTGTGACGTGGAATGATATCCAACGCTTATTTCTATAAACAAAAGTTAATTTAAAATAGAGGTGCTCGTAATGAAACAAAGTATGACGTTTATTCCTACTCTTAGAGAAGTTCCGGCTGATGCTGAAGTGAAAAGCCATCAGCTTATGCTGCGGGCAGGATTTATTAGACAAAACACGAGTGGTGTGTATAGCTACTTACCTTTAGCGCACAAGGTTCTGAAAAAAATCGAACAAATTGTACGTGAAGAAATGGACAATGCAGGGGCTTCGGAATTATTAATGCCTGCTCTACAACAAAGTGAATTATGGCAAGAATCTGGACGTTGGTATTCCTACGGACCAGAATTAATGAGATTAAAAGATCGTCATAATAGAGAATTTGCACTTGGGGCTACTCATGAAGAAATGATAACAAGCCTTGTTAGAGATGAAGTAAAATCATATAAACGACTTCCTTTAGGTTTATATCAAATTCAAACAAAATTTCGTGATGAAAAGCGGCCGCGTTTCGGAGTATTACGAGGACGTGAATTTATTATGAAAGATGCATATACATTCCATGCGACAAATGAGAGTTTGGATGAAGGTTATCAAAAAATGTTTACTGCCTATCAGAATATCTTCTCACGTTGTGGATTAGATTTTAGAGCAGTTATTGCTGATTCAGGTGCAATGGGTGGAACGGACACACATGAATTTATGGTTTTATCAGATATTGGTGAAGATACAATTGCCTATTCTGATACATCTCAGTATGCTGCGAACATTGAGATGGCACCTGTTATCACAACATACGAGAAAAGCAGTGAAGCATTTGCAGAACTAAAGAAAATTGAAACACCAAACCAAAAGACAATTGAAGAGGTTTCTGGTTTTTTACAAGTTTCAAACCAAAAATGCATTAAGTCTGTTTTATTCAAAGTTGACGAAAAATTTGTCCTTGTGCTTGTACGTGGTGATCATGAAGTAAATGATATTAAGGTGAAAAATGTATATGGAGCTTCTGTAGTTGAATTGGCAACTGCAGAAGAAATAAAAGAAGTGTTACATTGTACTCCGGGTTTTGTTGGTCCGATCAATGTATCAGAACAACTGGAAGTAATTGCAGATCACGCAGTTGCTAGTATTGTTAATGGTGTATGCGGAGCAAATGAAGAACCATTCCATTATACAGGTGTAAATATTGAACGTGATGCAAAAGTGTCTCAATTTGTTGATCTTCGTTTTATCCAGGAAGGAGATGCTTCTCCTGACGGTGAAGGAACGATTAAATTTGCAAAGGGTATTGAAGTTGGTCACGTATTTAAATTAGGAACACGATATAGTAATGCTATGAATGCGACATTTTTAGATGAAAATGGCCGTTCTCAACCCATGATTATGGGATGCTATGGAATTGGAGTATCAAGAACTTTAGCGGCAATTATTGAACAAAACAATGATGAAAATGGAATTCTGTGGCCAAATTCAGTAACTCCATTCCAATTACACATCATCCCAGTAAACGTAAAGAATGATACACAAAGGGATCTGGGGGAAAAATTATACGCGAATTTCTCTCGGAACGGATATGAAGTGCTTCTAGACGATCGTCAAGAACGTGCAGGAGTAAAATTCGCAGATTCAGATCTTATCGGAATACCAGTGCGTATTACAGTGGGGAAAAAAGCTGATGAAGGCATTGTTGAAGTGAAACTTCGTAAATCGGGTGAATCATTTGAAGTATCAATAAATGATCTTACAGATAAAATAACCGAACTACTTGGAAACTAAAAAAGCTTACTCCTAAGTGTAAACCATGTTAAAATAATAAAATGACAAGAAGAGGCTGACTCGATTAACAGGACTATTTCCTTTTAGGAATTGTCTAAAATGAGGCAGCCTCTTCAATTGTGAAAGAACAATCTCTTATTTGAGAGGGGGAACAAAAATGGATATGCAAGCAAACCAAGTTGATCGATTTCAACTTTTGCTTCAGCAAATAAATCTTACAGAGGATGCTGCAGTTGTCCATTTTAGAAACGGTTCAATTGCTCGTTTAACTGTTCATAAACAATCAAAGAAATGGCATTTCCATTTTCAGTTTGAAAAGATATTGCCCTTCAATGTATTCCATTTATTTCATACAAAATTATCAAAAGCTTTTTCACATATAGCAGATGTTTCATTTAGCTTTGAAGCAAGAGACACTACTTTTGATGAAAAGTTAGTACAAGATTATTGGTCAATTTGTATTCAGGAAATGGATGGGATTTCACCGCCAATGTTGGCACTACTTAATGAACAGAAGCCCACTCTTCAAGGAGTAAAAGTCATTGTGAAAACGAAAACCGATACAGAAGCCATGACAATAAAGCGTAAATATGCTTCATTAATTCAGGATAGCTTTCAACAGTTCGGTTTCCCGGGATTTCAATTAGATACGACTGTGGCCGTAACTGAAGAGGAAATTAAGCAATTTCAGGAGCAAAAGCTTCAAGAGGATAAGGCAAGAGGGCTTCAAGCTTTAACTGATATGGAAAACGCTGAAAAGGAAGAGTCAAGTCAGCCTGAGTTAACAGGCCCACTGACGATTGGATATACAATTAAAGACGATGAAGAGATAAGAACAATGGCATCGATTGAGGACGAAGAGCGGAGAATTGCGATTCAAGGTTATGTATTTGATGCTGAGACAAAAGAGCTTCGAAGTGGAAGAACATTATTAACGTTCAAAATCACCGACTACACAAGCTCAATATTAGTTAAAATGTTTGCAAGAGATAAAGAAGATGCCGTATTGGTACAAGCAGTAAAAAAAGGCATGTGGCTGAAAGTACGTGGAAGTATTCAAAATGATACATTTGTCCGTGATCTAGTGATGATCGCAAATGATATTAATGAGATTTCTCCACAAGAAAGACAAGACCGTACTCCTGAAGGTGAAAAAAGAGTAGAGTTGCATTTGCATTCACCTATGAGTCAGATGGATGCTGTCACATCTATTAGCAAGCATGTTGAGCAAGCGAAAAAATGGGGGCATACTGCAATTGCATTAACAGACCATGCTGTTGCACAATCATTCCCGGAAGCTTATTCAGCAGGAAAAAAGAATGGAATAAAAATTTTATACGGTGTCGAAATCAATTTAGTTGATGACGGTGTTCCTATTGCATATAACGATGATAACCGCTACTTGCCAGATGAAACATTTGTCGTATTTGATGTTGAAACAACCGGGCTTTCTGCTGTTTATGATACGATAATTGAGCTTGCTGCAGTTAAAGTACGTAATGGAGAAATTGTTGATCGATTTGAATCGTTTGCTAATCCACATCATCCTCTTTCGGCCACAACGATAGAACTAACCGGTATTACAGACGATATGGTTAGAGATGCTCCGAATGTTGATATCGTTTTACGGAAGTTTAAAGAATGGATTGGCCAGGACATTTTAGTTGCTCATAATGCCAGCTTTGATATGGGGTTTCTAAATGTAGGTTACAAAAAGCTTCTTGGTGAAGAAAAAGCTAAAAACCCTGTTATAGATACTTTAGAGCTTGGTCGTTTTTTATATCCGGAGCTGAAAAATCATCGTCTTAACACTCTTTGTAAGAGATTTGATATCGAGCTTACTCAACATCACCGTGCCATATATGATGCTGAAGCAACTGGCTACTTATTAATAAAAATGTTAAAAGATGCTGCTGAAAAGGGGATTGAGTTCCATAATCAATTTAATGATAATATGGGTAAAGGCAATGCGTACCAACGTTCTCGTCCTTATCATGCGACAGTCCTAGCTCAAAATGAAACTGGGTTAAAAAATCTATTTAAAATAGTATCAATTTCACACCTTAATTATTTCTATCGTGTACCTCGTGTACCTCGCTCTCAATTAAATAAGTATCGCGAAGGTCTAATTATTGGATCGGCATGTGATAAGGGTGAGGTTTTTGAAGGGATGATGCAAAAATCTCCAGAGGAAGTTGAAGAAATAGCGTCATATTACGATTATTTGGAAGTACACCCTTTGGATGTGTATAAGCATCTTATTGCACTTGACTACATTAAAGACGAGGCATCTCTGCAAGAGATTGTCACAAACATTGTTAAACTTGGAGAAAAACTTGAAAAACCTGTTGTTGCAACTGGAAATGTACATTATCTAAATCCAGTTGATAAAGTCTACCGAAAAATATTGGTGAGTTCTCAAGGTGGAGCCAATCCATTGAACCGCCATGAGCTGCCGGATGTTCACTTCCGCACAACAGATGAAATGCTTGAATGCTTTTCATTTTTAGGTAGTGAAAAAGCGAAACAAATTGTC
This sequence comes from Metabacillus niabensis, assembly GCF_020524345.1. Classification (GTDB taxonomy): domain Bacteria; phylum Bacillota; class Bacilli; order Bacillales; family Bacillaceae; genus Metabacillus; species Metabacillus niabensis_B. The sequence continues at coordinate 127,579 of NZ_JAIVLH010000009.1, forward strand.
ATAGAAAATACAAATAAAATTGCTGATATGATTGAAGAAGTAAAACCAATAAAGGATGACCTGTATACTCCGAAAATTGAGGGTGCTGATGAAGAAATCCGTGAAATGAGTTACTCGATGGCAAGAAGTATATATGGTGAAAATCTACCAGAACTGGTAGAGGCCCGTTTAGAGAAAGAATTAAAAAGTATTATCGGACACGGTTTTGCGGTTATTTATTTAATTTCTCATAAGTTGGTAAAAAAATCTCTTGATGATGGATACCTAGTAGGTTCCCGTGGTTCTGTCGGTTCGTCCTTTGTGGCAACAATGACAGAAATTACTGAGGTTAACCCATTGCCGCCTCATTATGTTTGTCCAGATTGTCAGCATTCTGAATTTTTTAATGATGGATCAGTTGGTTCCGGATTCGATTTACCAAACAAAGAATGTCCGAAATGCGGAGCTCAATATACAAAAGATGGACATGATATACCGTTCGAAACTTTCCTTGGATTTAAAGGAGACAAGGTTCCCGATATTGATTTGAACTTCTCAGGTGAATATCAACCAACTGCTCATAACTATACAAAAGTTCTCTTTGGGGAGGATAATGTCTTCCGTGCAGGTACGATAGGGACTGTTGCAGAAAAAACGGCTTATGGTTATGTAAAAGGGTATGCGAATGATCGTAATCTTATCTTTCGTGGTGCTGAAGTAGATCGCCTAGTTCAAGGCTGTACCGGTGTAAAAAGAACAACAGGCCAACACCCCGGTGGAATTATCGTAGTACCTGATTATATGGATATATTTGATTTTTCACCAATTCAGTATCCCGCTGACGCAACAGGATCAGAATGGAGAACAACTCATTTTGACTTTCACTCCATCCATGATAACTTGTTAAAACTTGATATCCTTGGACACGATGATCCTACCGTCATTCGTATGCTTCAAGATTTAAGTGGTATTGACCCTAAGACCATTCCAACTGATGACCCTGAAGTTATGAAAATCTTTAGTGGGACGGAATCTCTTGGTGTAACTGAGGAACAAATTATGTGTAAAACCGGAACGCTTGGAATACCGGAATTCGGAACTAGATTCGTCCGCCAAATGTTAGAAGATACAAAGCCGACAACATTTTCTGAATTAGTGCAAATTTCAGGTCTGTCACATGGAACGGATGTATGGCTTGGAAATGCGCAAGAACTTATTCATAACAAGACTTGTACACTAAGTGAAGTAATTGGTTGTCGTGATGACATTATGGTGTATTTAATTTATCAAGGTCTTGAACCATCATTTGCTTTTAAAATTATGGAATCTGTTCGTAAAGGTAAAGGTCTGACAGAAGAAATGGAAGAGGAAATGAAAAAAAATGAAGTCCCTTCATGGTATATTAACTCTTGCTTAAAGATTAAATATATGTTCCCTAAAGCTCATGCTGCTGCTTATGTATTAATGGCAGTTCGTATAGCTTATTTTAAGGTTCATTTACCACTTTTATATTATGCAGCTTACTTTACAGTACGTGCTGATGACTTTGATATCGATACAATGGTAAAAGGTCCAACACCAATCCGTGCAAAAATTGAAGAAATTAATCTTAAAGGATTAGAAGCTTCACCAAAAGAGAAAAACCTTCTAACGGTGCTTGAGTTAGCGTTGGAAATGTGTGAGAGAGGGTTCTCATTTCAAAAGGTTGATCTCTACCGTTCAAGTGCAGATGAGTTTATTATTGATGGTAACAGTTTAATCCCACCATTTAATTCAATTCCCGGACTTGGAACAAACGCTGCGATAAACATTGTAAAAGCTAGAGGAGACGGTGAATTTCTCTCTAAAGAGGATTTACAGCAACGTGGAAAAGTGTCAAAAACCATCATTGAGTATCTTAATAACCATGGTTGCTTAGATGAATTACCAGATCAAAATCAATTATCGCTATTCTAATATGGGTTTTAGATTATTCATACGTTGCTTCGCTTTTCTAAATAATTTGCATAAAAAAGATGGTTATGTTATGCTTTTAATGGAAATGCTAGCGATAAGCAGAGGAAAAGAGTGGGGTAATCACCCACTCTTTCGTATTGTAATAGCCCTCGTCATTCGGATAGTATACTACATACCATTCCCTGCTCACAAGGCAGGGTTTTTCAGCAGCTAAAGGTGTTATCTGCTATTGTTCAAATGTAAAGTAGCGCACATGAAGTCCCGCCTCGTAGTAAAAATTATAAACTTGGCAAAGCGCTTTTCTTACAAGGAGGAAGAGAATGAGCAAAAAAGTAACAGAAATCGTTGAACAATTAGTCTCACCTATATTAGAGGACATGAACCTTGAATTAGTTGATATTGAATTTGTAAAAGAAGGTTCTAATTGGTTTCTTCGATTATTCATTGATTCTGAAACAGGTATTGATATTGAAGAATGTGGAATTGTAAGCGAGCGATTAAGTGAAAAGCTTGATGAATTAGATCCGATTCAGCATAACTACTTTTTAGAGGTTTCTTCACCAGGTGCAGAGAGACCATTAAAAAAAGAGTCTGATATTAAAAGAGCAATCGGAAAACAAGTCCACATCAAAACATATGAGCCTATCAATGGAGAAAAGGTTTTTGAAGGTGTCTTAACTGATTTCGATGGTCAAACGCTTACAGTCACTGTAACGATTAAAACTAGAAAGAAACAAGTTGAAATCCCTTATAATAAAGTGGCTAAAGCTCGTCTTGCTGTCACCTTTTGAAAATAGACAAGGAATGACCTTGGCTATTTATAACCTTACAAAAGTCTCCTCAAAATTTTATGAAGGAAGAGACAAAAGTAGTTTAACATGAAGCTTATTTTTTAAGGGGGAAGCCATTAAAATGAGTAGTGAATTATTAGATGCCTTAACAATTTTAGAAAAGGAAAAAGGCATTAGCAAAGAGATTATTATTGAGGCAATTGAGGCGGCACTAATTTCTGCATATAAGCGTAATTTCAATCAAGCTCAAAATGTCCGTGTTGATTTAAATCGTGAGACAGGAACTATGAAAGTGTTTGCCAGAAAAGATGTTGTTGATGAGGTTTATGATCCTCGTTTAGAAATTTCTCTTGGTGAAGCACAAAGTATTAACCCAAACTATGTGGTGAATGATGTTATTGAAATGGAAGTAACTCCTAAAGACTTTGGCCGCATAGCAGCTCAAACTGCTAAACAGGTCGTGACTCAACGTGTAAGGGAAGCTGAACGTGGAGTTATTTATGGTGAGTTTATCGATCGTGAAGAAGATATCATGACAGGTATTGTTCAACGTATTGATAATAAGTTTATTTATGTAAGTTTAGGGAAAATTGAGGCACTTTTACCTGTGAGTGAACAAATGCCTAACGAAACATATCGACCACATGACCGGATTAAAGTATTTATTACAAAAGTTGAAAAAACAACAAAAGGGCCACAGATCTTCGTTTCACGAACACATCCGGGCTTACTTAAAAGATTGTTCGAAATTGAGGTTCCTGAAATATATGATGGTACAGTTGAGATCAAATCCGTATCCCGTGAAGCTGGTGACCGATCAAAAATTTCTGTTCATTCTGAAAATCCTGAAGTTGATCCTGTCGGCTCCTGTGTCGGCCCAAAAGGCCAACGTGTACAAGCGATTGTAAATGAGCTTAAAGGTGAAAAAATTGATATTGTTAAATGGTCTCAGGATCCTGTAGAGTTCGTTGCCAATGCACTTAGTCCATCAAAAGTAGTTGAGGTGCTAGTTGATGAAGGAGAAAAAGCAACTACAGTCATTGTACCTGACTATCAACTATCATTAGCAATTGGAAAGCGAGGCCAAAATGCTCGCTTAGCTGCAAAATTGACTGGATGGAAAATCGACATTAAGAGTGAATCTGATGCAGAAAAAGCAGGGATTTATCCAGTTCAAGCAAACGAATCAATCTTGGATGTTGATGATGATGAACCGCTTTTGACAAGTGTTCAAGAACCTGAGCTTAGTGAATAAGAGGTGAAATCACATGAACAATCGCAAAATTCCTTTGCGTAAATGTGTAGCAACAGGAGAAATGAGAAGTAAGAAAGAGCTGGTCCGCATTGTCCGGTCAAAGGAAGGCGATGTCACTGTCGACTTATCCGGTAAAAAGAACGGACGAGGTGCTTACATCACTCTTGACAAAGAGAGCATCCTGCTTGCGAAAAAGAAAAATATTCTTGCCAATCATCTTAAAGCTAATGTAGATGAATCAATTTATGAAGAGTTGATCCAATTGGCTGAGAAGGAGAAGCATTAAATAAATGAAACAGCAGCAACAATGGACGTCCTTATTGGGCTTAGCAAATCGAGCACGAAAAGTTATTTCGGGAGAGGAACTTGTTGTTAAAGAGATTAGACAACAAAAAGCTAAGCTAGTTCTTCTTTCACAAGATGCATCCGCTAATACAATGAAAAAGGTAACAGATAAATGTAAGTTTTATCAGGTCCCCTTTAAAATGGTTGAAGATCGCTACCTGTTAGGGCAAGCAATCGGGAAAGAAGCGAGAGTCGTTGTAGCGATAAATGATGCAGGCTTTGCTGCAAAGTTAAAAACCTTGCTCGATTAATATTCTTGGGGGTGAACGTATGTCAAAAATGAGAGTATATGAATACGCGAAACAAACGAATGTATCTAGCAAAGACATTATTACTACGTTGAAAGGAATGAACGTAGAAGTAAATAATCATATGTCAACAATTGAAAATGATGTTATTACTAAGCTTGATCAAAAATATAAAGCAACGAACAATGAAAGCACAAAAAATGAATCAACAAAGAAACCGGGGAAACAAGTGGATAATACAAATAAAACAAACAATACAAATAGTGCACAAAAGCCTTCAAATAACAAAAAACAAACTCAAAATAATCAAAACAAAAAAGCAAATCAGCCTGTGAACAAGCCTTCTAATCAAAAAGGGAAAAAGAATAATAAAAAAAATAAAGGTAATCAAAGTTTTCAGCAGCCTAAACCAAAGAAAGAATTGCCGGAGAAAATTACGTTTTCAGGTAGCTTATCTGTTGGTGAGCTAGCTGGTGAACTTGGAAAAGAGCCTTCAGAGATTATTAAAAAACTTCTTTTATTAGGCACCATGGCTACGATTAACCAGGAGCTTGATAAAGATTCAATTGAATTAATTGCTGGTGAATACGGTGTAGAAGTTGAAGAAGAAATTGTGTTTGAAAAAACAGAATTTGAAAAATATGAAGAAGAAGATCGTGTGGAGGATCTTGAAATCCGTCCAGCAGTTGTTACAATCATGGGACACGTTGACCATGGTAAAACAACTCTTCTTGATTCTATAAGAAATACAAAAGTAACAGAAGGCGAAGCCGGTGGTATTACACAACATATTGGTGCATACCAAATTGTTGCAAACGATCAAAAAATCACCTTTTTAGATACACCGGGTCACGCAGCTTTCACTACTATGCGTGCTCGTGGGGCTCAAGTAACAGATATTACGATTTTAGTTGTAGCAGCTGATGATGGTGTTATGCCTCAAACAATTGAAGCAATAAACCATGCAAAAGCAGCTGAAGTACCAATCATTGTCGCAGTGAATAAAGTTGATAAACCAACTGCAAATCCTGATCGTGTTATGCAGGAATTAACAGAACATGGACTAGTACCAGAAGCTTGGGGTGGAGATACTATCTTTGTACCTGTATCTGCATTAACTGGTGATGGTATCGATGATCTTCTGGAAATGATTTTATTAGTTACAGAAGTTGAAGAATTAAAAGCAAACCCTAACCGTCGTGCTACTGGAACAGTTATCGAAGCACAACTGGACAAAGGCAGAGGTTCAGTTGCTACACTTCTTGTTCAAAATGGTACACTAAAAGTAGGTGACCCTATCGTTGTTGGTAACACATTTGGTCGTGTTCGTGCGATGGTGAATGATCTTGGTCGCCGTGTAAAAGAAGCGGCACCTTCTACTCCAGTTGAAATTACTGGTTTAAATGATGTTCCATTAGCTGGAGATCAGTTTATGGTATTTGAAGATGAAAAATCAGCACGTCAAGTAGGAGAGGCAAGAGCACAGAAGAAACTTGATGAACAACGAAGTGAAGGATCAAAACTTAGTCTTGACGACTTATTTGAGCAAATTAAGCAAGGCGAAATTAAAGATATTAATTTAATTGTTAAAGCTGATGTTCAAGGTTCTGTTGAGGCTCTAGCGGCCGCTTTACAAAAGATTGATGTTGAAGGTGTTCGAGTTAAAATCATTCACACTGGTGTTGGTGCTATCACTGAATCAGATATTATTTTGGCAGCAGCATCCAATGCCATTGTAATTGGCTTTAATGTACGACCAGATGCAGGTGCTAAGAAAACTGCTGACGTTGAAGAAGTGGATATTCGACTTCACCGTATCATTTACAAAGTAATAGAAGAAATTGAGTCTGCAATGAAAGGGATGCTTGATCCTGAATTTGAAGAAAAAATCATTGGTCAAGTAGAAGTACGTACAACTTTCAAAGTTTCCAAAATCGGGACAATTGCAGGCTGTTATGTAACAGAAGGGAAAATCACCCGAGACAGCGGAGTGCGCTTAATCCGTGACGGTATTGTTATTTTTGAAGGAGAAATAGATACACTTAAACGCTTCAAGGATGATGTCAAAGAAGTAGCAAGAAACTATGAGTGTGGTATTACAATTAAAAATTACAATGATGTCAAAGAAGGCGACGTTATTGAAGCATATGTTATGGAAGAAATTGAACGTAAATGATTGGATATGTTGATTGTGAATATTTGATTTATGACTCACAGTCATTAAAAGATAAAAGAGCCGTTTTACAACGAGTTCTAACAAGAATCAAACAAAAGTACAATGTCTCTATTTCTGAAATAGACTATCAGGATACATGGCAACATACAAAATTTGGAATAGTAGCTGTTAGCACTTCTAAAGTGCAAACAGAGAAAGAATTGCAGCGTGTGTTACAATTTATTGATTCTTTTCCTGAAATAGAGAGAACAGTTACAATGTTTGAATGGTTTTAAGTTAAGAGGTGATTGACATGAGCTTAAGAGCAAACCGTGTCGGAGAACAAATGAAAAAAGAGTTAGGGGATATTATTGGGCGTAAAATTAAAGACCCACGTATAGGCTTTGTTACTGTGACAGATGTAAATGTATCCGGAGATTTACAAATTGCAAAAGTCTTCATATCAGTTTTAGGAGATGAAGAACAACGTCAAAATACGTTAAAAGGTCTTGCGAAAGCCAAGGGATTTATCCGTTCAGAAATTGGCCAGCGAATTCGTCTGAGAAAAACACCGGAAATTCAATTTGAATTTGATGAATCGATTGATTATGGAAATCGAATTGAAACTCTTCTACATGAGTTAAATGTAGTGAATAAAGAGGAGGAATAACTCCTTTCAAAGGGATAGACACCTTCGTCTATCCCTTTTGTGTTGAATATCTGAAAGTCGGAGGTATGATAATGGAAGGTGTGCTTTTATTAAATAAGCCCACAGGAATGACATCTCATGACTGTGTAGCAAAGATGAGAAGACTTGCAAAAACAAAAAAAGTTGGCCATACAGGAACATTGGATCCTGATGTTACTGGTGTACTTCCCATCTGTCTTGGAAGAGCGACAAAAATAGTTGAATATTTAACTGCTGCTACGAAGACGTATGAAGCTGAAATAACAATTGGTTATTCTACAACAACTGAAGATGCATCTGGAGAAGTAGTAGAAAGAAAAAGTGTAGCATCCCCGATAACGAAATGGATGGTTGAAGATGTATTACGATCAATGGTTGGTACTATCGAACAAGTCCCTCCAATGTATTCGGCTGTTAAAGTAAATGGTAAAAAACTCTATGAATATGCACGTGCCGGGATTGAAATAGATAGACCAGCCAGACTTATTACAATTCATGAGATTGTTTTGCTTGGTGATGTAATACAAAAAGATGGACTGGTTACATTCCGATTTCGTGTGACATGTTCAAAAGGTACATATGTTAGAACATTGGCCGTCATGATAGGGGAAAGACTGGGATTTCCGGCACATATGTCACATCTTGTTAGAACAAAATCAGGTAATTTTCATTTAAGTGACTGTTTTACATTTGAGGAAATTGAGGAAGCAGTTGAAAAAAATGAACTGCAAAAATATTTACTTCCAATAGGAAATGCGCTTAATGATTTGCCGAAACTACTAATCCATGATACTCTAGCAGAGAAAGTGAAAAATGGTGCAGTATTAGAGCTACCAACACAATTTCATGACATAGAAGCTGGTTCTCCAATAACTATCTATAATGAAGAACACCAATGTTTAGCTATATATTCAAAGCATCCGACAAAAAGTCACCTTATGAAGCCGATAAAAGTCTTATATAATGAGGCGTAAGGTACTTTTTAATTACTGACAGCATTATAATTGAAAAAGGTGAAGTTGACTGTGAAACAAATTAACCTGTCTCACCCACATCATATAGAACGTACAGAACAACCTGAGATGGTTATGGCCCTGGGGTATTTTGATGGGGTTCATAAAGGTCATCAAAAGGTTATTTTAAAGGCAAAGGAAATTGCGGAGAACACTGGAATGAAATGTGCCGTTATGACATTTCATCCACATCCCCAAGTAGTACTTAGAAAACAAGACCACATTGAATATTTAACACCATTAGACGAAAAAATCAAATTGATCGAGCAACTAGGTGTAGATCTATTATATGTTGTAGAATTCACACAAGAATTTGCTGCTTTGCTACCTCAACAATTTGTTGATGAATTTATTATTGATCTTAATGTTAAACATGTTGTTGCAGGCTTTGATTTTACATATGGCCACCTTGGGAAAGGTTCGATGGAGACTATTCCATTTCATTCAAGAAACCAATTTTTACATACAACAGTTGAAAAGTTAACAGATCATGACCGTAAAGTAAGTTCTTCACTTATACGAGAAGTCATTCGGAGTGGAGATGTAGCATATGCTGAAACCCTACTTGGTAGACCTCATTTTGCAACAGGAACAGTTATCCATGGGGATAAACGTGGAAGAACAATAGGTTTTCCAACAGCAAACATAGAGGTGGAAGGAACCTTCTTACTTCCTCCAACTGGTGTATATGCAGTTTTAATCAAGGTGGAAGATCAAGTCTATGAAGGTGTGTGTAATATTGGGTATAAGCCTACATTTAAAGATGAAAAAGCGGTAAAACCAAGTATTGAAGTTCATATTTTTGATTTTAAACGTGATATATATGGTGAAATGGTATCAGTTTTCTGGTATAAACGTATAAGAAGTGAAAAGAAGTTCCATAATGTAGAGGAGCTTATTACACAAATTTCTAAGGATAAAGATCAGAGTCAAGAATTCTTTCAGAAAAAAATGGTTTAATCCTTGCATTATCTTTAGAAAAATAGTATTCTAATTGATGTAGTTTAAAACCATTGCTTGGCAAATCGAGTCACCAACGTTTGCTCGGTAATTGGGGTTTTGCAAAATAAGGAGGTGAAAAGGATGGCTATCACACAAGAACGTAAAAATGAACTTATCGCTCAATACAAAACACATGAGTCTGATACTGGATCTCCAGAGGTTCAAATTGCTATCCTTACTGAGGACATCAATAATCTTAACGATCACTTACGTGTTCACAAAAAAGACCACCATTCTCGTCGCGGTCTATTAAAAATGGTAGGTAAACGTCGTAACTTATTAACTTACCTACGTAATAAAGACGTAACTCGCTATCGTGAGTTAATCAACAAGCTTGGATTACGTCGATAATTACTTTAAAAGCGGGATTCCTCCCGCTTTTTTAGTGTATATAAAACTGCGATAAAATAGATGATTCTACACCTTTTTTTGTAAATAAATTAGCTGCTTTCTAAAAGTTGTCGAAAATCTATTTACATATAAAAACTATGCTGATATGTTGAAATTAAATGGTTCATACTATTACATAACGCAATTAAAAAAGAGAAGGAGTTTTACATATATGGGACAAGATAAACAAACGTTTTCCATAGACTGGGCCGGTCGAAACTTAACAGTTGAAATTGGCCAGCTTGCTAAACAAGCAAACGGATCTGTACTGATTCGTTATGGTGATACAGCTGTATTAAGTACTGCTACTGCGTCAAAAGATCCAAAACCTCTTGATTTTTTTCCACTCACAGTAAACTATGAGGAGCGTTTATACGCTGTTGGTAAAATACCAGGTGGATTTATTAAACGAGAAGGCCGCCCAAGTGAAAAGGCTATTTTGGCAAGTCGATTAATCGACCGCCCAATTAGACCATTATTTGCTGACGGATTTAGAAATGAAGTGCAAGTTATTAGTATTGTAATGAGTGTTGACCAGGATTGCTCTTCAGAAATGGCAGCAATGTTTGGCTCATCCTTAGCATTATGTGTGTCTGATATTCCTTTTGAGGGACCTATCGCAGGAGTTACAGTTGGAAGAATTAATAATGAATTTGTTATTAATCCTAATGTAGAACAGGCAGAACAAAGTGATATACATCTAGTAGTAGCCGGAACGAAAGATGCAATCAACATGGTTGAAGCCGGTGCAGATGAGGTTCCTGAAGAAACAATGTTGGAAGCAATTATGTTTGGTCACAATGAAATTAAACGTCTTATTGCTTTCCAAGAAGAAGTAGCTGCAGCAGTCGGTAAAGAGAAAAAAGAAGTTCAGCTTTTTGATCTTGATGCTGATTTAGAAAAACGTATTCGTGATCTTGCTGAAAAGGAACTTCTCCAAGCCATTCAAGTTCAGGAAAAGCATGCGCGTGAGGATGCAATCAATGCGGTGAAAAATAGTGTTGTCGAGAAGTTTGAAGCTGAAGAGGCAGACGAAGCTACAATCAAAATGGTTAAACAAATATTGTCAAAGCTTGTGAAAGCAGAGGTACGTCGATTAATTACAGAGGATAAAGTCAGACCAGATGGACGTGGAGTAGATGAAATCAGACCACTTTCATCAGAGGTTGGTTTACTCTCAAGAACACATGGGTCAGGTTTATTTACACGTGGACAAACACAGGCATTAAGTATTTGTACACTTGGAGCTTTAGGTGATGTGCAAATTTTAGATGGATTAGGAATCGAAGAATCAAAACGCTTTATGCATCATTATAATTTCCCGCAATTCAGTGTTGGGGAAACTGGACCAATGAGAGGTCCAGGACGTCGTGAGATCGGACATGGGGCACTTGGAGAGCGTGCTTTAGAGCCAATTATCCCTTCTGAAAAAGATTTCCCTTATACAATCCGTTTAGTATCAGAAGTACTTGAATCAAATGGATCTACTTCTCAAGCAAGTATTTGTGCCAGCACGCTTGCAATGATGGATGCTGGTGTTCCAATTAAAGCTCCTGTAGCAGGTATTGCGATGGGTCTCGTGAAATCAGGTGAGCACTACACAGTATTAACAGATATCCAAGGTATGGAAGATGCTCTAGGTGATATGGACTTTAAAGTAGCTGGAACTGAAAAAGGTGTTACAGCCCTGCAAATGGATATTAAAATTGATGGCTTATCTCGAGAAATTCTAGAGGAAGCTTTACAACAAGCTAAAAAAGGACGTATGGAAATTCTGAAGTCAATGATGGCAACCATCTCTACACCGAAAGGTGAGTTATCACAATATGCTCCTAAGATCTTAACGATGGCAATTAACCCGGACAAAATTCGAGATGTTATCGGACCGAGCGGAAAACAGATAAACAAAATCATTGAAGAAACTGGCGTTAAAATTGACATTGAACAAGATGGAACAGTATTCATTTCTTCTGTTAATGAAGAAATGAACCAGAAAGCAAAGAAAATTATCGAAGATTTAGTACGTGAAGTTGTAGTCGGACAAATGTACTTAGGGAAAGTAAAACGAATTGAAAAATTTGGAGCGTTCGTTGAAATCTTCAGTGGAAAAGACGGCTTAGTTCATATATCAGAGTTGGCTGAAGAGCGTGTCGGCAAAGTTGAAGATGTGGTGTCAATTGGTGACGAACTATTAGTAAAAGTAACTGAAATTGACAAACAAGGTCGTGTAAACTTATCGAGAAAAGCAGTTCTTAAGGAACAAAAAGAAAATCAACCAGAACAACAAGGTTGATGACATGATAGGAGGCCATGGGTAACCAGGCTTCTTTTTCAATTTAATACTTCTGTAACTGAATTACGGAACAAGCGCCATTTTTGTTCTACCTTGTCCTCTTTTTACATATTTTTTAGTAAAAAGGGGGATACATAATGCAAAGGAAAATCATTCAAGTTGTTGGTTTTATTTTCGTCATAACAGTAGCCATTGGCTTTATTAAAAATCCTTTTACCACATCCTATCTTGATCAAATAAAAAAAGCAGATGTGACAGTTGCAAAACACCAAGATAAGCTGTATGAGGAGATTTCATCTAAAGCCAAGGAATACAGTATTCCAGCCCAAAATGCAGAAATACATAAAGTATGGAAATCGACCCCGGGGTATAATGGATTAGAAGTTGACATTGATGAGTCATATAAAAAGATGAAGGCGAAGGGCACTTTTGATGAAAACCTTCTTGTTTATCGGCAAGTTAAACCATCTGTACACCTTGAGGATTTAAAAGCTGAGCCAATTTATAGAGGTCATCCTGACAAGCCGATGGTATCTTTTATTATTAATGTAGCTTGGGGAAATGAATATATTCCTGACATGCTTGAAACGTTAAATAGATACCATGTGAAAGCTACCTTTTTTCTTGAAGGAAGATGGGTGAAAGAAAACCCTGATATGGCGATGATGATAGTTGATGCCGGACATGAAATTGGAAATCATTCTTATACACATCCTGATATGAGTCAGCTCTCTGTAAATAAAATAAGAGAACAATTGTCCAAGACGAATGAAGTAATAAAATCGGTTACAGATATTACCCCAACTTGGTTTGCACCTCCAAGTGGCAGTTTTAAAAATGAAGTTGTAAAAATTGCTGATGAGATGAAGATGAAAACTGTTATGTGGAGTGTGGATACAATTGATTGGCAGCGTCCAGAACCACATGTGTTAGTTTCACGAGTAATGGGTAAAGTTCATAATGGAGCACTCATTTTAATGCATCCAACATCTTCAACATCGGAAAGTTTAGAAACATTAATATTATCCATTAAGCAAAAAGGTTATTCTTTTGGTTCAGTGTCAATGCTCGTTGATGAGGAACGATTATTTAGAGATGAACCAAAGACAAATTAAACAACGAAGAAGGAGGAACACTTTTGATCAAAAAATATACGTGTCAAAATGGAGTAAGAATTGTGTTAGAAAATATTCCTACTGTTCGATCTGTTGCAATTGGTGTATGGATTGGAACAGGTTCTCGAAATGAAAGCCTTGAGAATAACGGGGTATCCCATTTTCTTGAGCATATGTTCTTTAAAGGAACTAAAACAAGAACAGCAAGAGAGATAGCTGAATCTTTTGATAGTATTGGTGGTCAAGTAAATGCCTTTACTTCAAAAGAATATACTTGTTACTATGCTAAAGTACTTGATGATCATGCGAGCTATGCCCTAGATGTACTTGGTGACATGTTTTTTAACTCAACGTTTGATGAAGATGAACTAAAAAAAGAAAAAAATGTTGTATATGAAGAGATTAAAATGTATGAAGATACTCCAGATGACATTGTTCATGATATTTTAAGCAAAGCTACATATGGAAGCCATCCTTTAGCATATCCAATATTAGGAACAGAAGAGACCTTAGCGTCCTTTAATGGAGATACATTGAGAGAGTACATGAACAATCACTACACTCCCGAAAATGTGGTCGTTTCTGTAGCTGGAAACGTGACAGAAAGCTTTATTAAAGAAGTTGAAAAACTTTTTGGTTCATATGAAACAAATTCATTGAAACGTGAATTTGAAAAACCAAGCTTTCATAATGAAAAACTGGCTAGACAAAAAGATACAGAGCAAGCTCATCTATGTATAGGATTTAACGGTCTTGAAGTGGGTCATGATGATATTTATAGTTTAATCGTTCTAAATAATATTTTAGGTGGAAGTATGAGTAGCCGTTTGTTCCAAGATGTTCGTGAACAAAAAGGTCTTGCTTACTCTGTTTTCTCATACCACTCTTCATACGAAGATAACGGCCTTCTTACTATCTATGGCGGTACAGGAAGTAAGCAACTTAATCTCTTGTTTGATACGATTCAGGAAACATTAGCGACGTTAAAAGCAGAAGGTATTACTGCAAAAGAATTAGCTAATAGTAAAGAGCAAATGAAGGGTAGTCTTATGCTCAGTCTGGAAAGCACGAACAGCCGAATGAGCCGAAATGGGAAAAATGAGCTTTTACTGGGTTATCACCGCTCATTAGATTCAATTATTGAAAAAGTAAATGAAGTAAGTGAAGAAAGCGTGAATACACTTGCTAATCAGGTATTCACTGACACTTATTCAGTTGCTCTTATTAGTCCTGAAGGTACTTTACCGAAAAAACTTCAATCATAATTAAAAATGCTTACGATTTATTTTTCTTATAAATTGTAGGCATTTTTTTATGAGGTCAATTGATAAGATAGTAGAAAGGAGGAATGGACATGAGACTTAGTGAACTATCCGGAAAAGAAATTGTAGATGTGAAACGTGCAGAACGATTAGGTGTTCTAGGTCAAACTGATTTGGAGATTAATGAACAAACGGGACAAATTACAACACTAATCATCCCTTCGTTAAAATGGTTTGGATTAAGAAAACAGGGCCAAGAGATACGGGTTCCATGGCATCATATTAAAAAGATAGGAACAGATATGATCATTCTTGACATACCTGATGAACAAATTGATAAAATCGAATCATAACTACACTTCATCGATTGGCATTTGGCCAATCGTTTTTTTTCGATAAAACTGCGGATTCAATTACTCCCATTTAATATGTATCCTCTTTCTTTTTATTCATCTGTTTATTCACCCATATGTCGATTTCTACATAGTATGTTGAAGTAAGTTATCCTAGGATCTCAAGGAACTATAACAGAAACACAAGCAAAAGAAGGTGAACATACAATATGTTAACAGGATTAAACGTAGCTGTAATTGGTGGTGATGCCAGACAGCTAGAAGTTATCCGTAAATTAACTGAACTTGATACAAAGCTTTTTCTCATTGGTTTTGACCAACTGGACCATGGCTTTACTGGTGCAACAAAAGTCAAAATGGATGAGGTTCCATTTCAAGAAATAGATGCGATAATTTTGCCTATCCCTGGTACGAATCAAGAGGGGATTGTAGAAACTGTTTTTTCAAATGAAGAGGTTATTTTAACTGAAGAGTTAATTAATCAAACACCTTCTCATTGTACCATTTATTCAGGTATTTCAAATTCATATTTAGATAATCTCGTTCAATCGACAAATAAAAAATTAGTTCAACTTTTTAAAAGGGATGATGTAGCAATCTACAATTCAATTCCAACAGTTGAAGGAACGCTCATGATGGTCATCCAACATACCGATATAACAATACATGGCTCAACTGTTGCTGTATTAGGGTTAGGAAGAGTAGGAATGAGTGTGGCAAGAACCTTCTCTGCACTAGGAGCGAAAGTTAAAGTAGGAGCGAGAGATACGGCAGACTTAGCCAGAATTACTGAAATGGGCCTTGAGCCTTTTCATATTGATCATCTAAAGGATAAGGTAACAGACATCGATGTGTGTATAAATACAATCCCAGCTATGATCGTAACGGCTAAGGTGATTTCCAATATGCCGGCACACACATTAATCGTCGATCTTGCTTCAAAACCGGGAGGAACCGATTTTCGATATGCTGAGAAAAGAGGGATTAAAGCACTATTAGCTCCAGGATTACCGGGCATAGTGGCACCAAAAACAGCCGGGCAAATTGTAGCGAATGTCTTAACACAGCTATTAAATGAGTTAAAGATAGATGGAAAGGGGTTATCTTCATGAAATTAGAAGGTAAGCGGATTGGATTTGGTATTACGGGTTCTCATTGCACTTATGAGGAAGTGTATCCACAAATCAAATCATTGTTAGATGAGGGAGCAGATGTTATCCCGGTCGTCACATTTACAATGAAGGACACAACAACTCGTTTTGGAAAAGCGGGGGAATGGGTTGAAAAAATAGAGGCGTTAACAGGAAACAAAGTGATCGACTCTATTGTTGCAGCAGAACCATTAGGACCTAAACTTCCGTTAGATTGTATGGTAATCGCTCCACTAACAGGTAACTCAATGAGTAGATTTGCTAATGCTCTAACTGATTCGCCAGTGTTGATGGCTGCAAAAGCAACCTTAAGAACCCATCGCCCTGTTGTTTTAGGCATTTCTACAAATGATGCGCTTGGTTTAAATGGAGTAAACCTTATGAGGTTAATGGCAACAAAAGATATATATTTTATTCCATTTGGCCAAGATGCCCCTGATAAAAAACCAAATTCAATGGTTGCAAGAATGGAAGCATTACTGGATACTGTATTAGCTGCATTAGAAGGAAAGCAATATCAGCCAGTTGTTGTTGAGAAATTTCGAGATTTAGAAGAATAATTTCATAATTCAATCAAAGAATCAAATTTTTTCATCCATTCGACAATTATTGTGATAGAATAGTACGTAAAAGATTTGTAGCTGTATTTTTAAAAGAAATATAGCTGGAAGGAGCTAGTGTTTAATGGAAGCAAAAGGTTATCATGTAGCAGTAGTCGGAGCAACAGGGGCTGTGGGGCAACAAATGCTTCACACATTAGAACAACGTAATTTTCCAATTTCTAAATTAACTTTGCTTTCTTCTGAGCGTTCAGCAGGAAAAAAAGTAATGTTCAGAGATGAAGAATATATTGTCGAAACAGCAACTCCTGAAAGTTTTGAAGGTGTTCAAATTGCGCTATTCTCAGCGGGTGGAAATGTGTCTAAGCAACTTGCTCCAGAAGCAGTAAAGCGTGGGGCAATTGTTGTAGACAATACAAGTGCATACCGCATGGATGAGAATGTTCCATTAGTTGTTCCTGAAGTAAATGAAGAAGCGTTAAAAGCGCATAATGGTATCATCGCAAATCCAAACTGCTCAACGATTCAGATGGTTGTTGCTCTTGAGCCCATTCGTCAACAATTTGGTCTAAACAAAGTAATTGTTTCTACCTACCAAGCAGTTTCAGGTGCAGGGGCAGCTGCAATCAATGAGCTAAAGGAACAAGCAAAAGCAATTTTAAATGGAGATGAATTCACACCTGAAATTCTTCCTGTTAGCGGTGATGAGAAACATTATCAGATTGCTTTTAATGCCATACCGCAAATTGATAAATTTCAAGATAATGGATATACTTTTGAAGAAATGAAAATGATTAATGAAACGAAAAAAATTATGAGCACTCCTGAGCTTCATGTAGCTGCAACTTGTGTTCGTTTACCTGTTGAAACAGGACATTCTGAATCAGTTTATATTGAAGTAGATTCTGAAGGAGTTTCTGCTCAACAAATAAAAGAACTATTGAAAGAATCAGATGGAATTACATTACAAGATGACCCATCACAACAAATCTATCCAATGCCGGCTAACTGCGTAGGTAAAAATGATGTATTTGTTGGAAGAATCCGTAAAGATTTAGACCGTGATAATGGTTTCCATATGTGGATTGTTTCTGACAACCTATTAAAGGGTGCTGCATGGAATTCAGTTCAAATCGCTGAAAGTTTAGTGAAATTACAACTAGTTTAACTCTTTGAAGAAGAGAGCATGGTATATCACCAGCTCTCTTCTCTCACGTCTATAGTAGAGGTGTTAACATTGAAAATTATTGTTCAAAAATTTGGTGGAACATCTGTAAAAGATGATCGCGGGCGCAAAATGGCGCTTGGTCATATACAGGATGCGATAAAAGAAGGATATAAAGTAATTGCGGTTGTCTCAGCAATGGGACGGAGCGGTGACCCATACGCAACTGACACGTTATTAAGCTTGGTATATGGTGAGTTGAATAATATCTCGAATAGAGAACAAGACATGCTTCTCTCATGTGGAGAAGTTATTTCGTCTATCGTATTTTCTAGTTTATTAAATGAAAATCATATTAAAGCAACATCATTAACAGGTGCTCAAGCTGGTTTTGTAACAAATGATGAGCATACGAATGCAAAAATTTTAGAGATGAAATGTGAACGTTTGGTAGAAACTCTGTCCCAACATGATGTAGTTGTTGTTGCCGGATTTCAGGGTGCTTCTGCAACAAATGGCGATATGACAACGATCGGTAGAGGAGGCAGTGATACTTCTGCAGCAGCTATTGGTGCAGCCGTTGGTGCTGAGTTTGTAGATATTTTTACAGATGTAGAAGGTGTTATGACTGCAGATCCAAGAATTGTAGAAAATGCAAAATCTTTATCTAAGGTAACGTATACAGAAATTGTCAACCTTGCCTATCAGGGAGCAAAGGTAATTCATCCCCGAGCAGTAGAGATTGCAATGCAGGCTGAAGTGCCAATTCGAGTAAGATCCACTTACTCTAAATTACCAGGTACTTTAGTTTCTTCGAATCAAACTGATAAAAAGGGCAGTGATGTTCACGAAAGATTAATCACGGGAATTGCTCATGTTTCAAATGTAACACAAATAAAAGTAACCGCAAAAGAAGGACAGTATAGTGTACAGACAGAAGTATTTAAAGCAATGGCAATGGAAGGGATAAGTGTTGATTTTTTCAATATCACCCCTAAGTCAGTTATCTATACTGTAACAGATCAAGTAACATCCAGAGCTGTTGAAGTATTACAGGAACTTGGATATGAACCGACAATTACAAGACAGTGTGCGAAGGTCTCTGCAGTAGGTGCAGGAATTATGGGAGTTCCGGGAGTAACATCCAAAATTGTAACAGCTCTGTCTGAAAAAGGGATACAAATCCTTCAATCAGCTGATAGCCATACAACAATTTGGGTGCTTGTCAAAGAAGATGATATGATTAAAGCGGTTAATGCTTTACATGAAGCCTTTGATCTATCAAAATAGAGTTAAATGATTTTCTAACATAAAAAAAATAGAAATCTTACTTTACATTATATGAATAAGTAAGATAGCATCTAGTTACAAAGTGCAGCAAAAGGAGTGAAGGTAATAATGAGTCATTTTGGAAAAGTTTCTACAGCGATGATAACCCCATTCGATAAAAATAATAACATTGATTTTCAAAAAACGACTATGTTAATTGACTATCTCATTAATCATGGATCAGATTCATTAGTAGTCACAGGGACAACAGGGGAATCTCCAACATTAAGTAACGAGGAGAAAATTGCTCTTATTAAACATACCGTAAAAGAAGTAAATGGTAGAGTCCCTGTAATTGCGGGAACAGGTAGTAATAACACAGCAGCTTCAATAAAATTGACAAAACAAGCAGAAGAAGCTGGTGTTGATGCTATAATGCTTGTAGTGCCATATTATAATAAGCCAAGTCAAGAAGGGTTGTATCAACATTTTAAAGCAATAATAGAATCAACTACATTACCGGTAATGTTATACAACATTCCAGGTAGAAGTGTGATCAACATGTCAGTAGATACAATCATTCGTTTAGCCGAGTTTCCAAATGTTGTTGCAGTAAAAGAGGCAAGTGGAAACTTGGAAGCCATGGCTGAAATTATCACAAATACAAAAGAGAATTTTGCTGTTTACTCAGGTGATGATGTGTTAACTTTACCGGCTCTTGCAATTGGAGCTGATGGAATTGTTTCTGTAGCTTCTCATATTATCGGGAATGAAATGCAAGCTATGATCAATTCCTTTCTATCTGGTGAAACTGTAGCTGCAGCAGAACAACATCGTAAGTTGTTACCAATTATGAAGCAGTTGTTTACTTCACCAAACCCTGGCCCAGTTAAAACAGCATTACAGTTTAAAGGGTTAGATGTCGGATCAGTCCGTCTTCCTCTATTACCATTAACAAGTTCAGAACGAAGTGAATTAATGAGTGTTATCCAAAAAAATTTAGGGTAATATATTGACCTTCTTTAAGGGGAGCTAAAAAGGGTGCTTAAAATAGCATCCTTTTTAGTTCCTTTTTTTAGCCCTGCCTAAGTAAGAGAAAGTAATGCACATATTATAGGACTAAAATTTCCTTGTATTCCAATTCTTTCTTCAGTTATAATATTTCTAAGTGACGTTGAACGGGTACTTCAGTAGGGAGGATTTTCATGGAAAAGACAGAGAATATAAAGTTAATCGCTTTAGGCGGTGTGGGAGAAGTCGGAAAAAATATGTTTGTTGTTGAAATTAATTCCGACATTTTTGTGGTGGATGCCGGTCTTATGTATCCTGAGGATGGGATGTTGGGAATTGATATGGTCATTCCGGATATAACATATTTAAAGGAAAATGAAGATCGAGTAAAGGGGATCTTTTTAACACATGGTCATGACGAGAGTATAGGTGGCATCTTTTATTTATTAAATAAAATTAGTGTTCCTATTTATGGGACAAAGCTTACACTGGCTTTAGCAGGTGAAAAACTTAAAGAAAATAAAATGCGACAGACGGTTTTAGTTAAAGAGATTGATAATGAAACCGTATTATCTTTTGATAGTACTACTGTTTCATTCTTCAGAACAAATCATAGTATACCAGATTCTGTAGGAATTAGTTTTTCAACAACAATGGGTGCGATCGTTCATACAGGCGATTTTAAATTCGATCAAACACCGGTTGGAAATAGCCAGATGGATATTGGGAAAATTGCAAGTCTTGGTGAAAACGGTGTACTTTGTTTATTATCTGATAGTGTAAATGCGGAAAAGCCGGGGTATTCTGGTTCAGAGGCCATTGTTGGCGGAGAAATTTCAGATGTTATGTATAATGCTGATGGCAGGGTTATTGTTGCTGTATTTGCTTCTAATTTATATCGTATTCAACAAGTAATTAATGCTGCCATTAAAAATAATAGGAAATTGGCTGTTGTTGGGAAAAATATGAGAAATATTCTTAACTTAGCTATTAATCTTGGCTATATTTCTGTTGAAGAAGATGTGTTTATATCAGTAAATGAAATTAACAAACATTCTGAAAAGGAAATTGCGATTTTAACGACAAGCAATCACGGTGACCCGCTTGCTGTTCTTTCACGTATGGCCAAACAGGCTCATAAACAAGTAAATGTAAAAGTTGGGGATACAGTGTTAATAGCTGCTACTCCAATTCCAGGACAAGAACTTGTTTTCTCAAAAACAATCGATATATTAAGCAGAGCTGGTGCAAATGTTGTCTTTGGGCAAAAACAAATACATATGTCAGGGCACGGACACCAAGAAGAACTTAAAATGATGCTGAACTTAACGAAGCCAACATATTTTATCCCTGTGCATGGGGAATATAAAATGCAGAAATCACATGAGAAATTAGCCAAACAAGTTGGTATTGATGCTCAAAATATCTTTCTGGTTGAGAAAGGTGATGTCGTAGAGTTTAAAGGTGATCATGTATACACAGGCGGAAAAGTTCCATCAGGAAATGTTTTAATCGATGGTTTAGGAATTGGGGATGTAGGTAATATTGTACTTCGTGATCGCCGATTATTATCTCAGGATGGTATTTTAATTGTTGTTGTAACTTTGGATAAACAAAGAAAACAAATTATATCCGGTCCGGAAATTATAACTAGAGGATTTGTATATGTAAGAGAATCAGAAGAATTAATTACTAATGCAACAAAGGTAGTTGCGACTATCGTTGATCGAAGCATGCAGGAACATTCATTAGAATGGTCACAGCTAAAATTAAACATTAGAGAAGCACTTAATCAATTTTTATATGAAAAGACAAAAAGGCGTCCAATGATTTTACCAATTATAATGGAAATATAAAGTGGAATTTTACTGCCCGTTAAGGTGGAATAAAATGTTAAAAAAGCGTTGATTTTTCAATGCTTTTTTTCTTTATAACGATATGAACAAACCTGTGGTGTGTTGAAGTCATCCTTATTTCCTTCTGTATGAAAACAACAAGGTTGTAAATACTACAAACAGAATGAAAAAGAAAGGATGGATAACATGGCAAATCATGACCATTACATAAAGAATGAGGATGCTGAGAAACAGGAAAATAAAGAAAGTTCGATTGTAGAAAAAATTCAACAGCTTGGTCAAACCAATGTCCCTCAAATGGGAAATGATTCAAAAATTCATTGTTTAACGATTGTGGGACAAATTGAAGGACATATTCAGTTGCCCCCTCAAAATAAAACAACAAAATATGAGCATGTTATTCCTCAAATTGTCGCAATCGAACAAAACCCAAATATAGAAGGGTTGCTTGTCATCCTAAATACCGTTGGAGGAGATGTGGAAGCAGGACTTGCAATTGCAGAAATGCTTGCATCTTTATCAAAACCTTCAGTATCAATAGTTTTAGGAGGAGGACATTCAATAGGTGTTCCAATAGCTGTTTCTTGTGATCATTCTTTTATTGCGGAGACCGCAACAATGACAATTCATCCTGTGAGATTAACTGGTTTAGTAATTGGTGTTCCTCAAACGTTTGAATATTTAGACAAAATGCAAGAACGGGTCATTAATTTTGTAACAAGTCATTCAGGCATTAGTGAAGAAAAATTTAAAGAGTTAATGTTATCAAAAGG
Organism: Metabacillus niabensis; assembly: GCF_020524345.1. GTDB lineage: Bacteria > Bacillota > Bacilli > Bacillales > Bacillaceae > Metabacillus > Metabacillus niabensis_B. The sequence goes on from NZ_JAIVLH010000009.1 coordinate 150,209, forward strand.
CAATTTAACAAGAGATATCGGAACGAATGTTGTAGGAAGAGATGCTGTTGAATACGGGCTAATTGATGAGGTCGGCGGAGTAGGTCAAGCAATTCAAAAACTTAACAGTATGCTGGAAAAAAATAATGAAGATCAGGTGTTACAATGATATACTATACAATGATGCCAGAAGAACTAATGTTCCCATCAGTTGGAACTGACTTTGAAAAGCAATCAATCATTGAATTAAATGGTGTTCAACTTCTCGTTCAACAAACGGATAACTCCCAATATGAAATAATTCGCTTAATGAGCAGTGATCCACAACATTATCTTGACTCTCAATTATGTCCGGGGCAAAAAATTACAATGTCGTTTTCGATCAATTAAAAGGTATGTGGTATAATAAAAGAAACTATAGTCAGGAGAGGCAGCCAGATACGGCTGCTTTCTTCTTTTCATTGTAGATCATATTATAAAATAGTAAAAGCCTTTGGCTACATAAAAAAGATTATAAAATAACAGGTGATGGAAATGGCTAAGAGAAAAAGAAGACAAAGAAAGTCAAAGGATGATTGGAAAAGAACATTAAAGTTTGAATTGGCAGGTTTAATCATTTTGGCGATCTCTCTCATCTCAATATCAAAATTGGGATTTGTTGGTTCTACATTTGTGCACTTATTTCGCTTTTTCTGCGGTGAATGGTACATGCTATTTTTAATTGGGATCGTCTTATTTTCCTTATTTTTAATTTGGAAAAGGGAAATACCAAGATTATTTACAAGGCAGATGGTCGGAATTTATTGTGTTACAGCGTCATTATTGCTATTAAGTCATGTCACATTATTTAAAATGCTATCACATAATGGTACGTTTGCTTCTCCGAGTGTTATTTCAAATACACTGGAACTATTTTGGATGGATGTCAAGGGTGAAGCAAGTAATGTTGATTTAGGCGGAGGAATGCTTGGTGCCATTTTATTTGCCTCTTCTTATTATTTATTTGCAGAAGCGGGTTCGAGAATCATCTCGGTAGTCTTAATCGTCATCGGTATGATTCTTATTACTGGAAGGTCTTTACAGGTGACAGTCGCAAAAATTCTCAGACCGATTGGGTTGTTTTTGAAAAATCAGATCTTTGGTTTTTTGGATGACATGAAAAGTATTCCAGGAGTGATCAAACAGAAGCGAACAAAGCAAAAAGAGAGAAAAAGACAAAGACAACTTGAAGAAACTGAAGATGATGAAATAATGGTGGACGATAAGGAAGAACTTAAGCCAATAATCTCTAGTTTTTCTGATAGTGAAAATCATCAAGAAATGATTATACATACAATGGAGAATTCAACAAATAGTCCTTCGAAAGAACATGGGCCAGTGTCTAATAAATCGAAAAGTGAACAGGAACAATTAACAGAAGCATCAAGTCAAGAACATGAGGTCATTCAACCAATGGCATTTGTTGAAGTGGAAAATAAAGACTACAAACTTCCACCACTAGACTTATTAAAGGCACCAAAGCATAATTCACAACAAGCAGATAAGAAAAACATCTACGAAAATGCAAGAAAGCTTGAAAAAACATTCCAAAGTTTTGGAGTTAAAGCCAAAGTAACACAGGTCCATTTAGGTCCTGCTGTGACAAAGTATGAAGTATATCCTGATGCAGGTGTTAAAGTAAGCAAAATTGTTAACTTAAGTGATGATTTGGCATTGGCTCTCGCGGCAAAAGATATTCGTATTGAAGCACCGATCCCAGGGAAGTCAGCGGTAGGTATAGAAGTTCCTAATTCGGAAATTGCAATGGTTTCTCTGAGAGAGGTACTGGAATCCAAAGCAAATGACCGTCCGGATGCAAAACTTTTAATAGGTTTAGGTAGAGACATATCAGGTGATGCGGTTTTAGCTGAACTTAATAAGATGCCTCATTTACTCGTAGCAGGTGCTACAGGTAGCGGAAAGAGTGTTTGTATTAATGGAATTATTACCAGCATTTTAATGAGAGCAAAACCACATGAAGTTAAATTAATGATGATTGATCCGAAAATGGTAGAATTAAATGTATATAACGGAGTGCCTCATTTATTAGCTCCTGTTGTGACAGATCCTAAAAAGGCGTCACAGGCCCTAAAAAAAGTCGTAAACGAAATGGAAAGAAGATATGAGCTTTTTTCACATACAGGAACAAGAAATATTGAAGGTTATAATGAAATTATCAGGAGAAATAATCTGGAAGAAGAAGCTAAACAACCGGAGCTTCCTTACATTGTAGTGATTGTTGATGAGCTTGCCGATTTAATGATGGTTGCTTCGTCAGATGTGGAAGATTCCATTACAAGGCTATCACAAATGGCTCGTGCGGCGGGTATTCATCTAATTATCGCTACCCAACGACCGTCTGTTGATGTAATCACAGGAGTTATTAAAGCGAATATACCTTCACGTATTGCATTCAGTGTTTCTTCACAAACTGACTCAAGAACTATATTAGACATGGGAGGAGCTGAAAAGCTACTAGGACGAGGTGATATGCTGTTCCTTCCTGTTGGTGCATCAAAGCCGGTTCGTGTCCAAGGTGCATTTTTATCAGATGAAGAAGTTGAGCAAACAGTGAATTTCGTAATTGCTCAACAAAAGGCTCAGTATCAAGAAGAAATGATTCCAACTGAAGTAACTGAATCTAAAACGGAAGTTGAGGATGACTTATATGAAGATGCTGTACAACTTGTCGTTGATATGCAAACGGCATCAGTATCTATGCTCCAGAGACGTTTTCGCATAGGATATACTCGGGCTGCAAGATTGATTGATGCAATGGAAGAGCGGGGAGTTGTTGGACCGTATGAAGGGTCTAAACCACGCGACGTCTTACTTTCTAAAGAAAAACATGAAGAATTAACATCTTGAAATAAGAACTAAACATAAATGGGTGAAATAGACCATCTATGTTTAGTTTTTTTAATTTTCTTTATCGACATTTTACGACAATAAGAGTACGATAAGTAAGGATGAATACAGAGGATCAGTATCAGTATGAAAATATAACTATGGAACAAACTATATAATGTTTATTGACAACATTAATTATTTCGACAATTTTCATTGTTTCTATTTATTTCTAAGTGAAAACATGATATAGTATTTTCGATTAGAGTAAGGTATAACATCAGATGTCTGATCTCTTATACATAGTGGGTAAAATGGGGGATATATCAATGACCATAAAGTCTGACAATCGACATTTGTATTTACAAGTGATTGATAAAATAAAAGAAGATATTGAGAATGGTACATATAGAGAAAAAGAAAAACTTCCATCTGAATTTGAGCTTTCCAAGAGCTTAGGTGTCAGTAGAGCGACATTAAGGGAAGCACTACGAACACTTGAAGAAGAAAACGTTATCATTAGGCGGCACGGCGTTGGTACTTTCGTGAATTCTAAACCAAAATTTACATCCGGGATCGAACAGCTAAATAGTGTGACAGCGATGATTGAACAAGCAACCCTAAAGCCAGGTACAGTTTTTCTTTCATCCTCTATTACAGGGGCAACAGAAGATGAAATTAAAAAATTCAAGTGTAAAAGAGATGAAGAAATCTTTTTACTTGAAAGAGTTCGAACAGCAAATAGTGAACCTGTTGTTTACTGCCTGGACAAAATACCTACATCTGTATTGCCTGATACATTTGACCATGAACAGGAATCTTTATTTAAATTACTCGAGGATAACGCTAATATATATATAAGTTATGCTGTTACTCATATTGAACCTATCGGATATCATGAAAAAATTTCTCCCATTTTAGAATGTGATCCTGAAACATCTCTGCTCTTGTTAAAACAGATGCATTATGATGACAAAGATCAACCGGTTCTATACTCATTAAACTATTTTAGAGCAGATCACTTTAGTTTTCATGTTGTAAGAAAGCGTTTATAGGTCAGAATAGATAGAGAAATGAATTTTTTTAAAAGAATTAGAGTCGTACATAAAGTTTGTAAGCAAATCTCCACTGTTTCGTGCTTTAAACCTAAAGGTTGTTTAAAATAACGAATGTGCATGGTCTATATTGTAAGGAGGTGATTTGCTCGTATAGACTGTAACTTTTTGTTTAGTTTAATACTTATACTATATTTTTTAGGGGGTTTTAAAATGAAAAAGAGACATGGACTAGCTTTATCCTTATTTTTAGCAGCTGGTACTTTACTAGCAGGCTGTGGTGGAGGAAATAATGATGAAGGTGCTGGCTCTGAAGGCGGCAAAGAAGCAGCTGATGATCAGTTTACAGTAGCAATGGTAACAGATGTTGGTGGAGTTGATGATAAATCATTCAACCAATCAGCTTGGGAAGGATTACAAGCATTCGGTGAGGAAAACGGTCTTGAAAAGGGAACTGACGGTTATGACTATTCCCAATCCCAAAGTGATGCGGATTATGTAACAAACTTAAATACACTGGCACGTAAGAATTTTGATTTAATATACGGAATTGGATACTTATTGCAGCCAGCAGTCGAAGAAATTGCTGAACAACAAAAAGATACTCACTTTGCAATTGTTGATAGTGTTGTAGAAAAACCAAATGTAGCTAGCATTACATTTAAAGAGCATCAAGGTTCATACCTGGTTGGTGTAGTAGCAGGATTAACAACAAAAACAAATAAAGTTGGATTTGTTGGCGGTGTTGAAGGGGACTTAATTAAAAAGTTTGAAGTAGGCTTCGTAGAAGGCGTTAAAGCTGTAAACCCTGATGCAACTGTAGATGTACAATATGCAGGTGCTTTTGATGCAGCTGATAAAGGAAAGGCAATTGCATCAAGCATGTACGGATCTGGTGCTGATATTATCTATCATGCAGCCGGTGGAACTGGTAATGGTGTATTCTCTGAAGCGATTGACTTAAAAGTTCAAGACCCAGACCGTGAATTATGGGTAATTGGTGTTGACAAAGATCAACATGAAGAAGGAAACGGAAAAACAAAAGATGGTGAAGAATTTAACATCACATTAACTTCAATGGTTAAACGAGTAGATGTAGCTGTTCAAGACCTTTCCGAAAAAGCAAAAGCTGGTGAATTCCCTGGCGGAGAAGTGATTGAATACGGTATCGAAGAAGAAGCGATCGGTATCTCTCCAAGTGATGAACACTTATCTGAAGAAGTAAAAGCAAAAGTTAAAGAATACGAAGAAAAAATTGTTAATGGCGAAATCGAAGTACCAACAAAATAATTAATAGATAAGGGCTGACTTACTCAAATGTTCAGAATCCTCAATCCATTGGCTCATTTACAAGCTGTTAGATAGAGGGGAAGAAGCATAGTAAAAGTCAGCCTTTATTCCTGAAAATCAATAAATTTAAATCTTCTAACTATTTGGGGAATTAATAACCGTAAACAAATAATTTAGTGGATTTACATTTGGTGATTTTCATACCAGTATTCTTTTTAGCGAAACAATGCTTGAGAGTGATCAAAATGAAAAATTTTTATACCTACCTTAATGTTGTTCAGGAAAAGGAGTGAACAAATTTGAATTATGTAATAGAAATGCTGAATATTCGTAAGGAATTTCCTGGCATAGTAGCAAATGACAATATTACATTACAAGTAAAAAAAGGCGAAATTCATGCTCTTTTAGGTGAAAATGGAGCTGGAAAATCAACATTAATGAATGTTCTTTTTGGTCTATATCAACCTGAAAAAGGGGAAATTCGAGTAAATGGAAAGAAAGTGAACATTACAAATCCTAATATAGCAAATGATTTAGGGATTGGAATGGTTCATCAACATTTTATGCTTGTTAACACCTTTACAGTTACAGAGAACATTATATTAGGAAATGAACCCAAAAAAGGTTTTTCCGTCAGTATAAAGGAAGCAGAAAAACAAGTGAAGGAAATATCAGAGCGGTATGGTCTTGCTGTAGACCCAACAGCTAAAGTTTCAGATATTTCCGTAGGTATGCAACAGCGTGTTGAAATTTTAAAAACCTTATATCGAGGTGCAGAAATTTTAATTTTTGATGAACCGACTGCTGTTCTTACCCCTCAAGAAATTAAAGAATTAATTCAAATTTTGAAAACACTTATTAAAGAAGGTAAATCAATCATTTTAATTACTCATAAGCTTAAAGAGATTATGGAAGTATGTGATCGTGTAACAGTTATACGTAAAGGTGAAGGAATTGGAACAGTTGATGTAGCGAACACAAATCCTAACGAGTTAGCATCATTAATGGTAGGCCGGGAAGTTTCATTCAAAACAGATAAAACAACAGCCAAACCTAAAGAAGATGTATTAACGATTACTGATTTAATAGTAAAAGATAATCGTCAAGTGCCTATGGTAAATTCTTTAACTCTTTCAGTGCGTTCAGGGGAAATCGTAGGAATTGCTGGTGTTGATGGAAATGGTCAATCTGAACTGATTGAAGCCATTACAGGATTGAGAAAAGTAGCTTCTGGTACTATTAAATTAAATAATAAAGAAATCACAAATATGCATCCTAGAAAAATTACAGAAACAGGTGTTGGTCATATTCCTCAAGATCGCCATAAACACGGATTAGTTCTTGATTTTCCTATCGGTGAGAATATGGTTTTACAAACATACTATAAACAACCATTTTCCAAAATTGGTGTACTGAATTTTAAAACAATCTATGATAAAGCAAAAAACCTTATTAAAGAATTTGATGTGAGAACACCGAGTACCTCTACACTCGCTAGAGCACTTTCTGGCGGTAATCAGCAGAAAGCAATTATTGGCCGGGAAGTTGACCGCAACCCGGATTTGTTAATTGCAGCACAGCCTACTCGTGGCCTTGATGTTGGAGCAATTGAATTTATTCATAGTCGTCTTATTGAACAACGCGATAACGGCAAAGCTGTTTTGTTAATTTCATTTGAGTTAGATGAGATTATAAATGTTAGTGATCGCATTGCAGTTATTTATGAAGGGAAAATTGTAGACATCGTTGACCCCAAACAAACAACTGAGCAAGAATTAGGACTCCTTATGGCGGGTAGTAAACGTCAGAAAGAAGGTAATTAATTATGAACTTAAATCGGTATATGAATTTGTTAATTCCTGTTATCGCTGTAATTTTAGGTATTCTATGTGGTGCAATTATTATGTTGGTAAGTGGGTATAATCCTATAGCCGGTTATAATGCTCTTTGGTATGGAATGTTTGGTGATTCTTACTACTTAGGTGAGACAGTCAGACAATTAACACCATATATTTTAACAGGGTTAGCTGTTGCATTTGCTTACAGAACAGGCCTATTTAACATAGGTGTTGAAGGGCAGGTAATAGTAGGTTGGTTTGCAGCTGTTTGGGTTGGTGTAGCTTTTGAATTGCCACCTTTCATTCATCTTCCACTAGCAATCATCGTTGCTGCTTTGGCTGGGGCACTTTGGGGGTTTGTACCGGGTCTTTTAAAGGCACGATTCAAAGTTCATGAAGTTATTGTAACAATTATGATGAACTATATTGCTTTGCACGTAACAAATTATTTAATTAGAAATGTTATAACTGACAATAGTGATACATCAGATAAAGTTTACCCTTCTGCATCATTACGTTCAGAATTTTTTGAGAATATTACAGATTACTCCAGAATGCACAATGGAATATTTATTGCATTAATTGCTGCATTTATTATGTGGTTTCTTCTAGAAAAAACAACAAAAGGCTTTGAGTTGCGAGCTGTAGGATTTAACCATGATGCCGCACATTACGCTGGTATGAATGTTAATCGAAACATTATCCTTTCAATGGTCATTTCTGGTGCTTTTGCAGGTGTAGCTGGTGCTATGGAAGGTTTAGGAACCTTTGAGTATGTGTCTGTAAAAAGCGGATTTACTGGAATCGGGTTTGATGGAATTGCTGTCGCGCTGATCGGAGGAAATGCAGCTATTGGTATTTTATTCTCCGCAGCATTATTTGGCGGCTTAAAAGTTGGTGCTCTCAATATGCCATCAGAAGCTGGTGTACCAAATGAGCTTGTTGAGATTATTATCGCACTTATTATCTTCTTTGTAGCATCAAGCTATTTTATCCGTTGGATATTACTTCGTTTTAAAAAGGAGGGGAAATAAGTGAGCATATTGCAAGCATTAGAAATTATTATTCCAACAGCTTTATTTGTAGCAGCTCCACTTATTTTCACCGCACTCGGTGGTGTATTTAGTGAGCGGTCCGGTGTTGTTAACATTGGTCTTGAAGGATTAATGATTATTGGGGCATTTGTTGGTATTGTGTTTAATTTACAGTTTGATGATATATTGGGTAAAGCAACGCCATGGTTTGCCATTTTGGCTGCAATGGTGGCAGCGGCTCTTTTTTCTCTGCTTCATGCAGTAGCTTCGATAACATTTAAGGCAGATCAAGTAGTTAGTGGTGTAGCGATTAACTTTTTAGCTTTAGGTTTATCCCTTTTTCTCGTAAAAAACATCTATGAAAAAGGTCAAACAGATCGTATTTCAACTAGTTTTAACAAGATGGACATTCCATTATTAAGCGATATACCAGTCATAGGTAAGATTTTCTTCTCCGGAGGATATATCACTTCATACTTGGCTATTATCTTAGCTGTTATCGTTTGGTATGTGATCTATAAAACACCATTCGGCCTTCGTTTACGCTCTGTGGGTGAACATCCAATGGCAGCTGATACTATGGGGATTAATGTTACAAGAATGAGATATATAGGTGTTTTATTAAGTGGTGCATTCGCGGGTATTGGCGGTGCAGTGTATGCTACAATCATTTCTAGAGATTTTAGTCATGCAACAATAAGTGGTCAAGGATTTATGGCACTTGCAGCTGTTATCTTTGGAAAATGGCACCCACTTGGTGCAATGGGAGCAGCATTATTCTTTGGTCTCGCACAAGGGTTAAGTATTATAGGAGGTACCATTCCGTTTTTAAAGGATATTCCGTCCGTTTATTTATTAATTCTTCCTTATGTGTTAACCATTCTGGCATTAACAGGATTTATCGGTCGTGCTGATTCACCAAAGGCTCTTGGAACACCATATGAAAAAGGAAAAAGATAAATTTAGCTCTCTCCACTTGTAGGAGAGAGTTTTTTTGTATTTAAAAATCCTCGGCTTGTTAGATGTAACTTAATTCCAGTATATGTTAGCTTCATTTAACGCAAAATGAACATGTTAACAAAATAAATAGTAGACAGGTGAAGGCGATATGGAAGCACGAAAGAAGCTGGATTTACTTGCATTATCTTCTGTTCCTCTTGTCATGACGTTAGGAAACTCTATGTTAATTCCTGTTTTACCTCAGATCTCCAAAAAATTAGGGATAAGTGCTTTTCAGGTATCTTTAATCATTACAGTATATTCAATTGTGGCTATTTTATTAATCCCAATTGCAGGATATCTATCAGACCGGTTTGGTAGAAAAGTTGTGATGGTTCCTTGTTTAATCATAGCTGGGGTAGGTGGAGCAGTTTCCGGATGGGCTTCATGGAAGATGGATGATCCATATATCATGATCCTTTTAGGACGTGTATTACAAGGTATTGGCTCTGCAGGTGCAGCACCTGTTGTTATGCCATTAATAGGGGACATGTTTGAAGATGATGAACAAATAAGTGCAGGTCTTGGATTAACTGAAACAGCAAATACTGCTGGAAAAGTTTTAAGCCCGATAATAGGTGCAGTTTTAGCTGCATTTGTATGGTTTTTACCTTTTTGGTTTATTCCATTTTTCAGTTTAATCAGTGTGCTGCTTGTATTTTTCTTAGTAAAGGTACCAAAACAGGAAGATGATGAAAAACAAAGCTTTAAAGAATTTGTTCATTGTGTAAAAGGAATCTTTAAACAGGATGGTAAATGGTTATTTGCCATTTTTGCAGTGGGCTGTACCATTATGTTTGTTTTATTTGGTATATTATTTTTTCTTTCAGATTTGCTTGAAAAGCAATATGCAATAGATGGAGTTAAAAAAGGGTTAGTTTTAGCCATACCATTATTAGCCCTATCTATTAGTTCGTATTTTTCAGGTAAGAAAATTGGTCAAGACAGACATTTAATGAAAAGTGTTATTATTATCGGGATGTGTTTAGTGACTTTTTCATTTATTGCTCTAAGAGTGCAACACTCGTTAATCTTCTTAATTTCTTTTTTAGTTCTTACGGGGATTGGAATTGGGATTACATTACCGAGCCTAGATGCATTAATAACGGAAGGAATTGAAAAAGAACAGCGAGGCACAATTACTTCTATTTACAGCTCAATGCGGTTTATTGGTGTTGCAGCGGGACCGCCGGTATTTTCTTATCTGATGTCAGTTAGTGAACATCTTGTTTATTATATATCTGCCGGAACAAGTGTCATTGCTGTTATGGTTGTGATGCTCTTTATAAAGCCAGATAAGGACTTTGAAAAAGATCCAAATCAACTTCCAAAACTTGCATAAAACAAAGACAGTTCTAAGATTAGAACTGTCTTGTACTTTCCATCCAAGAGGTATATGGATGATTATTTAGAGTAAAGATATAAGTAAATGTGTATTATTTCCTTTATTATCCTCGTATTGATATAATTACTAACAATGAATTCGTAAAAGGAGGGTCTTCATGTCTTATATTGATGAACAACTTACAGATATTCATGGGATTTCGCTACACACTGTAACAACATCCAAATTTAAGACGAATACTATTGTTTTAAAGTTATTAGCACCACTAAATGAAAAAGATGTTACATATAGAGCGTTATTACCGTATGTTCTTCAAAGAGGTACACAAAACTTTCCCACAAGTACCCGTTTAAGACAGCACTTAGATGAACTTTATGGTGCAACATTAAATGTTGATTTATCAAAGAAAGGTGAACAACATATTATTTCCTTTCGAATGGAAGTGGCAAATGAAAAGTTTTTATCTGATTCAACCCCACTGTTAGAAAAATCTTTAAAGCTACTTGCTGACATTTTATTAAACCCGGTTACGGATGATGGAGTGTTTCAAGAGGAATATGTTACACAAGAAAAAAGAACATTAAAGCAAAGAATTCAGTCTGTATATGATGACAAAATGAGATATTCCAATCTTAGACTTGTTCAAGAAATGTGTAAAAACGAACCTTATGCATTGCATGTTAACGGAGAATTAAAAGACATTGATGAAATCTCAGCTCAATCGCTCTTCGATTATTATAAAAACACGTTATTGCATAACAAAATAGATCTATATATTGTTGGTGATATTGATCGGCAAGAGGTAGAAAAATATGTTGAACATTATTTTTCTATAAAGAATACACCTCAGAACATTATCCATCCAACAGAAAAGAATGAAGTAGTAGAAAATGAAGTCATTGAAGAGCAAGATGTAAAACAAGGTAAGCTGAATATCGGGTATCGAACAAACAGTACCTACCGAGACGATGACTATTATGCACTTCAAGTATTTAATGGCATTTTTGGAGGCTTCTCCCACTCAAAACTTTTTATCAATGTTCGTGAAAAAGCAAGCTTGGCATATTATGCAGCATCAAGAGTAGAGAGTCATAAAGGGTTGTTAATGGTGATGTCAGGAGTTGAGTTTCAAAATTATGAAAAAGCCGTCACTATTATTAAAGAACAAATGGCAGCTATGAAAAATGGAGAATTTACAGATCAAGAATTTGAACAAACGAAAGCGGTAATTAGAAACCAACTATTAGAAACGGTGGATACACCGTACGGATTAGTTGAAATTGTTTATCATAATGTCATTGCATCTATAAACCGCTCTTTTGATGAATATTTAGAAGGTATTGAAAAAGTAACGATGGAAGAGGTTGTAGAAGTTGCGAAGAAAGTGGAACTCGATACAATCTACTTCTTAAAAGGAATAGGGGGAACCGCATGACAAAACCTATTCATTTTGAGCAGTTACAGGAATCTCTTTACTATGAAAAAATGACCAATGGATTAGATGTATACGTGCTGCCTAAAAAAGGCTTTAATAAGACGTATGCTACGTTTACGACGAAATACGGTTCAATTGATAATACTTTTGTTCCAATAAACAAAGATGAAATGATTCAAGTTCCTGATGGAATTGCACACTTTTTAGAGCACAAGTTATTTGAAAAAGAAGATGGGGATGTGTTTCAACAATTTAGTAAACAAGGCGCATCAGCAAATGCATTTACATCTTTTACTCGGACAGCATATCTATTTTCGAGTACCAGTCAAGTGGAAAGAAACTTGGAAACTTTGATTGACTTTGTTCAAGAACCTTACTTCTCTGAAAAGACGGTAGAAAAAGAAAAGGGAATTATCGGGCAGGAGATTAATATGTACGATGATAACCCTGATTGGCGTTTATACTTTGGGCTCATTCAAAATCTTTTTCATCAACATCCTGTTCGAATTGATATTGCAGGGACAATCGATTCGATCGCAAAAATTACAAAAGATTCTCTTTATGAGTGCTACAATACTTTTTATCATCCAAGTAACATGCTGTTATTTGTTGTTGGAGCTGTTGATCCTGATAAAATTTTACAGCAAGTCCGAGAGAATCAACAAAAAAAGAATTTTTCAGCACAATCTGAAATAAAAAGAGAATTTCCTACTGAACAAGGAAATGTGTTTAAAGAAAAAGAAATATTAAAAATGAACGTACAAAGTTCAAAGTGCTTAGTAGGCTTAAAAGCCAAAAAGCCAAACAGAACGGGTGCGGAATTGTTAAAATATGAGCTTTCCATGAATATTCTTCTTGATATGCTGTTTAGTAAAAGCTCAACAAACCATGAAGAGCTATACAAAGAAGGTCTAATTGATGACACGTTTAGTTATGATTATACAGAAGAAAGTGGCTTTGGATTTGCAATGATTGGCGGTGACACTGTGGATCCTGACCATTTAGCCGAAAGAATTAAGGATATATTATTTAAAGCAAAAAATCATGGTGTTGACTTCTCAACTTTTGAAGCAACGAAAAAGAAAAAAATTGGTGCTTTTTTAAGAGCGATTAACTCTCCTGAATATATCGCCAATCAGTTTACCCGCTATGCATTTAATGAGATGAATCTATTTGATGTCGTACCAACACTGGAATCACTCTCTAAAGAAGATTTGACGAATGTCCTGAATGAATCTGTAGAAGAGGCACTTTTTTCAGTATGTCAGGTTGTCCCTAAATAAATAATATTTCGCTGAGGTCTGCCATTGTCAGGCCTTTTTTGAATGGGATATGATAGTATAATGAAAGATTATTTCTTTATAATTAAGGAGTATTTATGGATAAATATGCATTAGTGACTGGAGCAAGTGGTGGAATAGGAACATCCATTGTAAAAAAGCTCATTGAAGATGGCTACATGATTTACGTACATTACAACCAAAATATTCAAGCGATAGAAGAATTGAAAACCTACTCTAATAACATTATTCCTGTCCAAGCCGATTTGACAATAAAAACAGGTGTTGAAGCTTTGTTAGAGCAAATCCAAATGCCAATTGAAGTACTCGTGCTAAACAGTGGAATAAGCTTATACGGATTAGTTACTGATTTGAATGACGATGATATCGATAATATGGTCCAATTACATATAACAAGCCCTTTTAAATTAGTACAGCAACTTATCCCTTCTATGATAAGAAAAAAATCCGGCAACATCATTGTCATATCATCTATTTGGGGAATTACAGGTGCCTCTTGTGAAGTCTTATATTCAATGGTTAAAGGTGGTCAAAATGCTTATGTAAAGGCATTGGCAAAAGAACTTGCACCCAGTCAAATAAGAGTCAATGCAGTGGCGCCTGGAGCTGTTGCAACTAAAATGTTATCTCATTTTACCGAGGAAGATATTAAGAACTTATCAGAAGAAATTCCACTGGGGAGACTTGGGCAACCAGTGGAAATTGCGAATACAGTGTCTTTTTTAGCCTCTGAAAAGGCTTCTTATATTACAGGTCAGGTTATTTCAGTTAATGGTGGATGGATCTAAAAAATGATGAATAAAACGAACCACCTCTAGGAACAATAAATTTGTATCAATTAAAAAGGAGGAACTCCTATGTCTGTCTTAGAAAATTGGAATGAATGGAAAGATTTTTTAGGTGATCGTTTAAACCATGCTCAAAACGAGGGTATGAACGAACAAGTAGTATCCAATCTAGCATTCGAGATTGGGGATTATTTAGCTAAGCAAGTAGAAGCTAAAAACCCACAAGAAAAAGTACTCGCAGATTTATGGAGTGTAGCATCTGAGCAAGAGCAACATGCCATTGCAAATATGATGGTTAAGCTTGTTCAAAATAACGGTTCACATTAAGAGAGGAGAGATCCTCTCTTTTTCATTGATTTCATTGTCTTCATACTTTCTTCTTTTAGTAAAATCATTTATTATAGTTGGTAGTGGTTATTATAAGGGGGGCTTTCTTTGCCATTTGAATGGTATTTAGAATATGAGATCCAAAAAAATCGGCCCGGACTATTAGGTGATGTATCTTCATTATTGGGAATGCTGTCAATTAATATTATTACGATTAATGGGGTAGATGATTCCAGGCGCGGTCTATTACTTAAGTGTGAAAGCAATGATCAAGTACGTAGACTTGAATCAATTTTAAATACAATGGATAATATAACAGTTACAAAGCTCCGAGTACCAAAGCTGCGTGACAGATTGGCAGTAAGGCATGGAAGATATATCCAAAGAGATGCAGATGACAAGAAAACATTTCGTTTCGTCCGAGATGAACTTGGGTTATTAGTTGATTTTATGGCAGAACTCTATAAACAGGATGGTCACAAATTAATTGGAATCCGAGGTATGCCAAGGGTAGGAAAAACTGAATCCATTGTTGCATCAAGTGTATGTGCTAACAAGAAATGGTTATTTGTTTCTTCGACATTGTTAAAACAAACGATTCGAAGTCAGTTAATAGCGGATGAATATAGTGAAGATAATGTCTTTATTATTGATGGAATCGTATCAACAAGAAGAGGGTCAGAAAAACATTTTCAATTGGTAAGAGAAATAATGCGGCTTTCTGCAACAAAAGTTGTTGAACATCCTGATATTTTCGTCCAAAATACAGAGTACACAATTGATGATTTTGATTACATAATAGAAATCCGGAATGAACCTGATGAAGAAATTACATATAAAGATGTAGAAAATCCACCGATGATGTTTGACACATCAGGACTCTCAGGATTTGACTTTTAGTTATGGGGTGTTACGGTTGAGTGAACTAGGTAATCGACTCAAACAAGCAAGAGAAGAGAAAAATATGAGCTTGGATGATCTTCAGGAGATCACCAAGATTCAGAAAAGGTATTTAATTGGTCTTGAAGAGGGCAATTATTCAATGATGCCTGGAAAATTTTATGCCCGAGCATTTATGAAGCAATATGCTGAGGCTGTTGACCTGGATCCGGAAATGCTTTTTGAAGAATACAAAAATGAAGTACCAAGTACATACAAAGAAGATGTTCCTGAGCAATTATCAAGAGTGAAAACACATAAAGAGTTACCTAAATCAGCTTCAAAATTTATCGAGATACTTCCAAAATTGGCAGTAGTAGCAGTTATTATTATTGTGGCAATTCTCCTCTGGTTATGGAGACAAGAGGCTGCGGAAGATAAAACAACAAATGATCAGTCAGAAAATCAAACAAGCGATGTTGAGTTTGAAAAAATAGAAAACTCAACAACAAATGAAGAACAAAATGAAGAAGAGGCACCTGGACAGGAAAATGAGGAAGCTGTTCAAGAACAAGCTGAAACTAATGAGCCGGAAATACCATCTCAGAAATTGACAGTAAAAGGTGTAGAAGGTTCAACAACGACATATGAATTAACCGGATCTGAAAAGTTCGAGCTTGAGGTAATTGCAAAAGACCGTACATGGGTTGGCATAAAAAATGGTAAAGGTAAAACATTCTTTGGGGCTGAATTAGCACAAGGTAAAACTCAAGTAAATGATTTTACCGCTGAATCTGAGATTACAGTTCGTGTGGGAAATGTTCCCGGAACTGATTTGAAGGTCAACGGTGAACTTGTTCAATATGAGGATACAAAGAAAACACCTCAAAATATAACCATCATTTATACGAAAGAATAGGGACAGACTCAATTGAAGGGGGGATTGGTCCTTATCCTAGCTAATTTTCTGGGTATGTTAGGATAAGGATTATACCTTTTTTAAGAGTCGTCCCATTTTAGTTATCATCATTTGTTAAAAGATTACGGAGGAAAAATAAATGAATTTACCGAATAAGATTACGATTTCAAGAATTTTACTTATACCAGTTTTTATGGTGATCATGTTGGTTCCGTTTAAATGGGGAGAGCTTACTTTTGGCACTGAAACGATTCTAGTCACCCATTTTGTTGGAGCTATAATCTTTATCATAGCCTCCACTACTGACTGGATTGATGGATATTATGCAAGAAAGCTTAATCAAGTTACAAATTTGGGGAAATTTTTGGATCCATTGGCAGATAAATTGTTAGTATCAGCGGCACTTATTATCTTAGTTGAACTCGGACTTGCTCCATCTTGGATGGTTATTCTGATCATTAGCCGGGAATTTGCTGTTACTGGATTGCGTTTAGTATTAGCTGGAGAAGGTGAAGTTGTTGCTGCAAACATGTTAGGGAAAATAAAAACATGGACTCAGATCATTGCAATCTCTGCATTATTATTGCATAATCTACCATTTGAATTAATGAACATCCCATTTGCAACAATGGCACTATGGGTTGCAACATTTTTCACTGTCATCTCAGGTTGGGATTATTTTATGAAAAATAAACAAGCCTTTGTTAATTCTAAATAATACTAATAGAAAAGGGGGGATATGTAATGGATATACGTACTGAGATAATTGCTGTTGGATCAGAATTGTTATTAGGTCAAATAGCCAATACCAATGCTCAATTTTTATCAAAGGAACTTGCTGAGATTGGTTTAAATGTTTATTACCATACTGTTGTGGGAGACAACCCAGCTCGGCTTGAATCAGCAATAAAGATTGCAAAAGAACGGTCTAATATTATTATATTTACCGGTGGACTTGGCCCAACCAAAGATGATTTAACAAAGGAAACGATTTCTAAATCATTAGGTAAAACTCTTATCTTTGATCACGATGCTTTAGAGAGTATTGAGGATTACTTTGCCCGGACTAAACGGACGATGTCAGAAAATAATAAAAAGCAGGCACTTGTTATTGAGGGTTCAACGATATTAAAAAATGATTATGGTATGGCACCTGGAATGGCTTTGGAAGCCGACCAAACGATCTATATGCTTTTACCTGGTCCACCAAGTGAAATGAGACCAATGTTCAAAAATTATGGAAGAGAATACTTTCAACACCAACTAGGGATTCAGGATAAAATCGTTTCACGTGTGTTAAGATATTTCGGTATTGGTGAATCTCAACTTGAAACTGATATACAGGACCTTATTGATGGACAAACAAATCCAACTGTCGCTCCCTTAGCAGCAGATGGTGAAGTCACTCTTAGACTAACGGCAAAGCATACAGATGAAAAAACTGCTCAAAAATTACTTGATGAAGTAGAGAGAAAGATTAATGCTCGTGTAGGTGACTTTTTCTATGGATATAATGAAACAACTCTTATAAATGAGGTAAAGGCACAACTGGTTAAAAAGAAAAAAACAATTGCTGCAGCAGAGAGTTTAACTGGTGGTATGTTTTCAGAGCTTGTCACTTCATTGGATGGTGCCTCTCAAGTTTTTAAGGGAAGTATTATTTCCTATACGAATGAAGTGAAAAAACAAATTTTACATATACAAGAAGCAACTCTTGCTGCATACGGAGCTGTAAGTGAACAATGTGCAAAAGAAATGGCTGAACAGGTTCGTAAACTACTTAATAGTGATATTGGTATTAGTTTTACGGGTGCTGCCGGACCTGAACCACATGAAGGACAACCAGTTGGAACAGTGTTCATTGGTATCGCTGACAAGGATCAAACGAACGTTTATGCTTTAAACTTAGCCGGTTCAAGAAAAGGAATTCGTACAAGAACGGCAAAGTATGGATGTCACTATTTGGTCAAACTATTAAATGAAATAGAATGATATAATGAAGTCTGTTATGCAAAGCCTATATAGCGAAGCTTAACAGGCTTTTTTTATTTAAATGTAATTGCTTGAGAGACAGGAAGACGAATGAGCTTTTACAAGAACCATATAAAAATAGTTAAAATTAATTTTTGTTTGATAAGCTGGTGCTTATTTTAATGTTTTCTGTTAGCGGAAAATAATATTTTTATATTTTATTACCCAGAAAAAAATCGAATGAATGTTCGACTTTTTACTTGGCAAACGAATGAAAAAGCGTTATATTTATTATAGATTGATTTTAAGGAGGAAATTTTGTGAGCGATCGTCAAGCCGCCTTAGATATGGCGTTAAAACAAATAGAGAAACAATTCGGTAAAGGTTCTATCATGAAATTAGGAGAGCAAACAGATCGTAAGGTATCAACTGCTCCAAGTGGTTCTTTAGCTCTTGATGCAGCGTTAGGAATTGGTGGTTATCCTCGAGGTAGAATCATAGAAATATATGGACCAGAGAGTTCAGGTAAAACAACGGTTGCTCTACATGCAATTGCAGAAGTTCAACAACAAGGTGGTCAAGCAGCATTTATTGATGCTGAGCATGCCTTAGATCCGGTATATGCCCAAAAATTAGGTGTCAATATTGATGAATTATTGCTTTCACAGCCTGATACAGGTGAGCAAGCACTAGAGATAGCTGAGGCACTTGTTCGTAGTGGTGCCGTTGATATTCTTGTTATTGACTCAGTAGCAGCATTAGTACCAAAAGCTGAAATTGAGGGTGAGATGGGAGATTCTCACGTTGGACTGCAAGCTCGATTAATGTCACAAGCATTACGTAAGCTATCAGGTGCAATTAATAAATCAAAAACAATTGCTATCTTCATTAACCAAATTCGTGAAAAAGTAGGCGTTATGTTTGGTAACCCTGAAACAACTCCTGGTGGTCGAGCACTAAAATTCTATTCTTCTGTTCGCTTAGAAGTTCGTCGTGCTGAGACACTTAAGCAAGGAAATGAAATGGTTGGGAATAAAACAAAAATTAAAGTCGTAAAAAATAAGGTTGCACCTCCATTTAAAGTGGCTGAAGTTGATATCATGTACGGAGAAGGGATTTCTAAAGAGGGAGAAATTATTGATCTTGGTTCAGAAATTGATATCGTTCAAAAGAGCGGATCTTGGTATTCATATAATGAAGAGCGCTTAGGTCAAGGCCGAGAAAATGCAAAACAATTCCTGAAGGAAAATCCTGCACTTCGCTTAGAAATTCAAGAAAAGATTCGTCAACATTATGGTCTGGATGAAGAAGTTATTGCCCCAGATGAAAGTCAGGAAGAAATGGATCTATTAGGAGAATAATGATTAGTAAAAGGGCAATTTTGCCCTTTTTTATTATGCAAAAATAAATAATAAACGAAGTCTTTCTGAATCATAAAGAAGTAATCTTATACATTATTTATTTTAAGGGTATTATATATTGTGACATATTTCTACAAAAATCAACCAGGTTTTTACGTTTGGAGCGACTATTTATCATAAGGTGGCTCTCAAATTGCCTGTAAACATTATGTTACCGGGCTTGACAATGAAAATTCACAGATTTACAATTGAGATGTATATTTTACATTTTTGTAGAATCATGATTGAAGCATTTTGAAAGCAGAAAATGTTGGTACTTGAAATTGTCTTATTTCAACTCATGTAAAGACGCAAAGAGTTCCACATGAAAAAAAGGCTTTGAGCTGTATGTTGACAACTTATAATTGAACAATGTACATGCCGACACTTTAATCTAGAAAAACAAGTTCATAGCAAGAGGAGGTGTAATGATGGACGTAGTATCAATAATCATCTCCATTTTGCTTGGCCTAATCGTCGGTGCAGTTGTTGGCTATTTTGTTCGAAAATCTATTGCCGAAGCGAAGATTGCTGGCGCTACAAGTGCAGCAGAGCAGATTCTTGAAGATGCAAAACGTGACGCGGATGCTACTAAGAAAGAAGCACTTCTTGAAGCGAAGGATGAAATCCATAAGCTGCGCACAGATGCTGAACAAGAAATTCGCGAAAGACGCAATGAGCTTCAAAAACAAGAAAATCGCTTATTACAAAAGGAAGAGAATCTTGACCGTAAGGACGAGTCTTTAGATAAACGTGAGGTTATGCTAGAGAGAAAAGAAGGTTCTCTGAATGAAAGACAACAGCATATTGAAGAGATGGAAAGCAAAGTGGACGAGATTGTGCGTAAACAGCAAACAGAGCTTGAACGTATTTCCAGCCTTACACGAGATGAAGCAAGAAGCATCATTCTTGATAAGGTTGAAAATGAACTCACACATGATATTGCAATCATGATTAAAGAAAGTGAGAATCGAGCTAAGGAAGAGGCTGACAAAAAGGCTAAAGAAATCCTGTCACTTGCTATTCAACGATGTGCAGCAGATCATGTAGCCGAAACAACCGTGTCTGTTGTTAATCTTCCAAATGATGAAATGAAAGGCCGTATTATCGGACGAGAGGGACGAAATATCCGTACGCTTGAAACACTTACAGGTATAGACCTAATCATCGATGATACACCTGAGGCTGTCATTTTATCAGGATTTGATCCAATTCGACGCGAAACAGCTAGAATCGCTTTAGACAAGCTCGTTCAGGATGGCCGGATTCACCCTGCAAGAATTGAGGAAATGGTTGAAAAATCTCGTCGAGAAGTGGATGAATACATTCGTGAAATCGGTGAGCAAACGACATTTGAAGTAGGGGTACATGGTCTTCACCCTGATTTGATTAAAATACTTGGTCGTTTAAAATTTAGAACAAGTTATGGTCAAAATGTATTAAAGCACTCAATGGAAGTTGCTTTCTTATCAGGTTTAATGGCTGCTGAGCTTGGAGAAGACGAATTATTAGCAAAACGTGCAGGTTTATTGCATGATATAGGGAAGGCGATTGACCATGAGGTTGAAGGAAGCCACGTTGAAATTGGTGTTGAATTAGCTACAAAATATAAAGAGCATCCTGTTGTCATTAATAGTATTGCTTCACACCATGGCGATACAGAGCCAAATTCAATTATTGCTGTCATTGTAGCTGCGGCTGATGCATTATCAGCTGCAAGACCTGGTGCACGCAGTGAAACACTTGAAAATTATATTCGTCGCTTAGAAAAGCTAGAAGAGATTTCTGAATCCTATGAAGGTGTTGAAAAATCATTTGCTATTCAGGCTGGTCGTGAAGTACGAATCATGGTTAAGCCAGATACGATAGATGATTTACAGGCACATCGTTTGGCAAGAGACATTCGAAAACGAATAGAAGAAGAGCTCGACTATCCTGGTCACATTAAAGTTACGGTAATCCGAGAAACTCGAGCTGTTGAATATGCAAAATAAAGTGGTGCAGAGATGCGCCACTTTATTTTTGCACTAATTTGTGCAACACTAGATGTAATACATTAAAGTAAAGAGGGTACATAAATGAAAATATTATTTATCGGGGATGTTTTTGGATCACCAGGTCGGGATATGGTGAAGGAATACTTACCAAAGTTAAAAACAAAATACCAGCCACACGCTGTCATTATAAACGGAGAGAATGCAGCACATGGTAGAGGTATTACAGAAAAGATGTATCAGCAATTTATACAACAAGGTGCACATGTAATCACAATGGGAAATCATACATGGGATAACCGTGACATCTTTGAATTTATTGATGATACAACTCAAATGATACGACCTGCCAATTTTCCTGAAAATAATCCGGGAAAAGGAATGACCTTTATTACAGTAGGTGGCAAGGAAATAGCAGTTATAAATTTACAAGGACGTGCATTTTTACCACCATCAGATTGTCCTTTTAAAAAAGCTGATGAATTAATAGAACAAGCTAAAAAGCGGACTTCAATCATTTTTGTGGATTTTCATGCTGAAGCAACCAGTGAAAAACAGGCGATGGGTTGGTATTTAAATGGACAGGCATCGGTAGTTGTAGGGACACATACACATGTTCAAACAGCCGATGAAAGGATATTAGATAAAGGAACTGCATACATAACTGATGTTGGAATGACAGGTCCATATGATGGAATATTAGGAGTAGACAGAGAAATGATCTTAAAGCGCTTTTTAACTGGCCTTCCGGTTCGTCATGATGTAGCAGAGGGTAGAACTCAACTAAGTGGTGTTGTAGTTAATGTGAATGATAAAACTGGAAAAGCCAGTAAAATTGAACGGATTCTTATTAATGATGATCATATGTTCTTTGAGTAAGAACATGAATTTATGTATAAGTGCGAATTTTTCGAAATAATGTGCGAACAAGCAGGAATATATTCCAACTCTAGTGAATATAGTAGCAATGGATATATAACTAACACTGTTTAAAGGGAATTTAGGGGAGGCCCTTTTAAACAAAATATACCAAAGATTGTTCTAATGAACACTCAAGTATTCATTGAAAAAAGGGGGAACTAGAAATGGAAATATTAAAGGTTTCAGCAAAATCAAATCCTAATTCAGTTGCTGGTGCATTAGCCGGAGTATTGAGGGAGAGAGGTGCTGCCGAAATCCAAGCAATTGGAGCAGGAGCCCTTAATCAAGCAGTAAAAGCTGTAGCAATTGCGAGAGGATTTGTAGCTCCAAGTGGAGTGGACTTAATTTGTATTCCTGCTTTTACAGATATTCAAATAGATGGTGAAGAGCGTACTGCCATAAAACTAATCGTAGAGCCGAGATAATAAACTCTATGAAAGAACATGAAACGGGTTTGACTCAATGAGTCAAACCCTGTTTTTTTATATACAAATTAGTAAAAGCGAGATAAAGGAGTGAGTAGTCTTGAGAATTTTTGATGCACATTGTGACATGCTTTTTAAGCTCTGGGAAAATCCAAAACTAGATGTTTTTTATGACAAACGTTTACATGTTGATATATCTAAACTTAAAACAGCTAAAAAAAATATCCAATGTTTTGCCATTTTTGTTCCCGCTAATATTCCATTTGTCCAAAGGTTAACTGTAGCACAACAACAAATCAATATTTTTTATCAAAAAATTCTTCACAAATATCCCGAGATGAAACTTATTAAAACGAAGGGAGATCTAGCAGGCTTAAAGGATGGGGAAATTGGTGCTATTTTAACACTTGAGGGATGTGATGCAATAGGCGATCAAATTGTTAACCTTGAGCTCCTATATGAGCTTGGTGTTCGATCTGTAGGGTTAACGTGGAACTATGCTAATCTAGTGGCAGACGGTGTGTTAGAAAAGCGAAATGCCGGCATTACAAACTTTGGGACAGAAGTTATACGCTATTTAAATAAACAAAAGATGTGGACAGATTTATCACATGCAAGTGAAAGAAGCTTCTGGGAAGCATTAGATCTCGCAGACTACCCCATTGCTACTCACTCAAATGTTTATACTATATGTTCACATGTAAGGAATTTGAAAGATGAACAAATCGTGGCTCTTTTTCGTAAGAAAGGTGTTATTGGTGTTACATTTGTTCCTTTTTTCACGTCTGAACAACCTGAACCAACTATTTCAAATCTACTTAAACATATTGATTATTTGTGTTCATTAGGTGGGGAAAATCAAATTGGGTTTGGTTCCGACTTTGATGGAATAGATGAAACGATAGTTGGACTTGAAAATTATTCCTGTTATGAGATTTTAGGAAATGAGTTACTACAACATTATTCTGATACACAAGTGAAAAAGTTTCTTTTTCAAAATTTAGCTGATTATCTTTCTTTTTAATATTTTAGTTAAGGTCTTGTATTTTTTCCTGGTAAGGTCTACAATTGATACGTTTAGTGTAAAACCAATCATTTTACTAAGTTTTGGACTGCATCGCAACAATTACATAAAAGTTGGTATACTTTACGTGGTGTAATCTACAAGAAAAATAGATAAACAAATGAACGTATAATTGAGGAGTGTAGAGTACATGATTAGTCAACTTTCCTGGAAAGTTGGTGGACAGCAAGGTGAGGGTATTGAAAGTACAGGGGAAGTATTCTCTATTGCATTAAACCGACTAGGATACTATTTATATGGATACCGCCATTTTTCATCTCGTATAAAAGGCGGACATACAAATAACAAGATTCGTGTGAGTACAACACAAGTTCGTGCTATTTCAGACGAGCTTGATATATTAGTAGCGTTTGATCAAGAGACGATAGATGTTAATTTTCATGAGCTTCGTGACGGAGGAATTGTCCTTGCAGATACTAAGTTTAATCCTACAATTCCTGAGAATGAGGGTGTAACTCTTTATTCTGTCCCATTCTCTGAAATTGCCACTGAACTTGGAACATCGCTAATGAAGAACATGGTAGCTATTGGGGCGACAAGTGCCATTTTAGATATTGATGCAACCCAATATCGCGAAGTAGTGCAAGAAATTTATGGTCGCAAGGGTGAACAAATTGTTGCCAAAAATATGCAAGCTATCGAATCGGGTGCAAAATATTTAAAAGAAGAGCTTGAATATAACCGGGAAGATCTATATTTAGAAAAAGCAGATGGGAAAAAGCGTATGTTTATGATCGGTAATGACGCTATTGCATTAGGTGCTATTGCAGGTGGTTCCCGCTTTATGGCTGCCTACCCTATAACTCCTGCTTCTGAAATAATGGAATACTTAATTAAAAAATTACCTAAATTTGGTGGAGCAGTAATTCAGACGGAAGATGAAATTGCTGCCTGTACAATGGCGATCGGTGCCAACTATGCTGGAGCACGTACATTTACAGCATCAGCCGGACCGGGATTATCTCTCATGATGGAAGCAATCGGATTATCTGGCATGACTGAACAACCACTTGTTATTATTGATACACAACGTGGTGGACCAAGTACCGGATTACCAACAAAACAGGAGCAATCTGACTTAATGGCCATGATTTATGGTACACACGGTGAAATACCTAAAGTGGTTATGGCTCCAAGTACAGTTCAAGAAGCATTCTACGATACGATTGAGGCATTTAACATTGCTGAAGAATACCAAGTTCCTGTTATTCTATTAACCGATTTGCAACTTTCTTTAGGAAAACAAACAGTAGAGCCATTAGAATATAATAAAATTGAAATCCGCCGAGGAAAATTAGTGTCCGATGACTTACCGGAGGTCGAAAATAAATCATATTTTAAACGTTATGAAGTAACAGAGGATGGAGTATCACCTCGTGTAATTCCTGGTATGAAACATGGTATTCACCATGTTACAGGTGTTGAACATGACGAAACAGGCAAACCTTCAGAGGCTGCAGGAAATCGTGTAGATCAAATGGATAAGAGGTTAAGGAAATTAAATAATTTACAATTCAATAATCCTGTTCATAAAAAAGTTTCTCATGAAAACCCTGATGTTTTACTAGTTGGATACATTTCTACTAGAGGGACAATTGAAGAAGCAATGACACGACTTGAAGCAGATGGAATAAAAGTAAATCATGCACAAATTCGTTTAATTCACCCTTTCCCTACAGAGGAAATGCTGCCATTAGTAGAGGCTGCTAAAAAAGTGATAGTTGTTGAGAATAATGCAACTGGTCAATTGGCAAGCTTACTAAAAATGAATGTAGGACATGCGGGTATTATATCTTCGCTATTAAAATATGATGGGAATCCATTCTTACCTCATGAAATTCATACGCGATGCAAGGAGTTGATCTAACATGACAGCAACATTTAAGGATTTTCGTAATAATGTTAAACCAAACTGGTGCCCAGGTTGTGGTGATTTCTCTGTTCAAGCAGCTATTCAGCGTGCAGCAGCAAATGTGGGGCTTACACCTGAAAATTTAGCTGTGGTGTCAGGTATTGGTTGCTCCGGACGTATTTCAGGATATATCAATTCATATGGATTCCATGGTATTCATGGTCGATCTTTACCAATTGCTCAAGGAGTAAAAATGGCGAATAAAGATTTAACTGTTATTGCTTCTGGAGGAGATGGAGATGGCTTTGCCATTGGAATGGGACATACAATTCATGCGATTCGCCGAAATATTGATATCACATATATCGTCATGGACAATCAAATATATGGTCTAACAAAAGGTCAAACTTCACCACGTAGTGATGCGGGTTTTGTGACCAAAAGTACTCCACAAGGCTCAATTGAATCAGCTCTTTCTGTAATGGAAATGGCATTAACAGCAGGCGCAACTTTTGTTGCACAGAGTTTTTCAACTGATTTGAAAGATTTAACAGCATTAATTGAAGCCGGAATTAATCATAAAGGGTTCTCATTAATTAATGTATTTAGTCCATGTGTAACTTACAATAAAGTAAACACATATGACTGGTTTAAAGAAAATCTTACTAAGCTTGGTACTATTGAAGATTATGACCCTCACAATAAAGTACAGGCTATGCAAACTCTAATGAAACATAATGGATTAGTAACAGGACTGATCTATCAAAATAAAGAGCAAAAATCATATCAAGATATGATCAATGGTTACAGCGATATCCCGCTTTCTAAAGCCGAATTGGAGATAGATGAAGAAGAATTTAATAAATTAGTTGCAGAATTTATGTAACATAATAAAAGGGCTGATGGTACTTCATCAGCCCTTTTGTTATGTTAGTTAATCAAGTGAAAACATGAAATTACTATGTTAATAAGACATATTTTCGTGTAAAATTAATTTTCTGTTATTTTTCATAAAAGAAAAAATAAAGTAAACTAGAAAAAAGACTTGTAAATTAGTAGGTGTAGGAAAGTTATGAAAATAATTATTGCCGAAAAACCTGATCAAGCTGCAACCCTTTGTGCACAATTTCAACGAATAAAACGAGATGGATATTTTGAAATAAAACCAAATGAACTATTTCCAAACGGAGCCTATTGCACATGGGCGATTGGACACTTAACTGAATTAAGTCCACCAGAAGCTTATAAACCTGAATGGAAAAAATGGTCCATACCAATGTTACCGATCATACCTGATAAGTTTAGATACGAGGTAACGAAATCGAAAGCAAAGCAGTTTTATATTGTTAAGCAACTTCTTACTAATCCAGGTATCACAGAAATTATCCATGCAGGTGATGCCGGGCGTGAGGGAGAGTTAATTGTTCGAAATATTATCTATTTGGCTGGTGTGAAAAAACCAATCAAAAGATTGTGGATTTCGTCATTAACACCTCCTTCTATATACGAAGGTTTTAACCAATTATTAGATGATGAAAAAACAAAAAATTTATTTTATGAGGCGTATTCTCGTGCATGTGCAGATTGGTTAGTAGGTATGAATGCTTCGAGAATATACTCTCTTCTTCTTAAAAAACATGGAATGAATGATGTGTTCTCTGCAGGACGTGTTCAAACACCAACTCTCGCGTTAATAGTGAAACGTGAAAAAGAAATAGATGAGTTTAAACCGGAACCCTTTTGGGAAGTCATTGCCACCTTTAAGATAAATGGGAAAAAATACAAAGGTAAATGGCATAAAGATCAACAAACACGTGTAATGGAACAAGAGCTTGCGAGTAAGATAGCAGCATTTTGTAAAGGAAAGCCTGCTGTCATTAAAGATTTAAAGACAGAACGAAAAGAATATCAACCACCACTTTTGTTTAATTTATCATCTCTACAGGCAACCGCTAACAAGGCGTTCAAATATTCTCCAAAGAAAACGTTGGATATTGTTCAGTCGCTCTATCAAAAGGGAATTGTTTCCTATCCACGTAGTGATTCAACATATGTAACTAAAGGAGAAGCAGAGCAATTTCCAGATATTTTGAAAAAGTTAAGTATGTTTGAGGAATATAGTCATTTGTTCCCGTTACCTAAATCGTCAATTCTTACTAATTCCCGTTATGTTAATGAAAAAAAGGTGACAGATCACTATGCTATTATCCCAACAGAACAAGTCCGAGATCCTAAGAAACTATCAGCAGATGAACAAAAAATATATGATATGATCGTTCGTAGATTAATTGCTGCTCACTATGATCAGGCCATTTTCGATTATTCGACTCTTATCACTTTAGTTGATGGACGAGCTGAATTTATTACAAAAGGGAAACAACAAATTCAAGAAGGTTGGCGTAAGGCCATTTATCAGGATGATAAGGAAAAAGACGAAATACTTCCGAATCTTCAAAAAAATGATGATGGAATTGTAGATAAAATTGATACTAAGGAAGGTAAAACTCAACCACCAAAACGGTATACAGAAGGTCAATTAATCACGTTAATGAAAACTGCGGGGAAATATTTAGATAATGATGAGCTTGAAAAAGTGTTAAGTAAAGTAGAAGGTCTTGGAACAGAAGCTACAAGAGCTGGAATTATTACTATGCTTAAAGATCGAAAATATATTGAGGTAAAGAAAAATCAAGTTTTCGCAACAGATAAAGCAAAAGTTTTAATCCAAGCGATTGGTGATCATATTTTGGCGTCACCAGAAATGACGGCAAAGTGGGAACAAAGATTATCTGAGATTGGGGACGGGCATGCATCACCTTCTGTTTTTATGGAACAAACGAAAAAATTGTCAAAGAAAATAGTATCTGATGCAATTGAGGTTTCAGCGACATGGAGTTTTGAAGGTTTAAAAATTGAGTCAATACAACGAACTTCCTCACGCTTTACAATAGGAAAAAAAGCCGGGAAATGTATGTTATGTGAAGGAAAAGTAGTTGACAAGGGGGAGTTTTACGGCTGTACAAATTATAAAACGAATCATTGTAAATTTACCATTTCAAAGAAGATCCTTGGCAAAAAAATTTCTCAAACTAATGTACAAAAGCTTTTAAATGAAGGACAAACAAATGTCATCAAAGGATTTAAAAAGGGGGAGAAAACATTTGATGCCAGATTGGAATGGAAATCAGGAAAGATTAGTTTTTTGTTTGAATAGCGTTAAATAAGAGAAGAAATTTCCATTATCATTTATATGCCATTAAAGATGAAAGCCTTAGTTTTTATTAAAGGTCTTCATCTTTAAATATAAATAGTTTACATAATTATATTATGCGCATCTGGAATAATTACTTTTTTGTGAATTTCCATAAAACGATATTAGCCTTTTCTGTTGAAAACGTGTAAAATTTAAGGCAGTATGTGTTTATTATTGTATTCTTTATAGATAATCGATATACTTTTATGTTGTACGTCGAATGATTAAATTTATTCGTACGAACTATTAATAATAAATGAGTTAATGTTAAAATTTAACGTGATTTTTTGCTGTTAATAAGCAAATTGAAAGGAGATTGACACGATGAACGAACAACAACGTAAGGAAAGCACTCAAGTAACTCCTTCGGACAAAAAATCCGATAAGGACTACAGCCAGTATTTCCAAGCGGTATATATGCCACCTTCCTTAAAAGATGCGAAGAAACGTGGTAAGGAAGAAGTAAAGTATGATGGCTTCTCAATCCCTGAAGAGTTTAAGGGAATGGGACAAGGTCGTAAATTTTATATCCGCACATATGGCTGTCAAATGAATGAACATGATACAGAGGTAATGGCGGGGATTTTCATGGCATTAGGCTATGAGCCAACCGATGGTGTAGAAGATGCCAACGTGATTTTGTTAAATACGTGTGCGATTCGCGAAAATGCAGAAAACAAAGTATTTGGTGAGTTAGGTCACTTTAAAACATTAAAAAAACAAAGACCTGATTTATTATTAGGTGTTTGTGGTTGTATGTCGCAGGAAGAATCAGTTGTTAACCGTATTCTAAAAGTACACCCATTTGTAGATATGATCTTTGGAACTCATAATATCCACCGTTTACCACAGATTTTAAATGAAGCATATCTATCAAAAGAAATGGTCGTGGAAGTTTGGTCTAAAGAAGGGGATGTAATTGAAAATCTTCCTAAAGTACGTAAAGGGAATATTAAAGCATGGGTAAATATTATGTACGGATGTGATAAATTCTGTACGTATTGTATTGTTCCATATACACGTGGGAAAGAGCGTAGTCGTCGTCCTGAGGAAATTATCCAAGAGGTGCGCCATTTAGCGGCACAAGGATATCAGGAAATCACGCTACTTGGTCAAAACGTAAATGCCTATGGTAAAGATTTCGAGGATATTGAATATGGACTAGGTGATTTAATGGACGAAATCCATAAAATCGATATACCTAGAATCCGTTTCACAACGAGCCACCCTCGTGATTTTGATGATCATTTAATTGAAGTGCTGGCAAAGGGTGGAAATCTTTTAGATCATATTCATTTACCAGTTCAGTCAGGCAGCTCGGAAATATTAAAAATCATGGCACGAAAATATTCACGTGAAAGCTATTTAGAGCTTGTTGGAAAAATTAAAGCAGCTATGCCAAATGCTTCTCTAACAACTGATATTATTGTAGGATTTCCAAATGAAACAGAAGAACAATTTGAAGAAACACTTTCCTTATATCGTGAAGTAGAATTTGATAGTGCCTATACATTCATCTACTCTCCACGTGAAGGTACACCTGCTGCAAAAATGAAGGATAATGTACCAATGGAAGTAAAAAAGGAACGTCTTCAACGTTTAAATGCGGTAGTTAATGAGATCTCTGCCAAGAAGTTAAAGGCATACGAAGGCCAAATAGTCGATGTATTAGTTGAAGGTGAAAGCAAAAACAATCCTGATGTTCTAGCAGGATATACAGAAAAAAGTAAGCTAGTGAACTTTAGAGCACCTAAGTCAGCAATCGGGAAAATTGTTAAAGTGAAAATTACAAAAGCAAAAACTTGGACATTAGACGGAGAAATGGTAGAAGAAGCGGTTGAGGTGAAATAAGATGACAACAACATACACAAAAGATGATATCGTAGTTAAAGCACGTGAACTTGCACAAATGATTTCAGAATCAAAGGAAGTTGATTTCTTTAAACGTGCAGAAGCACAGCTTAATGATAATCAAAAAGTTCGTGAAATGATTGCGAGTATTAAAAGTTTGCAAAAACAAGCAGTAAACTTCCAACATTATGGAAAACACGAAGCGTTAAAGCAAGTTGAAGCTAAGATTGATAACATTCAAAATGAATTAGATGAGATTCCGATTATTCAAGAATTCAAGGAATCTCAAATGGAAGTAAATGATTTGCTTCAACTTGTATCACATACAATTTCAAATAAAGTGACAAATGAAATTATTACATCAACTGGTGGAGATTTATTACAAGGAGAAACAGGATCCAAAATCAAAAATTCCCCTGGAAGCAGTTGTTCTTGATCGGCATAAATTGAATAAATACTGCTATTTCAAAGGATTCGAATGGTCTATTCGAATCCTTTTTATACTATCAGAATTATATAAATTTTATGGATGATAGGAAAAGAAAAAACTAAGGCTTTCGCCATTAAGAATTGGTGACAAGCCAGTTTTTCTAATGTTTTAAAATTAGTCATAAATTTTATCTATTTCTCATAAACTCTTCTGAATAGTCTTATTAATTGTCATTTACTATTTTCTTCAACAGAAAAATAGGCCATTATTTTCTTATTATCCATGCACCTTTTTTTATTTTTAGGCACATATTCTGTCACCCTAGCATACAATGTACTATACGTTACGGGTATTGGCGTAACATGTCATGAATTCATTTAATTACTTAGCACATCTGTTATTAGCCTAGCATAGGATTAAATGAAGATTTATTGAGGAGGGTATGCTCGAATGTCTGAATACAGAGAAATTATAACGAAAGCTGTTGTTGCAAAAGGACGTAAATTTTCACAATGCACACATACGATTGCACCATCGCAAAAACCAGCGAGCATTTTAGGTGGCTGGATCATCAACCATAATTATGATGCTCAAAAGAATGGCAGAACTGTTGAAGTAGAAGGTACTTATGATATTAACGTATGGTATTCTTACAACGAAAATACAAAAACAGAAGTTGTAACAGAACGCGTAGAATATGTTGATATTATAAAATTAAGATATAAAGATGATAATTTTCTTGACGATGAGCATGAAGTTATCTGTAAAGCACTTCAACAACCGAATTGCCTGGAAGTGACAATTTCACCTAATGGAAATAAGATTATCGTTCAAGCAGAACGCGAACATCTCGCTGAAGTTATTGGTGAAACAAAAGTATGTGTTCATGTGAATCCCGAAGGCTGCGAAGATGATGAAGATTGGGAAGAAGAATTAGATGACGAGTTTGAAGATTTAAATCCGGAATTTTTAGTTGGAGATGTAGAAGAATAACTAGGGGGAAAGCAACCTCCTAGTTTTTTAGTGTTTAATACATAATAATAAGAGGATTATTTACGTAAATTCCCTTTTAGTCAATATCACAGCAATTTGTCGATTTATGTTATAATGGAATGTATGAAAAAATGCACGTTAACTGTGGTATTGGAGGTTCAACATGGCTACTTATACGCCGATGATACAGCAATATTTAAAGATTAAGGCAGATTATGAAGATGCCTTTTTATTTTTTCGCTTAGGAGATTTTTATGAAATGTTCTTTCAAGATGCAATCTCTGCATCACAAGAACTAGAGATTACATTAACTAGTCGTGACGGTGGTGGTGAAGAAAGAATTCCAATGTGTGGAGTTCCTTACCATTCTGCACCAAACTATATAGAACAGCTTATATCAAAAGGATATAAGGTGGCAATTTGTGAGCAAACAGAGGATCCTAAACAGGCTAAGGGTGTAGTAAGAAGAGAAGTTGTCCAACTGATCACACCTGGAACTGTGATGGATGGAAAAGGCATTCAGGAAAAAGAGAATAACTATATTGCTTCGATATCAGTTTTTGGAACTCAATTCGGGTTAGCTCTTAGTGATCTAACAACAGGCGAGAACCTGGTGGCACTCTGCATGAGCTTTGATGAACTACTCAATGAAATATATTCTGTTGGTGCTAAAGAGATAGTCATGTCAAATGACTTACAGGAACAATGGAAAAAACAATTAATTGATCGATGCCAAGCAACCTTGTCCTATCAGTCCGAATCCTTAATTCATGACAATTTTAAACCATTAGTAAGGGATGTAAACGATGAACGGCTTGTTTCAACATTTGCAAAACTTATCACGTACCTTGAACGGACTCAAAAGCGCAGTCTTGATCATTTACAAAATGTAAAAGTGTACTATCTTCAAGATGCAATGAAAATAGATTTGTTTTCAAAGCGAAATCTTGAATTAACTGAAACTATCCGCTCAAAAGGAAAAAAAGGTTCCCTTTTATGGCTCTTAGATGAAACAAAAACAGCGATGGGTGGCAGATTGTTAAAACAATGGGTAGACAAGCCTCTAGTTAGTCGAGAGCAGATAGAAGAACGGCTGAATATTGTTGATACTCTTATCGACCACTACTTTGAGAGAGAAGATTTAAGAGCATTGCTTAAAGAAGTATATGATCTTGAAAGATTAGCGGGACGAGTTGCGTTTGGTAATGTAAATGCCAGAGATTTAATACAGTTAAAAAAATCCTTGCAACAAGTTCCTTTCATTACGGAACTTTGTTCTGGATTACAAAATGAACACTTTGCTTTAAGAAAACTCGATGCTTGTAATGATTTAGCGATACTTCTTGAGGATAGTATTATTGATCATCCACCTCTTTCTATTAAAGAAGGTAATATCATTAAAGATGGATATCATCATCAATTGGATCAATATCGTGATGCCAGTCGTAATGGAAAAACATGGATTGCTCAATTAGAGCAGCAAGAGCGTCAAAAAACAGGAATTAAGTCATTAAAGATTGGTTATAACAAAGTATTTGGCTATTATATCGAAGTAACACGAGCAAATCTTCATCTTTTGGAAGAGGGCCAATATGAAAGAAAACAAACTTTGTCAAATGCTGAGCGATTTATTACACCAGCACTTAAGGAAAAAGAATCACTTATTTTAGAGGCTGAAGAAAAAATAGTAGAACTGGAATATCAACTATTTGTAGAAATTCGTGAGAATGTCAAGCAATTTATTCCTAGATTACAAGAATTGGCTAAACGCTTAAGTGAACTAGATGTTTTACAATGTTTTGCTACAGTCAGTGAAAATCGTCATTATTGTAAGCCGATATTTTCAACTAATAACGAGTTATTTATAAAAGCTGGTCGTCATCCAGTTGTTGAAAAGGTGATGGACTCTCAAGAATATGTAGCAAATGATTGCTATTTCAGTCAGGAACGCCAAATGCTTCTCATAACAGGACCAAACATGTCAGGTAAGAGCACGTATATGCGTCAAGTTGCATTAACAGCGATATTAGCACAAATTGGATGTTATGTCCCTGCTTCTGAAGCAGTGCTACCGATTTTTGATCAAATCTTTACGAGAATAGGGGCAGCAGATGATCTCATTTCCGGTCAAAGTACATTTATGGTGGAAATGCTGGAAGCGAAAAATGCAATTGCCCATGCAACATCTCAAAGTTTAATCCTTTTTGATGAGATTGGAAGAGGCACATCGACCTATGATGGGATGGCACTTGCCCAAGCAATTATTGAACATATTCATGAACATATTGGTGCAAAAACATTATTTTCAACACATTATCATGAGCTAACAATTCTTGAAACACAGTTAAGTTCATTAAAGAATATTCACGTAAAAGCGATTGAAGAAAATGGGAAAGTTGTTTTCCTTCACAAAATCGAAGAAGGTGCAGCTGATAAAAGCTATGGTATTCATGTGGCTGAGCTTGCTGATCTTCCACCTTCACTCATACAGCGTGCAAAACAGATATTAACCGAATTAGAACAAGATCGCTCAGAAACAACAACATTGCCAAAAATGAAAAAAGCAGTTATAAAAGAGGATTCTC
Organism: Metabacillus niabensis; assembly: GCF_020524345.1. Lineage (GTDB taxonomy): Bacteria > Bacillota > Bacilli > Bacillales > Bacillaceae > Metabacillus > Metabacillus niabensis_B. The sequence continues at coordinate 185,043 of NZ_JAIVLH010000009.1, forward strand.
TAACAGATTCACAGCTTTCTTTATTCCCTGATGAAAAAGTTGTACTGGTAAAAGAACCTGTTTTGTCTAAAAAGGAGAAATCAGTTCTTGACCTTTTAAAATCGATGAACCTGCTGGAGATGACACCTCTTGATGCAATGAATGAGCTTTATCAGTTACAGAAAAAAATTAAATAGTTTTAAAGAAACGATCATAATATAAAGGCGGTGAGAACATGGGGAAAATAATACGTCTTGACGATATGCTTTCAAACAAAATCGCTGCCGGTGAAGTAGTAGAGCGACCTGCATCTGTTGTGAAAGAATTACTTGAAAATGCAATAGATGCAAATAGTACAATTGTTGAAATTGATATAGAAGAAGCTGGCTTAAGTAAAATACGAATTGTTGATAATGGAGACGGAATTGAGGCAGATGATTGTCTTAATGCTTTTCATCGTCATGCTACAAGTAAAATTAAAGATGAAAATGACCTGTTCCGTATAAGAACATTAGGTTTTAGGGGAGAGGCATTGCCTAGTATTGCCTCTGTTTCGTTATTGGAAATGAAGACAAGTACAGGTGAAGGTGCTGGTACTCACCTTATTTTATCCGGCGGGAAAATTGAAAAACATGAGTCAACCTCAAGCAGAAAAGGAACGGATATCTCAGTAAGAAATTTATTTTTTAATACACCTGCTAGACTAAAATATATGAAAACCGTACACACAGAGCTAGGAAACATTACAGATATCGTCAATCGAATTGCCCTTGCACATCCCGAGGTCTCCATTCGACTAGTTCATAATGGCAAGAAGCTTCTTCATACAACTGGGAATGGTGATGTTCGGCAAGTCTTATCTTCAATCTATGGCCTTTCAATAGCAAAAAAAATGAAAAAACTATCGTTGGAATCATTAGATTTTGAGATTAATGGCTTTTTAGCATTACCAGAAATGACTCGAGCTTCGAGAAATTATATTTCAACAATAATTAATGGTCGTTTTATTAAAAATTATCCATTAGTAAAAGCGATTCAACAAGGGTATCATACATTACTTCCCATTGGTCGTTTTCCTATCGTTTTCTTAGAAATTAACATGGACCCGTTACTTGTAGATGTTAATGTGCATCCTTCAAAACTTGAAGTTCGACTCAGTAAGGAAGCGGAGTTAAATGAATTAATTACAAATGGAATAAAGGATGTTTTTAAGCAGCAACAGCTTATTCCGTCAGTTGAAACTCCAAAAACAAAAGTAATAAAGCCAACAGATCATCAACAACAATTCACATTTGAACATCATGCAGAAGCAGTGACGAGAACAGAGCCAAGGTTTTATGATACAGTGAAAAGTTCCTTTGTGAAAGAAACGACGAACAGCCAGCCCATCCAGGCAGAACCGTTATATCCATTGGATAATAGTGAAATGGAGCAAGACCATGATGAAAAAGAAACAGAAGCACATGAAAATGTTGAACATGTTTCAGAGGTTGAGCCTACTCAGAATGTAGAGCCGGAAATAAATGAGGATGAAGTAGTTTTCGAGCAAGAAAATCGTGTTCCTCCTCTATACCCCATCGGTCAAATGCATGGAACGTATATATTAGCGCAAAATGATCAAGGTCTTTTCATCATTGATCAACATGCAGCACAAGAACGAATCAAGTATGAATTTTATCGTGAAAAAGTTGGTCAAATTCAGTCTGAGGTACAAGAGCTTTTAGTTCCATTAACATTTGAGTATTCGAATGATGAAGCGATGATTATTGAAGAACATTTAGAAACTTTATCTGGTGTTGGGATTTTCTTAGAACCATTTGGTCGTAATAGTTACATTGTCCGTTCACATCCACAATGGTTTCCAAAAGGTGAAGAAGCTGAAACAATTGAAGAGATCATACAACAAGTTCTTGATGAGAAAAAAATTAATATTAAAAAACTTAGAGAAGAAGCAGCCATTATGATGAGTTGCAAAGCCTCCATTAAGGCAAATCATCATTTGAGAAATGATGAGATTTTTGCTTTGTTGGAGACGTTAAGAAAGTCTACTGATCCATTTACATGTCCTCACGGCCGCCCGATTATTGTTCATTATTCTACTTATGAAATGGAAAAGATGTTTAAGCGTGTGATGTGATTTATAAAAGATAAGATCCTTGATATATAGGGGTTTTATCTTTTTTAGTGTTTTCGCAAAGAGGTCAAATTTAAATAATATTCTTTTCCTTGTAGTTTTTTATAATCAATTGATTGAAATGGTTTTTCCATCCAGTTATTGCTAAATAACATGTTTTATTCCATTTGTCATATATTTTAATACCTCAGCTTTTAGAATCGTATACTCAAATGCATTATCACTTCTCATACTTGTAGCAATACCAAGCCCAGTACCCCCTTTTGTAATAGAATGGAAAGGAGCTCTAATGCCAACATTAGTTTATTAGAAAAAGGTGCAATTGTACTATTTGTTATATTTGAATCCCAAGGATACGGTGGCCATTAAATTTGTAATACGATTGTATAAGTCTGAACTTTCGGTAATAGTCGATAAGTGAAAAAATCTTTTATGGCCATACCATTTATACTAGTTCCTTTTCGAGCAAAATGTTCTAGAAATCTTAGATAATATATATCCGAGAATAACTTAGGGACATTGTTGACTAAATCGGCTTTTGTGAAACCAATGGGAATAGGAATTTTTTTCTTAATCAAAAATATTGTTAATAGTATTAATATGACTTTTAAAAAGAGGTTTCGAATGGATAATTAATTCTTCTGTTTCTTTTTCTTCAACTACTGATGAAAAAAATTCCATCGTACATTGGTTCATACTATCAAGACTAAATGAGCTCCATAAATTTGATAATTCAGATGAAGTTATGTTAGGTGTATTTTTATCCTCCAACTAAGATTTTACATATTCCTTATATTTTCAAGAAAACAATAATAGTATAAATGTATAGCTTAAAACAAGAAAAACAGCCTGCAACTAAAGCGGATATTCAAAAACTTATTCTACTGATTGAAAAGGGTCACATAATTAATCAGCAAAATCAAGATTTGAACCAGAATAATATTTTCTCAGAAACGTTAAAAGAAAATTCTTCCCAACAACCAAGTCAAAATAATTTACAGTAAAAAGGTCATGAAACGATAAATTTCATGACCTTTTTTTCTATATAGGGGAATTCAATATTTTAAATAGACAATTCGCGTTGAAGAGTGAATTACTAAATACAATTTATTATAAGATTTTATTTTGTATATTTTATTGATTAACATGATCAGTTTTAATGATGCATATGATATTGATAAGGTCTTTTTAAAATAGGAGGTCTACGATGAACAGTAATAAATCAACATATACTTCTATAAAAGAGTATAAACCTTTTCATGGCTTGTATGACCCGTGTAGTCCAATTGGATTAAAGTACTACTCTACTCCTCCAAATTTATATATAGGATTTCAACAACCAAATATGAAACAATTTTCTCCAACAGAAGCCTTGAAAAAAGGAACATTGTGGCCAGCATTTTGGGATTATTATGAAAACCCATATAAAGCAAAAAAGAGGGATCAAGCATGAAAAAATTACCTCAAAAATATTACGAAGATTTAGAAGAAATTCAAGCTATTGACTTCGTCCTTGTTGAATTAACTCTTTATTTAGATACACATCCTGATGACCAGCAGGCTATGGTGCAATTTAATCAATATGCTCAATACTCAAAAAAATTAAAAGGGAATTTTGAAGCAAAGTATGGCCCTCTACAACAATATGGTAATAGCTATACAGATGCGAATTGGAGTTGGGGAACAACTCCGTGGCCTTGGCAAATATAGTTTAAGAAAGGGGAGAGTTTATGTGGTATTATGAGAAGAAATTACAATACCCAGTTAAAGTCAGCACTTGTAACCCTACTCTTGCTAAATATCTCATGGAACAATACGGAGGAGCAGATGGAGAATTAGCAGCTGCATTACGCTATTTAAATCAACGTTATACAATTCCTGATAAAGTTGTGGGATTATTAAATGATATAGGCACAGAAGAATTTGCCCATTTAGAAATGATAGCGACAATGATTTATAAATTAACAAAAGATGCTACACCTGAGCAATTAAAAGAAGCTGGATTAACAGAACATTATGTTAATCACGACAGTGCACTTTTTTACAGTAATGCTGCTGGTGTCCCTTTTACTGCGACTTATATCCAAGCGAAAGGAGATCCGATTGCTGATCTCTATGAGGATATAGCAGCGGAAGAAAAAGCAAGAGCTACATATCAATGGTTAATAGACATTTCAGACGATCCTGATTTAAATGATAGTTTGAGATTTTTAAGAGAACGTGAAATTATACACTCACAACGTTTCCGTGAAGCTGTCGAAATATTAAAAGAAGAAAGAGATCGAAAAAAAATTTTTTAATAAGAATGAAAATATAGCTGTATAATCAATCTGTTTAATGTATGATTAGTAGAATTGCTTTATAAAAAAATTACGATTTTAATTAATTTTTATGAAAGTGTATACGTAAAACTATTATGTTTAGTTATATTAGGTAAAACCTTTTAAATAATAGGTTTTGCCTTTTTTGTGGTCCAGGCATATTTATCAACTATTCGGTGAAAGTCTGTTATGGGCAATAGGATATACGAACAATTTTAGTTGAAAGCAGGGTTATCCATGGTGACGTTTATATCTGAAGGAAGCATCTAGACAAACCCACGCTCAAATTAATCAGAGGGTATCTTCATCATTGGATTATGGCGTATCAGTAAATCGTGAAGGTACACCACAAGGCGGTCCATAAGTCCATTTATAAGTAATATCATTCTAAATGATTGGATAAAGAGTTGGAGAAAAGAGGTAACCGATTTATTAGATATGCAGACGTTAGTAACAACTACGTATAAAGTCACAAAGTCTATAAAGCATGTCGACGGAAAGAATGGAAGTAAGTTCGTACGAAATTAGAAGAACCTTATCAAATAAGGTATTCCAAAGATTGATGTATAGAATAATGCAAACTCTAGAAAAGTTATTGGAGAATGTCTAATACACTTATTTTAGATTGTCCATTACCAATTGAATACTGGAATAGAATAGGTCTTAAATTTTTGTCAGTAGTCCTTTCATAACCTTTCGTGGCGCCGTATACCGAACGGTAAGTATGGTTGCATGAGAGGTCGGCGCCGTGAGGGGAAACCTACTCGATTTAATGTTTAGAAACTTTAAAAATTCTTTGAACTGTGGATAAGTGGGCGACATTCAACGCCAGCGCCTAGCCAATTTAGAGCTGAAGGCAAGAACTCTTCTGGTCAAAATCATCTTATCTAGCCTAGGCTGTTCAAGGTGTTTCCGCTTTAGTTCTTAATTGGATAAAACAAGTTTTTTTCTAATTTTTAACGAACTGAACAGGTAATGGATGAATATAATACCGAAAAAGGAGGAATTGTCATGTTAATTGAACTAATTATTTACATGATGATTGGAATCGTCTTCTCATTTTATAAATATAGGAAAGTTAATAGTATTAAGGCAATTTTCACAATCCTTTTTTGGCCATTTGTCCTGTTGGATTCTTATATTGAACTGGTACAAAAAATTAAATATAAAAGCAGGAAGCGATAAGTCCTCATTATGAGGACTTTTTATTTTGGGATTTAGGATTGAATTCCTTCTTTAGTTAGCATGATACTAAAATTTTTTATAAAACTCATAGGTATTTAACTATAATATTATTATGTAAACTATTAATCGATTTTCTTCCTATGTTTACAATTGTGTTAAAACGGCAACAATAAACTGGTGTTCCATTGATTCCCATGTTAAGATGATGAACGTAGAATCTATTTGCTTTGAAAGAGTGGTTGTGTTTGGAAAGAAAGAAACTAGTTGTCATTATTGGACCAACAGCAGTTGGTAAAACTAAACTTAGTATTGAAATTGCCCATCGTTTAAACGGTGAAATAATTAGTGGTGATTCAATGCAAATTTATAAAGGAATGGACATTGGTACAGCTAAAATTACCAATGAAGAAATGGAAGGAATTCCACATCATCTCATTGATATTAAGAAACCTGATGATGCTTATTCAGTAGCCGAATTCCAGGAAACAGCCAGACTTTTAATTAATGAAATTACGGATAAAAACAAGATGCCCATGATAGTTGGAGGGACAGGCCTCTACATACAATCTGTACTATATGACTATCAGTTTACGGAGGCTCCATCTGATCCGGAATTTCGAAAAAACCTTGAATTGGAACTAAATAAAAAAGGTGAGCAGGCAATTCATCAATTATTAGCTCAAGTTGATCCTGAATCAGCCGAGAAGATCCATCCGAACAATACAAGAAGAGTGATAAGAGCACTTGAAATTTTTCATTGTACAAAAATTCCAATGCATGAGCATCTAAAACAACAAGAAAATAATTTGTTATATGATGTGGCTCTTATTGGGTTAACAATGGATCGTGATCTCCTGTATCAGCGTATAAATGATCGAGTAGATATAATGGTTGAAAATGGCCTTATTGATGAAGTGAAAGGTCTTTATAATCAAGGTCTGCGGGATACACAATCAATCAAAGCAATTGGATATAAAGAAATATATGATTATTTTGATGGGAAAGTATCGTACAATGAAGCACTGAATCAGTTAAAACAAAATTCCAGGAGATATGCAAAACGGCAATTAACATGGTTTCGGAACAAAATGGATGTAAAATGGTTTGATATGACACCACCGATAAAAAACGAACAAATGGTGGATGAAATTTTTTTATACATAGCAGGAAAGCTTCAACTTTAATCGAATTAAAAGGTATAGAGAAAAGAGGAGGACGAAACATGAAGCAATCAATTAATATTCAGGATCAAGTACTTAATCAATTACGTAAAGATGGCACATTTGTCACTGTTTTTTTACTTAATGGCTTTCAATTAAGAGGTCTTGTTAAAGGCTTTGATAATTTCACTGTATTATTAGAAACAGAAGGAAAACAACAACTAATTTATAAACATGCAATATCTACTTTTTCGCCACAAAAGAATATTCAAATTGAGCTGGAGCAGTAATAAAGAAAAGGAGTTGATGATACATTCATCAACTCCTTTTCTTATTTATCTATCCTTCTACCGCAAAAAGTCCTCATTTACTTGCATGTCCCTTCATACATTTTATATAGAATCTTATAGCTTAGGTTGTAACTTGAAAATATCAGCATATAAATAAAAGGAATAAATATTTCTTGGGAAAGCGCAAAAAGCAACAAGATTCTTGTATTTTCGTAATTAATCAACAGTTCTTTTATTTTGGATCTTAATAAACTTGTCGAAATAAATAGCTTAATAGAGGCTAGTTGATGGAGTAATAAAGCCTTTTCTTTATTCGGAGCAGATTGTGAGGTGGACATCTATGGAACGGGATCAAGCAGTCACATACAAGACAAATGGACAGATAAACATTATTTTAAATAATCAGTCAAAAGAAAAGATAGAAGTTAGTCCTTCTTCTTATGATTTAAAAATTCCAAGGCTTGAGGTTAAACATGCGGTCCTAAATGAAATAGAAGAAGAAATGAGTTCCCTTGTTGGTATGAATGAGATGAAGAGAATGATAAAAGAAATATATGCGTGGATCTTTATTAATAAAAAACGTGAAGAGCAAGGACTAAAAGCGGGCAAACAAGCACTTCATATGATGTTTAAAGGTAATCCGGGGACGGGTAAAACAACTGTAGCTAGACTAGTAGGAAAGTTATTTTTTCAAATGAATGTCCTTTCAAAAGGCCATCTTATTGAAGCAGAAAGGGCTGATCTTGTTGGTGAATATATCGGTCACACTGCACAAAAAACAAGAGATCTCGTAAAAAAGGCCCTAGGCGGTATACTGTTCATTGATGAAGCTTACTCCCTTGCAAGAGGTGGAGAGAAGGATTTTGGTAAGGAAGCAATAGATACATTAGTAAAACATATGGAAGATAAGCAGCATGATTTTGTCTTAATATTAGCTGGATATCCTCGTGAAATGGAACATTTTTTATCATTGAATCCGGGTTTATTGTCAAGGTTTCCACTAGTTGTTGATTTTCCGGATTATTCGGTTGATGATTTAATGGAAATCTCGAATTTAATGATGGCAGAAAGAGAATATAAGTTTCATCAAGATGCAGCTATGAAACTGAAAGAACATTTAATGAGTGTTAAATCAGTAACGCACCCCTCAAAGTTCAGTAACGGTCGTTATGTTCGAAATATAATAGAAAAGTCGATTCGATCCCAAGCCATGAGGTTATTATTATCCGACAGGTACCATAGAGAAGATCTCTTGACAATAAAAAGTCAGGATTTAGTCATTTCAGATGAGAATTGATCCTACACCAGCAGGAAAAGTAGCTTGAGCTTCCTGTTGTTTTTCTTTAATTCTGAATATATCTATCATATATCGTTCTAATTGATGAGACTTTTATTGTTTTAATGGAGGTAATGATGAAAACGAAGGTTACTTTATTAATCATTCTAGTTGTGATATTAATCACGTTATCGATCGTGCTAGTGTATCCTTTTCCAAAAGGAGGAGAAACAAAGGAAACTGCAGCTATTTCCGATCCCTTGGAAAATTACAAAACCCTTACATACATCATTACAGAAGTTGATGGAAATCAATACTTCGGGGAATCTGTTGATGGAAAGTCAAAAATACATTTTCACCGTGATCGTGTAAAATATCCCATAACCGATTCAATAAAAGTTCACGATAAAATTTTAGCTTATGTTGAGTCTGAAAATCATATTGATGGTATTGTTAAAGTTGAGAAAATTGAAGAAGAGAAGGATTAAAAAAGATAGCCTCCGATGTGAAGGCTATCTTTTTTAATTATTTCTCATATGGAATATACTGACGATCAGGTGTCATTTCCTCTGATTCTATTTCAGTATTCATCTCATTTTTTACAGTATTTTGCTGTAGTGATTGTTGACTATTCACTGATTGGTCTGGAAGTTGTGAAGGTTTTTTTGCATTGAAAAAACCTCTTCCACTTTCAGGATTTGAAATAATCCCTAGTGTAACAAGGATCCCTAATATAGATGTGACATATGTTTCCCAACTAGTGAGGTCAATTTGAAGGCCTAAGTCTTTAAAAACCATATATAATACAGATGCAACAGACATCCATAATCCATAATTTTTCCATTTCAAATTTCTTTCACACCTTTTTAAAGACTTTTTTAATAAGTTATTCTGGTGTCTTAAAAATGTGATTGTAATTACTTTACACGGGTTAAGTGTAAAGGGTTAGCGTATATGTATAACTATTAAAGAATAACAATGCAAAGTGATATGAAATCAGCATAGAAGATTAAGTGTTTAATCGAAAAAAGCTATTGAATACAATTTTGGTAACGCTTTCAAAATAAGTCCTCCGATGTTAGAATACAAAGTATAAGAAGGAGTGATCAGAATGAGTGATAACAAATTATTTTTAGAAGAGTTAAAGGATCTTGTAGAAAATGGATTGTCACTTAATGAATATAGAGTTAATGGATTAGTTGAAAAATACAATAAAAATCCGTTTTTAATTATACAACTTTATCAAATAATTGTAAAAAATTATCGTGTGCTTCCTTTATTAATTGATATTGAGTCAGCAATTTATGAATATATTGTGGATGAGGAAATGTCAAATGATAAAACATTTTATGGAGCTACGTTATATGTGGCAGATATGTTTGATACAACGCAAACATATATTAAATGTAAGATAAATCAAACAAAAAAAGCACCAAACAGGCTGTTAAGTGCTTAAGAGATATAATGGCAACTCTACAAATATTGAGTTGCCATTATTGTCTTCAATGTACTGTTACAAGATCAACTCATAGTCGGGAATTTTTCATCCTGCCATGGTATTTTTATTTGATGGCACATGAAATCTCCGGTTCGGTAGTCTCCATTTATATGTATAGGAAAGAACTCGAAGAACGACAATGAGAAGAAAAAGGATATACAATTCGTATGATTGATCTACTACTTTGAATCCGATTAAAAAACCGGCTATAATCGCCCAAAATGCATATATTTCAGCCCTTAGAACTAGAGGTTTTCGACCTGCTAATAAGTCTCTAACTATCCCTCCGCCACTTCCGGTTAAAACAGCTGCAACAATGGTTGCGCTAATGGGATGCTCCATCTCAACAGCGTATAAAGCACCTTGTATAGCAAATGCAGAAAGACCGATAGCATCTGTTAGGTTTCCCCATTTGTGCCAGTGTTGTAATAGACGATGTGGAAATAAAAAAACCAATGTCATTGCAAAAAGAGCGATTTGAAATAATAGCCCTTGTTCCCATAAGGCTGAAATAGGAACCCCAATTAATAGATTACGGATAGCACCACCACCAAAAGCGGTGACAATTCCTAAAATATAAACACCTAAAATATCATATTCCTCTTCCATTGCAACAATAGCGCCACTTATAGCAAATGCGATGGTGCCAATTATACTTAAAACTTCCCAAGTCAATGTCCATTCCTCCAGGTTGCTCTTTTTATAGCTCAGACAATTTTAAATGGGAAATAAGCTAAAGGTCAATGTTTTTTTGTTAGATTTAGTTCCAATCTACTTGAAACCTCCGGAATACATTTGAAGGAATTATGTATATACTATAGAAATAATTAGTGAACAACGTGAATATTTGGTATGATTAGATTGCTAAAATAGCGTAAGGGAATGGTTTTTTATTGAAAAATACAGTAGATTCACTTAAAGAAAAGGTTATATTGGCTGGGTGTCAGTTACAAACAATGGAAGATGAACACTTTCAATATTCGATGGAGGAGCTCGCTTCATTAACAAAAACGGCAAACGGTGAAGTTCTCATTCAATTAACTCAAAAAAGAGAGAGACCGCATCCTGCTACATATATTGGAAAAGGAAAAGTTGATGAATTATTAAACCTTGTGGAAGAACTTAGTCCTGATATAGTGATTTTAAATGATGAACTGTCTCCAAGTCAGCTTAGAAATTTATCTGAGATATTAAATACAAGAGTTATCGACCGTACACAGCTGATTTTAGATATCTTTGCTCAACGTGCAAAGTCTAAAGAAGGAAAACTTCAAGTAGAATTGGCACAGTTACAATATATACTCCCAAGATTATCAGGTCAAGGAATTGCCCTTTCACGTCAAGGGGGAGGAATTGGTACAAGAGGACCCGGTGAAACACAATTGGAAACGGATCGTCGACATATCCGAAATCGGATTAATGAAATCAAACAACAACTTTCAACTGTTGTTCGTCACAGAAATCGTTACCGGGAGCGTCGTAAGAAAAACCAGGCGTTTCAAATAGCGTTAGTAGGTTATACAAACGCAGGAAAATCAACGATTTTTAACCGTTTAACAACAGCAGGAAGTTTTGAAGAAAACTTATTGTTTGCTACATTGGATCCGATGACTCGTAAGGTATTGTTACCTTCTACATATCAAGCACTTATAACAGATACTGTCGGGTTTATTCAAGACTTACCAACAACTCTTGTTGCTGCCTTTCGCTCTACATTGGAAGAGGTTAAAGAAGCAGATCTTATTTTGCACGTAGTGGATAGCTCAAACGACGACTATTCAAACCATGAAAAAACCGTTTATAAACTATTGGATCAACTTGAAGTCTCGGATAAGCCAATTTTAACCGTATATAATAAGAAGGATCTCACTCCTAATTCATTTGTACCTTCTCCCTCTGAGGACTATGTAAAAATCTCAGCCTTTAATGAAAAAGACCTGGAATTTTTATTAGCTAAGGTTGAAACGGTTGCTAAGAATTCTATGAAACATTACTCTGTTCTTGTGCCTTCAAATGAAGGGAGACTGATTTCCCAATTAAAAACAGAGTCATTAATTGAACAAATACGATTTATTGAAGAAAGTGAAATGTATGAAATTGATGGTTTTGTTCTTCCTGAACATTCCATTCATTCACAACTAGAGAAGTATAACGGAGAGGGTTAAAAGATGTATGATTTTTTGAAATATGGTAACAAGCTGTCACCAATTGTTGGAAAAGTGGAAAAAAAGATACAACCTATTCATTTAGAGATAGACCAAATAAGTGAATTGAATCAGTTCAAGGTTTTAAAAAGCTTTCAACAGCATAGAGTGAGTGACTCTCACTTTATCCCAACTACAGGCTATGGCTATGATGATATCGGAAGGGATACGTTAGAGAAAGTATATGCTGACGTGTTTGGTGGTGAAGCAGGATTAGTTCGACCACAAATAATTTCAGGTACTCATGCCATATCCATCGCGTTGTTTGGAGTATTAAGACCAGGTGATGAACTTCTTTATATCACAGGTAAGCCATACGATACACTTGAGGAGATTGTAGGAATAAGAGGTAGTGGGATTGGTTCATTAAAAGAATTTCAAATCGATTATCAAACTGTAGAATTAAAGAAAGATGGAGCAGTTGATTTTGACGCAGTAAAACATGCTGTAACAAATAAAACTAAAATGATTGGAATTCAAAGATCAAAAGGGTATGCCACACGACCATCTTTTACGATAGCCGAAATAAGTGAAATGATAAAGTTTGTTAAATCATTAAAAGAAGATATTGTCATTTTTGTAGATAACTGCTATGGTGAATTTGTAGAAGAGTTAGAACCCTGTCATGTTGGCGCTGATTTAATGGCTGGCTCACTGATTAAAAACCCAGGTGGTGGACTTGCTAAAACAGGTGGTTATCTTGTTGGTAGACAAGATTTAATCGAAGCATGCTCGTATAGAATGACATCTCCGGGAATCGGAGCTGAAGCTGGTGCTTCACTATATAGTCTGCAGGAAATGTACCAGGGATTCTTTTTAGCTCCTCATGTTGTGGGACAAGCTTTGAAGGGAGCAGTATTTACTTCAGGCTTTTTAGAGGAACTAGGTTTAAAGACAAGCCCGAAGTGGGACAGTACGAGAACTGATTTAATACAGTCTGTTCAGTTTGATGATCCAGACATGATGGTCGCCTTTTGTCAGGCAATCCAATATTCTTCACCAATTAATTCTCATGTAACCCCATACCCGAATTATATGCCAGGGTACGAAGATGATGTCATCATGGCGGCAGGCACGTTTATTCAAGGAGCCAGCATTGAGTTGTCTGCAGATGGTCCAATTCGAGCACCATATGTTGCTTATGTACAAGGCGGCCTAACATACACTCATGTGAAAATTGCGGTTTGTTCCGCAGTAGATTCCTTAATAGATAAAAAATTAATCTCGATTGTTAGTTAACTACCAATATAGATATCGAATTATATGTTATGTAAGCTGACATTTGATTGACACATAATGTTACATAGGTTATAATGAAATTAGTTAACTAAAAGGAGCGAATAACATGAGTGATAATATTCGACGCTCAATGCCCCTATTTCCTATTGGAATTGTTATGCAGCTCACAGATTTATCTGCAAGACAAATTCGTTATTATGAAGAAAATGAATTGATCTTTCCAGCTAGAACGGAGAGCAATAGAAGATTATTTTCTTTTAACGATGTAGATAAATTATTGGAGATTCGTAATTTGATTGAACAGGGTGTCAACTTAGCGGGAATAAAAGAGATTTTTTCTCGCAATAGCTCACATAATGAAGAAAAACAAGAGCAACCTAAAACAGTTGAAAAACCTGATATAAGCGATTCAGAATTACGAAAGCTTCTTAAATCAGAGCTCATGCAAGCAGGTCGTTTTAATCGACCTACATTAAGACATGGAGACATGTCGAGATTTTTCCACTAATTAATGTAGTAGCAATGAAAAATTGAATATAAACTTTTTGAAATTGGAGAGGAGATTTTAAGGGTGGCTAAATATTCAAAAGAAGATATAGTGAGTTTGGTAAAAGAAAATAATGTAAAATATATCCGTTTGCAATTTACGGATATTCTTGGAACGATCAAAAACGTTGAAATCCCAACAAGTCAGCTTGATAAAGCACTGGACAATAAAATGATGTTTGATGGTTCTTCAATTGAAGGGTTTGTACGTATTGAAGAATCTGATATGTATTTATATCCAGATTTAGATACATTTGTAATTTTCCCTTGGACAGCTGAAAAAGGAAAAGTAGCACGTTTTATCTGTGATATCTATAATCCGGATGGAACGCCTTTTGCAGGAGACCCTCGTAACAATTTACGCCGTCTTCTTTCTGAAATGGAAGAACTTGGCTTTACTGATTTCAACTTAGGGCCAGAACCAGAGTTTTTCTTATTTAAATTAGATGCAAAAGGTGAGCCGACTTTGGAGCTTAATGATAATGGCGGATATTTTGACTTAGCACCGACAGATCTTGGTGAAAATTGCCGTCGTGATATCGTTCTAGAATTAGAAGAAATGGGCTTCGAAATTGAAGCTTCTCACCATGAAGTGGCACCGGGACAACATGAAATTGATTTTAAATATGCCTCTGCTATTAAAGCATGTGATGACATTCAAACATTTAAGCTAGTTGTTAAGACAATTGCTCGCAAGCATGGTTTGCATGCTACATTTATGCCAAAACCTTTATTTGGTGTTAATGGTTCTGGTATGCACTGTAATTTATCTTTATTCAGTAAAGGTGAAAATGCATTCCTAGATCCTAATGGAGACTTGCAATTAAGTGATACTGCAAGACAATTTATTGCAGGAATAATCAAGCATGCTCCTGCCTTTACAGCAGTGACAAACCCAACGGTTAATTCATATAAACGTCTTGTACCTGGTTATGAAGCACCTTGTTATGTTGCTTGGTCTGCGCAAAATAGAAGTCCATTAATTCGTATTCCGGCATCTCGCGGCCTAAGTACACGTGTTGAAGTACGTAGTGTTGACCCTGCAGCAAACCCTTATTTAGCAATGAGTGTTTTATTAGCAGCTGGTCTTGATGGAATTAAAAACAATCTTGAAGCTCCAAAACCAATTGACCGCAACATTTATGTTATGTCAAAAGAAGAGCGTGTTGAAAATGGTATCGTGGATTTACCTGCAACATTAGCTCAGGCACTAGACTTATTAAAAGCTGATAGCACAATGAAACATGCATTAGGTGAGCACCTATTTGAACACTTCATTGAAGCGAAAGAAATCGAATGGGATATGTTCCGTACTCAAGTTCACCCATGGGAAAGAGAACAATACATGTCAATGTATTAATAACATGAAGCCTTGATACCACTGGTATTGAGGCTTTTTTTATTGTTTGTTCGAACTGAGATACTGGAAGCGAGGTTTTGATTTGACCAAAATTTGACCAAAATAATTTTGGTTTATATATCTAATTCAATAATGTTGTTCATGTATTCCTCATATTGATTAATGCGTATTTGGTCAAGATTTTTACTGATATGAGAATATATAAGTGAGAAAGGATTTTTGTATGAGATTCTATATTCCCACTTATCTCCACGCTTACGAAATGTAGCCAATATTAACACTCTCCTTATTCAAAAATTCTTCCTGATTGAATTATTTTTCCTAAAATATGAATTTTATTTGCAGGGACTAATTGAGGTTGCATAGATGGATTTGATGGGTTAAGAATACACATTTCTTCCTCACATTTCACTCGTTTTAAAGTAGCTTCCTCACCATTAACTGCCACTACTGCAATATCAGAAGAAGTTACTTCTGGTTGTTCCACCACTACTAAAGTGTCGCCATTGTAAATACCATCACCAATCATACTATCCCCATTAACTCGTATTTAGCAAGAATTTCAAGAGAGAGAGCGGTTTTTGCGGCTCAATCAGCAGACTTTCAAGAGAGATTACAAAATGTATTACAACAATGTGAAAGCTGAAAATGAAGAATTGAAAAAAGAGATTGATAAATTAAGAAATCAAACTAAAAACAAGTAGTAAAGCACAAACTAGTAAAATAAGAAAGGTGATTTTTTATGAAGGTTAACATAATTGAGCATAGTGGGGAAGTTCATGTAACCGAGGTAGCTTCTTTTGATCCATTAGAAACATTCAATCAATTAAAAGAAGCTCAAAACAATGAATCAAGTGATCATGTAGTGCTTATCGGAAGTGTAATCATTGATTCAAGAAGTGTAAAATCAGTTGCTCCAGCGACAGAATAACTCATTAAACCTAGTCTCTATGGCTAGGTCTTTTGTATTTTATGAAAGGTTTTGATGACATTGACAATAGAAGTAGAGATATTAATTGCAGCATTTGAATTGGTAATTAGTTATCGAGTTTACCAACTCAATAGAACAAAATCAGTTAAAGATGACGTACAAGAAAGGGCAGAATTAAAAGTTGAACTAGGATATATCCGTAGGGTGTAGATAATATTCTCCTTGACTTAAAAGCTAAAGAAATACAATTGAATGATCACAGCGAACGAATTACAAGGGTTGAGGAATCTGCAAAGCAAGCACATAGGCGATTAGACACTATTGAAAATAAGGGATATGCTTAAATATGAAAAAGGATATTGTTACTTTATTAGGTGGATTTTTAACAGCTCTATTAATGTTTTTTGGAACAATTGGGATTTCTTTTGGTTCACAAAAGAAAGTATTGATGCTTTTGGTGTTCTGGTAACAGCTACTGTTGCTTTAGATATTAATATTTTTGCTGTTTGGAAGAAAACATATGTAAAAACAGATTAAAAATCAAAAAAGAAATCGAAAAGGAAGCGGGAGAACAATGACTTACCCAATTACTAGAGAATATATAAAACATGGAAATGCAAGAAGCGGAAAGTAGATTAATAAAGTTCGATTTATTGTAAGTCATGACACTGGAAATGCTGGAAGTACAGCGCACAATAACAAAGATTACTTTAACAAGCATCAACCTTCTGCAAGTGCGCATGGTTTTATTGATGAAAAGTACATCTAAAAAAATTATTCCTCTTGATGAAAAAGCTTGGCACGTTCAATATAATAAGCCGTATGATAATCGTTTATTTGGTGATGATGCGAATGATTGCGATTGCGCTATTGGTGTAGAGCTTTGTTACGGTGGTCCTATAGACTTCACAGAAGGTTATAAACGTTTTGTTTGGTATCACATGCAATTTGTGTAAAAAATTCGCTTTGAATCCTCGTAAGGATAATGTGGGACATTACAAGTTTGATTCAGAAAGGAGAAGCGATCCTATTAATGCATTTAGTATGGGACCACTTGTGATCAATTCATTAATGATGTTGTGAAAACAATGAACGGCAGCAGTAAAACGATTGATCGAAAAGAGCAAGTGAAATCCGAGGTCGTTAAAAATCCTGCAATAACAGATAAGAAAGGATATATCGATAATTTTCAAAAATGGTTAAATAATAACTATCGTACTGGATTAGTAGTTGATGGTTTATATGGTACGATAACAAAAAAAGCGGCAATAAAAGGGCTACAAACTGAATTAAATACTCAATTTGGAGCTAAAAAGTAGATGGAATCTTTGGCAAAAACACCAATAATGCGTTAAGAACAGTCAGAGAAGGCGCTAGAGGTTCTATCACACGCATTATTCAAGGTATTCTGTCGTGGTTATGTTCCTAAAGGATTTGATGGTATTTTTGGGAATGATTGTGAAGCAGCAGTAAGGGAATTCCAAAAGGATAATGAATTATCTGTTGATGGTATTGTTGGAAAAAACACATGGAAAGCATTAACCGGAGATAAAGCAGATTATTGCATTAATTAAAAATGCCCTTTCTAATTGGAGGGGCTTTTTAGTGTTTAAAAAAATTATCAATCCAACTTCGTCATATGGCAATATATCACTTTCCCAGCCACATAAGTTACATAGAACTCAAGCCATTGAGTTAATAACTAAATTCCTAGCCCAAAGCAATTTAATAACCTTTATTATGTCTTTTTTCGAATTAGCTTTAAATGCCAAGGTAACCAAAAACCAAAAACAATAATAAATACAGGTATTGACCACCAAGTTTGCCATCCTTTTAATTTCATATATCCAACTTGAACAAGCAGCCATTCAGATAAGGAAGACAAAAGCGTAAACAAAGTAACATATATCCATTTATTTTTTTCTTTTAAATGGTTAAGAAATATTACTGCATAACAAGATGGGATGATACCATAACTTATCAAGTCACCAATGCCTTCTTGCTCTGGATCACGTCCTAAATCAAAAGCATCAAAGTAATTTAACATTAAGAACATATCTATCATTACTGCTACATATCCAACCGTACCAAAAATAAGGTAAATTTCTCTCCAAGTTAATCGTTTCGGCATAAAAAGTATGTAAATCAAAGAGATAATACATAAAGTGAATGGAAACCATATACCCTCTGCTGATAAATCTAAGTTTTGTATGAATTTTTCCATGATTTGTCTCCTTTAGAACGTAAATCTAAATCTTATGTCCTACTTATTATTATTAATTATTAAGTTGCTATACCAAAAAGGTAAATTTTTATAAAGCCCTTCCTTTATGGAGGGGCTAGTTTTTTTATATGTGCTCTTCTTGTTCAATTAACGGTAATAAACATAAGTATAATTCACTGTATATAAACTGATACTATTATCTATACATAGGAATACCTTAAAAATAAGGAGAAGATAGTAAATGAACCATAATCCTGATTTAACTGCATCAGAACTAGGGAACATATGGGCATCTTTTATGTCTGATCCGTGTTTCTACTATTATAAAATTATCTCTATATAGTGTATTTTAGATATCAATTATGTTCCGTACTCAAGTTCACCCATGGAAAGAGAACAATACATGTCAATGTATTAATAGATATTAAAAGCCTCGACTATTGTTGAGGCTTTTTTGTATTTATATATAAAACAAGAAAAAGCTTATCTTTTAAGATAAGCCTAGTGTACTGTGCGATAAACGCCAATTACTTTACCTAAGATACTTACATTTCGTAAAATGATAGGTTCCATAGTAGAGTTTTCAGGTTGCAGACGAATATAATCTTTTTCTTTGAAAAATCTCTTACATGTCGCTTCGTCGTCTTCTGTCATAGCGACAACAATATCACCATTGTTTGCGGTCTGTTGCTGGCGAACAATCACTAAGTCGCCATCTAAGATACCGGCTTCAATCATACTTTCACCCATAATTTCTAGCATAAAGACATGTTCATCTTCCGAAATATAGCGATCTGGTAAAGGGAAATACTCTTCTACATTTTCGATAGCAGTTATAGGAAGCCCTGCAGTGACTTTTCCGATAACCGGAACATTTATCACGTTACTCTTTGGAATATGGGGTGTTTCTTCTTCTAAAATCTCAATTGCTCTAGGTTTTGTTGGGTCCCTTCTAATTAATCCTTTGGATTCTAATCTAGCTAAATGTCCATGGACAGTTGAACTTGATGCCAGACCTACTGCTTCACCAATTTCACGGACAGAAGGTGGATATCCTTTCTTTTGGACCTCATCTTTTATGAAGCTTAATATATCTTGTTGTCTTTTTGATAGTTTTGTCATCCTCTGTGACACCTCGGATCCTCTAATTTATGTTTATTATAGCATCATTTACCTATATATACAAACATAAGTTCGAAAAAACGCTTGACTAGAACAGTTGTTCGTCCTATACTTTAAATATAAATACGAACAAATATTCTTATGGGGTGTTATTATGAAAAAAGAATCTTTATCTTACATACTAGCTTTTTTTGTTGTTCTATTTGCCATTACAGCAGGAATTACTTATACAAATAAAACAGACAGCTTAGAGAATTATCATCAAGTAGAAATTAAAGAGGGTGATAGTCTCTGGTCGATTGCAGATCAGTTTCAAGAGAAACATAGTATTTCGAAACAGGAGTTTGTCAAATGGGTTCAGGAAAAAAATCATATTCATTCAACTACCATAGCTCCAGGGGACATCGTTTTTGTACCAATACAAAAGGAAGAAATCCATCAATTTCAACAGATAGCGAGCGAATAAAACAACTAAGAATGAACTGATAGGTGTGACAGAAATGAAAACAATTATTTATTGTCGTGTTAGTACAGAGAAAGATACACAGGATACTTCAATTGATAGACAAAAAGAAGAGCTTCTTTCACTAGCGGAGACTCATAGTATGGAGGTTATTAAAGTAATAGAAGAAAGACATAGTGGATATGATGTTGATCGTGATGGAATTATTGAAGCGCTTGAATTGTTAAAAGACAAGAAAGCCTCTGTATTATTAGTTCAAGATGATACTAGGTTAGGACGAGGTCACGCTAAAATTGTACTCTTACATGAAATAAAGAAATTTGATGCTACAGTATTCACTTTAAATGAAAAAGGTGAACCTGAATTATCCGAAACAGATTCAATGATACTGAGTATTCTTGCAACAGTGGAAGAATTTCAAAGAAAAATGACAAATTACAAGATTAAAAGAGGGATGAAGAGAGCGATAGAGAATGGTTTTAATCCTCAGGATAATTTAAAGAATCAAGAGCAAGGAGGAGGACGTGAGAAGATCGAGGTACCAATTGATGAAATTATTAAACTAAGAGATAAGAAGCTAACATTTCAGGAAATAGCAGCAACACTGAGAGGTTTAGGATTTGATGTTAGCAAAGCAACAGTCCATAGAAGATACAAAGAGCACCACGAAATAACTCATCCAAATTTGGATGATACATAAGTATAGAAAGTTGTTATTTTCTTCTCTATTTAGTATGATGACTTTTGTGGAAATGCTTATATTCTATAATTATTTACACAATGTGTGAAGTATATTCTAATAATGTGAGGAGTAAAATGATGTTACCAAAATCTAAAATAGATCGAATAAATAAATTATCTAAGAAATCAAAGACAGAAGGCTTAACGGATAAAGAAAAAGTTGAACAACAGGCTTTACGTAGAGAATATTTAGATGCTTTTCGCTCTTCAATGAAAACTACACTTAAAGGAGTTACAGTTGTTGATCCAAACGGGAATGATGTAACACCTCAAAAAATCAAAAATGAGAGAAGGAAAGATCTTCACTAAAAACAGGAGGAGGACTATTATTCCTCCTGTTTCTTATTGAAACCAGATTCTAACTAGAGCTGTTCGACAAAAATAGTGGCTTCTCTCTCCAGTTTAAGACAATTATTTCTTTTGACTTCTTATATAATTAGAGAAATAGAATGGTTGGGGAGAGTGAAATGGTGAGACACTATTATATTTATTTAATAGAAGAAGAGTTTGCAAGTCACTATTTTGGGCGGGAATCTAAAATCTACCATCTGTTTCAAGACTTTCACTGGACAACAGCTCGTTCAGCTCATGGAAGTACAATTGAAAAACAAATTCAGTATATTTCTAAACCAATACCAGCTTTATTTATACATCAATTACTAGGAACTCATTTATCAAAACGTACAGATTATCAAATGTTCCATCATATACATAAAATTGCTTTAAAAGGAAATGTTGGAAACGCTACCCTCATTGTGAAAAATCGGCATCTTGAACTTTCTTCTGATGGAAGTTTTGAGGCAGAAACAATATTTTTTGAAGTATTAAGAAAGTTTGATCCTTGTTTTTTAGCAATGGATTTTAAAGGTGAAAGATATGGGTGGTTGAACCCTATAAAAGAAAGAAATTTTGGCTGAAAAAATAGAGAAATTATAGTTCAAATGTTGTATAATTGCTATGGATTTAGTACACTGTAAGATAGACAACATGAAGGAGGAAAACCAATGGAATTATGGGTTGTTATTCTAGTAGGCATTCTAGCTCTACTTGCTGGAGTTGCACTAGGATTTTTCATTGCGCGTAAATATATGATGAATTACCTGAAGAAAAATCCACCAATTAACGAACAAATGCTAAAAATGATGATGATGCAAATGGGAATGAAACCATCCCAAAAGAAAATTAATCAAATGATGTCCCAAATGAACAAAATGCAAAAATAAGAAAAACGTTAGTATAACAAGATAACATGTTCTTGTTTTGATATATATTATGCGTATTCTTTCATGAAAAAGGACAATTTGTTTTTTTATTGAAATTTTGATCTTATTTTTGCTATATTTTTCATTAGACCAATCCAAAACCACTTATTTTGTTGGAAACTAAACCAATAAAGGGTGGTTTTTATTGTTCCTGTTTTTCTTTAAATGATAATACTATTTTGATTCTGTCATTCTCTAACCAGTACAATAATATCAATGAATATTCTGAATGAGGCTTAAAACATAATACTTAGGAATAAAATAACCATGTAAAGAAGGAAAGATTTCTAATCATTTAAATATTGGAGGTTTATATGGGTATTTTAGATGGGTTAATGGGGAATGTTTCAGAGGTTGATATTAAATCTGTGGAAAAAGAATTAGAGTTAGTAATTGTTGAAAATGAAAAAGTTGAAAAAGCTTATAAATTAATCCGTGATTTAATTGTTTTCACCAATACTCGTTTAATTCTAATCGATAAGCAAGGAGTTACTGGTAAAAAGATTGAATATCACTCTATTCCTTATAAGAGTATTACACATTTTAGCGTAGAGACGGCTGGGAGTTTTGATTTAGATGCAGAGTTAAAGATCTGGATATCTAGTACGGCAAATCCAGTTTCGAAACAATTTAAAAAAGACAATAGTATCTATGATGTGCAAAGAGCAATAGCAACGTATGTATCAAAAATATGAATGAACTAGAAGTTTTAATTATCCTGCCTAGTTGAAATTCCTATTTTTAGTTTAATTAATCACTTTTTAGAATTTCTAAAAGGTAAGAACATGATACAAGTACAAAAACGCATTCAATTGATTGCGGTTTGTATAGTTGTTAGCACGTATGTAAAAAGGGAAAGTACTC
Source organism: Metabacillus niabensis (assembly GCF_020524345.1). Classification (GTDB taxonomy): domain Bacteria; phylum Bacillota; class Bacilli; order Bacillales; family Bacillaceae; genus Metabacillus; species Metabacillus niabensis_B. The sequence goes on from NZ_JAIVLH010000009.1 coordinate 207,842, forward strand.
AAGGAGTACTTTCCCATACTTCTATTTACTAAACAAATTTCTAATACCATAATAAATAAGCACAAGTGAGAATATTAGAATCGCTAATACACCAATTATTGTTGTAACAGGTTCGATACTAGCTAGAAATGTATCTGCTAAAGGAATTCGAATAAGTGCAAAACCACTGATAATTGTTGCTAGGAATAAGAAAATCCGACTATTCATGGTTTTTCCTCCCTCCTAATGGATTGTTAGATTATATGTCTAAATTATGGTTATTATACATATCTAAAGACGTATTTTTTAATGGGAAAATAATCGTTAAGATACTAAAAATAGGGAATTTGTAGATACGGTCAAACCTATTGGTTAAAATAAAAAAAGCACGTTTAATGTGCTTTTTCATTTTGGCGTGCCCAGCAAGCCGTTAATTGCTAATTGGTGAAAGTCCAATCCGAGTAAGTGCCAAGACGCTCGGTAGCTGACAGGCAACTGGTGGAGAAATCCTAAGGTTGAAGCCCTGTG
>NZ_JAIVLH010000010.1 GCF_020524345.1 Metabacillus niabensis
TGGACGCACCGCTGGTGTACCAGTTGTCTTGCCAAAGGCATAGCTGGGTAGCTATGTGCGGAAGGGATAAGTGCTGAAAGCATCTAAGCATGAAGCCCCCCTCAAGATGAGATTTCCCATCACATTAGTGAGTAAGATCCCTGAAAGATGATCAGGTTGATAGGTCAGAGGTGGAAGCGCGGTGACGTGTGGAGCTGACTGATACTAATCGATCGAGGACTTAACCTAATAAAAGCGTAAGCTTAGTGAAGTGAATTGTGTATCGTTATCTAGTTTTGAAGGAATATTTAAAGTTTTTTTAAAAAAAGACTTGAAATATTCTTTCAAAATAGTATAATCATTCTTGTCGCAGTTATCTGGTGATGATGGCGAAGAGGTCACACCCGTTCCCATGCCGAACACGGAAGTTAAGCTCTTCAGCGCCGATGGTAGTTGGAGGTTTCCTCCTGTGAGAGTAGGACGTTGCCAGGTTGCTACAAAACATTATATTAATGAAGTAATGCTAATATCGTGACTATCTGTCGCGATACATGGACTTGCAAATCAAGTACATTGGAGGATTAGCTCAGCTGGGAGAGCACCTGCCTTACAAGCAGGGGGTCGGCGGTTCGATCCCGTCATCCTCCACCATAATATTTTAAATATAATACTAAGCCGGTGTAGCTCAACTGGTAGAGCAACTGACTTGTAATCAGTAGGTTGGGGGTTCAAGTCCTCTCGCCGGCACCACTCATTATTATTTATTAATGAGCCATTAGCTCAGTTGGTAGCACGATCGAGTAAGCTTCGTAGCATTACATCAGCACACAAATCGAGCTGCTTCTTGAATAAACTCCCTGAGATTTGGGTGTCAAAAACAAGAAGAAACAAATTTTCACATCTCATTATAAAATGAGCCATTAGCTCAGTTGGTAGAGCATCTGACTTTTAATCAGAGGGTCGAAGGTTCGAGTCCTTCATGGCTCACCATTATCACACCATGCGGGTGTGGCGGAATTGGCAGACGCGCTAGACTTAGGATCTAGTGTCCTTGTGACGTGGGGGTTCAAGTCCCTTCACCCGCACCATTAATATCAAGCGGAAGTAGTTCAGTGGTAGAACACCACCTTGCCAAGGTGGGGGTCGCGGGTTCGAATCCCGTCTTCCGCTCCAGTAAGTGCCGGGGTGGCGGAACTGGCAGACGCACAGGACTTAAAATCCTGCGGTAGGTGACTACCGTACCGGTTCGATTCCGGTCCTCGGCACCATGAACTTTAGCGCCCGTAGCTCAATTGGATAGAGCGTTTGACTACGGATCAAAAGGTTAGGGGTTCGACTCCTCTCGGGCGCGCCATTGAAATTTATCTAGCAGGAAGTCAGACGTGAGATTGAAATATTGAGCTCACATATCCCTTATCCAATAAAACGGGAAGTAGCTCAGCTTGGTAGAGCACTTGGTTTGGGACCAAGGGGTCGCAGGTTCGAATCCTGTCTTCCCGACCATTTAGATATTAAATATGGGGCCTTAGCTCAGCTGGGAGAGCGCCTGCTTTGCACGCAGGAGGTCAGCGGTTCGATCCCGCTAGGCTCCACCAATTAAAAACTATGACTATTAACTATGGCGGTGTAGCTCAGCTGGCTAGAGCGTACGGTTCATACCCGTGAGGTCGTGGGTTCGATTCCCTCCGCCGCTACCATTTTTAAAATTCTTGATAAACCAGATGGACCTTTAGCTCAGCTGGTTAGAGCAGACGGCTCATAACCGTCCGGTCGTAGGTTCGAGTCCTACAAGGTCCACCATTTTTTATACGGAGGAATACCCAAGTCCGGCTGAAGGGATCGGTCTTGAAAACCGACAGGGGTATCAAAGCCCGCAGGGGTTCGAATCCCCTTTCCTCCTCCATTTTGCTTTTAAATAAAAGCAATGGTGAATTTTACACTTCCATATTATCGCGGGGTGGAGCAGTCTGGTAGCTCGTCGGGCTCATAACCCGAAGGTCGCAGGTTCAAATCCTGTCCCCGCAACCAATTTAATTGAAAGAAATAAACGTCAATTAATATTTTTAAGTTTAAATATTGGTCCGGTAGTTCAGTTGGTTAGAATGCCTGCCTGTCACGCAGGAGGTCGCGGGTTCGAGTCCCGTCCGGACCGCCATTTTTCTTCAATATTTTTGAGGATTAACTTAGTTTAGTGTAAGAGGGTTTCAATAAGTGAGAAGGTCGAAGAAGCGACTAAACGAGCACCGCAGCGTATGACCATACGTGTGGATGTGAGTGATGGAGCTGATGAAGAGATTCGAAGCTTAGTGGAAGCCGTAAACCATATTGGCTCGGTAGCTCAGTTGGTAGAGCAATGGACTGAAAATCCATGTGTCGGCGGTTCGATTCCGTCCCGAGCCACCACTTAATAAATGATAATAAAATAGTGGCGGTTGTGGCGAAGTGGTTAACGCATCGGATTGTGGTTCCGACATTCGTGGGTTCGATTCCCATCAGCCGCCCCATATATGCGGGTGTAGTTTAGTGGTAAAACCTCAGCCTTCCAAGCTGATGATGAGGGTTCGATTCCCTTCACCCGCTCCAATATAAATGGGCCTATAGCTCAGCTGGTTAGAGCGCACGCCTGATAAGCGTGAGGTCGATGGTTCGAGTCCATTTAGGCCCACCATTTATACTATTCCGCAGTAGCTCAGTGGTAGAGCTATCGGCTGTTAACCGATCGGTCGCAGGTTCGAGTCCTGCCTGCGGAGCCATATATGGGGAAGTACTCAAGTGGCTGAAGAGGCGCCCCTGCTAAGGGTGTAGGTCGTGTAAGCGGCGCGAGGGTTCAAATCCCTCCTTCTCCGCCAGATTAATCAAATCTTAGGCCCGTTGGTCAAGCGGTTAAGACACCGCCCTTTCACGGCGGTAACACGGGTTCGAATCCCGTACGGGTCATTTCAAAAACACTGTTAATAAACAGTGTTTTTTTGTTTTGATGTAAAGTCTAAATATGAAGTTTTTAGTTTTATATGTACCCCTTGTGGTAACAACAAATTGAAAGACAGACCTTGGGGATTGGTGAGTAATGGTCTTTATGTATATGTCTTATGAAAGACAAATCTTCTTGAGGAAATGACATGAATGTCCTTCATAGGCGTTATGAAAGACAGATTCTCTCGAATTCCCCTCCGAAATGTCCTTCATAGGCGTTATGAAAGACAAATTCTCTTGAATTCCCCTCCGAAATGTCCTTCATAGCCAATATGAAAGACATTTCTCTTAAATCACACCTTCGTATGTCCTTAATAGGCCCTAAGGCAAGACAAATCTTAAATAAACCCGCAATGTCCTTCATTGCTGCTAAAAAAGACAAATGCCCTAACTTATATCACCATCGAATTCCCACAGCACCTAAGAAAGGTAAATCCCTTTATAAACACACACCGCTATATCTACATCCATGCTATGTATAACTTATCCTTTTAACTTACTATTCTATAAATTTCATTTATAATCTTTCATAGAAAAACTATAGGTAAAACCTCTAATATTGCTTTACTAAAATATTTTACTTTTAATTGAATTATTCTTTACCTCCACGGAAAATCCTTCATAAATTAAGAAAAACACCATTATTTCAGCTGAATAAAATTCAACAAATTCCAACAAAAAGTCGAAAAAACTATTTTATTTATATAATAATATGCTATATGTGTTTAGGTGGTTTTTCTTAATTAAAGCGGTTTCGTAAGGAATTTGGATATTATATCTAATGATTAAATTTTTTCCTATCACAGGGATACCAGCTATTTTCCTCATGAATCATGTTAACCTATAAAATTTCTCTTAAATTTTAAAAGAATAATAAAAAAAATTTTATCATGAGTTCGTGTTGGTTTATGTCGGAAAAAAGAACGTTTTCAATAAAGGGATTCATTTGTAAGTATTGAATCTTTAGCATAGATAATAATAAGTGAAAGGGTGACTTCAGTGACCGTCACGTCTCTAACAGACTACGATATTCATTTATTTCATGAGGGACAGTTTTTTGAAAGTTTTCGAGTATTTGGAGCACATCTTACAGAGCAAAATGGTAAGAAAGGTACTTCCTTTTGTGTTTGGGCTCCACATGCAAAACAAGTTAGTGTAGTAGGCAATTTTAACAACTGGGATAGGAACAATCATCAAATGAAAAAGATGAGTGAGGAGGGAATTTGGAACTTATTTATTGAAGGAATAGAAGAAGGCGAGATTTATAAATATGAAATTATTACTTCTAGTGACGAAACTTTATTAAAGGCTGATCCATATGCCTTTCAATCTGAAGTAAGACCGAACACAGCCTCAGTTGTAGCTGATTTAACAGGATTTAATTGGACAGATCAAAAATGGAAGAGAAGGAAACGGCAAAGGCAACCGTATGATCGGCCTTTAGCCATATACGAAGTTCATTTAGGTTCTTGGAAGTTAAACGATGAGAAAGAGTTATACAGTTATCAGGAATTATCTGAAATGCTTATACCATACGTATTGGAACATGGTTTTACACACATTGAACTTCTTCCAATCATTGAGCATCCATATGATCGCTCTTGGGGTTATCAGGGTACAGGTTATTTTTCAGCAACAAGTCGTTTTGGAAAACCAAAGGATCTTATGCATTTTATTAATGCCTGTCATGAAGAAAATATAGGTGTCATTATTGATTGGGTTCCAGGACATTTTTGTAAAGATGCTCATGGACTTTATATGTTTGATGGGCAACCAACATATGAATATGCAAATGAACATGATCGTGAAAATTACATATGGGGTACTGCAAATTTTGATCTGGGAAAAACTGAGGTGCAAAGCTTCCTAATCTCAAATGCGTTGTTTTGGATTGAGTACTTCCATGTTGACGGTTTTAGAGTTGATGCTGTTGCAAATATGTTGTATTGGCCAAATTCTAATGAATTAGTGGAAAATCCTTATGCCATTTCTTTTTTAAAGAAATTAAATGAAGCAGTATTTATTAAAGATCCGGATATTTTAATGATTGCTGAGGATTCAACTGATTGGCCAATGGTTACCGCTCCTACCTCGTCTGGTGGTCTTGGCTTTAACTACAAATGGAATATGGGTTGGATGAATGACATTTTATCTTATATGGAGGCCTCTCCAGAGAGTAGAAATGAACTCCACCATAAAGTAACATTCTCCCTTATTTATGCTTTTTCTGAAAACTTCATTTTACCTTTTTCCCATGACGAAGTTGTCCATGGAAAAAAATCTTTATTGAATAAAATGCCGGGTGATTATTGGCAGAAGTTTGCCCAATTGAGGCTCCTATATGGATTTATGTTTACACATCCAGGTAAAAAACTATTATTTATGGGAGGTGAGTTTGGTCAGTATGATGAGTGGAAAGACTTAGAGCAACTAGATTGGGTGTTGGAAGATTATGAAATGCACAATAAAATGAGAGTCTATTTTAAGCAACTTCTTTCTATCTATTCAAAACAAAAGCCGCTCTTTGAATTAGATCATTCAGATGAAGGATTCGAGTGGATTGATGTAAATAACCGGGAACAAAGTATTTTTTCTTTTGTTCGGAAAAGTAGCAAAGAAAATGAATTACTTGTCGTGGTATTGAATTTTAAGCCGGTTGTTTATCATGATTACAAAGTTGGAGTCCCAGTAGATACAGAGTATGTAGAGATCATGAATAGTGATGAAATGCAGTTTGGAGGCTCTGGCCAAACGAATCCAAAAAATATAAAAGCAGTAGAAGGAGAGTTTCATGGAAGACCTTATCATATTTCCATGACAATTCCACCATATGGAGCAGTCATTCTACGTGCAGTCAAAAAAAGAGGGGAGAATAAACATGGGAAAAAAACAGTGCGTCGCAATGTTACTAGCAGGGGGTAAGGGGAGCCGATTAAGCTCATTAACAAAAAATCTAGCAAAGCCTGCTGTTCCATTCGGAGGAAAATATAGAATTATCGATTTTACCTTAAGTAATTGTACAAATTCTAGCATTGATACTGTTGGTGTCTTAACACAGTATCAACCGCTGGTTTTGAATTCATATATAGGGATTGGCAGTGTATGGGACTTAGACAGAAAGAATGGTGGAGTAACAGTTCTGCCTCCTTATTCTGAATCCTCAGAAATGAAATGGTATAAAGGTACTGCCAGTGCAATCTATCAAAATATAAACTATATCAAACAATATGATCCTGAATATGTATTAATCTTGTCAGGGGATCACATTTATAAAATGGATTATTCAAAAATGCTGGACTATCATATTGAAAAAAATGCGGATGCGTCAATTTCCGTAATAGAGGTTCCATGGGAAGAGGCGAGTCGTTTTGGCATTATGAATACAAATGAAAAAATGCAAGTAGTTGAATTTGATGAAAAGCCAGCTAACCCAAAAAGTAATTTAGCGTCTATGGGTATCTATATTTTTAAATGGTCTATTTTAAAAGAATACTTAGAGATGGACGAACGAAATCAATATTCAAGTCATGATTTTGGAAAAGATATTATTCCGCTGTTGCTAGATGAAAAGCGCAATGTCATTGCCTATCCTTTTAAAGGGTATTGGAAGGATGTAGGCACTGTTAAAAGCTTATGGGAAGCTAATATGGATTTGCTAAATGATGATTCAGAGTTAAATATATTTGACCGCGATTGGAAGATATACACAGTTAATTCAAACCATCCACCACAGTTTATCGCAGAAGATGCAGTAGTAACAGATTCGTTTGTAAACGATGGTTGTGTCATTATGGGAAATGTTAATCATTCTGTCTTATTCCAAGGTGTTACTGTTGGTAAAAATACAGTAGTAAAGAATTCTGTACTCATGCCGGATTGTGTAATCGGTGAAAATGTCTTTATTGAAAACGCAATTGTACCTAGCGGCATTGAAATACCAAATGGAACGGTTATTTGCCCTGATACGAACTCAGATGAAATTCTATTAGTAACAGAAGATATTATAGAAGAAATCAAAGCGATGGTAGAGGACAAAGTAAACTAAGAGATTATGACAAAATAGTTTGGAATAGGGAGCTTTTTAATTATTATCGTATCTTGTCTTTATCTATATTATTAATACCTAGCATGAAGGATAAGCAAACCTATTTCTACAAAGGGGAGTTTTTGATATGAGTAACAGATTATTGGGAATTATTGATGCTACAGCACATAAACCGGAAATTGAAGATTTAACCAACCATCGTTCATTAGCAGCAGTACCTTTTGCAAGCAGATATAGGCTAATTGATTTTGTCCTCTCAAATATGGTGAATTCTGAGATTGAGAGTGTTGCAATCTTTCCGAAATATTCTTACCGTTCATTGATGGATCATCTAGGGTCTGGTAAACAGTGGGATCTTAATCGAAAGAAAGATGGATTATTTTTCTTCCCATCACCACATCTCCACAACGAGTATGATGAATTCGGATCATTTCGACAATTCTCAGATCATATTGATTTCTTTTTAAGAAGCACACAGGAATATGCGGTCATAACAAACAGCTATACGGTTTGTAACATTGACTTCCAAAATGTATTAAAGCGACATCTCAATAACGGATGTGACATTACTGAGGTACGTAAAGATGGTAAGCCCTTGCAAATGTATATTATGTCAACAAGACTTCTTATTGATCTTATTCATGATAAAGAAAAAACAGGGTGTAAAACACTAGCTGAAGTAATAGAAGAAAATCATCATCATTGGACAATTTGTGATTATGAATTCCAGGGATATGCAGCGGTTATTGACTCAATGGAAAATTACTATAAACATAGTATGGATATGCTAAACCCAACAATTTGGAATGAAATTTTTACGAAGAACCGTCCGATTTTAACGAAAGCAAAAGATGAGCCACCAACTAAATATGGTAAAGATGCCATGGTTAAAAATTCATTGATTGCCAATGGTTGCAGAATAGAAGGACATGTCGAAAACAGTATTATTTTTAGAGGTGTCCATATTGGAAAAGATACAGTTGTTAAGAATAGTGTGATTATGCAGAAGACACAGATTGGGAATGATTGTTTCTTAGAAAATATCATTACAGATAAAGACGTAAAGATTCTGGATTATTCAAATATAACAGGTACGACTAATGCCCCGACAATTTTAAGAAAAAGAACCACTCAAGGAGCGATGATGAACTCGTGAACGTATTATTTGCTGTATCAGAATGTGTACCGTTTGTAAAATCAGGAGGATTAGCTGATGTTGCAGGTGCATTGCCAAAGGAATTAGTAAAGCTAGGCAATGATGTAAGAGTTATTTTACCTAAATATAGTTTAATATCAGAAACATATAGAGATGCCATGACAAAAGTAGAGGAATTAGAGGTTCCAGTTGGTTGGAGACAGCAATATTGTGGAATTGAAACCTTGGAATATGAAGGAATTACGTATTATTTTTTAGATCATGAATATTATTTTTATCGTGATTCATTATATGGCCACTATGATGATGCTGAACGTTTTTCATTTTTTTGTCGTGGTGTCTTAGAAGCTTTGAAGGTGATTGATTTCAAGCCGGATATCATCCATTCACACGACTGGCACACGGGCATGATTAGTTATCTGTTAAAAGTAGATTATCTTGAGCAAGAATTGTATAGAGATATTAAAACCATATTTACGATCCATAATCTTCAATTTCAAGGTGTATTTCCGTATAGTGTACTTGGTGAACTCTTGAACTTGGGAGATGAGCATTTTTATGATTTAGAGTTTCATGGAAATATTAGTTTTATGAAAGGTGCCATTCATTCAGCAGACTTCATTACGACTGTTAGTCCAACATATAAAGATGAAATACAAACGGCTTATTACGGAGAAAATTTGGATGGACTATTGCGATCTCATCATGAGAAATTATTGGGAATTGTAAATGGAATAGATGATATATTATACAACCCTGAGACTGATCAAAATATTACAGTGCGTTATAGTGTAGACACTTTAAGTGAAAAAATGAAAAATAAATTAGCACTTCAAGAAAGATTGGGGTTACCAGAAAATGAATCAACACCAATTATTTCAATGGTGACAAGATTAACGAAGCAAAAGGGCCTTGATTTAGTCAAGCGTGTACTTGACGAAGTGCTAAGTCAGGATGTTCAAGTTATCGTTCTTGGAACCGGTGAAAAGGCTTTTGAGGATTATTTCAGACATATGGAATGGGTATACCCATCTAAGTTTAAGGCATACATAGGTTTTGATGAAGTGCTTGCACACCAAATATATGCAGGCTCTGACCTTTTTCTCATGCCGTCAAAATTTGAGCCATGTGGGTTAGGGCAATTAATTGCCTTAAGGTACGGAACAATTCCAATCGTTAGAGAAACTGGTGGCTTAAATGATACTGTGGCCTCATATAGGGAAGATAGTGGAGAAGGAAATGGGTTTACATTTAGGAATTTTAATGCACATGATATGCTCTTCACCATTAATAGAGCTATTGAATTCTACCAACAAGAGGAAGTATGGAAAAGTATTGTCAAGACAGCCATGACACAGGATTATAGTTGGGGAAAATCTGCATTAAAGTATGACCAGCTTTATGCTGGTTTAATGACTAGGAGTGAAAGTCATGTTCTCTAGTAAAGACAGCTTTAAAGACAATTTTCTAAAAAGGCTTGAAAGCATGTGCGGCAAAGGTTTTGAAGAAGCAACAAAGCGTGATCAATACCATACATTAGGAAATATGGTAAGAGAATACATTAGTTCAAAATGGATTGAAACAAATGAATTGTATCGATCAGAAAACAAAAAACAAGTGTATTACTTATCAATTGAATTTTTATTAGGACGTTTATTAGGTCAAAATCTTTTAAATCTAGGAATAAAAGAAATAGTAGAAGAAGGATTAAATGAGCTAAACATTAGCTTAAAGGAAATTGAAGAATGTGAATCAGATCCAGCACTTGGAAATGGTGGCTTGGGAAGGCTTGCAGCATGTTTCCTGGATTCTCTCGCAACATTAAATCTTCCTGGTCATGGATATGGAATCCGTTATAAGCATGGTCTATTCGATCAAAAAATTGTTGATGGTTATCAGGTTGAGCTGCCAGAACAATGGTTAAGACATGGGAATGTATGGGAAGTGAGAAAACCTGATGAGGCAGTTGAAATATCCTTCTGGGGAAGTATTGAGACTGTTGTTGATGATGGGACACTTTCCTTTAGGCATGTTGCAGATCAAAAAGTTTTAGCAGTTCCGTATGATATGCCTGTTGTAGGGTATAGAGTCGACACAGTGAATACATTAAGACTTTGGAATGCTGAACCGGCTTCTTTCGGACCAAATCAGGATGTCTTATCATACAAGCGTGAAACAGAGGCGATTACCGACTTTTTATATCCGGATGATACTCATGATGAAGGAAAGATACTTCGTTTAAAACAACAGTATTTTCTTGTTTCTTCAAGTCTTCAAAGTATCATTAAGTCTTATAAAAAAGAAAACTCAAATATTCGAGACCTTCATCATTATGTAGCCATTCATATTAATGATACTCATCCGGCTATGGCGGTCCCTGAGTTAATGAGAATTCTTATGGACCAAGAAGGTTTAACATGGGAAGATGCCTGGCATATCACTACTAACACAGTATCATATACTAATCATACAATTTTGGCAGAAGCATTAGAAAAATGGCCCATTTATTTATTTAAACCATTGCTGCCGAGAATTTATATGATCATTGAAGAAATAAATGAAAGATTTTGTGCTGAGCTCTGGGATCGCTATCCAGGAGAGTGGGAGCGGATTGAACATATGGCCATCATTGCACATGGATTAGTGAAGATGGCACATCTTGCTATAGTTGGAAGTAACAGTATCAATGGTGTAGCAAAAATCCATTCTGACATTCTGAAAAACAGAGAAATGAAATCATTTTATGAGGTATATCCCACAAAGTTTAACAATAAAACGAATGGAATTACTCACCGTAGATGGCTGCTAAAGGCAAACCCTGAGCTAACATCATTAATAAACGATACAATTGGTGAGGATTGGATAAAACAACCTGAGAAATTAATAGATTTAAAAAGACATGTCTATCATCCTGAACTAAAGGAACGATTTGCACAGGTGAAAAGAAAGCGCAAAGAAATCCTTGCGAAAAAAATAGCTGATAAAAACGGAATTCAAGTTGATATTGATTCTATTTTTGATGTTCAGGTTAAGAGGCTTCATGCTTATAAAAGGCAGCTCCTAAATGTTTTGCATATTATGTATTTATATAACCGCCTAAAAGAGGATGCAAATTATTCAATTCAACCTCGCACGTTTATTTTTGGAGCCAAGGCTTCACCTACGTACTATTATGCAAAGAAAATTATTAAGCTTATTCACTCACTGGCAGAAAAAGTGAATAATGATCCGAGAGTCTCGCAGACTATTAAAGTAGTGTTTATGGAGAATTATCGTGTTTCTCTTGCTGAAGATATTTTTCCGGCGGCAGATGTGAGTGAGCAAATATCAACTGCTAGTAAGGAAGCTTCAGGAACAGGAAATATGAAGTTCATGATGAACGGGGCTTTAACTGTCGGAACATTGGATGGTGCAAATATTGAAATCATGGAGGAAATCGGGGAAGGTAATATCTTTACATTTGGATTAACAGCCCCTGAAGTACTCAAATATGAAGAAAATGGGCGATATCGTTCAATGGAATATTACCATCATGATTTACGAATTAGGCAGGTAATTGATCAATTAACGAATGGTTTCTTTTCTGAGGATGAAGGAGAATTTGAAGCAATCGCAGATTCCTTACTTGTGCAAAATGATCAATACTTTGTATTACGTGATTTTGCTTCATATATAGATATTCAGGAAAAGGTTGGTATGGCCTATCAAGATAGAGGAAAATGGCTTGAACAGGCACTTATTAATGTAGCGCACTCAGGCTTTTTCTCGAGTGACCGGACAATTCAAAATTATGCTGACGGTATTTGGAACATCGAGTCTATCGGAGTAAAAATGTAAGAACAAAAGCGCAAGCGCCTTGATCAGGCCCGACAAGCATAAGACGCAAATGAATAGAAGACGTTCTTTGTCTTCAATTCATTTGCGTCTTATGACCTCGAGGGGCTAGGTGCTGGAGCTGGATGTCGCGCGCTTATCCACAGTTCAAAGAATTTTATGGTTTCTAAACGAAAAAAAGGTGCTGCTGGTCAGCACCTTTTTGCATGTTATTATCAGGTAAGTAAGTATAAATCCTGTACTTAGTGTTGGTGTCCAGCTCCAACGCTTTTCCGATCAATCCCCATCTAATAAGCGGCCTAATCCTCCAAGAATGCTGCCTTCACCACGTGAATCTCCGCCACCAGCAGAAGGTGCACTTGCGATAACACGATCAGCAAGTCGACTGAATGGTAGCGTTTGAATCCAAACAGTCCCAGGACCTTGAACAGTTGCAAAAAACAACCCTTCTCCACCAAAAAAGGCAGTCTTTACTTTTCCTACAAATTCGATATTATAGTCAATTTCCTTTGTGAGCGCTACTAAACAACCTGTATCAATTCGTAATTTTTCACCAGGTTGCAGGTCACGGCGTATAATTGTACCACCTGCATGCAAAAATGCTAAGCCATCACCCTCAAGTTTTTGCATGATGAAGCCTTCTCCACCAAAGAACCCCGTACCCAGCTTTTTTTGGAAGTCTATTCCAATAGAAACACCTTTTGCTGCACATAGGAAGGAGTCTTTTTGACAAATGACTTTTCCACCCATTTCACTTAAATCAACAGGAATAATTTTTCCTGGGTATGGTGCTGCAAACGAAACTCTTTTTTTGCCCACTCCTTTGTTTGTGAACACAGTCATAAACAGACTCTCACCTGTAAGAACTCGTTTACCGGCACCAACCAGCTTACCTAAAAAGCCTTTTTGGCCATTATCTCCATCTCCAAAAATGGTTTCCATGTCAATGCCATTTTCCATCATCATCATTCCGCCGGCTTCAGCAACAACACTTTCGTTTGGATCTAATTCGATTTCAACACACTGCATATCATCGCCATGCAATACATAATCAATTTCATGAGCGTTCACTAGAATTCCCTCCATATGTAAAGAACAGTATATTTTTTGATTCATCTTCTATTTTACTAGGTTAAGAAAATATTGGAAGATACAAAAATAAAAAGGAGCAAGAATGCCCCTTTCAATACTATGCTTTAAACGAAGAGTCTTTATTTTCCGAATTGCCTTTAGTGGTTCTTTTTCCCCACCATGTAGCGAGGAGTGGTCCTGAAATATTATGCCACACACTGAAGATGGCGCTAGGAACTGCCGAAAGAGGTGAGAAATGAGCAACTGCTAAAGCTGCACCAAGACCTGAGTTTTGCATTCCTACTTCAATTGAGATAGCTTTTTGATCAGCCAAATTTAATTTTAATACTTTTGCTAATAGGAAACCTATTAGTAAACCCAATCCATTGTGTAATACAACGATGGAGAAGATTAATAAACCTGTTTCAGCAATCTTGGCTGAATTCACTGCTACAACTGCTGAGGCAACTGCAACAATCCCAATAACGGAGATAAGTGGTAAAACTGAAATACTTTTTTCAACTTGCTTTTTAAATAATAAATTAACGATAATTCCTAAAATGATTGGAACAAGTACAATTTGAACAATAGATAAAAATAGCGAGCCAGCTGATACAGGTAGCCACTTACTTGCAAATAATAAAGTTAGAGCAGGTGTTAAAATAGGAGCAAGTAAGGTTGAAATAGATGTAACAGCAACTGACAATGCTGTATTTCCTTTTGCTAAAAATGTCATAACATTTGAAGCAGTTCCACCAGGACAACATCCTACTAATATTACCCCAACAGCCACTTCAGGTGGTAACTGGAAAATTGTTGCTAATAAAAATGCTAATAAAGGCATGATAGTGAACTGAGCTAACACTCCAATTATTACGCTTTTAGGTGCTTGAAAAACGGCTTTGAAATCATTTAATGATAATGTCAGGCCCATTCCAAACATGATAATTCCGAGTAGTAAAGATATGTGTGGAGCGATCCATGTAAATCCTCCTGGAATAAAAAAGGCCAACACAGCGAAAAGAATGACCCAAATGGCGAATGTATTTCCTGCTGTTTTACTGATTTTTTCTAATAGATGCATATGATCAATCCTCCTTAAGGCATTATATATCTATTTATTCTGAAATTTCAATATTTAAGATAAAAGAATAGAAAAAAATGCAAGTGATCGGGAAGGAAATGTTACATGAATATTGAAATGGTTTGGAATACAAAAAAGAGAACAATTTCTGTTCTCTTGATTTACTGGTATTATTGTCTATATCTCTTCTTCAGTATATGGGTCCTTCTCATAAGGAGGAAGATCTCCAAAACTGGTCATTAGACCTTCTTCATCTAACATATCTTCATATTGCTGATGTTGATTGGATGGATAGATCGTAATTTCTTTTCCTTCAATATCAGTTCCAATAAAGTTTTCGTAATCCTCAACATATCCATCAGGATCATTTGATTCCATGTAGACATCATTATAATGATCTTGTGGATCATTAAAATCTGATGGTGTTTCCGAAGAGCCATAGCTGTTTACAATTTGATAGGCGTCTTCTGCATCAAATGCCACATTTTCATCTTGATCATCATAATCAAATTTTCCAAAGGGAGGCATTAAAACTCCTTCCTCAATTGGACGGTTATGAGAAACAATTTGTTCAGGTGCATGCTCTTTACAAGTAGTGGCTGTTGGTATGGCATCAAGGCGTTCCAGAGGTATCTCATTTCCACATACTTCACATTTTCCATATGTTCCATCTTCAATCTTCTGTAACGCTCGTTCAATGTCTAATTTTTCTTCTTCCGTATGTTCATTTAATGCGATATCTTTTTCTCGCTCATATAGTTCTGTTCCCTCATCACCTGGATGATTATCATAACTGGATAGTTCACCAACGGATTCATGAAAATGACCTTCTTCTAACCCAAAATGTCCATTCATTTCAAAACGCTCGTCAATTTCCTTTTTCATTTGCGTAAGCTGTGAACGGAAGGTTTCTACTTGTTGTGAACTTAGCATACCATCCACGCTCCTTCCTTGATGAAATAGTTCTATACCTATTATGAACAGTAAGAAGAAAAACATGATTGTAAAAAATTTCATCAAGAAATCCTCAAAAAATAACAAGGATCCTTATTTTACCAGTTGTACCTATAAAATGAATGCTTATCTAAGACGTTTTCATTTTAATCTTGTACATCAAGATATATAATAAGGTTAGGACAAGTTTAACCTATTGACACACCTTCTAGCTAGGTGTATCTTAATATAAGCAATTTTTGGTGTCGGGGGGATAAGATTGATAACTACTTTGGACCATACATTAAAAGAATTCATTCAACAGGCATTGGAAGATGCAAAGCGAACGAAACAATCAGTAATCGTTAGCTGCATTAAAGAAGTGGACGCAATGGACCCCCTTCATTTCTTTGCTTCCGGTGAAGATCTTTTCCTTGGAGAGCGATATTTTTGGTCAACGCCTAATCGTGATTTTACAATGGTAGGATTAGGGAATGAATTGATTATTGAAAATAATCTGACAAATAAAGAACGTTTTCAGGATATAGAAAATGAATGGAAGCGCTTTAAAAAAGTCGTTATATCGAATGAATCAAATCAAGTAGGTATAGGACCTATCTTATTTGGCGGTTTTTCATTTGATCCACTTAAAGAAAAAAGTCTACTATGGAATCATTTCTCAGAATCAAAGTTTGTGTTACCTAAACATATGCTTTCTGTCATTGATCAGAAAAGCTATATAACGATAAATAAACTAGTCACACCTCATGATGAACTAACGATGTGTCTTAAACATTTTGAACGTTCATTTGAATTTGGTTCGGCTCTTCCTTATCAATTAGATTGTGAAAAAGGTAACGAATTCTCAACTATTGAATATAAAACATCGGAGTGGCTAAAAGCCGTTCAAAAGGCAACAAACCATATAAAGTCAAAAGAAATGGATAAAGTTGTGCTCGCACGCGAGGTTCACCTCAAGTTTTCAGACAAAATTAACCCGTATCAAGTTATCTACAACTTACAACAAGAACAGCCAACCAGTTATATTTTTGAGTTTGAAAACGGACCTCAACATTTTGTCGGAGCAACACCTGAAAGATTAATTAAAAAGAAAGACAATGAAGTTCTCTCGACTTGTCTGGCAGGATCAATCAAAAGAGGAAAAACAGAACAAGAGGATCATGATTTAGGACAGCAATTAATACATGATGATAAAAACTTACTGGAGCATGCGATCGTTGTAAAAATGATAAAATCAGCTATAGAAAGTTGCTGCTTTGACGTTATCACGCCAAAGTCACCTGCTTTATTTAAATCGAAAAATATCCAGCATCTTTTTACTCCTGTTAAGGGCTATGCAAGAGAAGGTTTCTCTTTCCTATCTATGGTAGAGAAACTTCATCCAACTCCGGCATTAGGAGGGTTCCCAAAATGGAAGGCTATTGAAAAGATTAGGGAATTAGAGCCGATGCATCGTGGCTGGTATGCCGGTCCATTAGGTTGGATTGATCATGAAGACAATGGTGAATTTGTTGTTGCTCTTAGATCTGGATTGTTGGAGGGACAAAATGCAGCCCTTTTTGCCGGATGTGGGATTGTTGAAGAGTCGGATCCCAAATCGGAGTATCTTGAGACAAAAATAAAACTAAAACCTATGATGTCTGCACTAGGAGGAGTTGTGAATGAAGACTAGTGATTCCCTAACAAGATTTGTCGCTAGTTTTGTTGATGAATTAACACGCTTAGGAGTTAATAAGGCAGTGATTAGCCCTGGTTCTCGCTCTACTCCATTAGCCATGTTAATGGCAGAGCATCCTAAACTTTCTTGTTACATGAATATCGATGAAAGATCAGCAGGTTTTTTTGCTCTTGGTCTAGCTAAGGAAAAGAAAAAGCCTGTTGTGCTTGTTTGCACATCTGGAACGGCAGCGGCTAACTACTATCCGGCTATTGTTGAAGCCCGTTACGCAAGAGTTCCCTTAATTGTTTTAACAGCTGATAGACCGCATGAATTACGCGACGTAGGGGCTCCTCAAGCGATTGATCAGGTTCAAATGTACGGTAATTACCCAAAATGGTTTGTTGATGTCGCATTGCCTGAAGAAGAAGTTGGGATGTATCGATATGTCAGAACGATAGCTGGAAGAGCATTTGCTATTTCCGCATCACATCCTGCAGGTGTTGTGCATCTCAATTTTCCATTTAGAGAACCGTTAATTCCGAATTTAAGTCTGGCAAATCTGTGGGAAGCAGAAGATGACAGACCAAGTTATTTACATACAATACAAGGTTTACCACAACTAGCAAAAGATCAAATAAAGGTTATTGCAGATATCATGAAGGGTATAGCAAAGGGACTTATCATTTGTGGAGAACAAAATGATCCTGAATTCATTACAGCTGTTATGGAATTGTCCGGTAAGTTGAAATACCCTATCTTGGCGGATCCTCTCTCTCAATTACGATCTGGAAAAAGTGATAAACAGGGAATAATTGAGGGATATGATTCTATTTTGAAAGATCCGGAAATGATCAATATTCTTAAGCCTGATCTTATTATTCGTTTTGGTCCTATGCCTGTTTCCAAGCCATTGATGCTAATGCTGAAAAATTATCCAGATATCACACAGATTATTGTTGATCCAAGTGAGGAATATCGTGATCCTACATTAAATGCAGCCCATATGATTGTTTGCAATCATACTAAATTCTGTCAGGATTTATCTGAGACCTTAGAAGAATGTGTTTCAAATCAATTCTATGATGACTGGATTCTTTCCAATACTATTTTTCAAGATATGATTGAGCATGAGCTTGGGCATATCAATGACCTATTTGAAGGAAAGATTGTAAGGGAGCTTCAGCATATTCTTCCTGATGGTAGTCGTTTAGTTGTTGGGAGTAGTATGCCAATTCGGGATGTTGATACATTTTTTAGGAATACGGATAAAGAAATAAGCATTTTCGCAAACAGGGGAGCAAATGGAATTGATGGTGTTGTATCTACAGCCTTAGGTATTAGTGCTGATTCAACAGAACCTGCTTTTCTTTTAATAGGAGATTTATCATTCTTTCATGATTTCAATGGTTTACTGGCCGCCAAGATGAACAATCTTGATTTAACGATTATATTGGTAAACAATGATGGTGGAGGAATTTTCTCTTTTCTTCCTCAATCAAAAGAAGAAAAGCATTTTGAAACATTATATGGAACACCCATTGGCATCGATTTTTCTAAAGTAGTTGAAATGTATCAAGGGGAGCATGAAAAAATTAATAGCTGGGATGAACTACATACTTATTTTCAAGATAAATGGTTAAATAAAGGCCTGAAGGTGATTGAAATCGAGACAAATCGCACTACACGTGTCAATATTCATCGGGAATTGTTAGATCATGTTTCCCAGGAAATAAGAAAAGTGTTGAAACAATGAAAATAAGAGATGTTTCTTATCATGTTGAAATTGAGGGGAAGGGAGAGCCGCTAGTTTTTTTACATGGCTTTACAGGTTCTTCTTTGAGCTGGCGACACCTCATAAATGACTTTCGTAATTATCAATTAATCTTTATTGATATCCTGGGACATGGAAAAACAGATCATCCATCCGATCCGTCAAGATATAAAATGGAAGAAGTAGTTGAGGATATCATAGAGATTTTTAATCGTTTGACTATCGATAAAGCACATATTGTGGGGTATTCTATGGGAGGAAGATTAGCTTTGTCTCTTGCTGCATTATACCCTCATCGTGTCAAAAAACTTGTATTAGAAAGCAGTTCACCGGGATTGTACACTTGTGAAGAAAGAAATCACCGTATCAAATCTGATCAAGCTCTTGCAGAAGAAATAGTAAGAGGAGGAATTTCCCGCTTTGTTGATAAGTGGGAGAAAATCCCCCTTTTTTCCTCGCAAATGATGATGTCAGATTCGCAAAAAAACAAGTTAAGAGAACAGCGTTTATTAAATACTGAGATAGGCTTATCCAATAGTCTTCTTGGCATGGGGACAGGCTCTCAACCATCATGGTGGGATGAATTGCCAAATCTCCATATATCAGTATTACTTCTCTGTGGTGAATTGGATCAAAAGTTTTGTGAGATAGCTAAAAGAATGCATGAAAGATTTCCATTTTCCGTTTTAAAGGAAATTAATCAAGCGGGACATGCAATTCATGTAGAACAACCGCGAATTTTTGGTAAAATAGTAATTGAGTTCTTAAATGAGGACAAATCTTTAAACTAGGAGGCTATAAACATGGCAATTGAATGGGTGACAGAACGTAAGTATGAAGAAATTATCTATCAAACATATAATGGAATTGCAAAAATCTCAATTAATCGTCCACATGTACATAATGCATTTACTCCAAAAACAGTTATGGAATTAATTGATGCGTTTGCATATGCACGTGATGACGAAAATGTAGGGGTTATTATTTTAACAGGTGAAGGTGGAAAAGCGTTCTGTTCTGGTGGAGATCAGAAAGTCCGCGGACATGGCGGTTATGTTGGTGATGACCAAATTCCACGCTTAAATGTTCTTGATTTACAACGTTTAATCCGTGTGATTCCAAAACCGGTTATTGCGATGGTAGCAGGTTATGCAATCGGTGGCGGACATGTACTCCATATTGTCTGTGACTTAACAATTGCAGCTGACAATGCTGTGTTCGGACAAACAGGCCCTAAAGTGGGAAGCTTTGATGCTGGATATGGTTCAGGATATCTTGCACGAATTGTAGGACATAAAAAGGCTCGTGAAATTTGGTACCTATGCAGACAATACAATGCACAAGAAGCAATGGATATGGGACTAGTTAATACAGTCGTTCCTCTAGAGCAATTAGAAGAAGAAACAGTAAAATGGTGTGAGGAAATATTAGAAAAAAGCCCAACAGCTATTCGTTTCTTAAAAGCAGCCTTTAATGCTGATACAGATGGACTGGCTGGTATTCAACAATTTGCAGGGGATGCAACGTTACTTTATTATACGACTGATGAAGCAAAAGAAGGTCGTGACGCATTTAAAGAAAAGCGTTCTCCAGACTTTAAGCAATTCCCGCGTTTTCCTTAAGCAATATTCTACTGAAACAGCTTGATGATTTTTATCTCATCAAGCTTTTTTTATACGATCAGAAAGTATAAATAGTTTGTGGATAATAGTATAAGCAAAAACTAAGTTTTTCTATTTATTGGAGGTGATCTTATGAACCAATCATATCCTAATTGGTTAAAGCAGCGGGCTGAACTTACCCCTGATCGTTTAGCTATCAAAACAGATGAAGGTGATTTGACTTTTTGTGAGCTATATCAACGTGTTCAACTACAAATAAATCAATTAGTAGCTCTAAATGTGAAAAAAGGTGAGCATGTTGGAGTATTAATGAAAAACAGTGTAGAGATGATTGAGATCATTCATGCTATTTTCTCTATAGGTGCTGTAGCTGTTTTATTAAATAACCGGCTAACTAGGAAAGAAATTGCTTGGCAACTGTCAGATGTTCAGGCAAAGCATTTAATTTGTCATGAAGAATTTTTATTTCAAGTTGATGAAGAGATAAATGTAATCATCGTTGAGAAATTACATGAAAAAAGTAGCCTGGGTATTGATTATTTAACGGAAGGGTATACAACTGATCAAGTCGCAACGATTATGTATACCTCGGGAACAACAGGTCATCCAAAAGGTGTTATGCAGACTTTTGGGAATCATTGGTCAAGTTCAATTGGCTCTGCCCTCAACCTTGGCATTAATTCGGATGACCGTTGGTTATTGGCTGTGCCTTTGTTTCATATTAGCGGGTTATCTATTTTGTTTCGAAGTGTGATTTATGGTATTGGAATTGTATTGTTCGAACGATTCAATGCGGAAAAAATGAATCGAGCAATTATGGAAGAAGGAGTAACAATTGTATCTGTCGTTACCACAATGCTTAACCAAATGCTGGATAAGTTAGGTAATGAGAAATATCCAGAAACTTTTCGCTGTATGTTAGCAGGGGGAGGACCAGTTCCAAGAGGTGTGCTTGAAAAAGCCATTGAAAGGAAAATTCCAGTATTTCAAACATATGGGATGACAGAGACAGCATCACAAATTGTTACACTTTCACCTGAATATAGTATTAAAAAGCTAGGCTCAGCTGGTAAACCATTGTTTTCCTGTCAAATGAAAATAATGAAAGATGGGGAAGACTGTTCCGCATATGAAGAAGGAGAAATCCTTGTAAAGGGTCCAAATATCACAAAAGGTTATTGGAAGCGTGAAGAAGCCACCCAAAAGGCATTTACAGAAGGGTGGTTTCATACTGGTGACCAAGGTTACATTGATGAAGACGGGTTTTTATTTGTACTGGACAGACGATCAGATTTAATCATATCAGGTGGCGAAAATGTTTATCCTGCAGAAATCGAAAATGTTTTATTATCACATCAAGCAGTTACTGATGCCGGAGTTATCGGAATTGATGATGAGAAATGGGGACAAGTTCCATATGCTTTTATTGTTTCAAATAGGACGATTAGTGATGATCAACTTTTAATGTACTGTCAAAATCATCTTGCCCGCTATAAAGTACCTAAGGGGATTACATTTTTGGATGAACTGCCAAGAAATGCTTCAAATAAACTATTGAGAAGAAAATTAAAAGGATTTTTGAAATGATTAAAATAGAAAAAGTAACATTACACCATATTTCGCAAACGTTAAAAACTCCATTTACATCAAGCATAGGCCATGTAACAGACCGTGACAGTATATTAGTAGAGGTTATGGATTCTGAAGGAATAAGCGGATGGGGGGAAATAGTAGCATTTTCAACTCCCTGGTACACAGAGGAAACGACTTCAACATGTTTTCATCTGTTAAAAGATATTTTGGTTCCATTAACAATTTCTCAAACAATTGAACATCCGGAGGAACTTCAGTTCATTTTTCATAAAGTGAAACGAAATCAAATGGCCAAAGCATCTCTCGAAGGAGCCATATGGGATATTTATGCTAAAAAGAAAAACATCTCTTTATCATCCGCTTTAGGAGGGACAAGAAACGAGATAGAATGTGGTGTTGTCGTTGGTATTACTTCAATTTCAAGTATGATTGACCAAATTTCCCGCTACTATGAAGAGGGATACAAACGATTTAAAATAAAGATTTCACCTGCACAGGACATGCAACTACTGCAAGAGATCCGAAAGACGTTTCCAGATCTTCCATTAATGGCTGATGCCAATTCATCTTATACATTAGATGATATTGAACAATTAAAAGAGCTTGATCAATTTAACTTAATGATGATTGAACAACCGTTGGCAGCAGATGATATTATTGATCATGCAAAGCTCCAAGAGAAAATAACGACTCCAATTTGTTTAGATGAAAGCATAGTAACAAGTGAAGATGCGAGAAAAGCAATTGAACTTGGCAGCTGTAAAATAATGAACATAAAACCCGGTCGTGTCGGTGGGCTAACAGAATCAAAGAAAATTCATGATTTATGCCAGAAAAATGGAATTCCTGTGTGGTGTGGCGGAATGTTGGAAACAAGTATATCCCGTGCACACAATATTGCGTTGGCATCATTACCAAACTTTACAATTCCAGGTGACATTTCTTCATTCTCTAGATATTGGGAACAAGATATCGTTTTCCCGGAAATAAAAACAGTAAAAGGCAAAATCCCTGTTCCTGCAGGACCGGGAATAGGCTATGACATTAACAGAGAAGTTTTAAAGGAATACACCTCTTCGATCACTACACTAACAAAATAGTCTTTTGAATTTCTAAAATTGAATTTTATTTAAGCGAAAAACTGATTTTTATTTATAAATTGACTATATAAATGGAAAATAACGATTTTTAAAAATTCCTTTAAAACCGTATACTTTACACTGAAAGAAAAACAAATTATATATGTGAAGTTTCTCTTTCTGCTCATTTAGGATAACTAGCCTATCATCATATAGGGAGTTATCCTTTTTTTTGTAATTAAAAAAATTAACAACATTAAAGGATGAAAGCATAAGGAAAATCATCGACTTCCACCATTCTGGATGGTAAATCGTGTTTTTTGAATTGAGAAAACATAGTTGACATAAATTTTATAATGTTTTATTGTTGCATTAAGGAAACTTTTTTAGTTGGGACAATAAAAGGTGAGAAAAGTAAAAAAAATAGCACGCATCCTAAAAAAACAACATAGACTACTTTTGACCTAGGAGAAGTTCTAACGTTTCATCTAAAAAATGTGAATGGAGGAGAAAAAGGTGAAAAAATGGTTGGCAGGTGTAGGAATCAGTATTTTAACAGTATTTCTATTAACGGCATGTGGCAGTGGTCAAACAAGTGGAGATTCAAACAATGGAAATGAGAGTTCTAGTGAAACAATTCAAGTGACAACTACTACAGGTCAAGTTGCAGACGTAGTCAAAAATGTAGGTGGAGATCAAGTAGAAGTGACTTCATTAATGGGGCCAGGAGTTGATCCACACCTCTACCAAGCTTCTCAAGGTGATATTAAAAAACTAAATGATGCTGACATGATCTTTTATAATGGACTTCATCTAGAAGGTAAGATGGGTGAGATTTTTGAAAAAATGTCAGAGGAAAAAACGATAGTAGCTGTGGGGGAATCGGTCCCAGAGGATATGCTTCTAACAGCAGATGATGATTCAAACGCTCATGACCCACACGTTTGGTTTAATATCCAAGCTTGGACACATGCTGTTGATGCTGTTGAAGAAGAATTAACAAAACAATCTCCGGAAAATGCGGAACTATTCAAAGAGAATGCTGCAAATTACAAACAAGAATTAGAAGAAATGGATCAATATGCAAAAGATCAAATCCAATCAATTCCTGAAGAAAGCCGTGTGCTTGTAACAGCTCATGATGCATTTGCCTATTTCGGCCACGCATATGGTTTAGAAGTTATGGGGTTACAAGGACTAAGTACTGATGCAGAATATGGATTAAAAGATGTTCAAAGTCTTGTTGATACTTTAGTAGATTCAAACATCAAAGCAGTCTTTATTGAAAGTAGTATCTCGGAAAAGTCAATTAGCGCAGTAGTCGAAGGTGCAAAAAAACAAGGTCACGAAGTTGTCATTGGTGGTGAACTTTTCTCTGATGCAATGGGTGAGGAAGGAACAGAAGAGGGAACATATATTGGGATGTTTAAACATAATGTTGATACGATTGTATCTTCTTTAAAATAAGAAAGAATCGATAGCTAAGAAGAGAACTCGGTCTTTTCTTAGCTATCGGTGTATTTTTAGTAGATTAATATTTTCGAACAATCATTCTATGATTATGAAGTAAGGTTGGTGTGATAGATGAATCCTGTTACAGTTGAAAATTTAACAGTTGCTTACCATCAGAAACCTGTTTTACAGGAGGTAAGTTTTGATGTACCCGAAGGAAAATTAATAGGAATAATTGGACCGAATGGAGCAGGAAAATCGACTTTAATTAAAGGGGTCTTAGGGTTAATCCCTATTGCTTCTGGTGAAGTGAATATTTTTGGAGAGCAATATAAAAAGCAACGCAAACGTGTTGGATATGTTCCACAGCGCGGCTCTGTTGATTGGGATTTTCCAACTAATGCCTTAGATGTTGTTCTAATGGGTAGATATGGGCATGTTGGTTGGTTTAAACGTCCAGGTAAAAAAGACGTAGAATTTGCAAGAGAGTGTCTGAAAAAAGTAGGAATGCTTGAATTTGAAAATCGCCAAATAAGCCAGCTATCTGGTGGTCAACAACAAAGGGTATTTTTAGCAAGAGCTCTAGCTCAGGATGCCGATGTATATTTTATGGATGAACCGTTTGTGGGAGTTGATGCAGCAACTGAAAAAGCGATTATTGCTTTATTAAACGAATTAAAAGCCAAGGGTAAGACAGTTCTTGTCGTTCATCATGATTTACAAACAGTAGAGGAGTATTTTGATTGGGTTCTCCTATTAAATATGAGAAAGGTTGCTTTTGGTCCAACAAAAGAAACCTTCACGATCGATAATCTTCAAAAAACGTACGGTGGAAAACTCACATTTTTACAAGACCAATCTGTTGTTGTTGAAGGGAAATGAGTAACCAAAACAAAAAAGTGAAATTTTAGGGAAAACCAATTGCAGGAAATGTCCCTTTAGAGAAAAATAGGAGTGAAGGAAATGTTTGAAGAACTCATGTTACAACTTCAAAATCCGAATACCCAATGGGTGTTACTTGGCACAATGCTCCTTGGTATTGCCAGTGGGGTTGTTGGGAGCTTTACCTTATTAAGAAAGCAAAGTTTAATTGGGGATGCCATGGCACATGCTGCCCTTCCAGGAGTCTGTATCGCCTATTTATTATATGGTTCAAAATCGCTGATTTGGTTTTTGGTCGGTGCAGTGATTGCAGGGTTAATTTCGTCTTTTATCATCCAAGTGATTATCAATCATTCTAAGATAAAGGAAGATTCTGCACTGGGAATTATAATCTCAGTATTTTTTGGATTTGGTATTGTTCTTCTAACCTATATTCAGCATAATGGAGCTGGTAATCAAAGTGGGCTGGATGACTTTATATTTGGGCAGGCTGCTTCCATGGTTGGGGCTGATGTTCAATTAATTACGATTATTGCCTTAATTTTGCTGGCGATAACGGCTATCTTTTATAAAGAATTTAAATTACTAACATTCGATCCACAATTCGCAAGGGGAATTGGAATACCGGCTAAATTTTTTAATGGACTATTACTTTTATTAATTGTATGTTCAGTGGTTATTGGATTACAGACTGTCGGAGTTGTATTAATGGCAGCCATGCTTATTACTCCAGCGATTAGTGCAAGGTATTGGACCGAGAGATTAAGTTCCATGATTATTATTTCAGGATTTATTGGTGGAGTGTCAGGAGTAATTGGGACATTATTGAGTACGATAATGGAAGGTATGGCAACAGGTCCACTTATTATTGTGGCAGCTACGATCATGTTTATCATTTCATTAGTGTTTGCGCCAAAACGAGGGTTACTTGCCAAGGCTCTAAAGCAATTGTCGCTTAGAAAACGAACAGCAGCAGAACAAATTTTCCTAAGCTTTTATGATGTTGCAGAAGGAGGAAATCTTCGTGACATTACAGAGGCTGATGTTCTTATAAAGCGTAAGGTTTCATCAAGCCTTTTCCAATATGCGATAAATGTATTGGAAAAGAAAGAATTCATTAGTAGAACGATGTCTGGTAGTTGGATGTTAACAGATAAGGGAATTGAAGCAGGCTATGATCTTGTATTGCAACAGCGTTTGTATGAAATGTATTTAATGCATGAAATGGAGTTTGCTCATCTGAAGCTAAAAACGCGAGATGACCTTAATTTAACTACTATTTCGAATGAAACAAAGGACCAGCTTTTAAAACTGTTACGCATTCATAACCGTGCACCATTATTAATGCCAAAGTCAGTAAATATTGGCGATCGGAGGATGATGATTAATGACTTATGATGCATGGATTATCATCACTGGTTCATTAGTAGGTATTACATGTGCGATGATTGGATGTTTTCTTGTTGTAAGAAAAATGGCGATGCTGGCCGATGCTATCTCACATACAGTTTTATTGGGTATTGTCGGTGGGTATTTAGTTAGCCGCAGCTTAGATGGACCTTCTTTATTAATTGGTGCAGTAGTAGTGGGACTATTAACTGCATTGCTTGTTCAGGTGTTAAGTGGAAAAGGTGTTCAAGGAGATGCGGCAATAGGAATTGTCTTTACATCTCTTTTTGCAGTCGGGGTTATTCTCTTGTCGGTGTTTGCAGGGGATATCCATTTGGATGTTGACCATGCACTGATGGGTGAGATCACATTTATTCCCTGGGATACAGTGCAATGGAATGGGATGGAATTAGGACCTAAAGCAGTCTGGCTCTTATCCTTTGTGTTCATCGTTAATTTACTGATCATTATCTTTTTTTATAAAGAATTTAAGATTAGTTCGTTTGATCCAGAAATGGCTGTAGCAATTGGTATCCCAGTGTTATTTATTCATTATTTACAAATGGGGATGCTTTCGATTACAACTGTTGCATCCTTTGATAGTGTGGGGGCTATATTAGTTGTGGCTATGCTTATTGTTCCAGCCTCTACAGCCTATTTATTAACAGATAAATTGCTGAGAATGTTATTTATTAGTGCTGGTATCGGTGTTATTTCAGCGATAAGTGGATATTACATGGCTTCTTTTCTTAATGTGTCAATAGCTGGAGCTATGGCCACTTCTACAGGAATTCTTTTTGCCTTAGCGTTCCTCTTCTCGCCAAAGCATGGACTGATTGCAAAAAAACGTGCTCAGAAAAAGCTATCAAAAGCAACATCAAAAACAGCAACTGTTGGAAATTAATTTAAAGGAAAATCCCGGTCGTATTGTACCGGGATTATTAAGTATTCAACCAAATCTATTATGTTTTATTCCATCAACCCATATTCAATTGCGCGATCAGCTACTAACTCATCCACATCCTGTGGAAGATCATCTAATGAACCGAATTCATAATCCCATAAATTTGTAAAAGAATCGACAAACATAGGAAAAGAATCTGCATTAGAATGTTTAACTTCATGACGAAATGATTCAATAAGGCTTTCCTTCATTATTCATTTCCCCCCAACGCAATGATATCGTTTTTATTTTTTACCAAAATGGCATTCTTATTCATAGATCTAGGATTCATTTTGCTTTAAATAGCGCTTATCCTTCATAAACAACTTCCAAAAGTAAACAAATCCTGGAAATAAAATAAGGAAACCTACAATATATGTTACAAATAGAGCTCTAAATGTATTTGGGTGTGTAAAGCCGGATTCAATAGTTACATCAGGATAAATCATATATGGTAAATGGGCCCTTCCGTATGCATAACTCGCTAGGAGATATTGTATAGTTACTGCGATAACTGCAAGTCTGGGGCGTCCAATTCGTCCCTTATGTCTCCCTGATGGAATGAATAGTGCAGCACCTGCAAGGATAAAAAGAAGAACAGACCCGATTAAAAATGGCAAATAGTCAAGCATGTTTGTATATAACCAATTAGCTTCAATCCTTAGAGTAATCATGATCAAAAAGGCCATTAATAATGAGATGGGACCTAGGATCAGAGCATCTCTTCGGTAAACCCGATATGCTTCCAGTTCATCTGCAACATTCGAGTAATCAGCTAATAGTAATGATGATAAAAAAAGTGTGCTACTTATGGCAAAGCCCATAAAGGCATATATATTCGGGCTAGTAAACAAGGCAGCAAAGTTAAGTTGATGAACTTCATTAATTTGCTCTATATAACCACCATGAGTAATAGGTAAAACAAGCATAAGAAGGGCAGGTATTATAAATCCGGATATTCCTGAAACGTAAGTTAGCCCTTTTTCATAATCTTTTGCTACATGAGAAAATACTAAAAATCCACTGCGCAGTGCCAGTAAAATTAAGATGAAACTTCCTGGAATCAATAATACTGTTCCGAGAATAAAGGTGGCACCAGGAAAAAAGCTCACAAGGGCAATGACGATCGCCACAATAAAAACATTCGTTACTTCCCAGGTAGGTGATAAATAACGGTTTGCGATATTCGTTGCATTTGTTTTTTCTTTATTAAAATAAATCATCGACCAAAAGCCTGCTCCAAAATCCATCGTTGCCATTACAGCATAGATAAAAACGAATCCCCAGAGTACAGTGATTGCGAGTAACGAATCTGCGGTCATATTGTTTCACCTCTTTTAGATTAGGTAATACTTACATCATTTTGCTGTAGGCTTCCACCGTCAAGCTCGTGCTCAACAGGATGACGTTTGAAATAATATTTTAGAACAGCCAAAACAGCGATTGCTAAAATAACATAGATAAGCGAAAAGAGTAAAAATAAAATTCCGATTTGGGTTGAGCCTGTAACGACATCTTCAGTCGCTAAGATTCGGTAGATAACCCATGGTTGCCTCCCTGTACAAGCAAATATCCAACCGAACTCAATGGAAAGGAGAGAGAGAGGACCTGCAATAACGAATGCATACATAAATAGTTTTGGAAAATGCTTTTTCTTTAAAAATTTATGCCAAATAAATCCGGCGATCGATAAAAATATGAGAAAGCTGCCGATAAGAACCATACCATTGAATAATGTATGAACAAATAAAGGTGGCCAATATTCCTCTGGAAAGTCATTTAATCCAATTACGACTGTTTCAAAGCTATTGCCTGCAAGAAAACTTAGCGCCCAAGGTATTTCAATTGCGAATTTTATTTCCTGTGTCTCACGATCTGTAAATCCTCCGATTGCTAAAGGGGCATAATCTTGTGTTTCAAAAAGTCCCTCTGCTGCAGCGAGTTTTTCCGGCTGATATTCATGGAGCATTTGTGCGGATTCGTGACCATTAAGAGCAGTTAAAAGAGAGAAAATCCCACCAACAATCAAGCTAAGTATGAGAGCCTTCCGATGAAATAGATAGACTCGTTCGTTACGCTTGTTTTTTAACATTTTAAAAGCTGCAATCGTACTAATCATAAATGCACCGGTCATGTAGGCCGAAACTGCAACATGTGCAGCTGAAATAAAGAAGCTGGGATTAAAAAAAGCCGCCCATGGATCGACATCAACAATTTCTCCATTTTCAATTTGAAACCCGGCAGGAGTTCCCTCAAAGGCATGTACATTTGTAATTAAGACAGCTGAGGCACTAGCTCCAATAAGGACAAGTGTGACACTAAGAATTCGCATTTTAGGTGAAATACGATCAGCGGCATACACATAAATAGACATAAATAAGGCTTCTATAAAAAAGGCATATATTTCAATTTGAAATGGTAAGGACATAACTCTACCAATAACCTCCATAAAACCCGGCCACAATAATGCAAGTTGAACACCAGCAATTGTTCCAGTAGGTATAGCAACGCCTAATAGAACAGCTTGACCTTTTGTCCACCGTTTAGCCATGACGGCATAATCCTGGTCTTTTGTTTTCTGGAAAAGCAGCTCCGCACATAATATCATTAAGGGAAGCCCAACCCCCAGTGTTGCAAAAATAATATGGAAACCCATGGTTGTTCCGAACAGTGAACGTGCTAAAACTAAATCATCCATCATGATCCGCCTTTCTCTTTCCACTCTTGTCGTAATCAACCATAGTGTCCACTATTTTCTAAAGAATATTCTTCTAGTTTTGCTAATTATAAACATAAAAAAAAGTGAGCGTTTATCACGCTCACTTCATTCCTCAGTTCAGTGCCTTTTCTAATGTTTCAATGTTTTTCTTCATAATGCTAAAGTAATCTTCTTTATTAGTAATATCTTCATCGGTAAGTGTTTCTAAATTGTTTAAAGTTAATGCTTCTGCACCAATTTCTGACTGTACGATATCAGTTACATTACTACTTACATTCGTTTCAAAAATAATATATTTAATATCATGTTCTTTAGCCGTTTCAATGATTGTTTGTAATTCCTTTTGTGAAGGTTCCTGGGTTGGAGACAAACCTAAAACACTAATTTGTTCAATGCCATAACGGCTTTCCCAATACCCATATGCAGCATGTGAAACTAAAATTTCCCTTTTGCTTGCTTTATTGATAACGTCTGAGAAAGATTGATCTAATTCATTTAATTGTGTTTTCAAAGCCTCAAAGTTATTTTCAAATGTTTCTTTTCCATCAGGATGTAATTCAGTCAATGCGTTTTTAATGTTTTCTGCTAATTGAATAGAAAGAATTGGGTCCATCCATACATGTGGATCTGTATCCCCATGATCGTGCACATGTTCTTCTTCTGTTGCAGCTTCCTCATGAGTATGTTCATCCTCATGAGCTGCTTCATCGTGAGAATGCTCTGCTTCCTCATGGGAATGTTCTTCCTCAGTAGCAACTTCCTCATGGGAGTGTTCTGTTTGATCTAATAGTTCGATATCTTCGCCTGCATTTATGAATGTGACATCTTCATCTTTAAGTGATTCTTGTGCTTTTTCAGCAAAGGATTCAAATCCTACACCTGAATAGATAAAACCATCTGCTTCAGCAATGTTTACCATATCTTTTGTAGATGGTTCAAATGTATGTGCATCGGCACCTGGAGGAATGACGTTTTCAACTTCTACTAAATCTCCACCAATTTTTTTTGTGAAATCTTCCAGTGGGTACAGTGTTGTGTAAATTTTAAGTGTATCCGAATCAGTTGCAGGTTCGGAGGATTGTGAGGAGGATGTATCTCCATTACTGTTGCAACCAACTAGTATACTAGATATAAAGAGCATGGTGCTTAATGATAGTAAATATTTTTTCACTTTTCGTGATCTCCTTTCAATAAATCAGTATGATTACGATTAAGCCTTCATTATTATATCTTAATCATTCCGAATTGAGAACTAATTTTTTATTTTTTAGAAGATAAATAGTAACTGTTTCGATTTGAACAAGTAATATAGTAATCTAAAATTAGTGATAACTCAAGAGATATGGTATATTTATTTAAAAGTTATTTTTTATGGAGGAGATAGAACATGAGAATCGTAGATGAAATTTTAGCACATAATGAAAAGTTTGTAGCAAATAAAGAATTCGAAAAGTTTGAGACAACGAAATTTCCAGAGAAAAAGCTTGTTGTTCTTTCTTGCATGGATACTAGATTAGTTGAGCTGCTTCCTCAAGCAATGAATGTGCGAAATGGTGATGTGAAAATTGTTAAAAGTGCAGGTGCAATTGTAGCACATCCATTTGGAAGTATTATGAGAAGTATATTGGTTGCTGTATATGAATTAAAGGCAGATGAAATTTGTGTCATTGGTCACCATGATTGCGGGATGAGTAAACTCAGTCCAGAATCATTTCTTTCTAAAGCTATCGAAAAAGGTGTGGATAAAGAGAAAATCGACACAGTTAAGTATGCCGGGGTCGATTTAGATCAATGGTTAAAAGGATTCAATAACGTTGAAGACAGTGTGCGTGATAGTGTAGAAACTATTAAAAACCATCCATTCCTTGCTAGCGGTATTCCAGTACATGGACTTGTTATTGATCCTTCAACAGGAAAATTAGATGTTGTTGTGAATGGATATGAAGATTAATTCTCTTTTTTCTTTTCAGGTACAAGATCTATGCCGCCCGGGTGAAAAGGATGGCATTTCAAAATCCGTTTAATCGTCAAATATCCTCCTTTTAGGATTCCAAAGCGTTGAATAGCCTCTATACCGTAGTGTGAGCATGTAGGGTAGAAGCGACAAGTTGGAGGTTTAATTGGTGAAATGAATTTTTGGTAGAACCGAATGGTAAGGATAAATATGTTTTTCATAATTGACCTTCTTTTCCAATAAAATTGTCTAATCGCTTTTGTTACTATTTACTATACTAAAAGAGGTTATCATACGCTATTAACTTTACCTATGATACAATGAATTAGGACTTATTTTTTTATAGGAGTGAAAGAGTATGCCTTCCGTTGAAAGCTTTGAATTAGATCATAACGCCGTAAAGGCTCCGTATGTTCGCCACTGTGGTGTTCATAAAGTGGGCAGTGATGGTGAAGTAAATAAATTTGATATTCGTTTTTGTCAGCCAAATAAACAAGCGATGAAACCTGATATAATTCATACATTGGAACATTTATTGGCATTCAATATTCGTGAACATGCTGAGAAATATGATCACTTCGATATTATTGATATATCACCAATGGGATGTCAAACCGGATACTATTTAGTTGTAAGTGGTAAGCCTGAGGTAAATGAAATTATTGATCTTCTTGAAGATACAATGAAAACAGCAGTTGAAATTACAGAAATTCCAGCTGCAAACGAAAAACAGTGTGGCCAAGCAAAGCTTCATGATTTAGAAGGAGCAAAACGTCTAATGCGTTTTTGGCTTGAGCAAGATAAAGAAGAACTAGCGAAAGTATTTGGATAAGTAAAGGTGTCCCAAGGATGGGCATATTCGAGTATAAAGTACAAAAGATATAATAAGCAGACCAGTCAATGGGTCTGCTTATTTCGTCATGATACAAGTGTAAGGATTATATAAAGTATGTGTTTTAGTCGGACTATAGACCATTCCACCAATCATTGTCCAGGTAACGTTATAATATTCTTTAAGCAGCACTAGGTCTGCATCCGCCTCTTTTGAAATCCTCCCTTTATCATGTCCGCATCCCACAGCGGTATGCCGCATTCACCTGTTTTTTTCAATGCCTCATTCATTTTAACTTTACTAGAAGCTAGTGTTCCATCCTTTAACCTTGCTACTCCATCCTTTACAGATACGTGGTATCCACCAAATAAAGGTCCCGTCTCCTAAACTCATTGCTTGTAGGACTTAAACGCTCCTTCTGTTTCTTCATATGTAGCATCAGAATGATCAATAGCAACAACTATACCTTCTATTACTATTTTTAAACGAGCCCAGTCCTCCTCGAAGCTCTGGAGCAATTGTCGCCATTTTGACAAGGTTTGCTAACTGCTCCAGTATCATATCTATTTCTAGTATGTCAGGGTGTCTTAACTATTTTTCATTTTGCATTGATCCTAAAGGGATGAATGGACATGTAAAAAAGCTACTTTCTTACTAAAAAGTGGAGATAAAAAGAAATATGATTAGCGTTTTTTGAATAACAATAACCTTGACAGCTTAAATTCATTAGAATATTGTAATCAATCAAGGACCTCTCCAAATTATGAGAGTAATAGTTTGCATTCACGAAAAATGTAAGGGTATTCATCAATCAGTGTTTAGAAGGGTCCCAATATGTTAAAAGAGGTGAATAATATTTGATCATTGGTTTTCAATCAGCAAATTATTTTGCACGAGCAACAAATTACCAAACAAGTATGGATTTATGGGGAGATGCAGAACGAAAAGTAATTGAGAACTTTAGCTTAGCCGAATTTGATCGTATATGTCGTGATATTCATGAAGCTGGTTTTGATCATATGGAGCTATGGATGGGTCATGCCTTTCCAAAATTTATGACCCCTGATTTAGCTGGTGAGTTAAAAGCTATTTGGGAACAACACGGATTAAGTGTGTACTCATACTCTTGTTCTCTAGGTGATCCAGTAAGACACCCTAGATGGACAAAACTTTGTTTTGAAACAGCTAGAATGCTAGGAATAAGCTTAATTACTAGTGGTATATCCAAAGAAGCCGCTCCAGTTATTTACGGGTTGTGTAAAGAATATGAAATGAGAGTAGCTGTTGAAAATCACCCAGAAAAACATCCAGATGAGATTAAGGCCATTATAGGAGATTATAGTGATTTACTTGGAACTGCAGTTGATACAGGTTGGTATGCAACACAGGGTTTTTCTGCACCTGAGGCACTTCGTCTATTGAAAGACTCACTAATCCATGTCCATTTAAAGGATGTAAATGAAGTTGGAAAACATAATCCGGTAGCTTTAGGTTCTGGTATTGCAAACATTGAGGCCTGTATAGATGCCTTAAAAGAAATTAAATATGATCAAACACTTTCAATTGAACAAGAATCAGGGAGTTACGACCCTACTAAGGATTGTGCTGTTGCCCTTAAATGGGTACGAGAATCGCTAGATAAAAAGGTCATTGAAACAAATTCGGTTGAACTGTAAGATCAAATACCAAGGCCAAAAAGAGGAGTGATGAAACATATGATACGTATTGCTCTGGTTGGAACAGGATGGCAGGGACAAGGTCATTTGAATACGATGCAAAATATGAAGAACATACAAGTAGTAGGTGTTTGCGATGTAAACGAGGACATGTTAAAAAAAGCTTCAACAAAATTCTCCATTCAGGGTTTTACTAGCTATGTTGAGATGCTAGAAGAAACAAAGCCTGATGGGGTTATTATCTGTACACCACCTGAAATAAGAGAGTTTCTTGTCAGAGAAGCTGCTGAAAGAGGAATTCATTGTTTTATAGAAAAACCGCCAGCGAAAGATCTAGGAACGGCAAATAAAGTACAAGAGATTTTAGAAAAAACAGGTGTTATGAACAGTGTTGGCTTTATGTATCGATATAGTCCTGCTGTAAAATTCACAAAGAAACTAATTTCTGATAGAAGAATAACGTTAGTTCGAAGTGCTATGCTTGATGGACTTGCTCTTCGTCCGAATTGGCCTCGTTGGTTTTTTGATAGGGAACGCTCTGGTGGTCCTGCCTTTGATCAAGCCATCCATATCTTTGATTTATCTCGTTATCTATTAGGGGAAGTAGATCAATTAACAGGTTATCAAGATAATCTTGTTGTCCCTAAAGCAAATGACTTTACCGTAGAAGATAGTTTTAGCCTTACGATGAGATATAAAAATGGAACCTTGCAAAATCATACTCATACTTGGTCATACCCTGATGTATTTACACAAATTGAGTTGATATCACATGAGCTACACATAACTCTTGATCTTGTTAAAGGGAGAGTTAGTGGAAAAATAGACGATGAGACAGTTTGCTTTGAATCAAATGAACATTCTTTATATCACCTAGAATTGGAAGCGTTCGCAAACGCGGTAGCTGAAAACAACCCTGACCATATACGATCAACATATAAAGATAGTGTGAATTCTCTAGCTGTTGCTCTAAAAGCAATGGAAGCACTTGACCCTAGTGTAAAAGTAGATATTTAGCGTCCTACTGTAAGATGAACTCTTTTTAAGGGTTCATTTTTTTATATTTTCAATTTTATTGGTTTTTAGTGGAGTTATGTTGGAAAGTGTGTTTATCCCTGTTGTTGTTGGGAGGATTTTGTGTTCTTTTTATGATAAGATTTAGCAATTTCTCGGTTAAAATTAAGTTGAAGCATAAGATTTTGATGGATTTTGTAGTTATTCATCGATTTTTTATCTGAAAATACATTGTAAAGTTATCAAAATATTGTTGACATTGAAAGCGTATACATAGATAATAAGAACAAGCCAACAAAAACTCACAAAAACAGTTAATAAACCACAAACAAACAACAAGAAGAATGAGTATATTCGATCTAACTCCTCGGGCAGCATGATTTTTCACCATAATTTACTAGTAATCTAGTTTTTTCTGTGAGTTTCTAGGTGAAGAAAGTTTTATAACAAAGGGGGAAAAAGTATGAGCAGTATCAAAAAATCTTTATCTTTGCTATTGGTTTTAGTAATGAGCTTGGGAACGTTCCTAGTAGGGTGTTCGGGAAATGAAGAAGCCACAACAAATGAAGAATCAAACAAATCGAAAGATGGGGGATCCGAAGAAGTCGTAGAGCTTGATTTTTGGACATTCTGGGGTTCAGAAACACGGAGACCAATTATCGAAAAAATTATTGAAGACTTTAACAACTCCCAAGATAAAATCCATGTTAAACATACATATCTTCCATGGGGAGATATTTGGACAAAAGAGCTAGCTGCAGTAGCTGCTGGTAATCCCCCAGATGTGATCATCAATGACATAAATACAGTAAGACAGCGTGCTGATAAGAAGCAAAACGAAAGTTTAGGAAAATTCTTTGAACAAGATACAAGTATAAAAGATCAGTATTATCCAGAATTATGGAATGCAGTTGTTCATGATGGTGAGCCATATGCGGTACCTTTTAATACAGACACTCGTTTACTTTTCTGGAACAAAGATATTTTTAAAGAAGTTGGCTTAGACCCAGATCAACCTCCAAAAACTTGGGATGAATTACAAGAATTTGCCAAGAAGATTGATCAAAAAGCAGGGAAGCGTTATACAAGGATCGGCTTCTTACCAAGACATAAAATTGGACCGGATATCTGGACTCTAAATGCAACAGGTCACGGTAACTGGGACTACGAAAATGCTAAACCAATCATTAATGAGCCTAAAGCAGAAGAAGCGCTCCAATGGGTATATGATTATGAACAACAGTATGGAGACGATGTGATTAATGCATTTAAAGCTGAATTTGGTCAAGATCAAGCAGATCCATTCATATCTGGAAAATTAGGAATGGTTGTGACAACTCCAACTGATGCGTTTACAAAAATTCGTGACTTTGGAAATGGAATGGATTTTGGTGTTGCTCCAATGCCAGAGATGGAGCCAGGTAATGGCCATACTGTATGGGGTGAAGGATTTGTAGCAGAAGTACCATTCGGTGCAAAGAATCCCGAAGCATCATGGGAATTTATTAAATATTTAACAGGTCCTGAAGCACAAGAATATTGGGCAGTTCAAAACTTTGATAATGTGGCCAATATTGAAGGTTCAGAAAATGCTGCAAATAGTTCTGAATTTGATGAAGATAGCAAGAGGGTTTTTGATGCAGCCATTACGAATATGGAGCATACAATCTTAACTCCGTTTCCATTGGAGGCGCCTGATCTAAATAACTTAGTTAATCCTGAGTTTGAAAAAGCGTTGTTAGGTGAGCAAACGCCTAAAGAAGCATTAGAGGCAGCTCAAAAAGCTGTGGAGAAGTTAGCAGAAAGTTCAAAATAATTCAAAGAAGATAACAGGGAGTGAAACGCATTTTTCGCTCCCTGATTAATTAAACTTGGGATTAGGAGGATGGAAAATATGCAGACCCAGGTTACAACAAATAAAAAGACGGAAATAAAAAAATCAAACAAAGTCATGAGTCTAGATAAAAAGGAAGGGTTACAAGGATATCTTTTCATAGCACCATGGATATTTGGTTTCCTTACCTTAATTGCAGGTCCGATGTTGTTCTCGTTATATGCTAGTTTTACGAACTACGATATTACATCAAGAATGGATTTTGTTGGACTGAAAAACTATATACGAATGTTTACGAATGATGATTTGTTTTGGACGGCCCTGGGTAATACGCTTTACTATGTTGCGATCTCAGTACCACTAACAACTGCTGGTGCTGTGCTATTAGCTGTTTTATTAAATCAGGGTGTACCTGGAATGAGGATGTATCGAACGATCTTCTATCTTCCAGCTGTCTTATCTGGTGTCGGGGTCTACTTGTTATGGATGCAACTATTAAGCCCAAGCTCTGGTCTAGTAAATACCGTTCTTTCTTGGGTGGGGATAACAGGTCCGGCATGGTTGTTTGATCCAGCATGGACAAAGCCGGCATTAATCTTTATGAAACTTTGGAGCCTCGGTGGTGGAATGCTATTATATCTTGCTAGTTTACAAGGGGTTTCTAAATCACTGTATGAAGCTGCAGAAATAGATGGCGCTAATGCATATAAACGTTTTAGACATATCACACTGCCTATGATCACTCCTGTTATTTTCTTTGACTTAGTGACAAGTTTAATTGGAGGATTTCAAATTTTCCAAGAAGCATATGTAATGAGTGAAAGTGGTGACGGTGGTCCTGCAAACTCACTCGTTTTTTATAACCTACATATGTGGAATAAAGCATTTGAAGTCTTTGATATGGGATATGCAATGGCCATGTCTTGGATCCTATTTATCGTTATTCTAGTCATTACAGTTATTAATTTAAAACTAGCTCCGCGATGGGTGCACTATGAAGGAGAGGATCGAAAATGAGTGTCTCAGCTCAGAAAACTTCACATTTCCAAAGTGTAAAAGTAAAGAAAAAAATAAACCAAACCATCGTCACGATTATCCTCTTGCTAGGAAGTGTATTGATTCTTTCACCAGTATGGTGGATGTTCGCTACATCTGTTAAAGACATGGGAGAAATCATGCAATATCCTCCTACATTTATCCCAAATGAATGGAACTGGAGTAACTATATAGAAACATGGAAAGCCGCTCCTTTTACTAGATACTTATTTAATACATTTTTAATAACGATTTTCGTGGTACTAGGAAATGTATTATCAAACTCTTTTATTGCGTATGGCTTTGCAAAAATTCGCTTTAAAGGACGTAATTTTTTATTTGCTGTTGTTTTAGCGACAATGATGATTCCCGGATTCGTTACGATGATCCCCCATTATGTCATATTCTCTAAGTTAGGATGGTTAAACACATACCTTCCATTAATCGTCCCTGCTTTCTTTGGAAGTGCGTTTAATATCTTCCTTATTCGACAGTTTTTCCTAACAATCCCGAATGAGCTTATTGAAGCAGCGAAAATTGATGGTGCTAGTCATTTTAGAATTTGGTATACGATTATGCTTCCGCTTGCAAAACCCGCCATTGCAATGGTTGCCATTTTCTCCTTTAACGGTGCTTGGAATGACTTTCTAGGACCATTACTTTATGTAAATGATGAATCACTTTACACATTACAAATTGGACTTCAAGTGTTTAAAGGCCAGCTTGCTACACAATGGAATTATTTAATGGCCGGATCTCTATTGGTTCTACTCCCAGTTATTGTTTTATTTTTTATCTTCCAAAGGTATTTTATTGAAGGGATGAATTTAACAGCTGGTTCTAAAGGTTAAAGAAGTTATTTGAGTAAGAATGTAAATATGGTAGTTATCTCTTACATGTTAAAGATAAAAACAGTAGGAGAGATCAGTTTTAAAAAATCTGTTGTAAAGGATATCTAGATTGTCAAAGGAGATTTCATATTATGACCAAAAAAACAAAGCTTAAAAATGTTTTAACTTTGAAAGAAGCATTGGTAAAAGCGGAAGAAAACCATTTTGCCATTGGTTCTTTTTCACCAAGATATAGCCCAATGATTCGTCCAATTTTACGTGCAGGAGAAAAAACACAATCACCAGTTATTATACAAATTTCTGAAAAAGAATTAGTTCGCTATGATGTTACTCCTAAAGAAATTGCAGAGGAGTTTTATACAGCACTAATTGAAGAAAATATAACTGTTCCTGTAGTCCTTCACCTTGATCACACAAAACAAATGTCTGTCATAGAAGAAGCAATTGAAGCAGGCTTTACCTCTGTAATGATTGACGCATCTGAAAAAGAGCTAGAGGAAAATATTAAAATAAGTAAAGAAGCTGTTGAATTTGCTCACACAAAAGGTGTTTCAGTTGAAGCGGAGTTAGGTAAGATTGGCACCACTGACTTTGTTGAGACAGATAAGGATGAAGAGCTATATACGGACCCACAAGAAGCTTTGAAATTTGTAATGGCAACTAATTGTGATGCTCTTGCCGTTTCAGTTGGCACTGCACATGGTGTTTATAACGTAAGACAACCAAAGGTAGACTTAGAGAGACTAATCGCCATTCGTGATCTTACACCTGTTCACTTAGTTCTTCATGGTGGATCAGGAGTTCCTTCATACATGATTAAAGAAGCGACAAATCTTTCAAATGGAGGTATCAGTAAAGTAAACATAGCAACTGATTTAGAGCTTTCTTTCTTAAAATCACTTGGTCGAGAAGAAAGAATGACAAACGAGGAATGTAAAGCACTGCCGTTAGAACAATTAGAGGTTGGAAGAGTTGCAGTAGAAAAAACAGTGATGGATAAAATAGAAAATTTCCTAGGTAGTGCTAATAAAACCGGTGTATTTGATCTTTAAGGATCTTTTAGCATAGCTGCTAGCATAGTAACGCTAACGAAAATTAATGATCTTTAAAAAAGGAGATGTTACGTAATGTCCAATCCCCCTTTCCCTATAAGAGGGGTTATAGAAGGATTCTACGGCTTATTTTACACAGCACCAGAACGAGAAGATTTAATTTCTTTTATTGCAGCTCATGGGTATAACCAATATATTTATGGCCCCAAAAACGACCGCCAGCACCGTGCACGCTGGAGAGAACCATACCCTGATTTCATCATGAAACAGTTTGCTGAAACAGTAAAACTCTCGGAAGAACTCGGGATTGACTTTTGCTATTCAATTGGTTCTGGTGTGTCCATAAACTATGCAGCTGAAGAGGATTTTCATCATATAACAACGAAATTTCAAGCATTTTATGATATAGGTGTTCGGACATTCATGATTATGCTTGATGATATTTCCGCTGAATTCCGCCATAAAGAAGAACAGATGATGTTTGCTAGTTATGGTGAAGCACATGTTTCCTTAACAAATAAATTGTTTCATTGGTTAAAATCCCTTGATTCAACATGTCAATTGGCTATTTGTCCAACAGATTATCACGGTCTTGCACCATTTAGTGATTATATTCATGAGCTTGGAAGAGGGTTAGATCCTGAAATCAATATTTATTACACGGGTCCGGACATTTGCTCTGAAACCATTACAGAACAAGATGCTACTGATTTTGCAAAGGCGGTAAAGAGAAAGCCAGTTATCTGGGATAACTACCCTGTAAATGATTTGGCGATGTCATCTGAAATGCACATTGGGCCAATTAGCGGCAGAGCATCTACACTACCAAAAGTGTGTAAGGGCTTTATTGTGAATACAATGCCACAGGCTGAAGCCTCCAAAATTGCATTACTCACATTTGCAGACTATTTTGAGAAACCTGAAAGCTATAACCCTTGGAACTCATGGGAAAAAGCGCTAAAAGTTATTGGTGGTGAAGAACACTATCATGCATTAAGACGCTTTGCGGAGAATTCATTATTTTCCTGCTTAGGTTACCAAGATGCCGAGCAATTGAAGCTGCTAACTGCAAATGCTTTATCTGCTCTTCAATCAGGAGAGCTAGCAACTAACAGTATATATGTACAAAAGCTTTATGAGTACTTAGATTCATTAGATGAAGCTGGTTATACGTTAAAGTTTAGAATGACAAATTATCACTTAAGAAATAATCTTGCACCATGGATTGAGCTTATGGAAAGCTGGGCATGGGCAGGTAGGAGAGCAATTGCTGTTTTAAGAGCCCTGGAAAAAAATGAAGAGGTTGATTTACTTGTTAACTTGCTGAAGGAATCTACTTTAGAAGTAGAAAAACATCCAAAACGATATGCAGGAAGGATTCTACATCCGTTAATTGAATTTGCATTGGCGAGGGTTGAACTAAACAAATGAAGCAAATCTGGACTAATCTATATGTTTATAAAGATACGTGTAATGTCTATATCCTTAAAACAAATGAGAAAGCAATTTTAATAGATTTTGGAAACGGGGATGTATTGGATGAGCTTCATTCAATTGGAGTTACAGAAATAACGGATATCCTTATGACCCACCATCATCGTGACCAAGCACAAGGACTAGAAAGGGCTGTAAGGAAGGAAATCCGAATTTGGGTTCCATATGTAGAGAAGGATTTATTTGAAAAGGTAGATGAACATTGGAAGGCTAGAGAAATTGATAACAATTATAATATGAGGCAAGATCGATTCTCAATCCTTCATTCAATACCTATATATCAAGCATTAAGAGACTACGCCATGTACACCTTAAATGGGATCGAGCTGACGGTGGTACCTTCACCTGGACACACAACAGGTTCCATTTCATTCATAACAAAGCTGGATGGAAAAAAACTAGCTTTTACTGGTGACTTAATCTACGCCCCTGGAAAGGTATGGTCAATGTCTGCAACACAATGGTCATATAACGGGGGAGAAGGAATTGCATATAGTGTCCTCTCCTTACTAGATATTCAGGATCGAAAACCTGATCTGTTGCTGCCATCACACGGATTTATGATGGATGCACCTTTTGAAGCGATTAATCAATTAGTAAACCGTTTTTCAAAGCTGATGAAACTTCGAAAGCAGAATCCAAGGTTATTTCAATTAAGAGAAAACCCATATGAAGCCATTACTCCACATTTATTAAAAAATCGCACGAGTATGTCGAACTCATATGTCGTTTTATCGAAAAGCGGTAAAGCTTTATTCATAGACTTTGGCTACGATTTTATGGGAGGGATTGCAGCAGGTGCTGATAGGGCCTCAAGAAGACCATGGCTTTATACGATTTCTAGGCTAAAGGAACAGTTTGGAATTAAAAAGATTGATGTGGTGATTCCAACCCATTTCCATGACGATCATGTGGCGGGACTAAATGTTTTAAGGGATGTAGAAGGGACGGAGGTGTGGTGTCCTGAAAATTTCTCTTCCATTTTAGAACAGCCAAAAAAATATAATCTCCCATGTCTCTGGTATGATCACATAAAAGTAGATCGAACACTGCCACTGCAAAAAGCAATTAAGTGGGAAGAATATGAATTTACCTTACATGAGCAATCAGGTCATACCTTATATTCGGTAGTCATTGATTTTATGGTTGATGGTAAGCGAGTGTTGGCCATAGGAGACCAATATCAAGATGAGAATGTAAATTATGTTTACCATAATAAATTCCGAATTTGGGACTACTGTGACAGTGCTAATCTGTATCGGACCATTCATCCAGATATTTTAATTTCAGGTCACTGGGATCCGGTATATGTCGATGAAGAGTTTTTAGATCACATATATAATCAAGGTGAATTATTAAAGCAATATCACGAGGAACTGTTACCTTTAGAGGAATTGGATCTTGGAGAAGAAGGTTTTGGAGCAGCTATTTATCCATACCAAACACATATCGAAGCAGGAGAAACTTTTTCCATAACCATTGAGGTTAAAAATCCTTTCTATGATGAAAAAACAGTCGTTGCCAAACTCATTACACCAGACGGATGGATCGTTGAAAATAGTGAGGTATGTAAGAGTTTACCTGGAAATACGTCCTATCAGTACTCAACGGGCATTACAGTTCCAAAAGGGATAGCAGGAAACAAGCTCCTAATGGCTGTGGATTTAAAGATTGATGAGTATCATTTCGGCCAACACGCTGAAGCACTTGTTTCCATTATAAATAAATTGCATGAAAGCTAAATATGAATATAAAGGGCTAGGAGTGAAAGTGATGGCAGAAAAAACAACTGTAGTAAAAGAAAAGCAACGACCAAAAACAAAGGAAAAAACATTACATATGATCGGAAATGCTCATCTTGATCCCGTCTGGTTATGGCAATGGCAGGAAGGATTCCAAGAAACAAAAGCAACATTTCGTTCAGCTCTTGATAGATTGAAGGAATATCCAGAATTTATCTTTACAAACAGTTCAGCTGCAAACTATGAATGGATGGAAAACAATGAACCGGAAATGTTTGAAGAAATCAAACAACGGATTAAAGAAGGTCGTTGGGAAATTGTAGGGGGCTGGTGGATTCAGCCAGATTGTAATATTCCTAGTGGTGAATCATTTGTTCGCCAAGGACTATATGGTCAACGTTATTTTCAAGAAAAGTTTGGGGTAACAGCAAAGGTTGGCTACAATGTTGATAGTTTTGGCCACCATGGAATGCTACCACAAATTCTGAAAAAGAGTGGGATGGACTATTATATTTTCATGCGTCCTAGTCCTCAAGAAAAAGGACTTCCAGCAAGACTTTTCTGGTGGGAATCTGATGATGCATCACGTGTATTAGCTTATCGGATCCCATATGAATATTGTACCTGGGGGAAAGATGTTGAAAAACATGTCCGTAGAAATGCCGGGGAGTTAAAAGCACCTTTTAATGATTTAATGTGTTTTTATGGGGTTGGCAATCATGGTGGTGGTCCCACAAAGGAAAATATTGAAAGCATTAAGCGATTAAATGAAGATCCAGC
Organism: Metabacillus niabensis; assembly: GCF_020524345.1. GTDB lineage: Bacteria > Bacillota > Bacilli > Bacillales > Bacillaceae > Metabacillus > Metabacillus niabensis_B. The sequence goes on from NZ_JAIVLH010000010.1 coordinate 44,471, forward strand.
ATTTCCTAGATTAGTTTTTAGTACACCAAATAAATTTTTTGAAGAAATGATGAAAAAGAATCTTCCTTTCCCGGTTGTCCATGATGACCTCCAACATCATGCTAGCGGATGCTATGCAGTTCACTCTGGGATTAAAAAATGGAACCGTGAAGCAGAAAATATGTTAATAAAGGCTGAAAAATTCTCTGCTTTAGCGAACTGGACTACAGGACAAAAATATCCAATAAGGGAATATGATCGCGGCTGGAAAAATGTCTTATTTAATCAGTTCCATGATATCTTAGCAGGCACAAGCCTAGAAGAAGCGTATGATGATGCAAGAGAAATGCATGGGGAAGCAATGTCCATTGCAAATAGAGGTCTGAACTATGCAATCCAATCATTATCATGGAGAATTGATATCGAAGAAGAAGTAGGGATGAAACCAGTTGTTGTCTTTAATCCACACTCTTGGAACAGCAGAGTAAACGTAGAACTTGAAGTTGGTGGACTAAAGGATGGGGATATTATGATAGATGAAGAAGGAAAGCAAGTACCAATGCAAACCGTACAATCACATGCTACATCAGGTGGACGTTACCGTGTAAGCTTCATTGCCGACCTACCTTCAATGGGGTATCGCGTCTATAAAATTGTCCGTCGTGAGCTTTCTGAGGAATATACACCGATTCATGCAAATGATACAACCCTTGAGAATCATACATTCCGTGTTGAAATTGATCCAGTAACCGGATTTGTAAAAAGCTTATTTGATAAAGAGAAAAACCTCGAGCTGCTTGATGGTCCTGCGGCAAGACCTGTTGTCATTGATGATAAAAGTGATACATGGTCACATAATGTGCTCCATTTCAATCATGAAGTTGGTTCATTTAAGGCAAAAAGTGTGAAACGTGTAGAGCATGGACCTGTTAAGTCTGTCATTCGTGTCACAAGTGAATATGGAAAATCTACCTTTGTCCAAGACTTTACGATGTATAAGGAATTGGATCAAATTGATGTACATTGTACCTTAAATTGGCAGGAGCAATTTAAAGCATTAAAGCTTAAATTCCCAGTAAACCTTATATTTAGAAAAGCAACCTATGAAATTCCTTACGGACACATTGTAAGAGAAAATAATGGTGAGGAAGAACCTGGCCAAAACTGGATTGATATGTCTGGAACAAATCCTCAAACAGGGGAAATGTATGGGTTGAGCTTATTAAATGATGGAAAATATAGCTTTGATATTCATAACAAAGAAATGAGCATAACTGTACTCAGAAGTCCAATCTATGCTCACCACGATCCTCTAATACCGGCGGATGAAGGACATTATACATTTATTGATCAGGGAATCCAAAAATTCACATACACAATGCTTCCTCATAAAGGCAATTGGGAAACAGCTGGAACGGTAAAGCGAGCAGCGGAATTAAATCAAAAACCAATTAATATTATTGAAACTTATCATAAAGGGGCACTACCTCAAAAAGACTCTTTCTTAACTGTTGATGTAGACAATGTCATTGTAAGTGTTATGAAAAAAGCAGAGGATAATGATGATCTCATTATTCGAGCCTATGAAACTTCAAATGACGCTACAAAAGCAGTCATTGAACTGCCTAAATGGAATAGAGTCATTCATGCAGAATTTAAGCCTTCTGAAATTAAAACATTCAGAATTCCAGCCGATGATGCTTTGCCGATTGTCACAACCAATTTACTTGAATGGGAAGAGTGAATTATAAAATAGGGTTGAGAGAAACCCCTATCCTCAACCCTTTCTTTACGATTATCTATTTATAAGGATTGTCCAGGAGGAGTTTAACATGTTTGTGGCTGAACGTCGCAAGATCATAAAGGAATTATTAAAAAAGAATAAGAGTGTAAAAGTGTCTGGATTGGTACAATTACTCCACGTATCTGAAGAAACAATACGGCGTGACTTATTGCATCTAGAAAAGGAAGGGATTGTAGAAAAAAACTATGGCGGAGCTATTTTAATTGAAGAAGAGCCAGACAGTAAACATGTTATTCTCCCTGTTGGTGAAAGAAAGCTTCAATATTCACGTGAAAAGGATTTAATAGGTTACGCGGCAGCGAAATTAGTAAAAGAAGGACAAATTATTATTTTAGATGCAGGATCTACAACATGGTATATTGCCAAAAACTTACCTGAAAACAACAGGCTTACGGTAATTTCTAATGGAATGAATGTAGTAGAAGAATGCAGTAAAGATGAGACAGCCTCGATTTACTTATTAGGCGGAAAATTACGAAGAAATACGATGAGTCTTGTTGGACCGCAAGCTGAAAATGAATTGCAAAAATATCGTGCAGATTTTGTGTTTCTTGGTACATCTGGAATCTCGATAAGACAGGGGTTTACTAGCTTTGACCTATATGAAGCAGAAATGAAACGTGCGATGGTATCAGCAGGGGAAAAGATCGTTGTTGTTGCCGATCACAGTAAGCTTGAAAAAGCTGGACTGACTTCATTTTGTCATTTTGATGAAACAGATATTTTTATTACAAGTGATCTGGCCGATAAAAACATTTTGAATGAGATTGAAAAAAAGGGCATCCGAGTGATTGTCGTACCAATGGATCAATTGAAAGCATAGATGTGTAGGCAAGGATCCTCTTCATTTTCTCACTTTCATTTAAGAAAGGAAGTGAGGGAAGAAAGCTAATTCGTCACCTTTGCTTTTTTCCCTGACTTCTAAGACATTACAGCATGTTTAAAAAATATTAATTGATTTAGGAGGAGGTTAATCAATGATCAACGTTGCCTTATTAAGTAAATGGCATGTCCATGCGGATGATTATGCACGTCAAGCAAATAACAATGAACATGTAGTCATTAAAGTGGTTTGGGATGAAATGATTGAAAGGGGTCAAAAATGGGCTGAAAAATTGGGAGTTCCCTTTGAAAGTGAATTACTTAATGTCTTAAAAGATCCAGAAATTGATGCCGTAATAATTGATACACCTACTAATCTACATAAAGAAGTTATTACACTAGCTGCTAAATATAACAAGCATATTTTCACAGAAAAAGTGTTAGCGTTTACGATCGATGACTGTGAAGAAATCATTTCTGCTGTAAAAGAAAATAATGTAAAGTTAATGGTCTCTTTGCCACGATTAACGGAAAATTATTATTTATATGCTCAAGAAGTGCTGGATAAAGGATTGCTCGGGCAACTTACTTCAATTCGTTGCAGATTAGCTCATAATGGGGCTGTCCCGTATGAGGGTCATCCAAATGGATGGTTACCAAAGCACTTCTTTAACAAAGAGGAGTGTGGCGGTGGTGCGTTAATTGATCTTGGTGCACACCCCATTTATTTATCAAATCGTCTAGCAGGACCAGCAAAAGCAGTAACAGCAAAACTACAAAGAACATTAGGACATGAAGTAGATGATAATGCTGTTGTTCTTGTTGAATATGAATCAGGTGTTCTAGGAACTCTTGAAACTGGTTTTCTATCAAGTGGTTCACCATTTCAACTGGAATTATACGGAACAGAGGGAGCCTTATTAATAGAAGATCAAAGTATTCGCTTGAAGAGCAAAAAACTTGGTGATGGATGGAACGTTCCTGAGCAATTACCAGAGGCACTTCTTATGCCGCTTGATCAATGGGTCTATGAGATTATAAATGATCGTCAACCGACTATTATGGAAAGTGATTTTGTGAATTTAACTGTTATAAATCAAGCAGCAAAACTCTCAAATGAACAGGGCAATAGAGTTGAAATAGCTAAACTAATTTCTTCAAAATCAAACGTGTAATAAAAGGAGGAGCAAAGATGAGTAAAACGTTAAGAGTTGGAATTATTGGTGCAGGTGGTATAGCAAAAGGAGCGCATATTCCAAACTATTTAAAATGCAAAGATAAAGTCGAATTCGTTGCTGTTAGTGATGTTGTTAAGGAAAAGGCTGAGGAATTAGCGAAAGAGTTTAGTATTCCACATGTATTTACTAGCTATGAGGAAATGCTTGAAAGTGTACAAATCGATGCAATTAGTGTTTGTACTCCTAATAAATTTCATTACCCAGCAACAATGGCCGCTTTAAAGGCTGGTTGTCACGTACTATGTGAAAAGCCACCAGCAATGACTCCTCAAGAAGCAGAGGAAATGGCTGATACTGCTAAAAAGGCAGGGAAAATATTAACATATGGTTTCCATTATCGTCATGCACCAGAAGTTGAAGCTTTAAAACGATTTGTAGATGGTGGAGAACTAGGAAATATTTATGCTGCACGTGTGACGGCAATGCGTCGTCGTGGAATTCCAGGATGGGGAGTCTTTACGAATAAAGAACTTCAGGGTGGAGGACCTTTAATTGATATTGGGGTGCATATGTTAGATACGGCTTTATATTTAATGGGGTATCCAGAACCAGATACTGTATTTGGCGTAACCTATCAAAAATTAGGAAATCGCAAAGGTGTAGGATTAATGGGTTCATGGGATTCTGAAAACTTCTCCATTGAAGATATGGCTCGCGGAATGATTACATTTAAAAATGGAGCTTCCATTCTTCTTGAAACAGCTTTTGCAGCAAATGTTGAAAAACATGATGAGATGAATGTTACATTAATGGGAGAGCAAGGTGGAGCTGATGTATTCCCTCTTAAAATCTATCAGGAAAAGCATGAAACATTAATTGATATAACACCTTCACACTTACCTAAGAAGGGATATCATGAATTAGAAGTTGAAAGATTTGTAGATGCATGTTTAGAAGAAAGAACTCCTTTAAGCACTGGGTTACAAGGAGTGTATTTACAGCGAATTATAAACGGCTTATATGAGTCAGCTGAAAAAGGTGAAGCTATAAAACTAACTGAAACAGTTAAGGCCTAATGACACATTACTGATTCACCTAGAGCGGTCATTTTTAACCATGGCCGCTCTGATTTTAAATAGAATAGGGAGGTTTTATGATGAGTCAAATCGGCTTACAATTATTTTCGTTATGGAAAGATGCTGAAAAAGATTTTTTAGGAACAGTCCAAAAGGTTGCTAGTCTTGGATATGATTCAATCCAATTTGCTGGTTTTTATGATACTCCTGTTATAGAAATAAAGAAGGTAATGGATGCAAATGGATTAAAAACAGCTGGAGCTCACGTTGGGATCAATCAGCTTTTAGGTGAGGAATTATCTAAAACATTTGAAGATCATCATATGCTTGAAAACAATTTACTAATCTGCCCGGCTCTTCCAAAGGAAATGAGGCTGTCAGAGGAAGAGTATAAAAAGTCAGCAGAAACCTTAAATGAAATTGGGCTTAGGTGTAAAAATGCTGGCTTTATTTTTGGCTATCATAACCATGATTTTGAATTTGAGAGTGTTGGAGATCAAACAGGGTTTGATTATCTTTTTGATAACACGAATCCAGACCTCGTAAAGATTGAACTTGATTGTTATTGGGCAACCTTCGCTAATCAAGATCCATTACAAATCATCAACAAATATAAAGATCGAATTATTTCCTTACATTTAAAAGATTTAAAGATTGTTGATGGGCATAAAAAAGGAACAGAAATTGGCAATGGTCAATTAGATTTTGAATCACTTATTAAAACTGGGAATAGCTTTAATATCGAGTGGTTTACCGTTGAACAGGAAGAATTTGAACGTAATCCATATGAAAGCCTTTCACTAAACGCAAACAATCTAAAAAGATTGATGAATAAGGTGGGAGTAAATTGACGTTCATTCCAAGACAAGAATATTCAAGACCAGATTTCATTCGAAAGGAATGGCTCAATCTAAACGGTCAATGGGATTTTGCCTTTGACGATGAAATAAAGGTTTTAAGGAAGGCTTTTGCTATACCCAACTAACTGACGTCGAGCAGGAAATCAACGGTCTCTTGACCTATAATCAGATTCCAAAAGTAGATCTTATTTTGATTCGCGAAATTAATGAAGGAAAGAAAATAACATTTTCAAAGTAAAGCTAAAAAATAGAAGAAGACTTAAAAGGACCCGTGTTCAGGTCCTTTTAAGTCTTCGTAAATCCTAAGGCGTATTAACATGTCCGAACACTTGCTTTGACCCATTGGATCCCCAGATGGGGGCTCTTCACAATTAATGGTCAATTATAAGCAACCAACATTATTTACCTAGAAATATATATGAATTTCTATCTTAAACTTTTGAACCTAAATAGATTAATACGACTTAAGGGTGAGAAAAATGAATGTTATTTTTATAATGATCGATACTCTTCGGAGAGATCATTTAAGCTGTTATGGAACCGAAAAAGCATCCCAATATTTTAAAAAGCAAATAAAAACACCAAATTTTGATCAATTTGCAAGTCGAGGAACGATTTTTGAACAAGCATACCTGGGGAGTTTTCCCTGTATGCCTGTTAGGAGGGATTTTTGGACTGGACGTTATGAATTCCCATGGCGAGGCTGGGGACCTTTGGAGGATGATGATCTTGATATGTTCAACCTTCTCCGTTCACATCATTACATTAATATGCTTATTAGTGATCATTATCATATATTGGAACGCGATGCAGGTAACTATCATTTCGGCTTTAATGGATGGGATATGATCAGAGGACAAGAGCATGATCCCTATTTAACTGAACCTTTAAATAATGGCATAAAAGAATCACTAGATCATACTAGAAGTGGAGCATGGTATTTACATCAAAAAAATCTTCGTGGCAACCAAAGGTATGAAGAAGAGCTATATGCACCACAAGTATTTCGACGAGCAGCATCATGGTTAGAAACAAATGCAACAGAAAAGCTTAGAAGAGATCGTCCCTTTTGCTTAATGGTTGAATGCTTTGATCCACATGAGCCTTGGGACCCCCCATTACACCGAGTTGAAGCGTTATATCCAAATGGCTTGAAGGAAAATCTGCCTCATAGCCCGGTATACGGTTCGGCTAATTATTTTAATGAAGAAGAGCTCTTGCAAATGAGAACGTTATATACAGCAGAATTAACATTAGTTGACCATTGGTTTGGCTATTTTATGGATAAGGTTTCACAATTAAACCTATGGGATGATACTGTCATTGTTGTTACAACAGATCATGGCTTTTTCCTGGGGGAACATGGGCTTGTTGGGAAACCTGATTTAGTTCCACTTTATTCAGAAATGAGCCATATTCCACTCATGATTTATCATCCAGAGGGAAAACCCAATTCAAGATCATCCCAACTAGTACAGTTAATCGATATTTTTCCAACGATCATCGACTCATTAAACATTGACCTCCCGCGAAATGTTAACGTTCATAAACCAATTGCTGGTTCAGGACATAAAAAGGCTTGGGAAGGAATATCAGAACGTTCATTACAGTTACATGGAAAAAGCTTATTGCCGATCCTAAAAGGTAAAAGCATATCAACAAGACAAGCGGTCTTTTCTGGAAAGTTCGGTGATATAATCAGAGTGTCTGACGGAAAATGGTCATTATATTTACCACCAATAGAGGACAATAAACTTTATTGGTATGGCGTTCGTGAACCTGGTCGAACATTTATTGGCCGGCGTGGTCAGTTTGAACAGGAAAATCAGCGTTATACAATGGAATATCGCATTCCTTCTTATAAAAAGGAGCTTTACCATGTGGAGCTAGATCCTAATGAAGGAAATAATCTGTTAGATCATCATCATGCAGAAATTGAAAGGTTGGAACAATTATTCATACAGTGGCTTGATGAAATAGACGCACCGAATGAAATGAAAAAGCGTTATGGGGTATTAAGATGATCCCTGTAGTATGTTGGGAGCCCACTAAAAAAACATATCCAGTAGAACGAGATAGAGTTCTATTACAAAGTCTATTACAAAAAGGAGCTCCTGTTGAATTTGAATGTCAATTTGGTCATTGTCGGAAGTGTATCGTTCACCTAAAAGAAGGTTTTGTCAGACATGAAGACTCACAAGGTATAACGGAAGAAGAAAAGAAACAAGGATTTATTTTACTTTGTTCAGCAAAGCCTTGCAGTGAAACCCTATCTCTTGCCCCATTAAAAAATGACTGAAAAATATATAATGAAACGAGATCGTTATTATTATTTCTTTGGCTCAAGAGGTACTTACTGTGAAGGAGAAAATAGTGGTGATAATGTGGCTGTTGGTCGGTCTAAGAACATTAAGGGGCCCTATGTTGATAAAGATGGAAAAGATCTACAATTAGGCGGAGGTACGTTATTTTTAATTGGACATTTTCCTGATGATATAGGGGAGAAGTTATTTGCTGGTCCAGGTCACAATGCAGTAATAACCGATGATAACGGTACTGATTGGATTGTTTATCATGCCGATGATAAAGCTGATCCTTCTTTTAAAAATTAGGAGGTTAACAGCTTGTAAAAAAATAGGATTATATGACAAACCGTTGTCATATAATCCTATTTCTTATCTAAATCATATATTCAATGCTAGAAAATAAAATCAGACTTCTTTTCTATAACTTAAATTTGCAATGGCGTCATGCAAGTGAATGGATTCTTCATTCCGACATTCAACTGAAAAAGCTTGAACAAAATCCATTTCATATAAGTCAGCAGCTACTAGTCTAACCATATCCTCCACAAATCGAGGGTTCTCATACGCTGTTTCTGTTACAACTTTTTCATCTGTACGTTTTAATACAGGATGAATCATGGCGCTGGCATTCGTTTCAGCAGCTTCTAATAATGCCGCCTTCCAGTCAATTTCCTCATGGTAGTCATTCGTAAACTCAATATTCATTGTGACAAATCCGCGTTGATTATGAGCAGAATATTCACTAATTTCCTTAGAACAAGGGCAGAGAGTGGTAACAGCACATTTTAATGAGGCAGTGCTCGTAAACCCAATACCTTGCTCATACGAAACAGAAATTGTAGCCTCAGCATGATTGAGTCCTACCAACTCTGAACTAGGGCCTTTTCTTTCATAAAACCATGGGAAAGATACTTCAATACTAGCATCTTGTTGTTTAAGGCGTTCCGCAAGCTCTTTTGTAAAGTCATAGAGATTTGTTAAAGTAAGTTGAAAACCTCCATTTTGGCGATACTGTTCTAACTGTTCGGTAAAACGACTCATATTCGTTCCTTTTGAATCATGAGAAATTTTACTTGTCATTTTAAAATTTGCAATCGTTGTTTGTTGTTTTGGAAGTAAACTAGAATGTATGATAATAGGGTGCTTTACATTACTAATTCCAACTGCATCTATAGTAAAAAGAAAATCTTTTTTCGTATTTTGTAGATCAGGCATTTTGTCTTTTTCAGTTGGCTTCAGCTTTACTCCTGGTTCGACGGAGCCAAAAAGTTTATGACGTTCTTTTTTGGGTGGTAAGTTAATCTTTCTTGTCATCTTGATCCCCTCTCACTTACTCGATATTGAGAGTATACTGTATGTCGATAGAAAACATCAACGATTAAATCTCACCAATTTGTCTTAAGGTGTCGTAAGTAATCAAAAATTGTAAGAAAAGGACCAAAGGATTTCAAATTATCGGTCATAATCCTTTTTGGAAACTAGTATGATATAGTACAAAGAATAATAGGTTAGGAGTTTAAATATGAATCGAACTGTATTGCCATTTTTGAGAGAGTCTCTTGCACTAGCTTTAATAGGCTTGTTTTTTTACTTGTTTTTATTCATTGATTTTCATGAGATTGAGTGGAATATTCCCTCTCAACTTTTGACTGTTAATACAATGTTTTTAAGTATTTTACTAGAAGCCATACCATTTATTCTATTAGGAGTTTTTGTTTCGGCACTTATTCAAACATTTGTGTCAGAAGATTTTATTAAACGGGTATTGCCTAAAAATGCAGTTCTAGCTTTATTACCAGCCGCCTTACTTGGAGCAATCTTTCCTATTTGTGAATGTGCGATTGTTCCTATTGTAAGAAGATTAATGAAAAAGGGTATGCCTTTGCATGTAGGAGTAGTCTTTTTAGTAGGTGCTCCAATTTTAAATCCAGTGGTGTTTGCATCAACTTACTATGCTTTTTCTTCACAGCTGCATATTGCCTATGCAAGAATGGGACTGGCATTTGTGTTATCCATAATCATTGGGTTTATCATGTACCTCATTTTTAAGAATCGAAATCAGCTAAAATGGACAAAGGAAGAATTAACGACCACTGTTCAGTTAAAAGGCGAGGAGAAGGTAGGGAAGTTAAAATCCACTTTGTTTCATGCCAGTGATGAATTTTTTGAAATGGGTAAATTTTTAATTATTGGGGCTTTTATTGCTAGTCTTTTCCAAACATTTCTTGATCGTACATTATTAACAGAACTTGGCAGCAGCGAATTTCTTTCTCCTGCTATCATGATGGGATTCGGATATATTTTATCATTATGTTCTGAGGCAGATGCATTTGTAGCAGCAACTTTCGGAGGAACCTTTACAACTGGTTCGTTGCTTGCCTTTTTAGTTTACGGACCAATGATTGATCTGAAAAATACAATTATGCTCTTTGCCTTTTTTAAAGCAAAGTTTGTCGCGGCATTCATCGCTGTTGTTACAGTCGTTGTTTATGTCTCGATCATCATTTATCAAACAATTTTTCTATAAGAAGGGAGGCAGCCCAAGGTGGATAATCAACAAAGTCAATACCGTTTTCAAGTATATATTCGCGGCATCATCTTAATTGGTTTTACATTATTAATGATAAAATTGCTCATTACAGGAAACATGGTCAATTTTATCGCACCTAAAATGATGCCTTTTATGTATTTTGCGATTATCGTCTTTTTAATTTTAGGAGTTATTCAAATATGGAGAAGCGGGTCAAAGAAGCAAGCAGAGCTTTATTGTGATTGTGGAATAGATCATACGGCCCCATCTACTCCAGTTCGTTCAATTTTTGTTTATCTATTGTTTATCATTCCGATCGTAACTGGCTTTCTTTTTCCAGAGGTTATATTAGATAGTTCAGTTGCTGCTAAACGAGGTTTTAAATCCTTTGCAACGGCAGATCCACAGCCTGTGAAGGAAGGCGGCACTGGAACAGAAAAAGCTGAAGCATATCTAAATGATCCCGAGGCTTATATGGAGGAGCTAGATGAGAGGATAGGTGATAAGGTTTTAGAGTCTTCCAGTAATATACCTGAAGTACCTCTAGAGCATCCTGAGGGGTTTGAAGTTCAAGAGCGTCCTGTGGATATTTATGCTCAGTTAGAAAAAGAGATGCTGGAAATGGAAACTATTCAATTTACTGATGAGAACTATATTGCTATGACAACCATTATTGACCAGAGTCCTGAAAAATTTGTTGGGAAAAAGGTGGAGATAATAGGGTTTGTCTTTCGTGAGCACGACTTTAATGAAAATCAATTTGTTATCGCAAGGTTTGGTTTATCCTGCTGTGTGGCCGATGCTTCTGTTTTTGGAACACTAGCATCATTCCCTGAAGCGGGTCAATATGGCGATGATAAGTGGGTGAAACTAAAGGGGACACTAACAACGACAAACTATCAAGATTGGACATTGCCTTCCATTGATGTATCTAGTATTGAAGTTATCGAACAACCGGAAACACCATATGTATACGAAAAATATTAAAAACACGCAAATGCGTGTTTTTAATTTTTCTCGTTACTTTGCTTTTTATTTTCATCATCATCAGATTTTTTAATAGGATCAATTGTATGTTTGTATTGGTAAGCTTTACTTGTGGTTAAAACACTTAATAAAAGGACAACGATAACAATAATAATACAAATAATAAAAACAACTTTCACTGTATTTCCTCCTGTTTCCAAGCACTATTTCTTTAATCCTTTAGAAATGTTTAACTTAATTAAAGGATTAAAATAAAAGAAAAGACATTGATTTCCACCTTCGGCTGTAAGTCTTGTTTTTCTAATATTATCATGAAAAATTACCTATGAGGCAATTAATGTTTAACCACAAGGTTTTAGAGCAAACTATTTGGGGTAAATATATAGTAGATGCAAAAGGAGGAATAAATAATGTCAGACAAATTAATCGCAACAGTAAACAAACAAATAGCCAATTGGACAGTGTTGTATGTGAAATTACATAATTATCATTGGTTTGTAAAAGGAGAAAACTTCTTTACCTTACATGAAAAATTTGAAGAATTCTACAATGAAGCAGCTGTTCATATTGATGAGTTAGCTGAACGATTATTAGCACTTGATGGTGAACCTGTAGCAACGATGAAAGAATCCTTAGAGATCTCTTCTGTGAATGAAGCTGAAGGAAACGAATCAGCACAACAAATGGTTCAAAGCATTTATGAAGATTTTAGTAAACTTGCAGAGGAATTAAAAGAAGGTATGGATTTAGCTGCAGAGGTTGGAGATGAAACGACAGGCGATATGCTTCTTGCCATTCACCAAGGGTTGGAAAAGCATAATTGGATGTTAAAGTCATTCTTAGGTAAGTAAGTAAGAAGGGACTGTCCCATGATGATAAATGGAACAGTCCCTTCTTTATTAATACTCTTTTTCAGCTATCTCTTTTGACATCTTTTCTGTCATAAAAGGGATGATCATTGACTGAATTTCCTGTTCAGGCAGTTCTTTTACCCAATTGAGAATTTCCTGTTTATTTGTATGGCTAATAATGGATTGAACGTATGCCAAAACATCTTCTTCGTCAGCTCGAAACTGACTGTGATCAGAATTAAAAAAGATTTGATGATCCACTTTTTATCCTCCATTCATAGTTTACCGGTATTTAATTTATCCTTAACTTTTAATGAAAGTTCTATTCTATCTTATCGACATAGAGAATAATGCAATACATAAGGGCAAAAGATAATGGAATGAATAAAAAGAAGGAGTGGGCATCATGGATCAAACAAAGAAGACATATTATATTACGGTTGGAAGTGGGCAAATCTCTCAATTAAGCACTGTTTCTGCATGGGATTTCAAAATTGAAGCAACAGACGAAGAAATTGTTCAACTGCGTGAGTATTTTGACCAAGTCTATTCTGCGGATTTTCAAGGATTTCTTCGCTCTCATACACCGTATGTACAATATCATTATGATCGAGAAAATGATGCGATTGATGATACGCATCAAAAAATCTATCGAATGATATATGAGCTAGGTGATGAAGAAGCAAGGGAGCATATCCGTTCCCAACAGCTTATGTCAAAAATTGATGAACAAGAATAAACTCTTACACATAGATTTGACATTGTGATAAGATTTGAATAGATAAGGAAAAAATTGAGGGATCAACTATGTACCGATTTATTGATTATTATCACAATGAGGTTTTATTGTCATTTGACGATCATCCGTTTTCAAAAGAACCTAAGCATGTTTGGGTTGTTTGTAGGCACAAGCAGAAATGGCTATTAACAAAGCATTCTGATCGCGGGATTGAGTTTCCGGGTGGTAAGGTGGAAGCAAATGAAACTGCGCTGGAAGCTGCGATTAGAGAGGTAAAAGAGGAAACTGGTGGAATTGTACACAACATTGAATACATTGGACAATATAAAGTAAGAGGGAAAGAAAAAGTCATTGTGAAAAATATTTATTTTGCTAGAATCGATAGACTTGAAAAACAAGAAGGATATTTTGAAACATATGGGCCTGTTTTATTAGATAAACTTCCGGAAAATATCCAAACAAACAAGCAATATAGCTTTATTATGAAAGACGATGTTTTACAAAAAAGTTTACAAGAAGTGGAAAAAAGAATAAAAATAAGAGGCGACATGTGACAAATCCCTTTAATGGGATCGTCTCATTCAGCCTCTTTTTTCTGATTTTACAAGCTTTTTTTCTACTAGTTCCACACCTTGATACATAATTGTCGCAAAGACAGCAATAATCAATAGGCTCAATAGAACAAGCGTAAAGTTAAATACTTGGAAACCATATATAATCATATATCCCAGCCCTTTTGCGGAGACGAGAAACTCTCCAACGATGACCCCTACCCATGATAAACCAACATTTACTTTTAAAGTAGACACAATCGTTGGAAAAGAGGCAGGCAGGATAGCATCCCTAAAAATCTGAATTTTTTTAGCACCAAATGTCTGGAGAACCTTGATATAGTTGGTGTCCACTTCTTTAAAAGAGGTGTACACAACAATTGTTGTAATAATAACTGATATAATCGTTCCCATTGCGATAATGGATACAAAGCCCGGCCCTAGACCGACAATTAGTATTGGTCCTAAAGCTACTTTAGGCATGGCATTTAAGATAACAAGATAAGGATCAAGAATTTTTGATAATCTGGCAGACCACCATAGCAATGCTGCAAGCATTGCGCCAAGCAAAGTTCCTAAGATAAATCCTAAGACCGTCTCGAATAACGTAACTCCGATATGTGGAAGAAGTGTTCCATCCGTAATTTTCGTAATAAACAAATTCCAGACCTTAGAAGGAGAGCTAAATAGAAGGGGATCAATCCAATCTCTTCGACTTGCAAGCTCCCAAAGACTGAAAAAACTGATGAAAATCAGAAGTTGATAAAACTTTACCCACATCTTTTCCCGTGCTACATTACGCTTATAATTTCGATGAAGGAGTTCAATGCTTTCATTCTGTTTCATACTGATCTAACTCCTTCCATATTTGTTGGAATAATGTAGAAAACGAAGGATGCTGTCTTGCATGAAATGGTGTAAGATCTCTTAATTCTTTAGGTACTACATATGTTTTTCTTATTCTTCCGGGTCTTGCAGAAAAAACAAAAATTCGATCGCTCATTGCAATAGCTTCTCCAATATCATGTGTTACGAGAAGGGCTGTTTTATTAAAATCCTTTAATGTTTTGACAACTAAGTCTTCAAGTTTTAATTTTGTTTGATAATCAAGTGCAGAAAAGGGCTCATCAAGCAGAAAAATTTTAGGATCAGTTGCTAACGTTCGAACTAAAGCAGCACGTTGTCTCATACCTCCGGATAATTGATGGGGAAACTGCTTTTCTACTTGATCAAGTCCCATATCTTTTAGCATTTCTAAGGTTGATTTTGTTGATTCAAATGTTTTTCTCCCTGTAATTTTTAGACCTAACGTTACATTTTCTTCAATTGTTTTCCACGGAAATAAATAATCCTGCTGAAGCATGTAACCGATAGCAGAATCCGGCTTTGTGATAAGTGAATTTGCAATTTTCACTCTACCCTGGACAGGTTTAATAAGGCCAGCGATAATAGAAAGCAATGTTGTTTTTCCACACCCACTTGGTCCAAGGAAGGAGATAAACTCCCCTTCCTCCACAGCCAGTTGAATACCTTCAAGCGCTACAGTTGCACTGTCCTTTGTTAAATATATATGACGAACATCTTCGACAAGTAAAAATGACATAAAGGTTTCTCCTTCCTAATTAGTAACTTCTTCTGCATAAGATGTGTTGACAAGTGTTTCATAATCAACACGCCCTGGAAGTTCTCCTGCTTCGTCCATAATGTCTTGTAAGTTATTCCATTCATCTTCTTCTAAAATAGGGTCTGATGAGAAAGATCCTTGTTCCTTGTATCTTTCAACAACAGTTTCGATAATTTCAAGCTCTGTATCTTCAAATTGAGAGGCAATGGATGCGGCAATTTCTTCAACGCTTTTTTTATCTACCCATTGCTGTGCTTTATATATGGCAGCTGTGAATTTTTTAGCAGTTTCTGCGTTATCATCTAAGAAGCTTTGTTTGCTCATAAAAGTTGTATAAGGAACACTGCCCGATTCTGCTCCAAAGGAAGCAACGATATGACCTGTACCTTCTTTTTCAAAGATACTTGCTGTTGGTTCAAATAGTTGAACATAATCACCTGTTCCTGATGCAAAGGCACTAGGGATATTAGCAAAATCAACATTTTGAATTAACTCCAGGTCTGAACGAGGATCAATTCCATGTTGTTTTAATACAAATTCCCCGACCATCTGAGGCATTCCACCTTTTCTTTGACCTAAAAAGGTACTTCCTTTTAACTGCTCCCAATCAAATGAGTCGATCTTTTCCCGGCTTACGAGAAATGTCCCATCAGTTTGGGTAAGTTGGGCAAAATTGATAATTGGATCATTTGAGCCTTGGGCATGAACATAGATAGAAGTTTCAGATCCAACCAATGCAATATCCGCTCCGTCAGACAAGAGGGCTGTCATTGTCTTGTCTCCACCCCACGTAGTTGTTAATTCCACATTAAGACCCTCTTCTTCAAAAAAACCTTCTGCCATTGCGACATATAAGGGTGCATAGAAAATAGAATGAGTGACTTCAGCTAGTCGAATGGTTTCGGTTTTGTTTTGGCTGCAGGCAGTAATTGTAAATAGAAGAAGGAATGCAATACAAACCCAAGCTAATCGTCTTTTCATGATACTTTAACCTCCTTGATGCACAGCATCACTGATTTTTGTACAATAAAAGATAATCTTCGTTACAATATGAAGATTAAATACTAGCGGATATAGGATAATTTATGATTATTCTTAAAAATGTGTGAATGCCTAGAAAAAATGATTCACGTTAAATTGGGTAAAGTAATAAAGTACAAGGTTTACAAAGTCAATGAGAGAAGAAAGAAAGAGTGAAAAAAATGAATGGTAAAGTGATAAGTAAAGTCAAATTTCCATCCCCTAGTCCACAAATAAATATATGGATTGTGACATACCTGTCGAAGGGGTTAAAGATTAAAGGGCTGCTTGCAGAGCCAAAGCTTGAGGGTACATATGATGGGCTGCTATACCTACGTGGTGGGATAAAAAATGTAGGAATGGTAAGAGTTGGGAGAATTGTTCAATTTGCCTCAGAGGGATTTGTCGTTATGGCACCGTTTTACAGGGGGAACCAAGGTGGAGAAGGAAATGAAGATTTTGCCGGGGAAGATCGTTATGATGCGATTTCAGCCATCGAAGTTTTGAAAAGTCATTCCAAAGTAAATAAAGAACGTATTCATGCATTCGGCTTTTCAAGAGGAGGCGTTATGGCTTTATTAGCCGGAATCGTTGTGGAAAATATATGTTCAATTGTTACATGGGGAGGAGTATCTGATATGAGCTTAACCTATGTAGAAAGAGAAGATTTACGTAGAATGATGAAGAGAGTCATTGGTGGTACACCTTCAAAGTATCCTAAAAGGTATAAATGGAGAACACCTTTATATGAGTTGGAAAGGTTGCATGCACCGGTCTTAATTATACATGGAGTACAAGATAAAAATGTGTCTGTTGAGCATGCTTACAGACTTGAGAAACGTCTAAATGAGTTAGGAAAACAGGTAGAGAGCTGGTATTTTGAAGAGTATACACACTATTTTCCGCCAAGTACTAATCGAGAAACACTCCAAAAGCTTTGTTTATGGATGAAAAAACAGCACATTCACGTTTAATGATAGAAGCAATGATGGTATGATGGAAGTGTCCAATCAGTAAGAAGAGGAGGAATTCATATTGGGAATGCCAGTTGAATTTAATACAATGATTGTTACAAAAGGTAGAGAAACCCGAATAGATGAAAACACATTTGAACTATTAAAAGAAGGGTACCGTATTTATCCAATCGATATTCCGGTAGAAGTAAGAAAAACAAAAAGCGGAGAAATGACAGGACAAGCTATTGTCCAAAAACTAGAATTATCGAATACGAATACGATTTTAACATATCGTTTAATTAACTTGAATTCAACAAATTAACGTTTCTTATAAAGGGGATTTACAAAGGATCCCCCTTTTTCTTCTCGTCTAGGAAATGATAAAATTCTTGAACTGTGGATAAGTGCGCGACATCCAGCTCCAGCGCCTAGCCCCTTGAGGTCATAAGCCACAAATGAATAGAAGACAAAGAACATCTTCTATTCATTTGCTGCGACAGGTGTATTGTCAGCTTTCCTCACCATTGCAATAAAACCCCTAACAATTAGAAACGTACTAGTGACTGAGAGAAAACTGTGAAAGCTATTCCAGCCGCGTCTAAAGGTCACTAGAGTCGTGTTCTTCTCAAGCAAATGTTCTACAATCGTCATTGGTATACTGAATAATAAAACGTTGATAAAAATCATTGGTTTCTTTGACGTTTTAGTTACCTGATTATAGAAAACACAGGTGATTGGGAATAACAAATAATCATAAATAAAGCTTACATCAAATGATTCAAATAGCTTAGTAGGATATTCGATATATCCACGTTTCGTTAGAAGGTGATCCAAGATAGATGAAATATAACCTTTAAATAAAAAGATAATTAACCAGTCTTTCATTGGCGGCTTTCTTACAATTTTAAACAAAGAAATGACTCCAAATAGAAATAGTATTTTTAGAAAGTTATGTTCAATATTTTTTTTCCTCACAATGGGATCACTCCTACAAGTTAAAGTTTGTCCATAAATCTTGAAAATATTGATATAAGGGTCAACACGATAGAGGTTCAATAAAAAGGACCTCTCTAAATGAGAAGCCCCTTTTGCGTTTAACCATATTCACTTAAACAATTGGTCCACCTAGTTTTTCAATATGTGTTGATAGATGTTTGAATTTTTTGAAGTTGTCTTTAAACTTTGTAGCTAACTCATTGGCTTTTAGGAAATATTCTTCTTGCGAATTCCATGTTTTATGAGGTTGAAGGACATCATCTGGAACACCTGGGACATGAATCGGAATATTTAGTCCGAATACTTCATCCTTCACGGTTTCAATATGGTCAAGATCTCCCTCAACAGCTGCTTGAACCATTGATCGAGTGTAATGCAGTTTCATTCGCTTTCCTTCACCATAAGCTCCAACTGTCCATCCTGTATTAACAAGAAACACTTGAACATTATGTTCATCAATTTTTTGGCCTAACATATTCGCATACCGCGTTGCTTCAAGCGGAAGAAATGGTGAGCCGAAACAAGTTGAAAATGTAGCTTCCGGTGCTGTTACACCTCGTTCTGTACCAGCTAATTTACTTGTATATCCACTTAAGAAATGAAACATTGCTTGTTCTCTCGATAATTTACTAATGGGAGGAAGAACTCCAAATGCATCAGCAGTTAAAAAGACAATTGTTTGTGGATGACCTGCGATGCTAGGAACTATAGTTTTGTCAATAGCTGAAAGTGAATAAGCTGCACGCGTATTTTCTGTGTAGAAAGGATTACTATAATCTGCTTCTCTGGTGAACTCATCAATAACAACATTTTCAAGTACAGATCCATATCGAATAGCATTATATATTTGAGGTTCCTTTTCTTTTGTTAAGTTAATGCATTTTGCGTAGCAACCGCCTTCAATGTTAAACACTCCTGACGTTGACCATCCATGTTCATCATCACCTATGAGCCGTCGGTTAGGGTCAGCTGATAGTGTGGTTTTTCCTGTTCCGGACAAACCAAAAAATAAAGCAACATCCCCTTCAAATCCAACGTTTGCCGAACAATGCATAGGAAGAATGTTGTTTTCAGGTAATAAAAGGTTCATCACAGAAAACACAGATTTTTTCATCTCTCCTGCGTATTCTGTGCCACCAATTAAAATTGTTCTCTTCTCAAAAGAGATAATAATAAAGGTTTCGGATTTTGTACCATCTACTTCTGGGTCTGCTTTAAAATGAGGAGCTGACAAAATGGTAAAAGGTTGTTCATTTGTGATCGTTTCTTCGCCATTATTAGGAATGAAGAGCTGACTGGCAAAAAGATTATGCCATGCAAATTCATTTATGACTTTTAATGGAAGTTGATATCGAATATCAGCTCCGGCAAAACCATCGAAAATAAATATTTCATCCCGTTCTTTTAAGTATGAAATCATTTTGCTATAAAGCCGATCAAATACTTCCGAAGAAATTGCTTGGTTCACTGTACCCCAATTAATGATGTTTTTAGTAGTAGCTTCTTCTACTATAAATTTGTCCTGAGGAGATCTTCCGGTATATGCTCCAGTCGTCGCTCTTATTGCCCCTGTAGAAGTAAGAACGCCTTCTTTTTTTTCGAGTACTTTTTCAACAAGCTGTGACACAGATAAATTATGCTTCGCATTTTCCCCATTAACAAGCTGAATAAGCCCATTTGTTAAATCAGTTACATTCATCCCCATACCCTTCTTTCTGAAAAAGTGATTTCTTGTTATTTAATAGTATAACACATTTATATTATTAGAACATACTAATTGTGAGAGCTTTTTGAAAAAATTGTACATCCTATATTTTGAAACTAATTTCATATTTCATTATATGAAGGGAATACTATTCTTAAGATTTACTTAAAGCTTAATAAAATTCATATGGAATAACTGTCGATTTCTGTTGACACCATTAACTTAGTGCGCTATGATATGACCTTGAACGGATTCTCTTATCCCGAGCTGGTGGAGGGACAGGCCCTATGAAACCCAGCAACCTGCTATCAAAGGAAAGCGGCGAATGCGCACTAATTATATAGTTACTAGTATTAGCAGTTTTTTGCCTGACCTAATAAAAGACGTTATGAACAAAACTCGTTTTGTTTCATGTTGTGTTTTTGTTAGGTCAAGAATGATGCTATGCATCATTCTACACAAGCGTAAGCTTGCGTAGGCAAAAAAGTCCCAATCTGTGGAACTATGTTTAAAAGGCGCACTCCCGGCGAATTTTCCGACGCAAAGGTGCTAACCTGAAGCAAGGCGAAAGCCCTTGATCGATAAGAGCGAAAGGCGATGAACGATAACAAACCTTTCCTCATAGGGGAAAGGTTTTTTTGATAACAGAAATAAGTATTTTCTTCATTAGAGTTTTACCAGGACAAGCATTGTGGTAAAGGTACATAATACTTCTGTTCACAAATATGCCAACGTGATTTTCTAAAGGTCAAACTTTGGGAAGAGTTCCGGATCAACTGAATGAACAAATATGAGGAGGAAGCTTTTAACTATGTCTAAAAAACGTCTATTTACTTCTGAGTCTGTAACAGAAGGCCATCCAGATAAGATTTGTGACCAAATTTCAGATTCAATTCTTGATGCAATTATCTCAAAGGATCCTAACGCACGTGTAGCGTGCGAAACTTCTGTTACAACAGGTTTAGTACTGGTTGCTGGAGAAATTACAACAAGTACGTATGTTGATATTCCTAAAATTGTTCGTGAAACAATTAAAGATATCGGATATACTCGTGCAAAGTATGGCTTTGATGCAGAAACATGTGCTGTTTTAACATCTATTGACGAACAATCAGCAGATATTGCAATGGGTGTTGACCAAGCACTTGAAGCTCGTGAAGGACAAATGTCTGATGAAGAAATTGAAGCAATCGGTGCAGGTGACCAAGGATTAATGTTTGGATTTGCTTGTAACGAAACGAAGGAATTAATGCCACTGCCAATTTCTTTAGCTCATAAATTATCCCGCCGTTTAACAGAGGTACGTAAAGAAGAGATTCTTCCATATCTTCGTCCGGATGGTAAAACACAAGTAACGGTTGAATATGATGAAAATAACAAACCGGTTCGTATTGATACAATTGTTATTTCTACTCAACATCACCCGGAAGTTACATTGGAACAAATTCAACGCAATCTTAAAGAATATGTTATCAATCCAGTTGTTCCTAAAGAATTAATTGATGAAAATACTAAATACTTTATTAATCCTACTGGTCGTTTCGTAATTGGTGGACCACAAGGTGATGCAGGTTTAACTGGTCGTAAAATCATTGTTGATACTTATGGCGGATATGCTCGTCATGGTGGTGGAGCATTCTCAGGTAAGGATGCAACAAAAGTTGACCGTTCTGCTGCATATGCTGCTCGCTATGTTGCAAAGAATATTGTTGCTGCAGGATTAGCTGAAAAGTGTGAAGTTCAATTAGCGTATGCAATTGGTGTAGCACAACCTGTATCTATATCTATTGATACATTTGGAACAGGAAAAGTTTCGGAAGAAGTATTAGTGGAAGTTGTTCGCAGCAACTTTGATCTACGTCCTGCGGGAATCATTAAAATGCTTGATTTGAGACGTCCTATCTACAAGCAAACGGCTGCTTATGGACATTTTGGTCGAAATGACTTAGATCTTCCATGGGAAAGAACAGATAAAGCGGAAGCACTTAGTAATGCTGCGCATAAGTAATAATTGATGAAAAGAATGGCCTGTATAGGGTCATTCTTTTTTTATGCCAAGATTTTTTTACTAATATTTGGAAACATGCCTTTAATAGTGTATTATTGAAAGGGTCCGTATTGTTCAAAAAATCGCAATTCTTTTGTTGAAATTATTGGTCAAGTCAATGATATAGTTAATATAGAAAAATACAGGAGGATATAAATGAAGGCGTTTCTTATCGGGATATCATTAGGTATAGTAATATTTATAAGTAGTGGCTGTCAAAGTCAGTTTCAAGCAAATGAATCTGATCAGGAAAGCATGAATACGACAAATGAAGTTTTGGCTCCGCAAGTTCAAATTATAGCTAATGAACAAGTAGAAAAAGGAAAGAAAGAAACGATTACTGCAGTAGTTACTGTTGGTGAGGAATTTGTGGATGATGCAGATGTTGAGTTTGAAATCAAACGTGAGGAAGAATCCGAAAAAATAACAGCTAATTCAAAAGATAAAGGAAAATATACGATCGATTATACGTACAAGTCTGATGGGCAATATGAAATTATTGCCCATACAAATGCAGAAGGGTATCATATTATGCCTTCGATGAACATTCAAGTAGGTAATAGTGATACTGATACTGATTCTTCAACAAAACAGGATGAGAAAAGTGAAACATCCGAACATCATCATGATCATGAAGAGGAGCAATAATGCTCCTCTTTGTTTAGGCATAACGTATATGTTTTTCTTCTAATGCATCTTCATATTCCTTCAATAAACCGTTAAATATATGATCCCAAGTTTGAGTTAAGGCATACTCACGGGCAGCTTCTCCCATTTTGTTACGAAATGAATAATCTTCTAATAAATGAATAATTGCTTCTATAAATTGCTCTGTATTTTTAGGTTCACATAAAAATCCAGTTTCCAACGGTTTAATAATGTTTTTTACTCCACCTGAGTTTGCCCCAATAACGGGTGTTCCGGAAGCCAATGCTTCTAAAACAACATTCCCAAATGTTTCAGTCGGGGATGGAAACACAAACACATCAGAACATGAATAGATTTGAGCGAGTTCTACACCATTTACATATCCCACAAATGTCAGATTATGTTGAGCATTTTTCTGCATCTCTTCTTTTGCTGGTCCGTCACCAACAATTAACCAGTGAACATTTTCTTGAAAATGCTTAGGAAGTTTTTTTGTGATATCCATTAATGTCTTAATATCTTTTTCCGGAGCTAATCTGCCTACATAAGAGAGGATATATTTTTCTTTGATTTGATATTTCCTACGAATTTCTTCGATTTGATAGTTTGGATGAAATAGATTGCAATCAACACCTCTTCCCCAAATTCGAAGATTTGAAAAGCCCTTTCGTTTTAATTGTTCCAGTGTTTCCTTTGAAGGTACAAATATCTTTCGGAGAGGTTTATGGAACCAATGCATGTATTTCCATAACACTTTCGATAAAAACTGAAAATCATAATACTCTAAATATTGGTCAAAATCGGTATGATAAGATCCTACAATAGGAATACCGAGCTTTTTGGCATAATGCAATCCGCAAATACCAATGTTAAATGGAGTGGCTACATGAATTAAATCCGGCTTGAAACGCTGTAGCTCAGCTTTAACATGCAGCATGTTTGGCAGTGCTAATCTGCATTCAGGATAAAGGAAGAATGGTAAACTTGTGAAACGATGGATATGGCTTGAAAACATGCTTTCCTTTGTACTAACAGGTGCAAAAACTCTGTATTCATAGCCATTCTCTTCAAGATAATCTGTAAAACGCTTTAAGGTTCTTGCAACCCCGTTAACATCAGGTGAAAAAGTATCTGTGAAAATAGCTATTCTCAATGCAATCCCTCCAATTACATAAATGAAAGGTACCTAATATGAGGCACTATTTTTTACACATTACAAAGGCAATATAAAGAACCTGGTTATGATCGTGTAGCATAGAAATCCAACAGAACTTCCAAATAAGCAGCCCACTAATACGTCAGAAGGATAGTGCAACCCCAGATACATTCTAGAAAGGCCCACACTGATGGCTATTGGTAAAAGAATGATTGTTAGCTGAGGCATAAATAAAATAAATGGAATAATTACAGAAAAAATGGCTGTTGTATGTCCGGATGGAAAGGAATGATCTTCTAAAGGATTTGCAGGTACCTTAGTCTCAAGCAAAGCTAGATAGGGCCGTTTTCTTGGATATAACTTTTTTACCAGTGCAACCGGTAAATGGCTGAATAGAAGAGAGATTGCACATGTTATACCGATGATTTGTAAAAGGTCCTTTGTGAAAAAAACGAGAAATAAACAAACTGCAATGGTTGAAATAGCACCACCTAGGTGTGTAATGTTTCGAAAATAAAAGTTCAGCATTTTTTGATCGAAATGACGATTAACACTTCGAAACAGCCTGCATTCGAAATTGTACATGTTGGTCATCAGCTTTGTTTTCATTTGGACGCTCCTTTATTTACCCCTTTTCTATTATTTTAGTAGAGAATTATTTAGTTAATAATAAGAAAATGTAAAAAATTCCTTCACATAATATTCACAAAATTAATGTTTGTTGATGAAAAGTGAAAATATTTAAATGAAATATACTTAGTTTGTAAGGTGGAAGAGTGGTATTAAATAAATGGGGATCATTAATAATGCTAACAGAGTAAGGAATTGAAGAATAAATACATATTCCTTACTCAGAAGAGTTTTTTATTTTTTATACTTTAAGAAAGTTTAACTATAAAGGTTTAAAGTATAAGAAAAGACATCGACTTCCGCCATTCTTGGCGGTAAATCGTGTTTTTCTAAGATTGAATTGCTTTGTAATATTGACCTTTTTCAACATATTCACGACGAATTCTTTCCATGTCTAACAGATCTTCTGATGTTAATGTTCTTACAACCTTCGCAGGTCGACCTAGAGCAAGTGTGTTAGGAGGGATTTTTTTTCCGGGAGGGACAAGGCTGCCTGCTCCAATAAAGGCTCCTTCACCAACTTCTGCACCATCCAAAATGATGGATCCCATACCAATTAATGCTTTTCGGCGAATAATTGAACTATGTAGGATAACACTATGTCCAACGGTAACATCATCTTCAAGGATAAGAGGTTTGTTTGGGCTTTGATGAAGACAGCACAAATCTTGAACATTCACACGTTTTCCTATAACAGTAGGGGAAACATCACCACGAATAACTGTTTGAAACCAAATGCTGGAATCATCTCCAATCTCAACATCGCCTGTAATTGTAACGTAGTCAGCAATAAAAGCTGATTCAGAGATCTTTGGACTTTTTTCTTTATAAGGATAGATCATGTTTTTCATTCCTTTCAGTTGGGAATTCTTTATTTATTATATCAATAGACAAAGAAGAAAGTGAAAGAAGGTAGTGGAATTGTGGAAATGGAAAGCTGAGATTGAACCTGTAAAAGGAGTTATCGTGATTATTCATGGAGCAGCAGAACATCACGGTCGCTATAAATGGTTGGTAGAAATGTGGCGTTTGTCAGGTTACCATGTGGTCATGGGAGATTTACCTGGGCAAGGAACTTCAACAAGAAGAAGAGGACATATCAAATCTTTTGATGAATATATAAAAGAAGTGAATATTTGGCTAACTGAAGCGAAAAAGTTCGGGGTACCTTTATTTTTATTAGGACATAGCATGGGTGGGCTGGTAGTGATCAGGGCTCTACAAGAAAAGCATCATGAAATAAAAGCAGTTATTTTATCTTCTCCCTGTCTAGGAATTTTGTTTAAACCAAATAAAGCTATAGAACTGGCTTCGAAAGGATTAAATT
Source organism: Metabacillus niabensis (assembly GCF_020524345.1). Taxonomy (GTDB): domain Bacteria; phylum Bacillota; class Bacilli; order Bacillales; family Bacillaceae; genus Metabacillus; species Metabacillus niabensis_B. Next base: position 70,263 of record NZ_JAIVLH010000010.1, read on the forward strand.
TGATCGCACCTTCGTTTAAAGTCGATTCTAAATTAAGCGTAGAGATTGCCACACGTAATAAATCAGTACAGGAGCTAGATGAAAACGACTCTTTATATGTGACAAAGGTTTCAGTAAGGTGGTATCGTGAGTTGATAAAAGCTATGGAAGAAGCTCAAAATCAGGTTGGCAAATTTCAACAAGTTCCCCTGCTGCTTATGCAAGGCGGAGAAGACAAAATTGTTGATAAATCACTAGTGAAGAAGTGGTTTAACAAAGTGGATCTACTGGAGAAAAGTTATAAGGAATGGAAAGGGCTCTATCATGAAATCTTTAGTGAGCCTGAAAGAGATCAGGTATTTGAAACAGCTAAACGTTTTTTTGATAACTATTCTGAGTCCGTGACTTAGTGTGTAAACTTACTTTGTCGACTTCATATGACAAGTGAGCTAATTGATAAAAAAAGAAACAAGAGGTGACACTCCCTTTGACTATACCACAGCATCCGATAAAATTAATGACCAAAGTATATAGAGAGATCTTTCCGATTGTTCACTTTTATATTGGACAATGGAGAGTACAGGCAGAAAAAATACCAAATCAGGAATTGAGAATTCAAGCTTTAAACAGTATTCAGGACAAAGAATTTCACTGTGAAGGTGGTGGGATTTTAGCCATGATATCAGGTCCACATAAACAACAATGTATCGAGTTTATTGTAGCATATCAAACAATAAGCGATTATTTAGATAATTTATGTGATCGAAGTACATCGTTAGACCCAGTTGATTTTCGTATGTTACACCAATCTATGCTTGATGCACTAACATGTGGTGAACCTTGCAAGGAGTACTACAAATATAGAGAAGATCAAGATGATGGTGGTTATTTGAACAGTTTAGTTCAAACATGTCAAAACGTTCTTTCTAAGTTAGAGCACTATCCGATGATATCAAAATATTTACTGGAGCTTTCACGCTATTATTGCGATCTTCAGGTACATAAGCATGTGAAAAAAGATGAGCGTGTTCCAAGACTTGAAAATTGGTTTGAGAATCATAAAAACAGTCTTCCCGAGATGGAATGGTATGAGTTTTCAGCATGTACCGGGTCAACACTTGGCATCTTTTGCTTAGTTGCGTATGCTTTCCAAGAAAATTTTGAGGAAAAACAAGCACAACAAATAAGAGATAGTTATTTTCCATATATTCAAGGTCTTCATATTTTACTCGATTACTTAATTGATCAAGAGGAAGATGAGCTGGGCGGTGATTTGAATTTTTGCAGTTACTATGATTCAGAAGCCACCATGATGGAAAGGTTAGAGTATTTTGTAGAACAAGCAGATTATCAGTTAAGCGGTATTCCTCATGAAAATTTTCATAAATTAATTAATCGGGGTTTATTAGGTGTTTATTTATCAGACGATAAAGTGGCAACTCACAAAGAGCTTAATAAGTTGGCAAAAAGGTTAATAAAAGTTGGAGGCATGACAAGTTTCTTCTTTTATTTTAACGGAAGAGCTTATCGTACAATTCAAAAATTTTCTTGGAAAAAGCATTCACAAAAAGCAATATAATGTAAAAGGCGCTCTTTTGGAAAAGCGCCTTTTTAACATTTCTCAATGGCAACGATATACGGTGGATGATTATTCTTGTTAATAAATTGATATTGTAGGACATGGGCGTCACGGGGATCAATTGTCTTGATGAATGTCATTAAAGCATCTCGTTCAATTTGTCCTTCCTCATGCCCGTGGTAAATAACAATGACAATGATTCCTTCAGGTTGCAACAGGCTTAGTAATTGTTGTACCGCAGAAATAGTTGTGTCAGGAACCGTTACAATGGTTTGGTCCCCTCCTGGTAAATATCCAAGGTTAAACATTGCAGCTGAAATGGTTCCTTTATGTTCGTCTGATATGACAGAGTTAATATGCTGATGACCTTGCTGAACGAGTGTAACTTGCTCCATGAGGTTCTCGGTCATTAATCGTTCACGGGTGTTTATTATTGCTTGCTCTTGAATGTCAAAGCCATACACTTTGCCTGATTCTCCAACAAGCTTAGCTAAGAATACCGTGTCATGGCCATTTCCGATTGTTGCATCTACTACGATATCTCCTTTAGAGACAGCTTTTTCTAATAGGTGTTTTGCAAATGGTAAAATTCGTTGAAGCTTCATTATAGATGTACCTCAGCTTTTTGATAAAACTTCCCTTGATAGCTATTACGACGTTTTAATTCTGCATCGATTGAATTTAAAACATCCCATTTGTTCACACTCCACATCGGTCCAATCATTAAATCGATAGGACCGTCACCAGTTATTCGATGAACGATCATTTCAGGAGGGATGATTTCTAACTGATCACATACCAATTTGACATATTCCTCTTGTGTAAGAAATTCAAGCTTTCCTTTTTCATATTGTTTTACCATTGGCGTCCCTTTTAGCAAGTGTAAAAGGTGTATTTTTATCCCTTGTACATCTAGTTTGGCAACAGTTCTAGCTGTTTCCATCATCATTTCTTCATTTTCAAGGGGCAATCCATTTATGATATGGGAGCAAATACGAATGCCATGTTTACGTAATTTTTCGACTCCATCTACATAGCATTGGAAGTCATGTGCCCGATTAATAAGAAGAGCTGTCCGTTCATGTATTGTTTGTAAACCAAGCTCTACCCATAAATATGTTCGTTCATTTAATTCTGCCAGGTATTCAACAACATCATCGGGTAAACAGTCTGGCCGGGTAGCAATTGAAAGACCGACAACATCTTCTTGATTTAAGACAGATTCAAACTTTTCTTTTAACACATGTAGGGGTGCATGAGTGTTTGTATAGGCTTGAAAGTAAGCCATATATTTTCCGTCTTTCCATTTTTTGTGCATTTTTTGTTTAATTGTATGAAATTGAGTAACAAGATCATCAGCACGATTCCCGGCAAAATCACCGGAGCCTGCAGCACTGCAAAATGTACACCCACCATGAGCAACCGTGCCATCACGATTTGGGCAATCAAAGCCTCCATCTAAAGCAATCTTAAATACTTTATGTCCAAAATGGTTTCGTAAATGATAATTCCATGTATGATATCGCTTATTATCTGACGCGTATTCGAATACAGAGGATTGGTTCAAGTAAGATACCTCCTTATAAGTCATTCCTAATTTTACATTTAAACATTTTACCATGTCAGCATAAAGAAAAACAGAATGGCTCAATACTTACCAATTATTTAAGCACAATTTTTTTTACTGTTTTGCGAACAATAGTATTGATGAAGCATTATTGACTTCATATCGTTTGGAGGAGAGACATATGGCAACAAGACAATCCGTTAACGAATATCTTCAACGCTGTACGGACGCAATCGAGTATGCTCGTGAGCAATATAAAATCGGCTCACAACAAGAACACTATAATGCATCTGAATATACAAAAGCACTGCAAGGATTAGAAAATGCAGTAAATGATATTAATCATTTGTCACTTAGTGCGAATGATCAACAACAAGACCAGCTTTATCGTATGAGACTGCAGCTTCAGCAAGTACAAAATGAAATGATATTAAAAGGAGATGCAGAACGATGAAAAAGCGTTCAAAACAAAACAACCCTGAGCAAAAAACCAAAAATGGTGTGAATAACAATGATTTAGAACTTGGTAAGGATTTTGATCCGGTTATTCAAACAAAAGCAAAAAATGCCAAAAAAGGGCAACCGATTAAATCCAAACAAAGAGTAGAGAACGAATAGAAGGAAAGGGCCGAATTGGCCCTTTTTGTTTGTGTAATGGGAAAGCGGTTGAATTAGGTAGCTGGAGTATAGAGTTGGTGAAAAAAGTAAAATGATAGCGTAATCACATTGTGAAGTGATCGAAGAAAAATCGGTTGAATCATGAGGTGAAAGTGTGATATAGACAAAATAGATAGGAGGAATGAGATGTCAATTGACGTAAGATTATCAAAAGAAAGTGATTTTGAGCAATTACTCGAAATCGATAACCGAATTTGGAATTCAACTACGACACCTGCAATCATTAAATGGAAGTCAGTAAGTGAATATAAGCAGAGAAATCCGGAGAAAAGTCAGCTTGTTGCATTGGTGAACGGACAAGTAGCCGGTTATCTTGGGTTTCATTCACCGACACCTTTGAATACAAATCAACATGTATTGGAAATAGATATTGCAGTAGACATGCATTTTCAAGGTAGTGGAGTAGGAAGGAGTTTGCTTTTAAATGCGGAAAATATCTTTAAAGAAAAAGGCATTAAAAAACTCTCGCTCCGTGTATTAGAAACAAATAGTGGAGCGATCCATTTTTATCAAAAATGTGGTTTCCGTGAGCAAGGTAAACTGATCACCGAGTTTTTTATTGATGGAAAGTATGTAAATGATCTATTGATGTACAAACTTTTAGAGTAGTAAAAAATCTATATTTTCGCATTATTACAACATTATGAAATGGGGCATTTCTTCATTGCAAAACAAGGAAAAAGGGGCTAAAATTCTCTGAGGAATATTCACGTTTGAATTCGTGAAAATCATATTAAAGGAGGAGGATTTATGCCACGTTCTCTTTGGTTGCTTGTAATTGGAATGATGATTAATGTGACAGGTTCTTCATTTCTATGGCCGTTAAATACGATATATATTCATGATCATCTTGGTAAGTCTTTGACGGTTGCGGGAATTGTTCTCATGTTAAACGCTGCAGCAAGTGTTGTTGGAAATCTTCTTGGTGGGGTATTATTTGATAAGATCGGTGGTTATAAATCCATCCTGATAGGTATTGTGATTACATTGATTTCTGTCGTTGCCCTTATGTTTAACCATTCTTGGCCTGTATATATGTATTTATTAATCTTTATTGGATTGGGTTCTGGAATTGTTTTCCCCGCTACATATGCATTAGCCGGTACAGTATGGCCGGAGGGTGGCAGAAAAGCATTTAATGCTATTTATGTTGCACAAAATGCAGGTGTAGCAGCAGGAGCTTCCCTAGGTGGATTTGTTGCTTCTATCTCATTTCATTATATATTTGTTGCTAACGCAGCACTTTATGCTGTTTTTTTCTTGCTTGCATTCTTCGGTTTCCGAAATATCGCTGGTGATTCATCAGTAAAGCAAGTATCGATATTGGATCAAAATCCGACCATAAAAAATCGAGAAAAGTTTGGGGCTTTGGTCGTTTTATGTATTGGATATTTACTCTGCTGGGTAGGTTATGTTCAGTGGCCTTCAACGATCTCTTCCTATACCCAAACCTTGAATATTTCATTAAGTCAATATAGTTTACTTTGGACAATAAATGGTGTGTTGATTGTACTTGGTCAACCGCTTATTTCTCTGTTTGTAAAGCATTTTGCCAAAACATTAAAAAAACAAATGGTTCTGGGCTTTATCGTGTTTATCGTTTCATTTGCTGTTGCATCATATGCAGAGCAATTTACAGCATTTCTTGTGGCGATGGTGATATTAACGATCGGAGAAATGTTAGTGTGGCCTGCTGTGCCAACGATTGCAAATGATTTAGCTCCTAGTGGCAGACAAGGCTTTTATCAAGGCTTTGTTAACAGTACTGCAACGGGAGGGAAAATGATTGGTCCTCTCCTTGGAGGAATGGTTGTGGATTACTACAATATGAGCTTATTATTTATGATCATCATGAGCTTGTTAATAGTAGGGATCTTTACTACTCTGATCTATGATAAAAAATTGAATGCAAAGCTGGAAGGAAAAGGGTCTCAGGCCTCCGACGCTGTCGGGGTCTAAGACCTTTTTTAGTTCTTGCATTTTAAAGATAAATTATAACTCTAAAAATAATTGGGGTGTGATACGATAAAAGAAAATATTAGCTAGGGGAAGATACTATGTTAGATCATCGTTTTCCATATGCGAAAGAAATAATTGAGACAGTAATAGAAAACGCTTACGTTTGGATTGTGATTGTTGATGCTGACGGAAAGATTATTTATATGAATGAAAACTACTGTCGATTTTGTGAAGTAACAAAAGAGAAAGTCGTTGGAAAGCATGTAACAGAAGTCATTGAAAACACACGAATGCACATTGTGGTTAAAACCGGAGATGAAGAAATAGCTGATCTTCAGTATATCCGCGGTAATTACATGATAGCCAATCGAATTCCAATCTTCGCAGATGGCAAAATAGTTGGTGCATTTGGAACGGTTATGTTTCGTGATACAAAGGAATGGAGTGAGATGAACTCCCATGTTCGGCATCACCTTTCATCCATTCAGTCTTTTATTGAACAACAGGAAGTTACTGGAGCGAAATATACATTAAATGATATTCATTCAAATTCTGCTACTATGTCGGAATTAAAAGAGAAGGTCAAAGCGATTGCTGCTACAGATAGCTCAGTTTTAATCCGCGGGGAAAGTGGGACAGGAAAGGAATTGTTTGCACATAGCATTCATTTGTTAAGTCATCGAAGTGAAGGGCCGTTTGTTAAGGTGAACTGTGGAGCCATACCTGAGCAGTTGCTTGAGTCCGAATTATTTGGGTATGAAGATGGTGCGTTTACTGGAGCTAAAAAAGGTGGAAAAAAGGGAAAGTTTCAGCAAGCAAATGGTGGTACAATTTTTTTGGATGAAATCGGTGATATGAGTCTTCATATGCAAGTTAAGTTATTGCGTGTTCTCCAAGAAAAAGAAGTAGAACCGATTGGAGGCAATAGAACGATACCATTGGATGTTAGAGTTATAACAGCTACGAACAGACCGTTAGAGGAACTCATGAAAACAAATGATTTTAGAAGTGACCTTTATTATCGAATCAGCGTTATTCCGCTGTTTATACCGCCTTTAAGGGATCGAATGGCAGATTTAGAAACACTCGTTCGTTATTTTATTAAAAAAGTTTCTTTAAGAACAGGTAAAAGAATTTCTATGATTCATGAAGACGTGATGAAGACATTTCATCAATATCATTGGCAAGGGAATATTCGTGAACTGGAAAATATTATTGAAGCAGCCATTCATTTAGCCAAGTCAGATGTCATCACACTGGAGGCAATTCCTGAATATATTAAAAATCGGCCAATTTATCATTCTGATATGAAAGTCAACTCATTAAAGGAAATGTTAGCTCAAGCAGAAAAGAACATTCTTATTCGGACAATACAAAAGCACGCTGGTGATAAAAAAATGGCAGCAATAGAATTGAAAATTAGTAAGTCAAGTATGTATGAAAAAATTCAAAAATATGGCTTAACTTTATAGTCCGAAAAAACGGAAAACAGTCCGGAATTATGGACTGTTATTTTTTTCGTGTCATATAAATACGTATAGTAGATGGACAAGTCTCGTATTAAGATTGAGTGTCCGAAAATGTGGAATGATTCTCTTGAAATGTGAACAAATTTACAAGTTTAATCATAAGTGCATGTATAGGGATCTTGGTTTAATCATATTTGTTTTAGAAATAGAGGTATTGGCACAATTCTTGCTGTTATATATATGAAAGGAGGGAGTGGCCATTTCATGATCAAAGGTAGGTAGAAAAAATCCGGACGTAAAAGCGGAAAAATGAAAGCGATTACCTAAAAGTCATAGCTAGATTACTAGTTTAAAAACAGGAAAATACAAACGAAAGCCTCAAACAAAGGGGGAAACGAAATGTTAAGTATGATTGGGCTAGTCGGTGGTTTAGCACTCTTAATTTATTTGACTATGAAGGGGATGAACTTGTTAGTTGCAGGTCCGTTATGTGCTTTATTTGTAGCTATTTGTAGTGGGCTACCTTTATTTCCTCAATTAGTTGGTGAAGGGGAAGCTAACTTCGTAGGTAATTATATGACAGGATTTTCAGGTTTTATATCATCATGGTACCTCATGTTTTTATTAGGAGCGATTTTTGGAAAGGTTATGGAGGATAGTGGTGCGGCAGATAGTGTTTCAAAATGGATTGTTAGTAAGATTGGGATGAAAAGAGCTGTTATGGCAATTGTCATTGCTTGTGCTGTTTTAACATACGGTGGTGTCAGCTTATTCGTTGTTGCCTTCTCCGTTTATCCTATGGCTGTTAGTTTATTTAGAGAAGCTAACTTACCTCGTCGTTTTATCCCTGCAGCTCTTGCTTTTGGGTCTGTTACATTTACGATGACGTCTGCCGGTTCACCGGAAATTCAAAACTGGATTCCAATTGAATACCTTGGTACATCACCGTACGCAGGCTGGGAAGTTAGTTTAATTGTAGCTGTATTTATGATCATTTTCGGGTATTGGTGGTTACGTCGAATGATTACAAAAGCAGTTGCAAATGGTGAAACATTTGTGGCAAGAGAAAATGATCCAGTTAATGAAGATAAAGTTTTGCCAAATCCGTTATTCGGTATTATCCCATTGGTTGTTGTGTTGATTATTTCTTTTGCTTTCCATGACTCTTTACAACAATCTGCCCTTATTATTGCATTATTAGGTGGAGTTATTGCTACGTATTTATTAAATCGTACCTATTTCAAATCTTTTTGGAGTGCTGTTTCAGAAGGGACATTAGGAGCTTTAATTGCTCTCGGGAATACGGCAGCTGTTGTTGGATTTGGTGGAGTAGCAAAAGCAGTACCGGCTTTTGAGGTTGCTGTTGATGCTATGACAAATATACCGGGAAGTCCTCTTATTGGAGGTGCGATCGCTGTAAGTGTGATAGCAGGTATGACAGGGTCAGCATCTGGAGGGCAGGCAATTGCTTTACCATTAATTTCACCACATTACATGGATATGGGAGTAAATCCTGAAGCATTACACCGGGTAGTTTCAATCTCATCCGGGGCGCTTGATTCACTTCCGCATAATGGCTATGTTGTTACAACCATTCGGGGAATTTGTGGAGAATCACATAAAGATGCTTATAATCCGGTTGGGGCACTAACCGTCATTGTTCCACTTTTAGGCGTCATTTTAGCAATTATTTTATTTTCATTCGGGCTAGGAATATAGGAACGGAGGTTCGTTTTTAATGGTTCAGGATCAAGTTGTGTTATTAACAGGAGCAGCCCGCGGGATAGGCTTTGAACTGGCAAAAGCCTTTGCTAAAGAAGGCGCAAAAGTTGTTTTAACAGACTTACATGAAGAGCAGGTACGTGCGAGTACAAAGGGACTGCAAGAAGAAGGATTGGATGTCAGTGGTTTACCTTGTGATGTCACAAACGAACAAAATATAATGGATGTTGTAAAAGAAACAGCCTCAAGATATGGAAGAATTGATACACTTATAAATAATGCAGGGCTTCAGCATGTTGCACATATCGAAGATTTCCCAACTGAAAAATTTGAACAACTCGTTGGTGTTATGTTAGTTGCACCTTTTGTTTTAACAAAGCATGTTTTTCCATTCATGAAAAATCAACAGTTTGGGAGAGTTCTAAACATCGCCTCTATTAATGGTTTAATTGGCTTTGCAGGCAAAGCAGCTTATAATAGTGCAAAGCACGGCGTCATAGGTTTAACAAAAGTCGCAGCATTAGAAGGGGCTCCTTATGGTATTACCGTGAATGCCTTGTGTCCGGGATATGTCGACACACCTCTTGTTAGAAACCAGCTTCAAGATTTGGCAAATACAAGAAAAGTACCATTAGAGAATGTTATAGAGGATGTATTATACCCTCTCATTCCTCAGAAACGATTGCTTGATCCTAAGGAAGTGGCAGATTACGCTATATTTTTAGCCAGTGAAAGGGCAAAAGGAGTTACAGGGCAGGCAGTTGTTTTAGATGGAGGATATACAGTCCAGTAATATATAAGAAAAAAAGTTTTTATTCTAAAGCTGACATATTACCCGCTACTTGCATATCCAGACAAATTTATATAAAATAAGCTTAATATGTATAGGAAATGAACGGTGAAAAGGAATAGTAGTTAGTAAAAATGTGTTCAGAGAGTTGACGGGTGGTGTGAGTCAATCAATTTTTGCTAATGAACTCACCTTTGAGTTACAAATGTGAACACCGCTAAAGGTAAAGTAATATTTGTCGTCGATCCACGTTACGGATGTCAAAGTGGGCATAATAACACTATGCCAAAGTTGGGTGGTACCACGGGAATTAAACCTCTCGTCCCTATTTGGGATGTGGGGTTTTTTTGATTTTTTGAATTGGTAGTTGAATCTGAGGGATCTGAGGTCAGCCTTTCAGAGGTTATAAGCCACTACTGAATGGAAGGTGAAAAAACCTTCTATTCAGTAGCGTCTTATTGCCCTAGGTTGGCCAAAGAGCCTCCACCTTTAATTAGGCTTTGACCCGTTCAACCGGTTTAATATATATAATGAAAGAATGAGATTTAAGGAGGAAAATACAGATGAGCTTCAATCATCAAGAGATTGAAAAAAAATGGCAAGATCATTGGCTACATAACAAAACATTTAAAACAACAGAGGATACAGACAAGCCGAAGTTTTACGCGCTTGACATGTTTCCATATCCATCCGGTGCAGGCCTTCATGTAGGTCACCCAGAAGGATATACAGCTACTGATATTTTATCCCGTATGAAACGCATGCAGGGCTACAATGTTCTTCACCCTATGGGATGGGATGCATTCGGGTTGCCAGCTGAGCAATATGCACTTGATACAGGTAATGATCCGGCAGAATTCACTAAACAAAATATTGATAACTTCAGAAGACAAATCCAAGCACTTGGTTTTTCTTATGATTGGGATCGAGAAGTAAATACAACAGATCCTGATTACTATAAATGGACACAGTGGATCTTTCTGCAACTTTTTAAAAAAGGTCTGGCTTATGTTGATGAAGTGCCAGTAAACTGGTGTCCTGCTTTAGGAACCGTTTTAGCGAATGAAGAGGTAATTGATGGAAAAAGTGAGCGTGGAGGACACCCAGTTGAACGTCGTCCAATGAAGCAATGGATGTTAAAAATTACAGCCTATGCGGATCGTCTGTTAGAAGATTTAGAAGAAGTTGATTGGCCAGAGAGCATTAAGGATATGCAACGTAACTGGATTGGCCGTTCAGAAGGTGCACATGTTACGTTTGAAATTGACGGTCATGATGAAACATTCACTGTTTTCACAACTCGTCCTGATACATTATTTGGTGCTACGTATGCCGTATTAGCTCCTGAGCACAGCTATATTGAAAAAATTACAACACCCGATCAAAAAGGCGCAGTTGAAGCTTATATTGATCAAGTAAAACATAAAAGCGATTTAGAACGTACAGAGCTTTCAAAAGAAAAAACAGGTGTATTCACTGGTGCATATGCGATTAATCCTGTTAACGGTGAGAAAATGCCAATCTGGATAGCTGATTATGTTCTTGTTACGTATGGAACAGGTGCAATCATGGCGGTACCTGCTCATGATGAGCGTGACTATGAATTTGCTGTAAAGTTTGATCTTCCGATTAAAGAAGTTGTTAGCGGTGGAGATGTCACAAAAGAAGCGTATACTGGTGACGGTGAACATGTAAACTCTGATTTCTTAAACGGATTAGGAAAGCAAGAAGCGATCGAAAAAGCAATTGCTTGGCTTGAAGAAAACAATAAAGGTGAGAAGAAAGTAACATACCGACTTCGTGATTGGCTATTCAGCCGTCAGCGTTATTGGGGTGAGCCGATTCCAATTATCCATTGGGAAGATGGCACAATGTCAGCAGTTCCTGAAGAAGAGCTTCCACTTGTTTTACCAAAGACTACAGAGATCAGACCATCTGGCACAGGTGAATCTCCTCTTGCCATCATTGAGGATTTTGTCAATGTTGTTGATCCTGAAACAGGTAAAAAAGGGCGTCGTGAAACAAATACAATGCCGCAATGGGCAGGAAGCTGCTGGTATTACCTGCGTTACATCGATCCGAAAAACAGTGAAGCATTAGCTGATGATGCAAAGTTGAAGCAGTGGCTGCCTGTAGATATTTATATCGGTGGAGCTGAGCATGCTGTTCTTCATTTACTATATGCTCGTTTCTGGCATAAATTCTTATATGATATTGGTGTTGTTCCAACAAAAGAACCATTCCAGAAGCTATTTAACCAAGGAATGATTCTTGGTGAGAACAATGAAAAAATGAGTAAATCAAAAGGGAATGTTGTAAATCCGGATGAAATCGTCGGATCACATGGTGCTGATACACTTCGCTTATACGAAATGTTCATGGGACCATTGGAAGCTTCTATTGCTTGGTCAACAACAGGCCTTGATGGAGCAAGACGTTTCTTAGATCGTGTGTGGCGCTTGATTATCGAAGACAATGGTGAAGTAAGTCCAAAGGTTGTGAGTGAATCAAGTGAAGCACTTGAACGTGTTTATCACCAAACGGTTAAAAAAGTAACCGAAGATCTAGAAGGCTTACGATTTAACACAGCTATTTCTCAGTTGATGGTGTTCATTAATGAAGCATACAAAGCAACTGTTCTACCAAAAGAATATGTAGAAGGTTTTGTGAAATTACTTTCTCCAATTGCTCCGCACTTATCGGAAGAGCTATGGAGTAAGCTAGGTCATGACACAACCATTTCTTACGAAGCGTGGCCAGCATTTGACGAAGCAAAACTAGTAGAAAATGAAGTGGAAATCGTCGTACAAGTAAACGGAAAAGTTCGTGCAAAACTTTTAGTTGCAAAAGATGTAACAAAAGATCAGTTAGAGCAAATTGCTCTTGACGATGATCGTGTGAAAGATCAAATTGAAGGAAAAACAATTCGTAAAGTCATTGCAGTACCAGGCAAGCTGGTAAATATTGTTGCAAATTAATCATAGGTAGGTAAAAGCCGACTCTTGGAAAAGAGTCGGCTTTTATAATAATGAGCCTTATTATTGTCACTCACTTCCCAAAACTAGCACCATCACCCCTCACTTTGATATAATGCAACTATTAAATCTGAAAGGGTGTACAAGATGTACGAAATGAAAGAAATAACAGCTGAAGAAGTGCAACGCAAGATAGAAAATGGTGAGAACATTGAATTAATTGATGTTCGTGAAGATGATGAAGTAGAAGCTGGAATGATTCCTCAAGCACGCCATATTCGTATGAATGATATTCCTGAGCAGCTGGATGCACTTGATAAGGACAAAGAAACGATTTTCATTTGCCGTTCTGGTGGCCGTAGTGCAAATGTATGTGCTTATTTACAGGATAAAGGTTATGATGTTGTGAACATGGTAGGCGGAATGCTTGATTATAAAGGTAAAACAAAGCCAAAGAGTGAACTTTAAGTTCAAAAATAAACGTGCTTGTCCAAAAGACGAGCACGTTTATCTTTTTTCATGATAAATAATGAGGGCTGAGTAACAATAAATTTGCTCGCCGTCCTCATCAGTTGAGAAAGCAACATTGTATTTAATATCTCTTATTTGATTTTCTTCAAGCTCCTCTAAAAATTCATTGATTTCTTCTTCTAAGTCTTTTTCATGTTCTTCATCAAATAATGCAACCTTTAACATATGTTGTCACATCCTTTTGAAAATACTAGTTTCCTACACTATATTAGGCTTCATCCTTGTGTATACCTAGTTTTGGAAAAAGAAAAGTCAAAGACAATCAAATCATTATTATCTGACGGAATTAGCGTGTAAAGCTGCATTTGTTCCGGCCAGACGACCTGTTACAAGAGCAGATGTAATATTATAACCCCCTGTATATCCATGTATATCCAGAATTTCCCCGCAAAAATATAAGCCGTCTTTTAATTTTGAGGCCATTTCTTTCGGATGGATTTCCTTAACAGATACACCGCCTCCGGTTACAAACGCTTTTTCAATTGATAATGTTCCATGAACTTGAAACTGAAATTGTTTGCAATCTTTCACAAATAAGCGAAGCTTTTCATTTGAAAGATTATCATAAGTAATAAGTGGATCTATCTCATTTTTTTCTAATAAAAATAATAAATAACGCTCAGGTAACAATCCTTTAAGAACATTTTTGATTGCTTTTTTAGCATCCGATTTTAAATCTTTTACAATTGATTGGAACAGCTGTTCTTCATTTGTGTCAGATAAAGCATCAATGCTAACGGTAATTGCATTTGTTTTGTATTTTTTCATTGCCTTCACAACATATTGACTACATCTAAGGACAGCAGGACCTGATATACCGAAATGGGTAAAAATCATATCCATTTTATGAGTGATGATCGCTTTTCCCTTCGGATTTAGTACGCTTAATGCAACATCACGGAGAGAAAGTCCTTGAAGTATTTTCTCTTGGATAAATGGTTCATTTGAAGTAATAGGAACCTCTGTTGGAAACAGCTCCGTAATCGTATGTCCTGCTTTTTCCGCCCAAGCGTAGCCGTCGCCTGTGCTTCCTGTGTGTGGCACACTCTTGCCGCCAACAGCAAGCACAATAGATTTAGTTAAAATGGTTTCACCGCTGATTAATTCAACACTTTGTACTTGATTTTCATGATAATGAACATCTCTTACAGGTTCATTTGTTCTCACTTCGACATTTAATCGTTTTAATTCACTAATTAAGGCATCAACGACTGATTGGGCCTTGTCTGTGACAGGAAACATACGACCGTGATCTTCTTCTTTTAATTGAATACCTAAATTTTCAAAGAATAAAATAATGTCCTCATTACTAAATTCTGAGAATGCACTATAGAGGAAGCGTCCATTACCTGGTATGTGCTTGATAATTTCATCAATAGGCAGCCGGTTTGTCACATTACAACGGCCACCTCCCGAGATTGCTAATTTTCTACCTAATTTGTTTCCTTTATCTATGAGGAGAACCTTTGCCTTTTTCTCACCGGCTGCAATTGCAGCCATCAAACCTGAAGGACCTCCGCCAATTACGACTACATCATATGTCATTAATTTTTCACACCTTTATTTCTTCGTCTGCTTTAATATTATAGCTAAAGCTCTAGAAAGTAAAAACAAGATACGTTACTTTTTGTAGAGAAGTTATGAAACCATACAATGATATGGTATACAAGAAGGTTTATGGTAAAATAGAAAAGTTGAATCTTCATAGAGAAGAATGGTGAATAAGAAAATATGTCAAATAAATTATTAAGAGGTACCTTTGTCTTAACATTAGGAACCTATATATCAAGAATATTGGGAATGATTTATTTAATTCCATTTGCGGCGATGGTCGGAACAAATGGTGGGGGATTATTTCAAACTGGGTATGCCCAGTACACAATTTTCCTTAGTATAGCGACAGCCGGATTTCCAGCGGCTGTTTCCAAATTTGTATCGAAATATAATGCAGTTGGTGACTATGAAACAAGCAGGAGAATGTTCAAAGCAGGTATTTTCGTCATGCTTGCAACAGGGTTTATTGCTTTTGCCATTTTGTATATGCTTGCACCTCAATTTGCGATCATGTCTCTTGCTGAAAACGAGCTTAACGGAATCACAGTTGAGGATGCAACACTTGTGATTCGGATGGTAAGTATCGCTCTTATTGTTGTTCCTTTAATGAGTTTAATTAGAGGATTCTTTCAAGGACATCAGTCAATGGGGCCAACAGCTGTATCACAGGTTGTGGAACAATTAGTTAGGATCGTGTTTCTTTTAGCTTCAACATACTTAATAATAAATGTGCTAAAAGGCGGACTTGTTTTAGCGGTTGGCTATGCGACTTTTGCAGCTTTTGTTGGCGCAATTGGTGGATTAATCGTTCTGTTTATTTACTGGATTCGTCGGAAACATACACTTTTAGCCATGAAAGAAAATGTGGTGGAGACCGTATCTATGCCTTTAGGGAAAATGTTTAAAGAGGTATTTAGATATGCAGGTCCGTTTGTTTTTGTAGGCCTGGCTATTCCGATTTATAATTATATTGATACTGTTACGTTTAACAGGGCAATGCTACATGTCGGAAATGACCAATCATATACAATGGATATGTATTCTGTCCTGCTTTTGTATGTACCAAAACTTGTCATGATACCTGTTTCATTGGCTACCGCTTTTGGATTAACGTTAATTCCAACGATTACAGAGTCTTTTACGAATAATAACCGTGCACTTCTACATAAGCAAATTGATCAAACTTTGCAATTAATTATGCTGCTTGTTTTACCTGCGGTTGTAGGCCTTTCTATCTTAGCAGGACCCGCTTACAATGTGTTTTATGCAGGTACTTCAGAAGAAATTGGGAAGCAGATCTTATTGTGGTACGCACCAGTAGCCTTGCTGTTTTCACTTTTTACAGTTAATGCTGCGATTCTGCAAGGATTAAATAAACAAAAACTTGCTGTCATTAGTTTAGTTATTGGAATTATTGTGAAGTTAGCTTTAAATACAACATTAATCGAGCTATACGAAGGAGTAGGATCCATCCTGGCAACAGCTGCAGGATATCTAGTTTCATTGATTTACGGGTTTGCGATGATTAAACGCCATTCTGGATATTCATTTAGGCTGTTAGTAAAAAGAACCGTTCTGATCTCTATGTTATGTATGTTTATGGGGTTAGCTGTTTCGGTTATGCAATCCTTATTAGGCATTTTTATCAACTATGCTGATGGAAGAACGAATGCGGTAATTGTCACGTGTGTTTCAGTAGCAATTGGAGGAGCAATTTATATATACTTAGCATACCGTTCACACCTCCTGGAAAAAATAATGGGCAACCGACTTAATCGTTTCTTACCGAAAAGGAGATCTGTTGAATAGATAACTCCATAGAAAGCGAGTACCTGTAAAGGAAATAAACCTAGATTATTAATGGACATTCAATTAGAATCAACAAGGTATGGGGAAAAGACTCGGTATAACCGAGTCTTTTTAAATAAGGATATATTTGTGAAAAAGTACTTTGAAAACTATTTTTAAACAGATAGCTTAATGGACGTATGTACTTTGTTTAACTGTCTAGAAACGACATAGTTTTAGTAAACACAGTCTAAATCAAAAAGGAGTTTAAAACATGAGAATTGACAAACTGTTATCTAACATAGGCTTTGGGAGTCGAAAAGAAGTAAAGCAATTACTCAAAAAAGGAATCGTAAAAATAGATGGACAGCCTGTAAAAGACCCAAAAACACATGTTGACCCTGACAAACAAGAGGTTATGGTAAATGAAGAGGTTGTTGAGTACAAAGAGTTTGTTTATTTACTCATGAATAAACCTGCAGGCTATTTATCAGCAACAGAAGATGAATACCAAGAAACAGTCATTGACCTACTAGAAATGGAGGATGCTGCCCTTCAACCATTTCCAGTCGGCCGACTTGATAAAGATACAGAAGGATTACTCTTATTAACGAATGATGGACAACTCTCTCATCAACTTCTTTCACCGAAAAAACATGTTCCGAAAACCTATTACGCTGTAATTCTTGGTGAAGTAACAAATGATGATATCGCTGCATTTAAAAGGGGTGTAGAATTAGATGACGGGTATGTAACGAAGCCAGCTAACCTTGAGATTATATCGTCTGGAAATCAATCGACCATCCATGTGACAATCACAGAAGGGAAATTCCATCAAGTAAAAAGAATGTTTGAATCAGTAGGGAAAAAAGTTACGTATCTTAAAAGAATTTCGATGGGGCCAATTGTTCTGGATGAAGAAGAATTAAAAACAGGTGAATATAGAGATCTAACTGAGGAAGAGGTTCAGATACTAAGAGAGGCTAAACCTGTAGAACTATAGTTAGCAAAAAAAGAGGAACCTTTTAACAGAAAGGTTCCTTTATATGTATAGGGATCTAATTTTCACACTAAAATTTAAGAAGACATCTTAACCTTTTTCTTTGTAGTGGCCCATTTACCTCTTGTTGGGCTGTGAACCAAATCGTTATATGCTAACACATTTAAGTCCCGCTGTATTGTTCTGGGTGTAATTCCAAATTCATCAACGAGTTGCTGTGTCGTCACAGTTCCCCGCTCATTTATAAACATGTAGACTGATTTAATTCTGGTTAGCATACGGTTTGTTGAAGGTTTCAAAAAACCACTCCTTATCGTTTGATCGCACTGGCTATGCCTACTACAACCTTTCGATGACTGCAACTTCAGATGTCACTTCATACATATTTAGTTTTTGCGGTTAAACGTTACAACAATATTTTACACGATTTCGACAGAAATAATCCATAGAAAAGATTCAATTTACACAATATTTACATATTAGTATGTTGAAAAGCTTGCACGCGCGTACTTAACACACTAAATCTATATGATTATTGTTCTGAATAGTATGACAATAAAATGAAAAAACTTCAAGTTTTTTGAATCCTTTTTATGTCATTTTCGTATATAAATTAAGGAGGAAAAGCAGATGAGTATCTTGACTGTGAAGATTGAAGAAGCTGGTTATGACGAAAAGGCACCGGTGATTAAAGATATTGAATTTATCCTTAACAATGGTGAAATGATTGGACTAATCGGACCAAATGGTGCTGGAAAGAGTACAACCATTAAGACATTACTAGGTGTTATGGAATATGTAAAAGGGACAGTAACAAAGCAAGAGCAAAGCGTATATGCTTATATACCGGAAAAACCGATTTTTTATGATCATTTGACATTATGGGAACATCTTGATTTAATCGCTTCTATCAATAAGATAGATGATGATGTATTAAATGAACGTGCTCATACATATTTGAAAACATTTAAAATGGAAAAGGTAAAACATGAGATGCCTGCTACTTTTTCTAAAGGGATGCAGCAGAAAGTAATGATCATCCAAGCATTGATTCTAAGGCCTGATTTTTATATTGTAGATGAACCTTTTATCGGCCTTGATCCAAGTGCGATTAAGAAGTTTTTAATGATTATAGAAGAAGAAAGAAAACGAGGTGCAGGTGTATTAATGTGTACACATGTTCTTGATACGGCTGAAAAAATTTGTGATCGTTTTTTGCTTGTATCAGAAGGGAAAATTGTTGCTAGAGGGACTGTTGAAGATATAAGAGAAAAGACAGGTTTAGAGAATGGATCATTATTAGATTGCTTTTATCAAATCGAAGAAGGTCTTTAAGATGAGCGGTGTCAAGTTATGGTGGTTACGTGCCAAGCGAGATGGGCTTTATCAATTAAATATTTTAAGGTCTGTTTTCGACTGGACCGTCATTGTATATCTATTCATTCCGGCGTTAATACTAGCTGGAATTGCCTATAAATCCTGGTGGGTTTCCATGCCGAGTTGGCTTTCTCCTTTTCCATACGAGCTATTTTTTCTGATTTGTTTTCTCTTTAGCTGGCAAGGGGGAATTCGAACGTTTATGGAAGAGGCAGATCAACTTGCTCTCCTTCAGTTTCCTAAAATCATTTATACAATAAGATATATAGGTGTAATTTATTCGTGGGGCTTGCTTATAGGAAAATGGATAATGATCTCTTTATGGTTATATCCTTTACTTAATCATTTCCCGGAGTTAGATGCAGTTCATTTTTATTTATACGTGATATTCTTTTTATGTTTAAACGTACTTCTTACAACATATAAACAAATCATTCATCGTTATGGATTTTTGAAAAGAATTCTTATCCATTGCATCGTTTTTAGCTTGATTTCTGTATTGGTCTATTTCACTATATACAACCCATTAAACTGGTCAATCACCATTATTTCATTTATTTTTATTATATATGCCATATGGCAAGTGAAAACCTATCAATCTCAACTAGGAACTTTCTATGCTGATGTTGAGAAAGAACAGCGAATTAAGGTTAAATATATCTCCTTATTTTTTGCTATTAACCCTGAAGTTTATATGCCAAAAATAAAGAAACAGAAGAAACGTTCTTGGGTATTATGGAGAAATTCTGCTAGAATACTTCAGGAGCGTTCACCGGAAAATGGCGTTACTGAGCTTTTTATAAAAGCTTTCCTACGTGATAAATCGAATATATTTAGTTATCTGCAATTTCTCTCTGTTACAACAGTAATTATTTTTTCTGTACCAATTTGGTTTAAATGGCTGGTATTTATCGCATTTTTCTTTTTCTTTAGTATGTGGATTGGGATGTTATTTCAAGAATTAGTAAAACAAAATCCATACCTGTCAATTGATTATGGCAAAGCAGATTATATGTTTAAAGCTAAGAAAAAATGTGAAAATCGATTCGTCTATCCCGCTTTGGTTGTTGTGTTTCTTGTAACATGCTTATCTACCACCATTTCCATTATGTTTTTCTAGTCTCTTTCTTCGTAATTGTCATCAAGGTGTGCTAGGCTATAATTCTATAGACAAAAAGTTTATTTGTTTACATACTAAATAGTATATATTTGTATACAATGTAAGGAATGGAACTATCGGAGGGAATATGTATTGATTATTTTAAAGAGTAAACGTGAAATTGAACTAATGCATAAAGCTGGTCAGCTATTAGCAGATTGTCACAAAGAAATTGCGAAGTTGATAAAGCCGGGTATAACAACGTTGGAAATCGATGTTTTTGTTGAAAACTACTTAAACAAGCATGGAGCCACTCCAGAGCAAAAAGGGTACAAAGGTTATGAATATGCAACATGTGCATCCATAAACGATGAAATATGTCATGGCTTTCCGAGAAAAACTCCTTTAAAGAGCGGAGATATTGTGACCATTGATATGGTTGTTAATCTTAACGGTGCACTGGCAGACTCTGCATGGTCATATGCAGTTGGCGACATATCGCCTGAAGCAAAGAGGCTACTGCTAGTAACAGAAGAAGCTTTAAGTAAAGGGATCGAACAATCCGTTATAGGAAATCGCCTGGGTGATATTGGATATGCGATTCAATCGTTCGTTGAAGCAGAAGGTTTTTCGGTTGTAAGAGACTTTACCGGTCATGGAATTGGAAGAACTATTCACGAACCGCCAACAATCCTCCACTATGGAGACGCTAATAAAGGGCAAAGGCTTAAAGAAGGTATGGTCATAACAATAGAACCAATGGTAAACATCGGAGCATGGAAATCCAAGATGGACAGTAACGGCTGGACTGCGAGAACAATAGATGGAAAACTCTCTGCACAATATGAGCATACAATTGCGATTACGAAAGAAGGACCATTTATTTTAACAAAACAGTAATTTTTTCTAAAAAGGAAAGGGCCAGATCGGATAATACGATCTGGCCCTAATTTTATACTTTAAGAAAGTTTACCTGTATTAGAGGGATTAAAGTCTAAGAAAAGACATCGACTTCCGCCACTCTTGGTGGAAAGTCGTGTTTTTCTAACTTCTTAATGTCCCCCAATAAAAGCGAGTTGGATAAAAAATAAAACCGCAAAGATATAGACAAATATATGAACTTCTTTCCATTTTCCTTTAGCTATTTTCATTAAAGGATATGAAATGAATCCAAGGGCAATACCTGTTGCAATACTGGAAGTCAGCGGCATGCTTAATACGACCAGGAATGCAGGAAATGCTTCATCAAGCTCTTTCCAATTGATTTCTGAGATTGCTCCCATCATTAAGCTCCCAACAATGATTAAAGCAGGGGCTGTAATAGCCGAGAGATTAGACACAGCTCCAATTAAAGGGCTAAAGAAAAGGGTAAGTCCAAACAAGATGGATACTGTTAAGGTTGTTAAACCAGTACGACCTCCTGCTGCAACTCCTGAAGATGATTCAATATACGCGCTAGTAGGGCTTGTTCCGAACATAGCTCCAACTGTAGTGGCAGCTGAATCAGCTAAAAGAGCGGTTCTTGCACGAGGAAGCTCATTCCCCTTCATTAAACCGGCTTGTTGGGCCACCCCAATCATTGTCCCTGTCGTATCAAATATTGTTACGAGTAAGAAAGAAAAAACAACAGCATATAAACCATGTGAGATCACATCTGTTAAAGCTGTAAAAGGATTTGTGACAATAAGTCCTTCCGGTAAGCTAGGGAATGAGACAAAGCCTTGTTCAAAGGAAAGCTGGCCGGTAAAGAAAGCAATGACTGCTGTGATGACCATACCAATAAACAATGCTCCATGAACATTTAAACTCATCAAGACTAATGTAACAGCAAGTCCGATTAAAGCTAAAACAACAGGCGGTGAGTGTAGGTCTCCTAATGCAACTAAATTGTTAGGATCTGACGTAACAATACCAGTTAAACGCAGTCCGATAAAGGCAATAAAAAGACCGATACCAGCTGTAATTCCGTGTTTTAAATTACTAGGGATTGCTTCAATCAGTTTTTTGCGAAATGGTGTTAAAGACAAGATGACAAAGATAATACCTGCCACAAAAACAGCTGAAAATGCAGTCGTGTATGTAATGTTTTCATTAGCACCTACGACAGAATAAGCAAAGTATGCATTTAATCCCATTCCGGGAGCAATAGCGATTGGGTAATTTGCAGATAAGGCCATCCATAAAGTTCCGACAATCGTTGCAATAATTGTTGCTGTAAAGACTTGGTCAAAAGGAACTCCGGCATCTGCCAATACAATCGGGTTGACAACAACAATATAAACCATTGTTAAAAAAGTAGTAATTCCTGCAATAATCTCAGTTCGTGCGTTCGTTTTGTTTTCTGATAACTTAAACATATGTACCTCCGGGTTTACGAACATTTTTCAAAACATCTTATATATTATTCGTTTTTTGTCTATATTGCAATAGTTTTCTCTTCTTTTTGCATTTCTATGATATTTAAGTGAAAATAGATAGAAACTACTGATGAGATGGTTTTATTCACCTAGGAGTGTACACACATGTTAGTATGTTAGTAGAACATTTATATAATTTGCAGGAGGTTTACAAATGGATTGGAAGAAAGAAGTAGAAAAACGAAAAGATGATCTCATAAAAGATACACAAGCATTTCTGAGAATAAAAAGCGTACTTGAAGAAGAAACAAAATCAGCAGAAGCTCCATTTGGTGATGGAATTAACGAAGCTTTCTTGCATTTGCTCGAACTTGGTGAAGCATCAGGATTCACAGTGAAGAATGTGGATGGATATGCTGGGCATATTGAATTATCAGGTACTTCAGAAGAAATTGTCGGGATATTATGTCATGTAGATGTAGTACCTGAAGGAGATGGATGGACAAGTGATCCATATCAGGCAGAAATCCGTGACGGTAAAATTTTTGCAAGAGGAGCAATGGATGATAAAGGACCGACAATAGCAGCCTTCTATGCAATGAAAATAGTGAAGGAACTTAACTTACCATTAACGAAGAATGTCCGTATGATTATTGGAACAGATGAAGAAAGTGAATGGCGTTGTGTTGATCATTATTTTAAACATGAAAAAATGCCTGAGCTTGGATTTGCCCCTGATGCAGACTTCCCTATAATCCACGCTGAAAAGGGTATTATTGATTTAACAATAAAACAACAACAAGTTGAAACAGAACAGCGAACTGAATTAACTCTGGGATCTTTTCAGTCCGGAAGAAGATATAATATGGTTCCTGATTATGCGGAAGCAGTATTAAAAGGGAAAGAGAATTTGGCGAAGGTTGAAACGTTATTTGCCGAATTTCTAAGAGACAATGAAGTGAAAGGGCAACATCATCTTGAAGTTGACTCATTGAAACTTTCAGTTGAAGGTGTTTCTGCTCATGCAATGGAACCGAATAATGGGAAAAACGCAGGAATTATATTAGCAGCATTTTTACATAAGTTAGAACTTAATCAAAATGCACATCATTTTGTGAACACGATTATGGATAAATTTGAAGGTGACACTCGAGGAAACAAACTAAACATAGCGTTTAAAGATGAGATTAGTGGAGAGCTAACGTTAAATGTTGGAATCATCTCTTATCAGGAAGAAAGACTTGGACAAATCGGAATTAATATTCGTTATCCGGTAACAGGTAATTCTGAACAAATAAAAGTAAAAATGTCACAGATAAATGGTTTTGAGCTGCAGTCATTTGATGATTCTAAGCCTCATCATGTTGAAAAAAATCATCCACTCATCCAATCTCTCCAAAAAGTATATGAAGAGCAAACAGGTGATCACGCTGAATTAATTGCAATAGGCGGAGGAACATATGCAAGGTCATTAGAGGCAGGAGTTGCTTTTGGACCGTTATTCCCGGGACGACCGGATGTCGCCCATCAAAAGGATGAATACATTGAAATTGAAGATCTTTTAAAAGCAACAGCGATTTATGCTCAAGCTATTTATGAATTAGCAAAATAACAGAAAGAAAAAAGATGATTTTACGATCATCTTTTTTCTTGGAAATTTAATTAAACAAACACATCACTGGATAAATAACGTTCGCCTGTATCACATGTAATACAAACGACAACATCCTCAGGAGTTAAGCGCTTGGCAACCTCAATCGCTGCAAAGCAAGCTGCACCTGATGATGGACCGACTAATAAACCTTCCTCACTTGCCAGTCTTCTAGTGATATCGTATGCTTGTGTATCTTCAATTTTAAATATTTCATCATAAACCTGTTGATTTAAAATAGGCGGGATAAAACCGGGGCTTGTCCCAACTAATTTATGATTTCCGGGTTTTCCTCCAGAAAGGACCGGGGATCCTGCTGGTTCAACTACATGAACCGTTAAATTTTTATAATGTTCCTTTAGTGCTTCACCTGTGCCTGTAATCGTTCCGCCGGTTCCTGCTGTTGCAACAAATGCTGAAAGCGGCTTTCCAATCTCGTCCATTGCTTCTATAATTTCTCTTGCTGTTGTATATCTATGTGCATCTGGGTTAGCAGGGTTATCGAATTGCATCGGTATAAAAGAATTTGGTATTTCCTTTGCTAATTGTTCCGCTTTTTTAATTGAACCGGGCATTCTTTCGGCGCCGGGTGTTAAGACAACCTCTGCTCCATAAGCTTTTAATAAATTAATTCTCTCCTTAGTCATTGTATCTGGCATGACAAGTATAGCTTTATATCCACGTGCTGCTGCGTTCATAGCAATTCCAATTCCTGTATTGCCACTGGTTGGTTCAATAATGGTTGAGTTAGGTTTTAATAACCCTTTACGTTCAGCCTCTACAATCATATTGAAAGCAGCCCGATCCTTTACACTTCCACTTGGATTGAAAAACTCCAACTTTAAATAAATGGATGCCCCTCCCTTTGGATTCACTTTATTTAATTTTACTAATGGGGTATTCCCTATAAGCTCAGACATATTTTGAACAACTTTCACGTCAATCACTTTCCTTTCGGTCGTATCTAAGTTATGTGTTTGTGATTTAATGGTAAAGAGGATTGATAAAATTATAACGTAACTTAAAAAAATGTCACAATAGCTTATATGAAATGATTAAACTATATCCTTTTAATAGGAGACATTGTGGGATAGAATAAAGAAATAAACTCAATCTGAATCGGTGGCAAATATGAAATCACAACCTTTCGTGCATAACGAATCTTCTTGGAGGGCTACAATGAAGAAACATTATTTTCTCGCGGTACCTATTGAAGAAAAGCAAAGAATGATTCTTCTAAACTGGATACAAAATCATAAATCATCTCTACCTTTCAAGTCATGGGTTCATCCTGAAGATTATCATATTACCCTTGCTTTTTTAGGAGATATTCAACAACATAGCAAATTAATCGAGTTAACAAAAAGTGTCAATGAAACATTGAAAAATGATTTTCAGTTTGAGATTTCGCTAAAGGGGATTGATGTTTTTGGTAAAGCAGAATCACCAAGAATCCTTTGGGCAAGTGTAGAGCATTCTGAATCACTAAATCATTTGCAAACAGTTATAGTAAAAGCATGTGAAGAAACAGGGTTTCAACTTGACCGTAAACCATTTCGTCCTCATATCACACTGGCTAGAAAATGGAATTCTGTCCATCCCTTTATAAAATTTGCAAGGTTGGACCAAGTGTTTAATGATCAACCATCCCCAAGCGTTGTATCGTCGATTTATTTATATCAAACAAACCTTGATCAAATTCCTAAATATGAAGCAATTAATATCTTTCCTTTAGAACGGAAATAAGTTATCCTTTAAACTGCTTTTTTTGGGGGAGAGAGGTAGATGTTGAAATATGTTTATTTTATTCTACAAATGGCACTTTTATATTTAATCTTTTTTATAGGTGAATGGATTCAACTGATTACCCACATGCCAATACCAGGAAGTATTATTGGAATGATCATATTGTTTTTAGCGCTAATCTTTAAGGTTATTAGACGGGAATGGATTTCTTTGGGAAGTAAATTTCTTTTAAACAATCTTCCACTTCTCTTTGTTCCTGCTACCGTAGGGATCATTGATTATCTTGAATTATTTAGTGGCTATGGATTCCTCAGCTTGCTCATCTCTTTTGTCAGTACAATGGTTGTTTTCATTGCTTCATCAATCATAAGTGAAAAGTTGTTGAATAATGAGAAGAGGCTCTTAAACAATAAGGAGTTACATTTATGAGTTTGATCATTAATGCTGTCGGATTTATTTTTCTAACAGTTCTCGTTTTTTTCTTAATGAAAAAATTTTACCAACGTTTTTCATATCCTGTTTTAGTTCCGATATTTACAACCAGTCTGCTCATTGTTTGCTTTTTATTGCTTTTTAATATTTCTTATCAAACATATATGAGCGGAGGAGAATGGATTGCAAAGCTTTTAGGACCTGCTGTAGTGGCATTAGCCATTCCATTATTTGATCACCGTGAGATGTTAAAAAAATATTTTTTTACTATCGTTTTCAGTGTTTGTATCGGGGCTATTATCGGCATTTCCAGTGGACTGGCATTAGGGGTTATTTTTCAATTAGATCAGAATCTGCTCCTTTCGATAGCACCAAAATCAGTTACCACACCAATAGCAATGGATATTAGTGAGCTTAGTGGCGGAACGCCAACACTGACCGCAGTGTATGTGATGATAGCGGGGATTTCTGGTGCAATGTTTGGACATTTTGGCATGAACCTCTTTAAAGTGAAACACCCAATAGCAAAAGGAATTGGATTTGGGACCGCATCACATGGGATCGGTACAGCAAAAGCTTTAGAAATAGGTAGTTTGGAAGGAGCAATTAGCTCAATATCTATGACATTAAGTGCGATCATGACCAGCATCTTTTGTCCGATCATTATTTCTATTATTTTTTAGGTCATGTCTTAAGAGGAGTTGGAAAGCATTTGGCGCAAATTATTAAACTTTATGACTATATTTCACGCTATGAAATAGATGCTTATCGGTATCCTAGTCAGTTTATTCGGTTAAAACGTCAACAATGGAACAAGGTTTCAAATGCATGGGAACATAACATGTTTCACACTGTCATGAAGGTAAGTGAACAACCAAATAATACTGTGGAAGAACCGAAGGGAAGATTCATTAAAAAAATTAAAAATCGATTGTCGAAGCATGAAGAGCCACCAAAGGAAGCTAAGCCATTAATTAGGGATGCTGTTTTGGATGATGATGAATTACAATTTGCATTTACAACCGTTCCTAGGACAGAGGAAGATTTAAAACACTTATTTTTAGATTATATTTTTCGATTTCAAGTTCGTTGGGCAAGTTCAACAATACGCGAGAAATCGTCTGTAGATTTAGCAATATATCGAGATCAATTATTACAATATTTTGCTAAACGACTCCCGGATCATTATTTGCTCCTTTATCGACCGGTTTTTAAATTGAAAAATGCACCGGTAGAATTAGACATCATTTTAATTGGTACAACAGAGATATACTGTATCACGATTGTTGAACAACAAAACGATACAGTTTTTATAGGCTCAAAAGGAAATTTTTGGCTTGCTCGTAAAGGTGAGGATCAAAAAAAAATCCTTAATCCGCTGCATAGCTTAAATCGGACAGGTACGATTGTTCAAAAGCTGATTACGTCAAACAACATTGATCTATCTGTCAAAAAAATAGTAATCAGTCGAAATGGATATATCGACTATCCCTTTGTTCCATATGATATTTCAATCTTAGATAAACGATCATATAATGAGTGGTTCCAGCGGCTGAGACAAACTTCTGCTCCATTAAAACATACACAGTTAAAAGGAGCCCAAGTACTTCTTTCACACTGCGTAACAAACTCCTTTTACCGCAAGGAGTGGAATGACACTCCTTAGATGTCGTTGGATATAAGACATGAACACATACATAAATGAGTACATAAACTATGATTAAGATGGAGTTATAAGGATGAAAGGATTATTCTTTATTATTAATCAACATTCAGGGTTTGGCAGGGGTGAAAGGGCGTGGAAAAAAGTAAAAAAAGAACTTGAAAAGAAAAAAATATCGTTCCGTTCTTTTTATACAGACTATCATGGACATGCTGAAGTACTTGCCAGACAAATTGCCACCATTCAAGACTATCATTTAAAAACAATTATTGGTGTTGGCGGAAACGGCACAATGAATGAAATTGTAAACGGTTTAAGTGGTTTTACCAAAGTAAAAATAGCTTTTCTCTATACAGGAAGAACAACACAACGATCTCATTCCAGATTATCCACTAACCCATCAAAAGCTATAAATGATATCCTTAAGATGTTGAGCAGACCTGTCAAAAAGGTAGATCTTGTTGAATACCAACTTGAAGGAAAAGGTGTAAACAGAAAGTATTTTAACAAGCTTGGAATGGGTCTCACAACAAAGGTGATTGAACAAGAAGACTTGCTGAAAAAAAAATTAATAAAGCCCATTTTAGGGCGCATCAGGTTTATGACAGGCTTTATAAAGGTATTATGGGATTATCAGCCAATTTCTATTATGATGAAGACTGATAAACAAGAAATGGTACAGCATGATAATGTTTGGTTACTATCTGTATCAAACCAACCATATCAATGGGCAGGAATTAAAATCGCTCCAAAAGCCAAAGAAAATGATGGAATGTTAACAATAACAATGATTAAAAATATCTCTCTTTTTCAGCTGGTTGTCTTTCTTGTATTTAAACAAATGAGTCATCGTGTAAAACAGAATGCTTTCTCTGAATTCACTTGTGAGAAAATAACGATTTCTACGAATGCTGTTCAAACTATTGAGGCCGACGGTGAGCTAATTGGTGAAAGCCCGGTAACAGTCGTTGTAAAAAAGTCTCATAGTGAATTAGTCATATAAATTTAAACTCTCATTTGGGGGTGCTCATCTTGCTTAATATTAATAGGCCATTTGAAGCTTTCTTAGATAAAATAGATGAAGTGACAATTCTTATTCCGAAGGATCGGGATGGAGAAAAGAAGAATTTCTCACTTAGGTTAAACAAAGGGACTGAACCCCTTTTCATTATAGATCGAATGGATATTGGAACACATAGTAAATATATTTGTAAACTTCCTTTTGAGTTTCAGTTTGGGAAAACATATATGATTACCGATGAGCAAGGGACAGAAACAGATCTGCAAATAGGTTCTGTTATACGAAC
Organism: Metabacillus niabensis; assembly: GCF_020524345.1. Classification (GTDB taxonomy): domain Bacteria; phylum Bacillota; class Bacilli; order Bacillales; family Bacillaceae; genus Metabacillus; species Metabacillus niabensis_B. The sequence continues at coordinate 99,486 of NZ_JAIVLH010000010.1, forward strand.
CGTTGAGTTTGATCATAAATTTGCTTATCCTGCATCAGATTTAGGAGCAAATTATTCAAAAGAACGTACAGAATGGAAAGTATGGGCACCAACAGCTACACATATGAAACTACGTCTTTATCTTCAAAATGAACAAGTATTTGAAACCTATCAAATGACCAGAGAAGAAAAAGGAACATGGTCTATTTCCTTAGAGGGAGATTATGATGGATATTATTACACCTATCTTGCCTGTATAAATTTATTGTGGAATGAAGCAGTAGATCCTTATACTAAGGCAGTTTCTATTAATGGAAAATATGGAGTAATTATTGATCCACAAAAAACAAATGTACAAAAAAATAATCTTCCTCTTTTAAAAAGCAAAACAGATGCCATTATATACGAAGCTCATATCCGTGATTTCTCTATCCATGAAAATAGCGGTCTTGTCCATAAGGGAAAATATGAAGCTTGGCTTGAAACTCAAACAAATAACAGTCAAGGTGATCCTACAGGAATAAGTTATTTGAAGGAATTAGGGGTCACGCATATCGAACTCTTGCCGGTAAATGATTTTGAAGAGGTGGATGAAAAAAAACCGCAAGATTCCTATAATTGGGGCTATAATCCACTTCATTTTTTTGCTCCCGAAGGTAGTTATTCAAAACATCCGGAGGATCCGTATAAGAGAATTATTGAACTAAAATCAGTCGTACAATCTCTTCATAAGCAAGGCTTGAGAGTCATTCTTGATGTTGTATTTAATCATGTTTATTCAAAAGAAAATTCATCATTTGAAAAATTATTACCTGGTTATTATTTCAGATATGATGAAAATGGAATGCCTTCAAATGGAACAGGCGTGGGAAATGATCTTGCTTCCGAACGCTATATGGTAAGAAAATTTATTCTTGATTGTGTCACATATTGGATGAAAGAGTTTGATATTGACGGTTTTCGGTTTGACTTAATGGGAATTCATGATATAGAAACAATGAATCAAGTTGAAGCAGCTGTTCTAACATTAAAGCAGGATGCATTTCTGCTTGGAGAAGGTTGGGATTTAAATACTCCTCTACCATTGGAACAAAAAACAATCATTAAAAATGCACATAAAGTTCCCACTATCAGTTTTTTTAATGATCAGTTTCGTGATGTGATTAAAGGAAGCACATTCAGTCTGAATGACACTGGGTTTGTGTACGAAAATATGGATAAATTTGATCAAACAAAGCTGCTGATTAGTGGGTCACCATCACTATTTGCTAATCCAGAACAATCCATTAACTATGTTGAATCACATGACAATCATACAATGTGGGATCGATTCTTCTTATTTTCTGAAACAGAGAAAAAGGAGATAAAGCAAGCAAGGCACAGGTTGGCAACAGGAATTGTCTTATTATCACAGGGAGTCCCTTTTCTACATGCCGGTCAGGAGTTTTTCCGGACGAAAAAAGGTGTGGAGAATAGTTATAATTCCCCTGATCATATCAATTGTCTTAACTGGAGCGACCGCTCAAGTTATAAAGATAATATTGAGTATATCAAAGGATTAATAAAACTAAGAAAACAGCATGGTGGTTTTCGTCTCACAACAAAAAAACATATTGAGAAGCATTTATCCTTTAGTACTAATCAACAACTACTTTCTTATCACCTGAGAGATATTGGAGAATTTGGTCCTTGGGAGGAAATATATGTTGTACATCATGTTCAACTAAATTATTCCCATGATTTAATACTTCCGGGCAGTGGGGAATGGATGCAAATTGTATGTCCAACACATATCTTTTTGGATTCACCAACTGCAGTAAAAAATGAAATCAAGGTGGATAAAATAGGAACGTATGTTTTTTGTAAAAACTAGGATTTTAGTTTTGCTTGACTAGTCTTATCATAAGGGGATAAAATTTAATAGGATGGCTATAGTGCAATATTTTTCTATAATTACTAATAGCTATCCTTTTTATGTGAATAAACATTAAATAGAGCATAGTATTGACTGTATTTATACCTGAAAAGGAAAACGTTAAAAACATGCTAATCTTAAATGATAAATTATATTACGAAATGTTGGGTTGAAATTGAAGGTGAACTGGTTGGAACAAGTATTAGGTAGTGAGTGGAAGATTACACCTGCTGGAGGAGCAACAGGAGATGCATACTTTGCAACAAATGACGAGCAGGAGCTTTTCTTAAAGCGAAACAGTTCTCCGTTTTTAGCTGTTCTTTCTGCTGAAGGCATCGTTCCAAAGCTAATATGGACAAAGCGTATGGAAAATGGTGATGTTATTACAGCACAACACCGAATTGGCCGTGAGCTTAAACCGAAAGATATGAATGGTCAAAATGTTGCTGAGCTATTAAGAAAAATTCATCGTTCTAAAGAACTTCTTGATATGCTCAAACGCTTAGGAAAGCAACCGCTCACTCCTAATTCCATTGTGGAAGATATAAAGGAAGCAGTTGCTTTTGAAGGGATAAACCTTTCAATCATAAATGAAGCACTTGAATTATTAACCAAACAGCTGCCAAATGTACAATGTGATGAACAAGTTGTTTGTCATTGCGATGTCAATCATAATAATTGGCTTTTGTCTGAAGAAAACCAACTATATTTAATTGACTGGGATGGTGCAATGATTGCCGATCCGGCTATTGATGTCGGCATATTGTTATATTGGTATATTGATGAAGCTGATTGGAGAGAGTGGCTTTTATCGTATGGACTTATATTGGATGAACATTTAAAAACAAGAATTTACTGGTATGTGCTATTACAAGCACTTACTTCATTTTTATGGTACTTTGCGAAAAATAATGAAAAAGAAAAACAGAATTGGATTGAGCATATTCACATCATAATGAGAAAGATCATGACATGTTAGGAATAGGTGTCAATATCTTGAATCCACTGAGACAATTGTTGTTGATGTGATTCAATATGCTGATCCAGAGCTGTTGAATTTTTACCAGCTTGACTGTAAGAATAAATATCTTCCAGTAAGGATTTCGCTTGTTGGTTTGTATTTCCGTTAACCATCAACGATTTAATGACTCGTTCAAGTTGTTCACATTCTGCAACTGTTCCACAGCATTCACTTTGATGATCTGATAAAATATCTTTTAATAAATTCACTTGGTCATGGTATTGGATTGGCAAAATAAACACTCCTTTTCATTGGCCATATACATATAATGTGTGACTTTAGAACAAAAATATTCAAGAATTGACCAAGTAAGGATGAGAGAATAAGGGAAACACCCTTAATTCAAATCATTCTTTTTCTTTGTACTACAGAAAGTATATAAATTTATGGATGTTAGTATAAGAAAAACTTAGGCTTTCTACCTTTGGACTTGGTGACAAGCCAAGTTTTTCTAATAAGGTAAGGCTGTTCAAGGCGCTTGCGCTTTTCTTAATTAGTTTCTAAAAGATGTCTTAAATATTGGTAAGAACGAAATAATCCTTGCGGACCAGGTTTTATTCATGGTATCTTTTAGAACGATATTAAATCGATAGAGGTGTCTACATGCGTTTACGTCACAAACCTTGGGCCGGTGATTTTATTGCCGAGCACTCAGAGTATGCTATTTCAAACCCTGAACAATATAGAGGAAAATGGCATGAGGTCTTTGGAAATGATAATCCAATTCATATAGAAGTCGGAACAGGTAAAGGGCAATTTTTAGCAGGAATGTCCCAACAGAATTCTGATATTAATTATATAGGTATTGAATTATTCGATAGTGTCATTGTGGCAGCTATTCAAAAAGCTGTGGATTTACAGAGCAGTAACTTAAAATTTCTTAATGTTAATGCTAAAGATTTAGCAGAGTATTTTGCACCTGGCGAAATTGATCGAGTTTATTTGAATTTTTCAGATCCTTGGCCAAAATCACGTCATGCTAAAAGAAGGCTAACATATAAAAGTTTTTTGGCATTGTATGAAGAGATTCTTGTAAAAGGCGGAGAAATTCATTTTAAAACAGATAATCAAGGTTTATTTGAATATTCTTTAATAAGTTTTTCTGAATATGGATTACAATTAAAGTTTGTTAGTTTAGATCTCCATAATAGCGAATATGAGGGTAATGTCATGACGGAGTATGAAGAGAAATTTTCAGAAAAAGGTCAGAGAATTTACCGTGTTGAAGCAAGATATATGAACGAAGCTATTCAAAATTAAAATAAGATGATGAAAATACCACGAATAATTGTGGTATTTTTTTATTTCTTCAAACAAGCAATGCAGCTTCACAAATACCCTCGGTCCTACATATAAATAAATGAATTGCTGAGTTAATTGCCTATATAAGGTTCTTACTATTTAGAACTATCTATGTTTGCCCAAGGAGATTTTCCTTACTAAATTGTGATCTACAGGGGTGCTTGAAAAATGAAAAAAGCGAAAGAATTATTAAATCTTCCTATTATCAATAGTACGGGAGGAAGTCAGGTAGGCTTTGTTAAAGATCTGGTTATTGATCCAAATGAATTGTCTGTAGAATTTTTTATTGTTGGCCAGGGGGATTGGCAAGTGGGTGTGAATGCTCTTCGGTATGAGAATGTCATTGGTGTCGGAGAGTTTGCTGTCATTGTTGAAGGTGATCAACCTTTATTGGACTTAAGAGATATACCTTTATTATATAAAAAAGGTAACTTAAATGGAGCTCAAGTTGTGACAACAGGAGGAGACTTTGCAGGAAGGATCGTAGATTATTACTTCAATGAAGAAAATGGTCAATTAGAGAGCTTACTCATAAATTCATCTAACCAAGAATTGTTTTTCCCAATCGAAAACGTAATTTCCCTTGGTAGAGAGTTTATAATGGTTAATGGATCATTATCGGAAATGATTCCAAGAATGGAAGGCAATGAACAGCAGGGAGCTGCTTTACAAAGACGGGAAGGACAACAGAATATTAAGAAAGAGGCTCTAAAGGTCATGTTAAGCGAATTAATGAAAAAAGACCTTTCCAAAGAAATCAATAACCCTCAAAAAACGGAGGAAGAGTAAAGAAACGTTTTTTTACTTAACCATGTGACCAGGTCATCAGCGACTTTGGTCTTTTATTGTTTTGGGAGATATTGTATCGAGTATGTCAAGTTTTCTTTAAAAACTGTTCATATGGTAAAATTATATAGGGAGGGATTTGAAATGGAAACACTTCAAATAGGGAAGACAATCATTACATGGCTAAATGGCGGAGTAACCCATATGGATGGAGGAGCAATGTTCGGGGTAGTTCCAAAACCATTATGGTCGAAAAAATATGCTGTAAATGAAAAAAACCAAATCGAACTCCGAACAGATCCATTGCTTATCCAAAAAAACGGTCTGAATATATTACTGGAAACAGGAATAGGGTCCGGTAAACTGACGGAAAAGCAAATGAGAAACTATGGGGTAGAAGAAGAATCGTCTGTTGAAGAGTCCTTAAAAAAATTAGGATTAACAACTGAGGACATTCATTATGTATTAATGACTCACATGCATTTTGATCATGCCTGCGGATTAACGAAGTGGGAAAATGGCAGTTTAACATCTGTTTTTCCAAAAGCGAAAATTATGACGTCATCTATTGAGTGGGAAGAGATGCAACATCCGAATATAAGATCTGCAAATACATATTGGAAACAAAATTGGGAAGCTGTTAAAGATCAAGTAACAACATTTGATTCATCGATTTCAATACTGGACGGTTTGGAAATGCATCATACTGGTGGACATAGCGATGGACATAGCATCGTCATTCTACAGGATGGAGGAGAAATACTTATCCACATGGCTGATTTAATGCCGACACATGCCCATGAGAATCCATTATGGGTACTTGCCTACGATGATTATCCTATGACGTCCATCGAAAATAAGCAGAAGTGGATTGATTTTGGAAAACAACGCCAAGCGTGGTTTACATTCTATCATGATGCTGTTTATCGGGGCATAAAATGGGATGGGAAAGGTGAGATTGTCGATAAGCTTGATCGAATAAAGAATAAATGATAGGGGCATAAATCGATTAAATGCCCCAGTATTCTTATTAATGAATCCGATCAACATGCACGATTGTTCCTGTTTTTGTATCAACGAAAGCTTCATATTGCTCGAGATGATGATCTACTGACCTTGAAATACCGGCTTTGTAAACATCATAGGAAAGATGTTCATTAGAAAAAGTTTCAGGAACTGTATATATCCATGATCCATCGATAGGCCCTTTTTCTTTAAAAGCCTTTTTTACAATTTCAAGAGCTTTATCAGAAGATATATTGTGAGGCATTATTTGATCTTTCATAAAATAGGTTCCAACAATACCTATACCTAATCCCAATAAAAAGTACCTTGTCTTCATATTTTCAACACCCCTTTAGTTTTATGTATACATCACTAGTACAACGGGTATTCATATTCCTTCTTCTACTAGTATACAAAAACCTTAGGTGCATGTTAAGGAAGAATAAAAGAAGATAAACTATTATAATAATTGTTGGGATTTTTATATACATAACTACTTTTTGCTTTTTTTAGTTCTTTCAATTAACCAACACAACACTTTTTAAAAAGCAACAAAGTTTGTAAAAGTAGACATATTAATATAAAAAAGGCTATTTGGCTGAAAAGAGGGATTGTATGAACCAAGAAACATTAGAATTATTTAAAACATTAACAGAATTGCCCGGAGCACCTGGAAACGAGCACCAAGTAAGATCATTTATGAGAACGCAACTTGAACCAATATCAGATGAAATTGTTCAAGACAAATTAGGCAGTATTTTTGGTGTCAGACGTGGAAAAGAAAACGAACCTACGATCATGGTGGCCGGCCATATGGATGAAGTAGGCTTTATGGTTACGGCAATAACAGACAATGGTATGCTACGATTTCAACCACTTGGAGGTTGGTGGAGTCAAGTTCTTTTAGCTCAAAGAGTACAAATTATCACCGACAACGGTCCAATCATCGGAGTTGTTGGTTCGATTCCTCCTCATCTTCTAAGTGAAGGCCAACGAAATAAGCCGATGGACATAAAAAATATGTTGATCGATATTGGTGCTGATGACCGCGAAGATGCGAAAAAAATCGGAATTAAGCCGGGGCAGCAAATTGTACCTATTTGTCCGTTCACTCCTATGGCAAATCCTAAGAAAATCCTGGCAAAAGCATGGGATAACCGTTATGGATGCGGTTTAGCGATAGAGCTTCTTAAAGAATTAAAAGATGAGGATCTTCCTCACACGTTATATTCAGGAGCCACTGTACAGGAAGAAGTTGGCCTGCGAGGAGCACAAACAGCTGCAACGATGATTAATCCTGACTTGTTTTTTGCACTTGATGCAGGGCCGGCTAATGATATGAGTGGAGATAAAAAGGAATTCGGTCAGCTCGGAAAAGGTGCTGTTCTCCGCATTCTTGATCGCTCAATGGTCACTCATCGTGGAATGAGAGAATTTGTACTTGATATGGCAGAAACACATAACATTCCATATCAATACTTTGTGTCTCAAGGCGGAACAGATGCTGGTCGGGTCCATGTTTCAAACAGTGGAGTGCCATCAACAGTAATTGGAGTAAGCTCACGGTATATTCATACTTCAGGGTCAATTTTACATGTAGATGATTATGCGGCGGCAAAAGAACTTCTTATAAAGCTTGTTAAATCATGTGATACAACTACAGTTCAATCGATAAAACGGAATTCGTAATTTCATAAGGGAGATGCAACAGTGAAAATTGCAATAGGAACAAAAAACCCTACCAAAGTTAAAGCGGTGAATGATGCATTTGCTTCATTCATTGAAGCTGAATTTATCTCAACAAGTGTACCCTCCAATGTTTCGGCACAGCCGCTTACAGATTTGGAAACATTAACAGGTGCAATCAATCGGGCAAAGAATGCGTTGGAAGCTGAAAGAGCCGATCTTGGAGTTGGTTTAGAAGGCGGGCTCATAAAAACTGATTTTGGCTATTTCTTATGTAATTGGGGAGCCATTTATGTAAAAGATCAACAGCCTATTATTGCAGGTGGAGCAAGGATAGTAGTACCTGATGAAATAGGAGAGCTTGTTTTCACAGGTCGAGAATTAGGTGATGTGATGGATATATATGCAAAGAGAAAGAATGTTCGTCACAACGAAGGAGCTATTGGCATTTTTACAAATGGAATTGTGGATCGTACCACAATGTTTAAAGAGCTTTCCAATCTTTTGATTGGTCAGTATTTATATAAACAAAATGTGTAACGAAAACTAAAAAAATCCCTTCAGTTGTATGATCAACTGAGGGGATTTTGCTTATATTGGTTCAGAGCGTTGAGGCAACCAATTAGCCAAATAGGAAGGCAGATCTCTATCATTTGCTCTTGTTGTATGTCCACCATCTTCCAATAAAAATGTCTTATCCTTACTTGAAACAAAATCAATAACACGCATATTTTGTTCCTTTAAGACAAGACGATCATGTTCAGTGGAGATGACCAATAGATTTGCATGAATATTTTTCAATTCTGCTTTTTTTCCATGAATGATTAACCCGCCATCAATTAATTTGTTTTTCTTCCCTAATTCATTCATTAACTCTTTCATAGCTGCACCTGAAAAAGGAATATGCCCATCTGTCCATGTTTTTAATCTTTTCCATTTTTCAACATAGTTCTCATCATAAGCTTTATTTAATAACGAAAGATATGGGCTAAAATATATCGGATTTGTCACCATTCTCATTCCAGCTTTCATGGAATCACCGGAAATTAAACCAACAGCATCTAAAAGTCTATTAATATTTAGTTTATCCTCTTTACTTGCCTGAGCTAGTTTATCAAAAAAAGGAACGACCTCAAAGTCGATCGGAGAAACATTTAAAATGAGGTTTCGGATGGGCTCCTCAGCAATCGTTGCATACATTGTAGCTAATGTACCGCCAAGACAATATCCTATAATGGTTAATTCATCTGCTTTAGAATGTCGAAGTGCTCTTTTTACTCCTTTTTGGATGTAATCTACAACATAGTCACTTGCAGATATATCTTTGTCTTCATATCCGGGAATCCCAAAGTCCATTAAATAGACTTCAAATCCATTTCGTGTGAAATTTTCGATGACACTATTTCCAGGTGCCATATCTAAAATAAACGGCTGATTAACAAGAGAGTATACGAGAAAAAGAGGAACATTATATTTTTTTTCTCCAGGAGCGTAATACCATAAAGTAGCTTTGTTTTTTTTCCAAATCGCTTCCTTGGGAGTAGCACCAATCTTTGGCGTTGGGCGGTTCCAAGCGTTTAAAAAACCCTTCCATCTTTTTAATTCTGTTTCAAGGTCATACTTTGGGTCGGAATTATGCTGTTTATTCATATTAATTCCCCCATTTATTAGCCTGTTTTTCTTGAAGTCGATTCAATAGCTTTTTGTTTATTTCCTTTAAATCCACTTGACCAGGCGGCTTCATTAGTTCTCTTTGTAATTCCTCTTTTAGTGTATTCGTATTTGATAAAGCTCCTTGTTTGTTTGATGCTAATCTTTCCTTATAAGTTATCACTCTATTTTTAATGGTCGTTTCTAACCCTTCTAGTGGAGTAGGGATGTCTTTAACATCCTTTAAGATCATCATTTTAAGTTCTTTTACTAAACTCAAAACCTCATGTAGCTCCTCCTCAACGTTATCCAGCTTATCTTCGGATTGAACAATTAATTTTCCTAACCGTCCTACATCCCTTTTGGTAGGGAAATTTAATTGTGAAGACAGTTGCTCAACATAGTCATGTATGGCTTCAATTAAGTGTGCAAGTACATGACCAGCTGTATTGGCAGTAAGAGCTACTTCTTCTTTATTCAATTGATCTTGAATATATTTATTCACTTTTCCCTCTAGTTGGAAACCCAGCTTTTTTAAGAGTGAAAACAATTCTGGTTTTTCACTGTTTGACATATCCTGTTTAATCCTCCAATCTAACGTTCTCCGTATTCGTTTTATAAAAACTTTTATACTCTATTTTAGATAGTAATGATATAAAAGGTGCATAAAATAATGAGTTTGCCTTAGCCTGATTTAAAAATAAATAACTAATTTAATGAAAAATAGTTTTGTAACCGTAACCTGAAAGTAGAGTTGCGAATAAACTATCTCGTTTACTTAAATATGCAGAGGAGGGATAAAGTTATGACTGAACAACAATTTCTGGATTTGCTAGACGATCATGATGCTCATCGAAACATACAACCATATTATGAAAAATTGATGTCTTCACAGGTATTGAGGTCTATGGATGTAGAACTAGTTGATGCGTTTTTATCGCATTTTGAATTAAGTGAGGATATGACCTTTGAAGAGTTTATGGGTTTGTACAAAATATTTGAAGCAGTCTATGAAAAAGATAAATTTCCTATTATCTATTAACCAACTTATTAATTCTTAACATGTTTCTTTTAAAACAAGAGCGGTTGTCTATACACAATTGTATATCCCTCATACCATAGTGTAAAAGGAGGGTATTATCTATGAGAAAGAAACTCATTACAACGAGTACACGAGGAATAAGGGAAAAGGCCTTCCCGTATCAGTTATATCAAAAAGCAAAAAAATTCGGAGCATGGAATCCTCAAGACATAGATTTTACGCAAGACAAAGAGGATTGGAAAAACCTTTCTACGAGGCATCGCGATTGGATTATAAAACTACTTGCTCAGTTTCAAGGCGGAGAAGAGGCCGTAACACACGATTTACTACCACTTCTTAAAATTGCTTCTATTGAAGGGAGAATCGAGGAGGAATTGTTTCTAACAACATTTCTCTATGATGAAGCAAAGCATACAGAACTTTTTAGAAAAGTTTTAGATGAGTTGGGTGAAAGAGAAGATTTAACACACCTGCATTCAAAAACATATCGAAAGTTTTTTTATGAAATCCTCCCTGATACAATGGAACAACTGTGGAATCATCCTACTCCGGAAGCACTTGCTGATGCAGCTACTGTATACAATATGTTTTCAGAAGGAGTATTAGCGGAAACGGGGTATAAAGTTTTCTCGGATGGATTAAACAAAATGGGGATCATGCCCGGATTAGTAAAAGGTATTGAATATTTAAAAAAAGACGAATCAAGACATATAGCGTATGGAACGTATTTGCTTCAACGATTAATTAGTGAGCATCCTCAGCTCTTTGATCGGGTAATCAAAAAAATGGAAGAATTGGCCCCTCTGGCTCTAGCTTTAAATGAGGAAGGGATGGCCTTTGAAGAGGATGAAAAAGGAAAAACAGCTACAAAAGAACTAATGAATTTCTCTAAGAAACAATTAATGACGCGAATTGAAATTCTATCAAGAGCTAAAACAAAAAGTATCGATGAATTATATCCGTATTAAGGTAGAAAGACTAGGAGATGTTCCTAGTCTTTTATGTTGTATGTATTTCTCCTACTAAGTAAACAATATAGACCGTAAAAACTTGTCAAATAGAAAAAAATAAAGGTAGAATTAGATAGGTCCTTTTTCCCTATCGTGGATGAAGGGTAAATCCTGAGGAGATTAAGATGTCTTTTCATTAGAGGAGGATTTAGATGAGGATATTTTCTTACTTTTTAAGTGGAATTGTCTTATTTATTCTAACAGGCTGTATGCCATCAAGTGAAGAAATAAAGAAAGAAACGATAGAAAGTGCAGAACAAGCTTTTTCAAGTAAGAAACAAAAGTCAAATGAAACATCAGACCTTTTTTCATTCTATCTTCCAGAAGATTTTCAAGTGAAAGAAACGAAAAAAGCTAATGTTCTGCTTGAAAAGGGGAACCAAAGCTTTATTCTCTTTGTTAATCAAAATGAAGACGAAAGCAGTAAGGTTTCCTATGAAACACTAGCGGAACAATATAAAGAACCTTTCCTATCTGAAACATTTGAAAGAGATAATGAGTTTGGATATATATTTGTAGTCAAGATTGATAAAAACTTGTATGAAGTAACAGTTGGTTTAGGTGGAACAAAGCTTACGACAGAATCGGAAGCACATAATCTCCACGATGATGTACAAGTAATGATGGAAATTGTGAAATCTGTTCAATAGGAAAAAATCCCCGTGGACACCACGGGAGTTTTTGTTTGTTAGGATCGAAAAACACATTTTTGCAAGGTGGCTAAGTGGAATCAAAAGAGGATATCATATAAACTAGAATATGTAACAAAAGTAAGGCTGTATGAATAAAGGAGGACATAACAATGAAACAGTTACAATCCATTGATGAATATAAAAAGATCACACAAGAAGAAAAGGTTATTCTGATGTTTTCTGCTGATTGGTGCCCGGACTGTCGAGTAATCGAACCTATTCTGCCAGAAATAGAGCAGGAAAATAGCGAATTTACTTTTTATTATGTAGATCGTGACGAGTACATTGATTTATGTGCAGATCTGAATGTTTTTGGAATTCCAAGCTTTGTCGCATTTCATGAAGGAAAAGAAGTAGGTCGTTTTGTTAATAAAGAACGTAAATCAAAAGAACAAATCCAGGAGTTTATTGATAGTATTTCAATATAAAGAGATGTGAAAGTGTTTAGAAAGGAGGGGCAGAGATGAAAATGACATCAAGAAAATTAGTCGAAATACTAAAAAACCAACTTTCTAATCAAGGCTTGAAGTTTCATTTTGATCGAGAAAAAGACACACTGCGAATAGAAGACGATGAAACAAAAAAAGGTGTTACGTTGTCAATGCCCGGCATTATAGCCAAATGGGAGACAAAAAACCAAAATGCGATCGATGAGGTTGTTTATTATGTTGAGGAAGCTCTATATGCAATGAAAAATCAGCAGGAGCTATCAGGTAAGGAAAAATCAATTTTTCCGGTTATCCGCTCAACTTCCTTCCCAACTGAAAGCAATGAAGGCATTTCATTAGTGTATACAGACCACACAGCTGAGACACGAATCTATTACGCTCTTGACCTGGGTAATACGTATAGGCTGATTGATGAAAAAATGATGCAAAGGGAAAATTGGAATATGGAGCAAATCAAAGAAATTGCATCATTTAATATAAGGTCATTAAAGACAAGTGTGAAAGAAGATCATGTCGCAGGAAATGTTTTTTATTTCTTTAATGCCAATGATGGTTACGATGCAAGCCGTATATTAAATGAAAGTCTTCTCCATTCATATAAAGAAAGAATGGTTGGAAAAATGGCGGTTGCTGTTCCACACCAGGATGTCCTCATTATTGTTGACATACAAAACGATACAGGATATGACATTTTAGCTCAATTAACGATGAGTTTTTTCGCAAGCGGAAGAGTTCCTATTACGGCTTTGTCATTCTTATATGAAAACAATGAGTTGGAGCCAATCTTCATTTTAGGGAAAAACAAGCCCAAGCATTGATTTAATTAGTTTGAAGGTAACCATTAATAGAGGGCTTTATTGACACCCATAAAAAAACAATTGAATCGTAACATGTACATATAATTGAAAAAGGAGGCGCCGAGCAATAAGAAACAATTGCATTGGTACCTCTTTTTTTATTATCAGAAATGGAGAAACATAATTTTCTTTTACACTTATATCTACAAATTCAGACATTTATTGATACAATAGAAGAGATATTTTTTAGTTCTAACTAAAATAAATGGCTCCTTGATTATGAGATGAGCCATATTTTGATTATATTGAAAGAGTGATAATATGAGTTGGTTTAAAAAAATGATTTCACTATTGTTCGGAGATGAAGAAGAAACAGAGACAAATACTATCGAGCATCAGCCAAAAACCCAACAAGAGCATCAAGCAGTAATGAATGTTCTTAGAGATCCAAAAACAACTGATGGGGAAGACCGTCAGCAGATGAAAGCGGAGGCAAGAGTTTCCTATCAATATCCAAAAGGGAATTTTCGATTTCCTATTATTCCTGATGAAAGACATATAAAAAGAGTTGAACGCCCAAGAAGAAAAGATAATCAAGAAAACAATCAAAGGAAGCAACGTGAGAAAAAAACACAAGAATATAAGAGCTTCGATCGATACAAACAGGCACAGGAATCTGCAGTTGAAAAGAAAGAAACAACATACGCAAATAAAAGGCCGTTTCATCCAACAGCTATTCCATCACCGGTTTATGGGTTTCAGCCTAGAGATGAGAGGATAAAGAATCGGCCAATTCACCTCGAAAACAATAGGAATAATCCAGAACAAAAGCTTACAGGTGAAACAAAAGAATTCGTAGAAGAAAAGATCACTTCAATAGAACTTGAAGAATCATATGAAGCAAATCATGTAGTGGAACATGTACATAAAGATGACGAGCAGCCTGCTCATCTTCCGGATGATCAACTTACCGCAGTTGATGAAGATGAGGATACATCATTAACTTTTGAGATTGATAGTAAAGAAATAAACACTGAAATTCAACTCGAGGAAGAAGAACTTGTAGATGAAGCTCTAACGATTGTAAAAACGGAGTATCAAAAACAAATACATGATGATCAAGTAAATTTAAAAGAAAAAACTAAACATGAAGAACAGGCTGAGTACAGATATAAAGAAAATGAAGCTATCATTGAACTAGAAGAATCTCTACAAGAAGGTGAACAGCATGACGAGAACATACATGCTGAAAACACGATAATTGTAGAGCAATCTCCATCCACTGAGGAAGAGCAGACAGTAAGCATGGAACAAGAGAAACTAGATAATACAAGCCATAGTCATAGTGAAAACACACCTAGACGTAAGTCAGCTCCATTTAATGTGATGATGTTAGGGAGAGATAAGCAGAAATTAAGAGAGAAAAGCCAGGAACATGGCTATCAATTTCCATCACTTAACTACTTAAATGTAGCGGATAGAGAAGTAATCGAAGATCATACTTGGCTGGAATCTCAAAAAGATCTTTTGAATGTCACATTAAAAAACTTTAATGTGAGAGCCAGTGTTGTAAATGTTACACAAGGACCTTCTGTAACACGATTTGAAGTACATCCTGAGCCCGGAGTAAAGGTAAACAAGATAACAAATTTGAGTGATGATATTAAATTAAGCTTGTCTGCTAAAGACATAAGAATTGAGGCGCCAATCCCGGGGAAAAATACAATAGGCATTGAGGTCCCTAATAAAGTAAGTAAGATGGTTTACTTACGAGAAATCTTAAGAAGTACTGAGTTTCGTTCAAATCCTTCGCCAATGACTGCAGTATTAGGTTTAGATATTGCGGGACAACCGGCTGTTACAGATTTAAAGAAGATGCCACATGGTTTGATAGCAGGGGCAACAGGGTCCGGGAAAAGTGTGTGTATCAATACGATTCTTATTAGCTTGTTATATAAGGCTTCACCACATGAAGTGAAATTAATGCTAATTGATCCAAAAATGGTTGAATTAGCACCTTATAATGAAATCCCTCATCTTGTAAGTCCGGTGATTACAGATGTAAAAGCTGCAACAGCTGCATTAAAATGGGCTGTTGAGGAAATGGAAAGACGCTATGAATTATTTGCACACTCTGGTACCAGGGAAATCACAAGATATAATCAGCTCGTCAAAGAGCACAAACAAGGTGAGCATTTACCATATTTAGTCATTATCATAGATGAGTTAGCTGATTTAATGATGGTTGCTCCAAATGATGTTGAGGAAGCGATTTGTCGGATTGCTCAAAAAGCACGGGCATGTGGTATTCATCTTATCGTTGCAACTCAAAGACCATCTGTTGATGTTATTACAGGATTAATTAAAGCAAATATTCCAACAAGAATTGCCTTTTCTGTATCATCACAGGTTGATTCAAGAACAATCATTGATGTGAATGGAGCAGAGAAATTATTAGGAAAAGGTGATATGCTGTTTTTGGAAAATGGTTCATCAAAAGCGGTTAGACTTCAAGGCACCTTTGTATCAGATGAAGAAATTGAGCGAGTTGTAAAACATGTGAAGCTTCAATCAAAGCCTGATTATTTATTCCATCAAGATGAACTGGTAAAAAAAGCGACCATTCAATCAGAAGAGGATGAGTTATTTCTTGAGGCCTGCGAGTTTGTCGTAAATCAGGGTGGTGCATCAACATCCAGTCTGCAAAGAAGATTTAGAATTGGATACAATCGTGCCGCCAGATTAATCGATATGATGGAAGAACAAGGAATTATCTCCGAAAATCGAGGAAGCAAGCCAAGAGATGTGTTAATCTCTGAAGAAGAGTTAGATGCAATCAACGAAACCCACGTGCTATAAAAAATATGATAAGATACGATTAAAAAGGTAAGGTTTTTTGTATGGATAATATTATTTATCTACAAGCTCTTCGTGAAGAAAAAGAAAATCAACTTACAGCTTTTATATGTGACCATTTAAAGGCGGTCCATACACATGTTGACCGCCATGTGAACATAAGGGAAAAAGTAAAAGCAAAACATATTTTAACCAAAAAGCTTTGGAATGAGAAATCAGCGGTTTTAACTTTATCTCAAGAGCTATTATTTAAAGACTGGTTTACGTTTGATTATTTAACGATAAAAGGCTTGACCAACTATCAAACTTATATTAAATACGGGAACCGAATGAAGCATCCACTGGATTCTGTCGTACATGCTTTATTTATGGCTAGTGTACTTGAACCATTTAAAGTAATAAAATATGATAAACTACATATACATGCAAAGAAATTACTAACGAATGAAGTCTGTACAATAAAGCTGGATGAAGGAATTCCTGATTTACATGAGTATGAATGGATTTTTTTACGCTCAATTCCTGTATTTGATGATTTATTTTTAATAAGTGATATGTTTATTCAACATGATAATAAGATGATGGATGAATTACATAATCACTTCGAAAAAAGTACTGATAGTTGGCGTACATTTTTAAAGAAATATTCCATAAAATATAGTTGGAATTGTACGAAGGTGAAATTGAGTTCAAAAGAGTAATTCGATTTTTCATAGTCATTACGGATGGCTAATGGTATAATATAATTTTGTAGGCTGATTACATATTAGGATAAAAACAAGAATTGTTTGTATTTCTAAGAGACGTTTACTATACAACGGGTTGCAAATCAAGATAAGCGTCATATACTGTCAATCAGATAGACGTTTGTTGGAGGTTCTAATTATGACTGTTTATCATTTTGTTGGAATTAAAGGGACTGGAATGAGTGCCCTTGCACAGATTTTACATGATATGAATTATGAAGTTCAGGGCTCTGATATAGAGAAAAAAGTATTTACACAGAAAGCACTTGAAGCACGAAATATTAAAATTTTACCCTTCTCAAAAGAAAACATTAGAGAAGGATTAACGATTATTGCAGGAAATGCGTATCCGGATACACATGAAGAAATTGTTGAAGCAAAAACACAAGGCTTACCAGTCATTCGATATCATCGCTTTTTGGGAGAATTTCTTCAAAAATATATTAGTGTGGGTATTACGGGTGTACATGGAAAAACGTCGACAACCGGATTGCTTTCACATGTAATTAAAGGCGCTGAACCTACCTCGTTTTTAATAGGTGATGGTACAGGTAGTGGAGTTCCTGAAAGCAAGTATTTTATTTTCGAAGCATGTGAATATCGCAGACATTTCTTATCCTACCAGCCGGATTATGCGATCATGACAAATATCGATTTTGATCATCCTGATTATTTTACAAGCATTGAAGATGTTTTCAGTGCATTTCAGGAAATGGCTCTTCAGGTGAAGAAGGGGATCATCGCGTGTGGTGATGACGAACAGCTGCAGCAAATTCAGGCAAAGGTACCAGTTGTTTATTATGGATTTAATGAAGATAATGATTTTCAAGCTAGAAACATCGTGAAATCAACCGATGGTACAGCATTTGATGTATTTGTTCGTAATACATTTTATGCATCTTTCAATATTACCTCTTACGGAGATCATAGTGTATTAAATGCATTATCAGTTATTGCGCTATGTCACTATGAAGGAGTTGATGTTGAAATTATTCAACAAAGACTTCAAACGTTTGAAGGGGTAAAAAGACGCTTTAATGAAAAACGAATAGGAAACCAAATTTTAATTGATGATTATGCGCATCATCCAACCGAAATTAACGCAACGATTGATGCTGCAAAACAAAAATATCCTGATCGTGATATTGTCGCTGTTTTCCAGCCGCATACATTTACAAGAACACAATCCTTTTTAGATGAGTTTGCGGATAGCTTGCAAAGAGCAGACTACGTCTACCTATGTGATATTTTCGGTTCTGCACGTGAAAATGTTGGAAAGTTATCAATTGATAATTTGCTTGAAAAAATAGAAAATTCAAGTCTTATTAAGGAAGATGGTACTGCTGTTCTTAAAGCACATGAACATGCCGTATTGGTTTTCATGGGTGCTGGTGATATTCAAAAATATCAAGAAGCATATGAAAACGTCTTAGCATAAAATATATAAAAACAGCTGACATTTATGTCAGCTGTTTTTATATACAGAATTTCTTTTACCTGCTAACAGATGGTATCCTATCCTCTTTCATGGTTAGTGTGTAACCTCTGCCCCTGATCGTGTTGATTTTTATTGAATTCGGTATTTTTTTTCTAAGCCTATAAATAAGTGCATTCACTTCTTCATTCCCTACTAAGTATTCGTTACTACCCGTTATTTGTCTTTCCGGCCACACATATTCAATAATTTCTTCTCTCGATATAAACGTTTTTCTTTGTAAAAGAATATCTATGAACTTGAATTCCTTCTCAGTTAGGGAAATAGTGTCATGTTGAATGTGCAATGTTTGCTTAAGAAAGTCAAGTTTAGGCTCAGTTTTCGCGAGATTGTCTATGTTTAGGATTGATAGCTCAGAGGTTTGCTCAAAATCTCTAAGTGAAAATGATAAAACAACTAAATTTTTAGCAAATGAGATTTTATCGTTAGTTTTGAGTTGAACGGGTTTAAAAGGGTTTAATTTTTTATCATTAAGGTAAGTGCCATGTTTGCTAGCCAAATCCTTAATATAAATATTGTTCGACTGAAGGAAAATGGTAAAATGCTTCCTGGAAACAAAAATATTATTAAAAGATATATCAGGTGTCAAAGTACTCGATTTCCTGCCAAAGGTTGTTTCTGGTTTATGTAAGGAAATAATATCGCCTGATTCAAAATATGGTGCTTGTTGAACAACAAGATAAGAATAGATGTCCATTTTTTTTAATTACTCCTATTTATTAGATTCCTATCATTCACTTATTATCCTATAACTATTGTCTATCGGCAATTGAATCTTTACTATAAAAATGTGGAAGAAGCAATTTAGGAAGCAGGTGTTATTATGCAAGAGCAAGATATACTATTAAAAGTATCAAATGTATCGAAGAAAATAGGAAAAACATCGATAATAAATGATGTTAGCTTTGAATTGTGTAAAGGTGAAATCCTCGGTTTATTGGGGCCAAATGGTTCTGGTAAGACAACAATCCTAAAAATGCTGGTTGGACTATTAAAACCAACGAAAGGATCTATTACAATTCACGAGTTTGATCTGCAGAAAGACTTTGAAAGAGCTATTTCCAATGTTGGAGCAATTATCGAGAACCCGATCATGTATGATTTTCTTTCAGGTTATGAGAACCTTGTCCAGTTATTTAGAATGACAGACCAATTTTCCTACGAGAGAATAGATGAAATGATAGAGTTATTAAGAATGGACAAGTACATAAATGACAAGGTCCATACTTATTCATTAGGAATGAGGCAAAGATTAGGCTTGGCACAGGCTTTACTCCACCGTCCTTCAATCCTTCTGTTAGATGAGCCAACAAATGGATTAGATACTGAAGGAATGAAAAGTCTAAGAGATACCCTGAGAAGACTCGCAGACAAAGAAGGCGTATCAATCATAATATCAAGTCATATTCTTTCTGAAATTGAACTTATTTGCGACAGCGTGCTTGTGATGAATGATGGAAGATGTATTGAGCGTTCACAATTAAGAGATTGGCAAAACAATCAAATTGAAAAACAAACCTTTCAATTCAGAATATTAAATGTAGATTCTCTTAAAACATACTTAGTAGATGAATATAGAGGAAAAGATATTGTTTTTCATTCGAATGGATTTTCAATTGAGGTAGAACTTGAAGAAGTGGCAAGATTAAATAAACTGTTAGTAGGTTGGGGATTTGATATAGTAGGCATCGAGAGAATAGATAACCCATTAGAGCAGATATTTCTACAGAAGTTAGGAAGGGGGGAATAGCCATGAATATCCTTTACCAGCTAATCCGTAATGAAAATCAAAAGTTATATAAGCGTATGAGGATGTGGATCTTCCTTGGGGTGATCATGGTTGCAAATATTCTGATAGGTCTCTTTTTCCATTTTCTATTTAAGGATACCGAATTTTCTTTTTGGGATTATGTTCAAGTGAGTTCTTATGTACTGCTTGTTATACAATTAATAAGTATTATCATAGCGGGGGACATTGTTTCTAGTGAGTTTGAAAGAGGTACGATTAAATTTTTGTTAATCAGACCTGTTAAACGTGTAAATATATTAGTTTCCAAATATATAACTGTTCAAGCCAATGTATTTTTACTTGGAATGTTTCAATTATTTTTATCCATTATAATTGGCCTCATCTTTTATGCCGATACACTTTTTGTACTTGATCAAAGAGTACTTGTTGGATTAGGCAGTTACTTATTTCAGTTGATAGAAATTGGAATCATCACCTCAATAGCTTTTGGTTTGTCAGCCATAACGAGAAATAGTGTCATTTCAATTGCACTGCCTATTTTCATGGTTTTTACTTCTAGTGCACTAATGACACTATTTCAACATTATCATGTTGATGCAGCAAAGTACTTATTGTTCGCTAACACAAATTTAATGCCTTACTTTTTTGGAGAACCAATGTTTGAGGGAATGACCTTACTTTTTTCAATTGTCATTATTATGATTCATATGATGTTATTCTTTCTACTTGCTGGTTATTTATTTACAAAGAAAGATGTGCATGTTTAATACGTAAAAGACGGTAGAAGGAGCACTACCGTCTTTTCTAGACAGGTAAGAATGTATGAAATTTTATACATAGTGTAGGTGTCTAGCTCAAGCGCCTAGCCCCTCTAGGGTATA
The DNA here is from genome assembly GCF_020524345.1 of Metabacillus niabensis. Taxonomy (GTDB): domain Bacteria; phylum Bacillota; class Bacilli; order Bacillales; family Bacillaceae; genus Metabacillus; species Metabacillus niabensis_B. The sequence continues at coordinate 120,548 of NZ_JAIVLH010000010.1, forward strand.
GTCAATTTGGAATTGAAGGCAAAGAGCGCCTTCTATTCCAAATTGACTTATTTGCCCTAGGCTGATCAAGGCACTTGCGCTTTTCTTAAATCTTATTTTAAATTTTCCGGATTAAGAGGCTCTAGTTCAGGAATGATAAAACGTCCATCTTTTCGTATAAGAACATCATCAAAATAAATCTCCCCACCGCCATATTCCGGGCGCTGAATCATGACCATATCCCAGTGGATATTGGAATTATTTTCATTATAAGCATCATCATAAGCTTGACCAGGGGTGAAGTGGAAGCTGCCATCAATCTTCTCATCAAACAAAATATCCTGCATTGGATGCTGGATGAATGGATTTACTCCTATTGCAAATTCACCTATATACCTTGCACCTTCATCTGTATCAAAGATTTTATTGATTCTTTCTGTATTGTTTGCAGTTGCTTCTACAATTTTTCCATCTTTAAAAGTAAGTTGTACATTTTCAAATGTAAAGCCATTATATGGCGATGGAGTATTATATGAAATTTTTCCATTAACTGAATCACGAACAGGTGCTGTATAAACTTCTCCATCCGGAATATTCATTTGTCCGGAGCATTTAATTGCCGGAATGTCTTTAATTGAAAATGTTAAATCTGTGTCATTTCCAGTTAAACGCACTTTGTCTGTTTTATTCATAAGCTCAACTAAAGCATCCATTGCTTTGTCCATTTTGCTGTAGTCAAGATTACATACATTAAAATAAAAGTCTTCAAATTGTTCAGTACTCATTTTGGCTAATTGAGCCATAGAAGAAGTTGGGTATCTTAACACAACCCATCTTGTTTTAGGTACACGTATGTCCCGATGAACCTTTTGGCCGATTGTTTGACCTTGCAACTTCATTTTATCATCTGGGATATCGGCAAATTCATTAATGTTTTGACCAGATCTTAAACCTATGTACGCATCCATTTTACTCATTACTTCAGCTTCGAAGTCAGCCATCATTTCATATTGTTCCTGGGTTCCGCCCATCATGAGGGCACGGTCTACCTGATGATCTTTTAAGGATACAAATGGATATCCTCCAGCCTTATAGGCTTCCTTTACAAGAGCAACGACTAACTCTCTTTGCAGGCCGAAATTCTCGATCAGAACCTTTTCACCTTTTTGTAATTTTATCGAATAATTAATTAAGTTTTTTGCTAAAGTTTCGATACGTGAATCTTTCATGTAAATCCTCCTTTATTATTTCTACTTACCCTTTTATTGTACCCGATTCTCATGAAACAATGGTAAGAGCTTTATTACGCTTAATAAATTTTAAAAGCATCTTTAAATAAAACTAGTTAGGTTGATTGTAGCGAAAAGCGAGCATCCTGGAGCTACAATTAACCAGTCCAAACACTCTTATAAGCATGCAAAGTTAGCGATAACAGTCTAAGATTAAAATCAATGTCTAAAAAGAAGGAGATTTTAGCTATTATGTAAAATTTATGTTTATAATAGAAAAGATAGGGTATGGAATATAACAAGGAAAATATGGGAGGTGTATGATTTGATTATCATTTTATACTTAAGTGTAGCATTAATAGCCATTGCATTTACAATATTAGTGGTATATGTGTCGAAAACATTAAAAGCATTACAAGCTACGCTCACAAATGTTGCAGGAACTTTATCAGGTCTTGAGAATCAAATGGCAGGAATAACGACCGAAACAACAGAATTATTACATAAAACAAATGCACTTGCTGAAGATATTCAACACAAGTCAGAAAAGTTGAATAATGTTGTCGAATCAGTAAAAGATGTAGGGGATACCATTCAACAACTTAATGTAACTGTTAAGAAGGTAACAACTACAGCGTCAACAAATCTTGAGCAAAATCAAGATAAAATTAATCAAGTTGTTCAATGGAGTAATGCTGCGATGGAAATATGGGCAAAATGGAAACAGAAGAGTGAAAAAAAACAACAATTGAATGGTTAGATGTTCAAAAAATTTGAGGAGGTTGAGATCATGGCTAAAAATAGCAATGGCAAAGACTTTATTATCGGTTCACTAATCGGAGGACTTGTTGGTGCAGCAACTGCATTGTTTCTGGCTCCTAAATCCGGAAAAGAAATGAGAAGCAATTTAGGTCAACAAGCATCAGTAATGAAGGAACGCACAGGCAAAATGACCAATGATGCGTTCGAAAAAGGTTCAGAATTTGCAGCAGTTGCAAAAGATAAAACATCCTCTCTTACACAAGTAGTAACAGGACAGTCTTCACAAATTATGGACAAAGTCCGTTCGATTACAAATTCATCGAACTCAAGTGAACAATCAGATGTTGTAGAAAAAGAGATAACAAATGCTTTAGAACAGTTAACTGAAGAATCAACTGAAGTAAAGAATCAAGATAAAACTGAAACACCTTCAGCATCTGAAGCACAAACAGAACATAACCATGTTCAAGAAGATTCCCCTAAAGAAGAGGATACTGAAAGTACGGTAAAATCTAATAGTTAAGATTGAACATGAACATTACTTAGATAAAAATGAATAATTGACTAGGTGTAGAGGTGATAGAATGAGTAACCAGGTAATTGAGTCAATTGAACAATTTGAAGGACTATTACAAAAACATCATGAATTTTTATTTGTTAAGAATAGTTTAACATGTCCTATAAGCCAAGCAGCATTTGATGAATACCAGGAATTTACTGAAATTCATAAAGATTATCCCAGCTATCATTTACATGTACAAGAAGCTCGTGAACTCTCCAATTATATTGCGGAAACATATGGTGTAAAACATGAATCTCCACAAGCATTAGTTTTTCGGGGAAATGAAGTTGTTTGGAATGCTTCACACTGGAAGATTACATATGATGCTTTAAAACAGGAAATTGTAGGGTGAAAGAAAAGAGGACTATGCCTTGTTATGGCATAATCCTCTTTTCTTTATATCCATTGAATCTCAAGTTCATCTCCAGGATTCAATGGTTCTTGAAAAGATACTTCCCGGCTGTTTTTTAATAACTTAAATTGATTGTTGCTTGAATGAGGTATGTCAATCTCAACTGCTGTAAAAAGGTCTTGAAAAATAAAGGGTTCTACCTTTCTTTTTTTCGTTTCTAGTAATTCTCCATTATATAAAACATCACTATCGGTTAGCTTTATTCCTTCTCGATAAAATTCCTGTAGTGTTTTTTCTAGTACAATGGATTGACCATTAAAAATAATCGGCATTGTTTGAAATTGTTGGATGTTGGCTTCTAAGATAAATTCTTTCAATAGTGGCTCTTTCAAAGGTTTTAGAACGAGAATATCGCCATCTTCAAGTTTTGAATCTCTTGAGGCTTCTAATCCGTTTTTAAAGAGTTTTCCTGAACATGATGGAACTGGCAAAACATTATCGTCTATCATTATTGAAAACGGTTTTATGTTGTCTAATTCATGTTTTAAACCAATGGAATATAGACCTTCTTCAACAGTTGCCGGGATTGAACACAATAAATGGTCACGATCAGACAAAAGGACATGTTGGCTAGCTATCTTGTTGTTAAGCAAAATAGAAGCTGTTAATGTATAGGCCTGGCCATTCACATGAAATGATTTTGAAGGAATATCATCTAAAATAGAGCTGATTGGAACTACAGGAGCATCTCCATCTTTTCCTTTTTCTACTGTAATTATGTCACCGTGTGTAACCGGATCCTCAATGGAACAGATCATGCCGTTTCTCTTTATAATTGGTGCTGTGCCAAGCCCACCAGGTATGGTAATCGCTTTATTGTTTACAGTCAGCATTAAGGCCATTCCGGGTTTTCCATAAAGTTTTGTTAATTGGATGCCAGAAGACAATAAACTATCAGCTACTGTTAAAGATTTCATATGGAATAGCCGAACAGTACGCTCATTAACGGTTACACGTATATATTGAATCGGATTTTGTTTGGATGAAACGGCAATTCCAATCGGAGTGACTAATTCCGGTCCTTTTTGAACATGTTCTTCTAGCTTAAGTTGAGGTATAGCATCAATTCCTCTGATCGCCACCCTATTTTCAGGTAACTCTAGTAATGCTGCCAACCTTTTTGGAAGTTCCGGAGTTAGACTGCCTCCTCCTACAAGCATAATCGCTTTAGGAGATCCGCCATTATTCAAACGGATAATCTCATCCCTGATTGATGCAGCAAGCTTATCAATTGCAGGAGAGATTTTTTTCAAAATATCTTCTTTTGATAGTACAGTTTCGAATCCTAAAATATCTGTAACTGTTATATTATCCTCAGATTCCAGTTTTCGCTTAGCTTCTTCAGCTTTTGGGAAATCAAGTAAAAATTCGTCTGATACAGATTCTGTAATTTCATCACCTGCTATAGGAACCATTCCATATGAAATGATCGTTCCCATATCAGTAATTGCTATATCAGAAGTTCCTGCTCCAATATCAACAAGAGCAACATTTAATCTCCTCATTGACGTGGGAATTAAAACATTAATGGCGGCAATTGGTTCTAATGTTAAAGCTTCCATTTCAAGTTCGGCGCGATTAAGTGCAGCCAGCAAAGATTCAACCACAACTTTTGGAAGAAAGGTGGCGATAATCTCCACCGATACTACCTCACCTTGTTGATCAATTAAACTACCAATCTCTTCACCATCAAGATCATAATGCAGAACAGAATATCCTACACAATCATAATGATGGGCACGCTCTTTTTCATGTTTTTTGGCAAGTTGTTGCTGAGCGATCTGTACAGCCATGAGTTCCAGATGAAGAATATCTTCTTTTTGAATCATAGGTTTGCCGGTTATTCCAAGAGAAGCAGTTGCTCTTTCTGTTTTTAATGCACGACCTGCTGCAGCAACACATACTTTATGAAGAGGTCCGTGTTTTTTTTCAAGTTCTTTTTTTACAGAAGAGATGACATTTGCGACAGACAAAACATCATGAATTTGTCCGTCTAACATAGATCGTTTTGTGTGTTCCTTTACTACAGTATCAACAATAAGATAAGAATTGTTTTCTTCTTTTAAGATTAAGCCGACCACAGATCTAGTTCCTATATCAAGTGCAAATGTTAGGTCATTAGGGGTCATGTTTGTACACCTTCTTTAAGCAGATGATCATCATCATTTACAAATAAATGATAATACAATTTTTTCATTGTGTTCACTCGCTTTATCGCATAAAAGCTTAAAAGCGTTTAAATGTTAAAGTTTTTAATGACAATCACAATTATATGGTTTATAATTACAACTAATTAAAGAAAATGTACCACACTTTTATTGAATGATAAAGAAATCTTACCCTAGTTTCCATACTAGTAAAAGAGTCGAATTTCTAATCAATTTTAAATGCGAAAGGATGAGAGAGATGAGTAATGCAGAATTAGAAGCATTAAGAGCGAGAGCTGAGGAAATTAACTTACAAATCTTAAAGTTAATTAACGAGAGAGGTAGAGTTGTTCAAGAGATTGGTAAAGCTAAAGAAGCACAAGGTGTCAATCGTTATGATCCTGTTCGCGAACGAAAGATGTTAAATAGTATTAAAGAATATAACGATGGACCATTTTTAGACTCAACCTTACAACATATTTTCAAAGAAATCTTTAAGGCTGGTTTAGAGCTTCAAGAAGATGATCATAGTAAAGCATTGCTAGTTTCACGTAAGAAAAAGCCGGAAGATACAGTTATTGAAGTGAATGGTGTTAGGATTGGGGATGGAAGCCAATCATTTATTATAGGTCCTTGTGCTGTTGAGAGCTATGAGCAGGTAGCCGCAGTTGCAGAACAAGCCGTTAAACAAGGGATTAAAATCATGCGTGGAGGTGCCTTCAAACCGCGTACCAGTCCATATGACTTCCAAGGCTTAGGTGTAGAAGGCCTTAAGATACTAAGAAAAGTAGGAGACGAATACGGTTTAGCTATTATTAGTGAAATTGTAAACCCAGCAGATATTGAATTAGCATTAGATTATGTTGATATCATTCAAATTGGTGCACGTAACATGCAAAACTTCGAATTGCTAAAAGCAGCGGGTGCTGTTCGTAAACCTGTTCTTTTAAAACGAGGTCTTGCAGCTACAATTGATGAATTCGTTAACGCAGCAGAATATATCATTTCACAAGGAAATGATCAAATCATTCTATGTGAGCGTGGAATCCGTACGTATGAGCGTGCAACTAGAAATACGTTGGATATTTCAGCAGTTCCTATTTTAAAACAAGAAACACACTTACCGGTATTTGTTGATGTTACCCATTCAACAGGTCGAAGGGATCTATTAGTTCCGACGGCAAAAGCAGCACTAGCAATTGGAGCTGATGGTGTAATGGCCGAAGTACACCCGGACCCGGCTGTCGCTCTATCTGACTCTGCACAACAAATGGACTTCGACCAATTCGATCAATTCATGACTGAATTAAAGCCTTTAGTTAAAGTGAATGTATAAGAATTTAGAAAAAGATTTTTGATTGGTATTAAAAAGTTACTTTGAACAAAGAGGTTGACTTAAGATAGGAATTCCGCTTCTTCTTAGAGGAACAATTCCTATTACATAAAGTCACCCTCTTTTTTTGTTTTTTATTCATAAAAATGAAAAAGTTAGGCAAAATGATAATAAGTAAAACCTCAAAAACCGAATAAAAGCGTGAAAATCGAACAAATATGTGAAAACAGCTTAAAAATCGAAGGAAATAGATTGCGGACGTTTTCAGAGTATCGTATGATAAGAAACATAGAATTGGATTTACGACAAGACGTAACAACTTTCTACATAACAAAATTAGACTGGAAAAACCAAGTCAGATAATAAATGTTCTCAATGTAACAGAAGGAGTGTTTTAAATGTCAAGTGTAACAATATATGATGTAGCTCGTGAGGCAAATGTATCAATGGCAACTGTCTCTCGTGTAGTAAATGGTAATCCAAATGTTAAACCAACAACAAGAAAAAAAGTGTTGGATGCAATTGAAAGATTAGGCTATCGTCCAAATGCAGTAGCAAGAGGTCTTGCAAGCAAAAAGACAACAACAGTTGGGGTAATCATTCCTGATATTTCAAGTATCTTTTATTCAGAGCTTGCACGTGGAATTGAAGATATTGCCACAATGTACAAATACAATATTATCTTAAGTAATTCTGATCAAAATAAAGATAAAGAATTACATTTGTTAAATACAATGCTTGGAAAACAAGTGGATGGAATTGTCTTTATGAGTGGAAATGTAACAGAAGAGCTTGTAGAACAGTTCAAACGCTCTCCAGTACCAATTGTTTTAGCAGCCTCCGTAGATTTAACAAATACTACGCCATCGGTTAATATTAACTATGAACAGGCTGCATATGATGTTATTTCCATGCTTATTGAAAAAGGCCATAAGAGAATTGCTTATGTTGAGGGTCCAGCAGAGGAGCCGGTTAACCGTCTGAAAAAATCAGTAGGATATAAACGTGCTCTAGAGGATGCAGGACTACCGTTTGATGAAGAATTGGTTGTAGAAGGAGACTACACATACGATTCTGGTATAGAAGCTTTTGAAAAAATTGATGAATTAACTGAGAAGCCAACAGCTATCTTTGTTGGTACAGATGAGATGGCATTAGGTGTCATTCACGGGGCACAGGACCGAAACTATTCCATTCCTTCTGATTTCGAAATTGTTGGATTTGATAACACTAGATTGGCAACAATGGTACGTCCGCAGCTAACAACAGTTGTTCAGCCAACATATGATATTGGTGCTGTAGCTATGCGTTTATTGACAAAATATATGAATAAAGAAGAAGTTGAAAATCACATCGTTGAATTACCACATCGATTGGAATATAGACAATCAACAAAGTAATCAATAGCTGAGATGATAAGAAGGGCTGTCCTGAATTTTAGGCAGACCCTTCTTTGCTATTTTAGTCAATTTGGTCGAATTGGAAGTAGTGCCTTTTCGACAGTTAAAGCATTTTTCTCTTCTATCTCAGGTTTTCTTGGTATTGGTTTATACATATCTGTTGGGTCGTACCAGCGATCGGGCAGGGTAACAGGTGCCTTTTGCTGCCATTTATCAATCCATTTTTTTGGAAGATGTTCCGGTACATTTATTTGATTCATCTCAAGCCAAATTAAGCTCCATGCTCTGGGTACTACACGCCATATATCATATCCTCCTCCACCAACGGCAATCCACTTACCATCACAATATTGATGAGCGATTTTATGAGCAATCTTAGGAATTTCGTGATAAATGGCCATTGTGGCGGATAAATGTGTTAAAGGATCGTAAAAATGAGCATCTGCACCATTTTGAGTTAAAATAACATCCGGTTTAAAAAAAGCAGCGACTTCTTCAATTGATGTTCGATAGGCATGGAGCCAGGAATCATCTTCTGTAAATGCGTCTAATGGAATATTAAATGTATAGCCATATCCTTTGCCAGCGCCTCTTTCTGTAATATTTCCTGTTCCGGGGAATAAGTATCTCCCTGTTTCATGAATTGATAGTGTACATACATTCGGATCGTCATAAAAAGTCCATTGAACTCCATCACCATGATGTGCATCTGTGTCAATGTATAAGACTTTTGCTCCGTATTTTTCTTGTATATAGCGAATAGCCACAGAACTATCGTTATATATGCAAAAGCCTGAGGCCTTTCCTCTAAAACCGTGGTGTAACCCGCCGCCAAAATTAGCAGCATGTGTAGCTTTGCCTTCCATGACATAATCTACAGCTGTTAGAGTAGCGCCAACAAGCAAGGAACTTGCTTCATGCATTTGTGGAAATATAGGTGTATCCTCTGTCCCGATCCCATAATTATTTCCTTCTTCATTTGCTAGTTTTCCGTGTCCAGCTAATTCTACAGCTTGAATATATTTTTTATCATGGATAAGAGCTAATTCTTCAATTGATGCCACCCTGGGTGTGACAATCTTTGAATCATCTAATGCATTCATGTTCTTTAATAAGTCATAAGTAAGCTCTACCCGCAACTGATTAAAAGGATGATCATGTGAGAATTTATATTGTTGAAAATCCGGTGAGTAAATAAAGACAGTGTCTTGGTTTGTCATTTTGCATTCTCCGGCAATTCAGGCCATATAACCTGATATCCTGATGATTGGATATCCTTAATAATCAGAGTTACATTTATTGTTTGGACACGAAGAACAAGAATTTTATATCGGTCATCAGTGTCAGAATAAACGAGTGCGCTCGCAATATTTACTCTTCGATTTAATAATATGGACGAAACTTCTGCTAGCATGCCGGGCTTATTTGGTACTCTTATTTCAAGGTGTGAAGCAGGCTGGTCTGCACCTGTAAGCTTTACAAAAGTATGTAATAAATCTGTCTCAGTAATCAATCCAACAAGTTTTCGGTCTTGTAGAATAGGGAGGCACCCGATTTGATTATCAATGAGGACTGCTGCAATTTCCTCAACAAAGTCGAGAGGATGTCCAGTAATGAGATCTGTAGACATAACATCTATAATAGGTTTTGTTAAAAAGTTTTCTTTTAACTCTAATTGAAAAATAGATGGACTGGCATCTTTAACATCACGTTCAGTAATAATTCCTACTAGAATATGATGATCGTTTACGATAGGAATATGTCGTATTTTATTTTCTTTCATTGACTTTAATGCCAGACTAATTGTGTCTTCAGGTCGAAGAGTGATCACATTTTTTTTCATTATATGTTTAACAAGCATTTTTTGCCCTCCTTACCCTTTAGGGCGTGTAATATAGTTTTGATTATTCGTTAATACATGAAACGGTTTTTAAATCTTAACTGATCGAATTTCTGAACAGATTCAGAAGGAATTCTTTTTCCGATTCTAGCCATTAAACAATTAGCGGGGTGGGAGCTTATTTCCGGTTCATCTGTTGCGTACCATTCTAAACCACCTGCATTCATCATTTTCTCCATCACTTTTCGATATTCCCACACGTTTAAACCAGAACCCTTTAAGTCCCAGTGCCAGTAATATTCTGTTGTAATAATAATATAATTTTCCATTGCGTCATCCATCATGGAGACTTTTAGTAGATTTTTCCCAACAGAAAACCCCCGAAACTCAGGTGCAACCTCAATCGCCCCAAGTTCAATTAAGTCTTCCATATTTCCTTCAGACCATCTTTCCAGAGGATCGGGATATAGATATGTAACATAGCCGATAACGACATCACGGTGTCTAGCAATAATAATTCTGCCCTCTGGCAATTCTCCTATTTCAACTAGAGCCTTTTTCTGTTGGTCTGGTTGGCGAAAAGCAACTAAACCATTGTGAAATTCGTAGCTTGAAAGTTTATCAGGTGAAACAGGTCCTTCGATTAAAATACTTCCGATGGGTGTTTTTAATTCTTTTGCATTATATGTCTTAGGGTGTTTCATTTAGTCACCGCCCTTTAGTTTTAGTGAATGATTATCAATACTTTGTGAAAATAACCTTTTGGGAGATATCATATCTTTTTTCTATTATACTAGATTAATTGAAAAAATTAAGCGTTTACAAGATAGTTAAGAATATAAATTTCAAAAATTGAGAAAAATGAAGTATTGTAATATAATAGAAATTGAATTCTACATAAGGGGGAATTAGGGATGAAATTGGAAGCGTTACCAGTGGTGAAGGGTAATCATAATTTAGAAGATTACGATCATACTTATGAGACGTTCAAATGGTCAGAGGTTGAAAAGAATTTTACTTGGTCAGAAACCGGACGTATGAATGCAGCTTATGAGGCCATTGATAAGCATGCAGAAACTGCTCGTAAAAATAAGGTGGCGCTTTATTATCGCGACCCTGAACGAGAGGAAAAATATACGTTTAAAGAGTTAAAAGAGCTATCAAACAAAGCGGCAAATATCCTGAAAAATAAGGCAGATGTTGTAAAAGGTGACCGTCTTTTCGTCTTTATGCCAAGAACTCCTGAATTATATTCAGTCATCTTAGGAGCAATTAAACTTGGCGCAATTGTCGGGCCTCTGTTTGAAGCTTTTATGGAAGGCGCAGTAAAGGATCGATTAGAAGATAGTGATGCTAAAGTTATAGTAACGACTCCTGAGTTGCTAGAAAGAGTTCCATTAAATGACCTTCCATCATTAAAACATGTTGTAGTTGTTGGTGATTCTGTTGAAGCACCGCATATTGATTTTTTAAATGAAATGAAAACGGCAAGTAAAGAGCTGGAAATTGAATGGGTTGATAAAACCGACGGATTACTTCTCCACTACACATCCGGCTCAACCGGTAAACCAAAAGGGGTTCTTCATGTACATCAGGCCATGGTACAACATTATCAAACAGGACAATGGGTGCTTGATTTAAAAGAAGATGATGTTTATTGGTGTACAGCTGATCCAGGCTGGGTAACAGGCACGATATATGGTATTTTCGCGCCTTGGTTGTCAGGTGCAACAAACGTTATCGTTGGAGGAAGGTTCAAGCCTGAAACATGGTATCAAACGATTGAAGACTTTGGTGTGACTGTTTGGTACAGTGCTCCCACAGCATTTAGAATGCTTATGGGTGCAGGAGATGAACTTGTTAAGCAATTTGATACGAGTTCACTAAGACATGTTTTAAGTGTCGGGGAGCCTCTTAATCCGGAAGTTGTTCGCTGGGGCGTAAAGGTATTTAATAATCGCATTCATGATACTTGGTGGATGACAGAAACAGGGGCACAACTTATTTGTAACTATCCTGCGATGGAAATAAAGCCGGGTTCAATGGGAAAACCTATCCCTGGAGTAAAAGCAGCCATTGTGGATGATCAAGGAAATGAATTACCACCGTATCGAATGGGGAACTTAGCGATTAAAAAGGGCTGGCCATCCATGATGCACACCATTTGGAATAATCAAGAAAAGTACGAATCCTATTTTATGCCTGGTGATTGGTATGTGTCAGGTGATTCCGCTTATATGGATGAAGAGGGCTATTTCTGGTTCCAAGGTAGAATAGATGATGTAATCATGACTTCAGGTGAACGTGTTGGACCATTTGAGGTTGAGAGTAAGCTTGTGGAGCATCCTGCTATTGCAGAAGCTGGTGTAATTGGAAAACCTGATCCTGTTAGAGGGGAAATTATTAAAGCATTTGTTGCCCTTCGAGAAGGGTATGAGCCAACAGATGAACTGAAGGAAGAAATTCGTACTTTCGTAAAGAAAGGTTTAGCGGCACATGCTGCACCACGTGAAATTGATTTCCGTGACAAATTGCCGAAAACACGAAGTGGAAAAATCATGAGACGTGTCCTAAAAGCATGGGAATTAGATTTACCAACTGGTGATTTATCAACGATGGAAGATTAATTTATAACAAATAAAAAAGAGCTGATCACAGCTCTTTTTTAATACAACCAATTCGAAGTTATTCAGGTTTGTTGTTGTCTGTTGAGGAAGAGGCTGGTGCCTCTTCTTGTTTTTGTTTTTGATCAGCATTTTTATTTTCATTTTGTTTGTTAGTATCTTTGTTTTGATCAGTATTTGCTGAATGCTTTGGATCCTCAGTTTTTGGCTTTTCTTCAACTTTTGGTTTTTCCTCAGCATAATCACCGATTTTAACAATAGTGGAAGGGGAAGATTCATTGCCGGCAACATCAACAGCGACAATGTAATAAGCAGCAGGGCTACTTCCAACTGATACAGATAATTTGTCAGATGACGGCAAACTCGCTACCTTTTTAAAGCTTGTTGAGTGATTTGCTGCACCGTACACTCGGTATCCAACAACGTCATTGTCTGCATTGGCTTTCCAACTTATCGTTGAACCGCCAGATGAGACTCCGTTTACTTGTCTCGGCTTGGATCCATTATCAACAATTTCTTTTCCTTCTGTAACAACTAAGTTACCCCATTTAGATGTATTAGGCAACAATCGTTTAAGATCACTTGTACTGCTAATATTATATCTTTGGAGAACTTCTTTTTTAAGCATTACACCTTCTTGAACAAATTCAGAAGGAGCAGAAGCTGGTACTTTGTATGCTCTGTCTTTTACATACACATATTTTCCTTGTGTTAAGCTATCATCAACTTTGGTAGGAACATATTTTGCATTAAAGATGTCTGTTGCGACAAGTCCCGCTTTACGGCAAAGATCTGAAGCCAATTCTCCTGTTAATGCACAATAAGATCTTTGAACAATCCCACCTGGAGTTTCATGACGGTTTTTTGGTGCAATCAAGTTTGGTTCAACATCATGTGCAGCATTCATCAGTTTTGCCCAGAGTAAGAGATTACGTTTGCTGTATGACATGCCTTTATAGTTTTGTTCTAATGGTTTTGGTGTATCATACCCAATCCATGTTCCGAATGTGACATTCGGGTTTGTCGCTACGAACCATGCATCATGGTAATCTTGGCCAGTACCTGTTTTTCCGGCCCAATCAGCACTAAATGAGAGATAGCCATTTAGTGAAGCGGCTGTACCACTTCTTATAACATCCCGCATCATATCGATTGTTAAATAAGCAGTTTGAGCTGAGAATACATCGTTTTGTACCTTTTCATGTTGATAAACGACTTCTCCATCACTATTTTCAATTTTTTCTATAAGGTAAGCATCAACAAACTTACCTTGATTGGCAAATGTTGAGTAGGCATTAACATTTTCTTCAACGGTTACTCCGTCGGTCATACCACCTAAACTTAGTGATGCTATTCCATAATCAATTTTGTTTAAACTGGAAAAGCCCATTTTTTCTAAGTAGGAGACAGGGTTTTGATTCATAATGTTCATATATGTTTTAGCAGCGGGCACATTATATGAATATTTCAAGGCAGTTCGTGCACTTGTTAATCCGTGATAAGCACCGCCATAGTTTTTTGGCTTATAGGAACCTGTCATTGGCGTATCCGCAATAACTGTTCCCGGTTGAGTTGCTCCCAACTCCATTGCAGGTGCATAAACCAATAATGGCTTCATTGTTGATCCATTAGCACGTAAAGCATCTGTAGCATGATTTAAATTTTCGCGTTCAAAATCTCGTCCGCCTACAAAGCTAATAATTTTACCTGTCGTGTTTTCAATTAGAACACCGCCGACTTCGACAGGTTCCTGAATGGTTTTCGTTTCACCAGTGTCGGAATCTTTGATTTGCTCAGGTTTATCACTACCATAATATTCATATTGTTTAACAACTTCCTGCATCTTGTCATATATATCTTTATTTATTGTCGTGTGAATTCTGTATCCATTATGTCTTATGTCTTGATCAGCAAGTGTGCGGTACTGATTTTTCAGATCTTTATCTTTTGATAATTCTTCTTCTGTATACCCGTCTTTTTGGGCTAGTTGTACGGCTATAATATCTTTCGCCCGATCTTCTACTTCATAAGTCAGGTATGGATATTGTTCAGTGGATGTCGGTTTTTTAGGTGTTAGATTAGCACGAATATCATATGAAAGCGCTTGTTTGTATTGCTCTTGTGAAATAAACCCGCCAGTGTACATCCGGTTTAAGACAGTTTTCATTCTGTTTATGCCTGAACTTAAATCTTCTTTTACCTTGCCACCGTCATTTGAAAATGGAGTATATCCAAACGGACTTTGAGGCAAGCCTGCGATAAATGCAGCTTGTGGAATTGACAGGTCTTTTGCAGAAACACCAAAAATTCCTTTTGCAGCTGCTTCTACACCTGCAATATTCTTACCATTAGAATTTCGTCCAAAATCTGCAACATTCAAATATGCTTCAATAATTTCATCTTTCTCAAAAAACTTTTCTAATCGTAACGCTAATAGAATTTCCTTTGCTTTTCGATCAAAAGATACTTCATTTGTTAGTATTTGGTTTTTAATTAATTGCTGTGTTAGTGTACTTCCACCCGTTTGAACTGAGGCATTTGTGAATTCCTGAAAAATTGCGCGCATGATTGCTTTAGGTACAACACCTTCATGTTCGTAAAAGAGTTCATCTTCAGTTGCAATAACCGCATCAACGAGATGTTGAGAAACGTTTTCCAACTGGACTTCCTCGCGTTCAATGTCAGCATTTAATTTTCCTAAGTAAATATTTTGATCAAAAAAGACCTGTGACGTCTCTTCATAGTTGTAAATATCATTTTTCATTTCTTCGTAAGATCGAACAGGTTCATCCTTCACAAGTGAAGCGAAATAACCGGCCCCTACACCCCCTGCAAAACATATACCTATAAGTCCAATAATGAGAAATAGTAAAAGAAGATTTCCAATAACATTGTATGAGATCCGTAGACTTTTACCTATATCTTTGTTAAAGGGTGAGAAACGCCTGTGTTTTTCTTCCTTTTTTTTCATTGTGCATTCCCCCAAATCTAACTTATTATAACATAGGAAATGATGAAATTTGTATGCTTTTGTCATAAAGGTTGGAAACACTTGATGCCAAGTGTTGACATTAGAATGATATTGTGGTTAAAATTGCTTGTAATTAGTATATGAAAAAGCAAAGATTGGATTCAGTAATGGATGTCTCCCTGTTATTAGAGAGCTGATGGGTGGTGAAAATCAGCACATAGATATTCCATGAATTACATCCATGAGCTTCTTTTTTGAAAAGGTTAAATTACCTGAGTAGGAGAAGACGGTCTAACCGTTATGTAGCCGAGAGAGGATTACGCTTAAGTAATTCTAAGTTGGGTGGTACCGCGGATTATTTCGCCCCTTCAGAGATGAAGGGGCTTTTTCGTGTTTTCTTTGCTGAAGATAGAATATTATAAAAAGGAGTAAAACAATGAGCGAATTATTAAATGATTTAAAGTTTAGAGGTTTAGTGAATCAAGTAACAGATGAAGAAGGCTTAGCAAAAGTTTTAGAAGAAGGAGATATTAGGCTTTACTCAGGTTTTGACCCTACTGCAGACAGCCTTCATATTGGGCATTTGTTACCTGTGTTAACTTTGCGCCGCTTTCAATTAAATGGCCATCATCCAATTGGACTTGTTGGTGGTGCTACGGGATTAATTGGAGACCCAAGTGGAAAAAAAGCTGAGCGCACTCTTAATACAGCTGATATCGTACAAGATTGGTCTAACCGGATTAAAGGACAGTTATCAAGATTTCTTGATTTTGAGAATGAAAAAAACCCTGCCATTATCGTGAACAATTTTGATTGGATAGGAAAGCTGGATGTTATTTCATTTTTACGAGATGTTGGTAAAAACTTTGGGATTAATTACATGCTTGCAAAAGATTCTGTTCAAACGCGAATTGAAACAGGTATTTCTTTTACAGAATTTAGTTACATGATTTTACAATCATATGATTTCTTGAATTTATACCAAAACAATGGCTGTAAATTACAAATCGGTGGAAGTGACCAATGGGGAAATATTACTGCCGGTTTGGAACTAATTCGTAAATCTGAAGAAGATTCAAAAGCATATGGATTAACAATTCCTCTTGTTACAAAGGCTGATGGGACAAAGTTTGGAAAAACAGAAGGTGGAGCTATCTGGTTAGATGCTGAAAAAACATCTCCATATGAATTCTACCAATTCTGGATCAATACAGATGATCGAGATGTAATGAAATACTTAAAATACTTCACTTTCTTGACTCACGAAGAAATCTTGGAGCTCGAAAATGAGGTTGCAACAGCGCCTGAAAAACGTTCTGCTCAAAAAGCACTTGCAGAAGAGGTGACAAAGCTTGTACATGGTGAAGAAGCACTTCAACAAGCAATAAAAATTTCTGCTGCCTTATTTAGCGGTGATATTAAACAATTAACTGCGAGTGAAATTTTAGAAGGATTTAAAGATGTACCTACTACTGAAATAGAAGAAGGTGAGATTGGTTTAATCGATTTACTAATTCAAGCAAAAATATCTCCTTCAAAACGTCAAGCTCGTGAAGATATTTCAAATGGAGCGATTTATATCAATGGAGATCGTGAGCAAGATTTAACAAAAGTTATCACAAACGAAGATAAGATTGATGGAAAGTTCACAGTCATCCGCAGAGGAAAGAAGAAGTATTTCCTAATTCGTTACGTAAAATAACATTTATTAGCGAGGGAACTCAATAATGATTCTACTAAAGAATCTGTTATTGGGTTTTTTTCGTCAATTAGAACAAAAAAACCTATGTCAGAGGACATAGGTTTTTTACTATTAACGAGAGTAGAACTCAACGATAAGAGCTTCGTTAATTTCAGCAGGTAATTCAGAACGCTCAGGTAAGCGAGTGAAAGTACCTTCTAATTTATCAGCGTCGAAAGTTAGGTAGTCAGGTACGAAGTTGTTTACTTCAATAGATTCCTTAACGATGTCAAGGTTACGAGATTTTTCACGTAAAGTGATTGTTTGACCAGGTTTTAATTGGTAAGATGGGATATCTACACGTCCACCATCTACCAGGATATGACCGTGGTTAACTAATTGACGAGCTTGACGGCGAGTACGAGCTAAACCTAAGCGGTATACTACGTTATCAAGACGAGAATCAAGAAGAATCATGAAGTTCTCACCGTGGATACCAGCCATTTTACCAGCTTTATCAAATAAGTTACGGAATTGGCGCTCATTTACACCATACATGTGACGAAGCTTTTGCTTCTCTTGTAATTGTAATCCGTATTCAGAGATTTTTTTGCGTTGTCCTGGACCGTGTTGTCCTGGAGCATATGGACGCTTTTCTAATTCTTTACCTGTACCACTTAATGAAATACCTAAACGACGAGAGAGTTTCCAGCTTGAGCCTGTATAACGAGCCATGCTAACTCCTCCTTTATGTTTTTATTTTGCATAAAATAAAAACCAAACTGATTGACAATCATGCACATTTTATTTTCATGTATCCTCGCTCCAGCAGCATAGAGTTACTCGATACACCTCCTTATAAAAAAGGGGAATAAAATGAAATCAAAATTGCTACATCAATAGGCTGCATATTTTATACACAACGAACATTATATGTTTTTGTATGAATAAAGTCAAGAAGCTTTGTATAAAAAATATGTAATGAAGATCCAACTCATAAATAAAAACATTTCGTCTACTATAAATAGGAAAGTTTTATGATATAATGAATTATCAAAATTTTGTAACTTACTGGTGTGGGTGATTTCATGAATAATCAAGTTCAAGCGATAAAAGGTGCTTTTTTTGATTTAATAAATAAATGTAATAATTATTGTTCAGTTATTGACTTAAATAATGAGCTTGTTAAAGTTTTAAAAAGAGAGCTTGCTATTGGCCATGTTGCCTTTTATTCATTGTCGCCGCATACGAATTCCTTTCCGTTTCAAATGATCCTACACAATTTTAAGCCAGGTCAAGTTGTTTGGAATCAAAAAGACGTATTGCTTCCAGTATATAGCCATGAGGATATGTGTGGAGTCATAGAACTTAGGGGATTTGACAACACTATGTCTGTTAATTTACATGAAGTTGCAAAAGCATGTTCAGAATTTTATACCTATTACATACATTCTTTTCAGTTAAGAGAAAAGGAACAAAAGTATGAAAAACTATATTATTTAACTGAGAAGTTCCATTCTCTTATGAATAAAGATGATGTTTTAGTTGCATTAATAGAAACATTACAAAAAATGTATCAAGAATATACGTTCTATTTGTTTCTATCACATGATAATGAAAACAAACACCATTTACCTATAAAAAATTTAAGTTTTGATGATCAGGATGATGATATGGCAATGGAAGCTTTTGTTACCGGAAAAGCTCAGTCTATTATTCATGAACAGACCAAAGACATGTTTTTTTATTCACCTTTAAAAGGAAAACAAGGTGTATACGGAGTTCTGCAGGTAGTCACCCATTTCGCATTAAAATTAGATGAACAAGATAGGCATTTCATTACACTGCTAACAAATGCTGCAGGAACTGCGATGGAAAATGCACAGCTTTATGATCAATCAAAAAGATTAATTAAAGATTTGCAATTAATAAATGAAACATCACACAGGTTAAATAAAAATCTGAGATTAACTGATACGATGAGCTATATGTCTATGCGAATCTTGGAGTCATTCCAAGCGGACGAGGTCGGGTTCTTTACTAAAAATAGCAATGACATTCATATTTTTCCAGGAAGCACGAGCTATTTTGAGTCAGAGGAAGTAAAGGTATATATTAATTATATTCAAGAAAAGCTTGAAAAAGATTTAGAAGGATTGTTTTTAGGAAACATTACGTCACATCTACCTGGATTGCCATACTCTTCTGTTATGGCCGTTCCAATGGTTCAAAGTGATACGCTTAAAGGATGTGCTTTAGTTCTTCACAAAAACCCTTATCATTTTTCTTTTGATATGTACAAGTTGCTTCAATCACTGATACACCATTCTACACTGGCATTATCAAATTCTTTATTAAGAGAAGAGCTTGAGACATTAGTGAAAACTGATCAATTAACACAATTATACTCACGTAATTATATGAATTCCTGCATTGAAAATTCGATGAATATAGATCGGCAAGGCACATTTGTATTAATTGATATCGATAATTTTAAGGCGATAAATGATAATTATGGACACCAGATTGGTGATGAAGTGCTCGTTCAAGTTGCAAATATACTAAAAAACAATATTAGGGATCATGATATTGGAGCAAGATGGGGTGGAGAAGAATTAGCTATCTATTTACCACATGTAGAACTTGATGCGGGTACAGCTATTGCAGAAAGAATTGTGAAAAGAGTAAAGGAAAACACTTTACCGTCTGTAACAATTTCATGTGGGGTGTCACATTGGAAGGCTGAGCATGAAAGGAATTATGATGAATTGTTCAGACGGGCAGATAAAGCTTTATATGCTGCAAAGAATTTAGGGAAAAATCAAGTGATAGTTCAGGTGAGCTGATGGTAAGCTCACCTTTAATACTATTTATACTATTACCTTTTAAACATGTTCCATTAACATATCAACAAACTCTTCTAAAAAAGTTTGATCCTGTTCATTAAAACGATTTTTTGATGGGCTATCGATATCAAGGACACCGATCACTTTGCCATTTGAAACAAGAGGTATGACGATTTCCGAGTTAGAAGCAGCATCACATGCAATATGTCCTGGAAATTGATGAACGTCTGCAATTCTTAATGTTTCTTTTTTTTCTGCAGCAGTACCACAGACTCCTCTTCCAAGCGGGATTCTTACACAGGCAGGAAGTCCTTGGAATGGCCCTAAGACAAGCTGACCTTCTTTGAGCAGATAGAAGCCTACCCAGTTGATATCCTCTAAAAATTGGTTTAGGAGAGCAGACGCATTAGATAAATTTGCAATGATATCTTCTTCCCCTTCTACTAATGCTTTTAGTTGTTTAATAACTAAAGCTGATTGTTCAGCTTTATTGCCTTGGTATTTTTCGACATGAAACATCTTTATTACCCACCTTTTGATTATTTTTTTGCTATAGAAAAAACTTTGTCGAGAAAAACATGAAGGAGTAATTCCCCTATAAATTGAATTTGTAACATAAGGTATAGGGGGTGTGAAATTTGACTCGAGAAAATACACGAGATACAAAACAAAAAATAGTAAATGCAGCAATCTACCTTTTTAACTCGAAAGGATTTACAGGGACTTCTGTTAGAGAAATTGCTTCCAGAGCAAATGTGAATGTTGCACATATCTCATATTATTTTAAGGGAAAGGGCGGTTTACTCGAATACTTAGTGTCATATTATTATGAAGGATACTTAAAAGTAATTGAAGAAAACTACACCCAAATTAAGTTTGGTCATGCTTATTCAGTTTTAAGTAAATTGGCTCTTGATTTGCTCTACTACCAGCATGAAAATCGCCAGCTTTCACGATTGGTCTATAGGGAAGTAACGGTAGACTCCGTTCTGATCCGTGAAGTAATGACGACTTATTTAACAAAAGAAAAGTATTATCTCAAATCATTATTCGAACAAGGGATCGAGGAAGGACAGTTTCGAAAAGGTTTTGTCCCACATATGATTATCCAGCTAAGAAGTCTTTTGCATATGCCGTATTTACAGCCCCAGTACATGAGTGAGGTCCTTCATATTCAACCACATGAAGCGTATTTCGTCCATCAGTATTACAAAGAACTGAAAATTTGGCTTAATTCCTTGTTAGCAGAGCAAACGACAAAAGAAAATCGGTTAGTAGCGATTCCTTAAAAGATCATAATGTGTATAGTTCTTTCCAACGTCCCTAGCACTATGGGCATCTGAACCATAGATGAGAGGGATTTTTTGTTTTTGAGCTAAATAAATGATATCCGAATTCGGATAGGTTTCTCCACAATATTCTTTTCTTAATCCGGCAACGTTATAATCCAGTTCAAGGTTTTTCTCCTTTACAGATGTCAGTATTTTCTCAATCATCTTTAACATTGAAAACGTTACAGGATAAAGCTTTTGGAATTTATTAACTAAAGTAATATGACCAATTCGCTTTGGCTTATAGTCCCCTAATTGGCTATTAATAGATTTTAACACTTCATTATAATAAATATGATGAACATGATATAACGATCCTGCCTCATTTATCATTAACCCGAATGTTCTTTCATCAAAGTCCATGCAATAGTATCGGTTCTTAATCTTCAAAAAATGGACGGATAAGATACTGTCATCTAGAAATTTACCATATTCGTTAAGGAAATCGGTTATTTCTTGTTCATAGTCTTGAATATAGTCGACTTCCAAGCCGATATGAATGCGAATATCATTTTTATGCTTTTTTTTCATTTCTTGAACACTTTGAATATAATCTTCCATCTTATTGTAGTCCATTGCACTGTCTTTCATCGGTGTTGGATCAGTAAAACCTTTTGGAAGCGGAGCGTGTTCCGTAAATGTTAAATCTGTAAAACCCTCTTTAACAGCTTGTGCAATATACATTTCAAGTGTGTCCTTCGTTCCATGTGGACAAAAAGGTGTATGAACATGCCCATCCTTTTTCCTCATCACTCACATTACCCTCCCGATCGTTAGGATTATGAATTTGACCCTTTTTCCAGGTTCTAAATGGCCATTTAATTGAAGTGGACAAATAATGTAAAAAAATTTAAATTTCTGGTCAAAAAATGTCGTTTACATGGTATCATAAATACATTGAAATAACATTAAGAAAGTTTCATTTATAAGATGAAAATCAAAATCATCATAACTTTATTATTGTGTGAA
Organism: Metabacillus niabensis; assembly: GCF_020524345.1. Classification (GTDB taxonomy): domain Bacteria; phylum Bacillota; class Bacilli; order Bacillales; family Bacillaceae; genus Metabacillus; species Metabacillus niabensis_B. The sequence goes on from NZ_JAIVLH010000010.1 coordinate 142,634, forward strand.
CTTTTTAAATTTGAAATCATAACACATAAAAATATAAATTCGATGTATTTTACATCATGGAGAAAGATTTTTCTCCTTAACAAGGATTTGTGTAGTAACGAGGGGGCTAACTATGGAGGTTTTAATTGGACTAGTCCTTCTGATATGTATTTTATCGGGTTCCGGATACATGTTTAGAAGAAAGATCTATAAAGAGGTTGATCGATTAGAGGCACGTAAGATTGAAGTCATGAATCGTTCCATTATTGATGAACTGTCAAAAGTTAAAGAATTAAAAATGACCGGACAAGCTGAAGAGTTGTTCGAACAGTGGAGAAGTGAATGGGACGAGATTATCACCAGCCAACTTCCCAAGATTGAAGAACTATTGTTTGATGCGGAAGAATTTGCGGATAAATACCGCTTTAAAAAGTCACAAAATGTCCTTCAGCATATTGATAATTTGTTAATGACTGTGAACGAAAACATTGACAAAATCATTGAAGAAATTAATGAATTAGTAACTAGTGAGGAAAAGAATGCTGTTGAAGGCGAAGAGGTTAAGGGGCTGTATAAAAAAGTCAAAAAAACTTTATTGGCCCATAGTCGACAATTCGGTAAAGCACACCAGAAATTAGATGAGAATCTAACTTCAATTACAGATTCTCTTAAAGAATTTGATCATGAGACCGAACAAGGAAATTATCTTTTAGCAAGACAGGTTTTGATCAATTTAAAACAACAACTTGATGCCCTTCAATTTAAAATGGATGAGATTCCTAAATTATTAACAGAATGTACAGTTACGATTCCTGGTTTAGTTAATGAATTAAATGACGGCTACAAAGAGATGAAGGAAGCAGGATATTACTTAGAACATATTCAGCTGGATATGGAACTTGACAAAATTAACACCAACCTGGAACAGTTCAAAGGGAAAATAGAGGAAGCAGAACTTGATGATGTGCAGGAAGGGCTTCAGCTTATCCAGGAATCAATTGACCAAATGTACGATCTACTTGAAAAAGAGGTTGAGGCAAATCAGTTCGTTAAACAAACAAAAGATCAAATTAACACGAAATTAATTAAGCTATCTGAGCAGAAGCTCTCGACAATTGAGGAAACAAACCTTGTTAAGCAAAGCTATCAATTATCGGAAACTGAGCTTGATAAACAGAAGCTATTAGAAAAACGCATTACACAGGTAGAAAAGAAATTTGTCCAAATTCAACAAAATCTGTTAGAAGATCAAGTTGCTCATTCTATCGTTAAAGAAGAACTTGAAAAAATTCAAAAGCAGATCTCAGAACTATTTGATGAGCACAACCAATATCGCGGAATGCTTCAAACACTTAGAAGAGATGAGCTTGAAGCACGAGAGAAACTAGTTTCATTGAAACGATTGCTTTTAGAAACAACCAGATCTGTACAGCAAAGTAATATTCCCGGACTACCTGAAGAATTTTTAAAGCTAATTGAACTAGGAAAAAGAGATGTTCAAAAAGCAACAATGAAACTAGAAGAAATACCTCTTAATATGTTGATGGTCAATGAGTTACTTAAGAGTGCTGTTGAATCTGTTGATTCTCTTAAGGCATTTGCGGATGAATTAATTGAACAGGTCTACTTATTTGAACAGGTCATTCAATATGGCAATAGATATCGTAGCCGTCAACCACAATTAGCAAATAAATTCATCGAAGCGGAGAAATTATTTAGAGAGCATCTATATAAAGAAGCATTAGATACTGCAGCAGCTGCAATTGAGCAAGTTGAACCTGGCTCAATCAGTAAATTACAGAATATAATAAACGAACAAGAAGAAAATGTTTTAGTGAAAAAATAATGGTGGATTATTAAACAGGAATGTAAAGAATGCAGGGTGCCCCTCTTCTTGATCATTCCTGTTTTTTTTAGAAGGTAAGGAAATCTATAATTTTGTACTTCGTTTTGGTACCTATCTCCAGGCGCCATAGGCTTATGCTTGTCGCCGAATGCTTAGCGCCTTGCGTTTTTCTTACGTATTTATTTTTCTTTCCCACTCTATTATGATATGATTACACATTGATAAAAGATAGCTATGGAGGAAATAACATGTTGTATCTAGACAACAGTGCAACAACAAAACCTTATAAAGATGTCCTTTCAACTTACATGAAAGTGACAGAAGATTATTTTGCAAATCCTTCTTCAATCCATAGATTAGGGAGTAAAGCTGAAGCTTTATTGGTTCAATCAAGAAAACAAGTTGCGGGCTTATTAAATGTTTTGGACGAAGAGATCATTTTTACTTCAGGTGGAACAGAGGGAAATAATCTAGCAATAAAGGGTGCTGCATTCGCATATAAGCACAAGGGCAACCATTTAATCACATCTGTTATCGAACATCCATCTGTTTTAGAAGCGTTTAAACAATTAGAAGCCATTCATGGTTTTCAGGTAACATATTTAGAGGTAGATGAAAATGGACGAGTATCTGTTGATGAGTTGAAAGAAGCTTTACAGGAAAATACGATTCTTGTTTCTGTTATGCATGTACATAATGAAATAGGAATGATTCAACCAATTGAACAGATTGGAAAGATAATTAAGCAATACTCAAATGCTATTTTCCATGTTGACTATGTACAGGGTGTAACAAAGGTGCCCTTGAATTTTTATGGAGCCGGCATTGATTTATGTACGATTTCAGGACATAAATTTCATAGCCTAAATGGTACTGGTGCTTTATTTGTGCGAAAGGGGATTCAATTAGTGCCCCTATTTTCTGGGGGGGCTCAAGAGCTACAATTAAGATCAGGTACTGAAAGCTTAGCTGGAATTGTATCAATGACAAAAGCATTAAGGATGTCTATGGATAAAGCAAACCGACAGATTGAATGTCTATTTGAAACACATAAGAAATTAAGATCTGAATTAACAAAAATAGATGGTGTTAAAGTAAATACTCCAGAGGAATTTTATGCACCGCATATTTTGAATTTTTCAGTACCGGCATTAAAATCAGAAGTTCTCATTCATTTTTTTGGAGAGAACAATATATTTGTATCAACAACATCAGCTTGTTCATCAAGAAATAAAAAGATAAGTCAGGCATTGCTTTCGATGAATAAGAGCGAAGACATTGCTAAATCAGCAATTAGGATTAGTTTATCACTTGATCACAATGAGGCCATTATTGATCCTTTTGTGACAACACTTACAAAAGGAATAGAAAAACTAACGAAAGTTATGAGGTAGAAAAATGGAATTTGATCACATATTAATTCGATTTGGGGAAATATCTACTAAGGGAAGAAATAGAAAGAAGTTTGTTGATCGTTTGAAAAAAAATATAAAAGAAGTTCTCAATCAATTTCCTAGCTTAACCTATGAAGGTACAAGAGATCGATTATATATTCATTTGAATAATGAGCAGCATGAAGAAATTGTGGAGAAGCTTAAACTTGTATTCGGCATTCAATCGTTTAGTTTAGCTATTAAATGTAAAAGTGAAATAACGGATATAAAAGAAATGGCGTTAAAAGCTGTGAAAAGTATATATAAATCGAATGATACGTTTAAAGTAACGGCTAAAAGAGCTGATAAGCAATTTCCGTTGGATACAAATGAGCTTAATTATCAGATTGGAAGTCACATATTAATTCATACTGAAAATTTAACGGTAGATGTAAAAAAACCGGATATAAATGTCCGAGTTGAAGTTCGTGCTGAGGCTACTTATATTACTTGCTATGATTTCAAAGGTGCTGGTGGACTGCCTGTTGGCTCAGGTGGAAAGGCTATTCTGTTATTATCAGGTGGAATTGATAGTCCGGTTGCAGGCTATTTATCATTAAAAAGAGGTGTAGAACTGGAAGTTGTTCATTTTTTCAGTCCGCCGTATACGAGTGAACGTGCAAAACAAAAGGTAATCGATCTAACAAAAGAATTAACGGCATATGGTGGGAAAATTAAACTTCATATCGTTCCTTTTACAATGATTCAAGAAAAAATTCAGGAACAAGTTCCGGAAAATTATACAATGACATCTACTCGTAGAATGATGGTGAAGATTGCTGACCAACTCAGACAAAAGCAGCAAGCGTTAGCGCTTATAACAGGTGAAAGTCTAGGGCAGGTAGCAAGTCAAACCCTTGAAAGCATGGTGGCAATTAATGATGTGACGAGTACACCAATTTTAAGGCCGCTTATTACAATGGACAAAACAGAAATCATTGACATTGCCAAAGAAATTCATACACATGATATTTCAATAAGACCATATGAGGACTGCTGTACAATTTTTACTCCAGCGAATCCAAAAACAAAACCGAAAGTTGATAAAGTATCGAGATTTGAAAGTTTTGTGGACTTTGATGAGCTTGTCTCACAAGCGGTGAATAATGTTGAAACTTTAACTATATCAGAAAATCAAAAAGATGAATTTGAAGATTTATTTTAAATTTGCAGCTATCTAGAGGAGCATGGAAAACAAACGATATTTTGTGAAGAATTACCAAAAAAAAGATGAATGAAGCCATGTGTATTTACACATTCTATACTCACAAGGAGGTGATACACATGGCACAAAACAGCGGTTCAAACAGCTCAAACCAACTAGTTGTACCTGGTGCTGCACAAGCTATCGACCAAATGAAGTATGAAATTGCTTCTGAATTTGGTGTAAACTTAGGACCAGAAACAACTTCACGCGCTAACGGTTCTGTTGGTGGTGAAATCACAAAACGTTTAGTTTCTTTTGCTCAACAACAAATGAGCGGTTCTTACCAAAAATAATAGAATAAACATGGCTACTAAGGGTGGGGGGAACCCCACTCTTTTCCTGTTCAAGTGTCCAACTCTACCGCAAATGAGTAAAGGGAGGTACATAATATGACGAGAGATGACCGTGAAAACATCGCAGAAGACGGTGAAAGAGAGCATCAACAAAGATTAGAAAAAAGTAGAAAACAAGAAAGAAAAAGAAGAAATGAGCCGAAAAACGCGAAACAAGCAAATGAACAGAGTTAATACTTACAAACAGACCCTCATAAGGTCTGTTTTTTGCATAATGTAATACTAGGGGCGTATATATTAGCATGCTTTTCTTTCATAAGATTTAAAAAGTTATATTTATTAGGTATAATATGTATGTATGATCCAAGAAGGAGGGGGAAGTATGGTAAGAGAAGAGCTTCTTGCACCAACCATTTATAATTTAGTAGAAGAAATAGAACAGTATTCTAAAGACGTTACAAAGGTAGCTTTAAAATGGGAAAATGAATCAGGTGAGACAAGTGAGATTACCTATAATTCACTAATGAAAAGAGTAAATCAGATTGGAAACGCTTTCGTGAGCGAAGGGCTAAAGCAAGGTGATAAAGTTCTTGTGGTGATCCCTAGAGTTATTGATGCATATGCCGTTTATTTAGGAGCCTTAAAGGCAGGGTTAGTCGTTATTCCCAGCTCTGAAATGTTACGTACAAAGGATTTACAATATCGTATAACACATGGTGATGTAAAAGCTATTGTAAGCTATGGTTTATATACAGGTGAGTTTAAAGGTATAAAAGAATATGATTCAATTAAAAAGTTTGTCATTCATGGATCTGAGCAGGATTGGATTTCTTTAGAACAACTGTTAAACACGCAAAGTACAGATATGGAAATGGTAAAAACAGAATCCTCGAGCATGGCATTTATCTCCTATACTTCAGGAACTACAGGAAATCCTAAAGGAGTTGTCCATACACATGGCTGGGCTTTTGCACATTTAAGAACGGCTGCTAAAAACTGGCTAAGTATTAAAGAGGAAGATGTTGTTTGGGCAACTGCAGGACCTGGTTGGCAGAAGTGGGTGTGGAGTCCCTTTTTATCCGTTCTTGGGAGTGGAGCAACAGGTTTAATTTATCATGGTAAATTTAATCCGGAAAAATATCTCCAACTTCTTGATAACTACGCTGTTAATGTTTTATGTTGTACTCCAACTGAATATCGCTTAATGGCAAAGGTTGAAAACCTTGAGAATTATTCACTTTCTACTTTACATAGTGCCGTTTCTGCGGGGGAGCCGTTAAATCGTGAGGTAATTGAGACTTTTGAGAAGTATTTCAATGTACAAGTTAGAGACGGTTATGGCCAAACAGAAAATACATTATTAGTTGGTGTGATGAAAGGAATGGATATAAAACCAGGTTCTATGGGGAAACCAACACCTGGAAATGATGTGAAAATTATTGATGATGAAAGCAATATTTGTAAGGTTGGAGAAGTTGGAGATATTGCTGTGCATCGTGATACCCCAGCTCTATTCAAAGAGTACTATAAAGACTTTGAACGAACAACGATGCAATTTAGAGGGGATTATTATGTAACAGGAGATCGTGCAAAAATGGATGAAGACGGATACTTCTGGTTTGAAGGCAGAAGTGATGATATTATTATTAGTTCAGGATACACGATCGGACCATTTGAAGTGGAAGATGCGCTTGTAAAGCATCCATATGTAAAAGAATGTGCAGTAGTTGCTAGTCCTGATGAAGTAAGAGGAAATATAGTTAAGGCTTATGTTGTGTTAAGAAATCCATCTTTATCTGAACAAAAGGAAATGACTAAAACCCTGCAGGATCATGTCAAGACTCTAACAGCCCCATATAAATATCCTCGTGAAATAGAATTTGTCGAAGATCTACCGAAAACGACGTCTGGTAAAATTCGACGGGTTGTTCTAAGAGAAAGAGAGTTCCAGCTAAAACAAGGATAATAAGAAAAACTAAACCGAGAGGCTTTTCTCGGTTTTTTTATGTGCTTAGGAAACTATAAAATTCTTTGAACTGTGAAGTGCTCGACATCCAGCTCCAGCCCCTAGCCCCTCGAGGTCATAAGCCGCAAGTGAAATGAAGACAAATAACGCCTTCTATTCACTTGCGTCTTATTTGCCCTAGGCTGATCAAGGCGCTTGCGCTTTTGTTCCTTAAGTTAATAATATGCTACTATTATGAATAGAGTATGACCTTGGAGGGATAGACTGTGGGCATATTATGGTATGGAGGCAAAATATATACACTTGAAAACGAAGGAGATACGGTACAAGCTGTTTTGACCAAGGAAGGTGAAATTGCAGCCACTGGGAACCCTGAATATCTCAGGGAGACATTTCATAAAGAAATAACAAATGAACATAATCTACAAGGTAATACGATGATACCAGGATTAGTTGATAGCCATATGCATTTAATTGGCCATGGGGAAAAGCTGTTAAGATTGGACTTTTCAAAAATAAAGAGTTCTGCTGAAATGCTTAATATGATAAAGAAAAGAGTCAGGGAAGTACCCGAGGGTAGGTGGATAATTGGAGAAGGTTGGAATGAACATCAATTAGAGGAAAACAAAATTCTTCATAGAACGGAACTGGACGAGGCAGCACCAAATCACCCTGTTATGCTAAGACGAATATGCCGGCATGCACTACTTGCCAATTCAAAAGCTTTACAACTCGCGAATATTTCCAAGGAAACAATTGATCCTGCCGGAGGAGTTATTGTTAGAGAGGGGAATAATCATCCAACAGGCTATTTACTTGATAATGCTCAGGATATGATATTAAATATAGCGCCATTTCCAACGTTGGATGAAATTCAATATGCTCTAGAAACCTCAATAAAAGATTGTTATAAAAAAGGTCTGGTTGGTGGACATACTGAAGATCTTTCTTATTATGGTAGTTTGGAAAATACTTTAAAAGCATACGAAAATGTTGTGAAAAAAGGACTGAAGTTTCGAAGTCATTTATTAGTTCATCATCACGTAGTGGATGAATTTCATCTTAGAAAAAGAGAGCATGGTCCATTTATAGAATTTGGTGCGATGAAAATTTTTGCGGATGGAGCATTAGGGGGCAGAACGGCCCTATTAAGCTTCCCTTATAAAGATGATCCATCAACATCAGGGGTGGCTATACATCCAAAGGAAGATCTAGAGGAATTAATTAAAAAAGCAAGAAAATTTAAAATGGAAGTTGCTGTTCATGCAATCGGTGATTTAGCTTTTGAATGGATTCTCGAATTAATTGAAAAGCATCCGCCTGGTGATAGTCAACATGATCGTCTTATTCATGCTCAAATTTTAAGAGAGGAATTGATCGAAAAAGCCAAATCACTACCTATTATACTTGATATTCAACCTCGTTTTGTTGGGAGTGATTTTCCATGGGTGATAGATCGGATTGGAAAAGAGTATTTAAAAACTTGTTATGCATGGAAAACTCTCATAGACTCAGGGATTCCTTGTGCAGGAGGTTCTGATGCCCCTATTGAGCCTGTTGATCCAATACTCGGAATTTACGCTGCAGTGACAAGGAAAAGTGATTACGAAAACTCGGGGAAATCCTATATGCCAGATCAAAAGCTTAGTGTTTTTGAAGCGGTAGAATTATATACAAAAGGCAGTGCCTATGCTGTTCACAAAGAAAATAAACAAGGGAAGATACTCCCGGGGTATGCTGCTGATTTTACCATTTTTGATCAAAATATTTTTGCAATAGATACGGAAGAATTACTAGATACAAATGTTGTCATGACCGTTGTTGATGGTGACATAATGTATAAAAGGGGACAGTGAAAACTGGCCCCTTCTTCCAAATTTACTTACAAAAACGTTCTTTTTACTTTTTCCCAGAATGAGTTATCCTTCAACTTAACTGTTTTAATCGGGAGCTCACTTAGACTATATTCAAGCTGCTGTACATGACGAATACTAAGTGCTTCGTTATCAATACCGATCACCGGGTAATCGTTTCCATCCTGAACAACTTTAAGAGTTAATTTTCGTTTATCACTCAAAATAAAAGAAGAACCTAAGGTACGGTATAAATTGTTATTTAAAGATGCCAGTTCACTAACTTGTAAGCATGGTAGCATAGGATCAACCACTGCTCCATTTACTGATTTGTTATAAGCAGTACTACCGGTTGGTGTAGAGATTAACATCCCGTCACCCCTAAATGTTTCGAAATGAAGATCATCAATAAAGACATCAATAACAAACGTTTTAATAATACTTGAGCGGATGGAACATTCATTTAAACATTTGAATGTAGTGTTATTGTCAATTTTCACTTCTAAAACAGGATATCTTCTAACTTCAATTTGAGATTCATTCATTGCTTGAAGCATTTTCTCCCGATCATCAAGATGGAAATCACAATATAGACTCAATGTATCATCCACACCAATTCCTACATATAAACAATCTGCTCTGAAATTTGTTTTTCTAACAGATTGAAGAAAGGCACCATCCCCGCCAATACTGACAATGATGTTCGCAATTTTATGATCTTCTACGACTTGAAAATCTCTTTCTCTTGCGAAATTGATCAATGATTGAATTTTATCAATCGTGCTTTCATCTTTTTTGTAATAAAAATAAACATTTCGACGGTCTGACATAGTGAATCCTCCTTATATATGTATACCTCCACTTTTTTCCTGGAAGATGGTACAATACTTTATGTTGTTTAGTTTACCACTTTTGCACGATTAAATGTTTGATTCTGCTAGAATAAAACATATTGAAATTCTAGCAAAGATTAGGGAGGTAGAAAAAAGATGAATGGTAAACGGTGGGGAGCAATTGCTATAGCTGGGGTTTTATTTGTATTTTCCATCATTATAAGCTCGACAATGATGTTTTTAAATCAAAGTGAAATGTTCTCAGAGGCATTTGCGAGCGGATCAGATTTCTCCGAAGAAGTAATTGAGGAAGGCTCTGAATTTAACAAAATCCTGGTGCTGAATGTTAACGGAGTTATTCAAGATACAGGTGAAGATGTTACATCTTTCTTTAGCACCGCTGGCTATCAACACCAAACATTCTTGGATATGGTTGAAGCAGCAGGTGAAGACGATGCAATAAAAGGGATTATATTACGTGTGAATTCACCAGGCGGTGGAGTAGTTGAAAGTGCTGAAATACATAAAAAACTCTTAGAATTAAAAGAGTCCAGTAAAAAACCGATTTACGTTTCCATGGGGACACAAGCAGCTTCAGGTGGTTATTATATTTCAACTGCAGGCGATAAAATCTTTGCAGCACCAGATACATTAACTGGCTCGCTTGGCGTTATTATGCAATCTGTTAATTATGGTGAGCTAGCTGAAAAGTATGGTGTTAAATTTGAAACTATTAAAAGCGGTCCATACAAAGATATTTTCTCACCTACACGTGACATGACTGAAGAAGAGAGAAAAATCTTACAAACGATGGTAAATAACGCATATGACGGTTTTGTAGATGTTATTACACAAGGGCGTTCATTATCCGAAGAAGAGGTTCGTAAGGTTGCAGATGGACGAATCTATGATGGAAGACAAGCAAAGGAAAATAAACTAGTTGATGAATTAGGTTATTTTGATGATACTGTGGCGGCAATGAAGAAGGATTTGAAGTTGGAAGATGCGAAAGTCGTTCAATATAGGTCAGCCTTAGGATTTGGGAGCTTCCTTTCTATGAGCGCAAGCAAAATATTTAAAGAAGACGCCGAGTTATCAACTCTTCTTCAGCTTTTATCAAATTCAAATTCGCCTAGATTGATGTATTTATATTCTGAATAAGGGGGACTAAAACGTGGACAGTACATTTGAAGGTCCAGAGCAAAATGAATCTGTTGAACAGATGCCTGTAGATAAGAAATCAATCGTTCATTATCCAAACATGCTTGCTGGGTTTTGGATTCGTTTTTGGGCATATCTAGTAGATTTACTTGTAATAGGAAGCGTAAATCGCATTATCATATATCCCTTATTCAGTTTTATTGGTTTAGATACCAGCGATTCATTTATTTTCTCTCCAGTTTCCATTGCAACAGCTATTACCTATTTTGCCTATTTTGTCTTTATGACAAAGTTCCTGAATCAGACTTTAGGTAAAATGATCTTTGGATTGAGGGTCGTATCAAATAATGATACGAGCCTAAACTGGAGTACAATTATATTTAGAGAATTAGTCGGAAGATATATATCTAAGATGATATGGATCGGCTTCCTTATCGCAGCCTTTACGCCGAAAAAACAAACATTACATGACATTTTTGCAGACACACAAGTCATTCATGAAAAAGTTTTTTCAAAAGCAGTAAAAGAAGAAACAATTTATAACACAAGTCCTTCTGAAATATAGAAAATACAATTATGTTGTTCTTAGAACCTGCTATATAAAATAGCAGGTTTATTTTGTTTTTATAGAGGTGATAATGAGAAATTGAAAGGATGTGATGAATTTGTTTTGGATCATAATAATTTTTATGATATTATTCTTTATTCTTTTTCTTATCTTCATCACAAAAATAACGATTATCCTTGATCTTCAACATATAGGAAATGATGATCATTTGAAAATCAAACTACGTGCTTGGCGATACATTCGGTATACAATAAATATCCCTCTTGTAAAGATCGATGATGAAGCCAATCTAATCATAAAACAAGAACAAAAAGCCGGGACTGAAGAGTCCAATCGTAAAGTAAAGGAAACGGAAAATAAAATCACACCAGAAGAAGAAATGAGAGCTTTACATGATGTAAAAGAACTACTTCAACATATTATAGGGTTTCATAAAATAGTTCGTCGTTTTTTAAAGAAAATAAAAGTGAAGGAATTTGAGTGGCACTCACAGATAGGAATAGGAGATGCTGCACATACCGGTATGATTACGGGGGTTGCTTGGTCTATTAAAGGTGGTGTTGTAGGACTAATCAGTAGCTATATGAAGTTACAAACAGCCCCGATCATGACGATATCACCAGCTTTTAATATTTTTTGCTCTAGGACAAAACTCAAATGTATGTTTCAGTTTAGAATCGGGCAAGCTATTTTCGCAGGTATTCAGTTCATAAAATATTGGCGGGGAGGTCGTCCTCACTTAAAAAGTAAGCCATTTTCATTTTTTGCAAATTAAGAATGGACGACAATTCTCAAAGGTATGTGAACATGACCGTTTAGATATTCTAAAGGAGGATACATAATATGAGTGATCATCCAATTCAAGGATTAATGAAAACTGCGATGGAAAACCTTAAGCAAATGATTGATGTTAATACAATCGTAGGCGATCCAGTCGAAACACCAGATGGTAGTGTTATTCTAACTGTTTCAAAAGTAGGATTTGGATTTGCTGCTGGTGGAAGTGAATTTAATTCGACAAGTACAGAAGGAAGTAATGGGCAAAATGGTCCCAAGCTTCCGTTTGGCGGAGGAAGTGGAGGAGGAGTTTCAATTACTCCAATTGCTTTTTTAATTGTTTCATCAAATGGCGTGAAAATGCTCCATCTAGATGAAAGTACTCATTTATATGAGAAAATACTAGAAGCTGCTCCTCAAGCAGTTGAAAAGATTCAAGGTGTCTTTAAGAAAAATAAAGATAATGAGTCATCTAAGAGTGATCCATTAGAAAATACTGGTTCAACGAACAAGCAAGATTTAGATATTTAACTGCCTACTAGTAGGCAGTTATTTTTCTGAAGAAGAATATGAAGAGATAATCATATTTATTGATAAATATGGAAAGCTAGGATATATTTACTCTGTACATAATTTTAAGGGAGGAATTTCGGTATGGCTTCAATTACGTTTAAAAACAACCCTGTAACATTGATTGGAAAAGAAGTAAATGTAGGCGATCAAGCACCAGATTTTACTGTATTATCAAATGATTTATCTCCTGTTACATTAGAGAATTCAAAGGGGAAAGTACGCATTATCTCAGTCGTACCATCTATCGATACTGGTGTATGTGATGCACAAACTCGTCGTTTTAACGAAGATGCATCTAATCTTTCAAATGTAGAAGTATTAACGATCAGTATGGACTTACCATTTGCACAAAAAAGATGGTGTGCATCAAACGGGCTTGAAAATGTTCAAACATTATCAGACCATCGTGATGCATCTTTTGGTGAAGCATACGGTGTCCTTATCAAAGAATTACGTTTACTTGCTCGTTCGGTCTTTGTAGTAGATTCAAATGATAAAGTAACGTTTGTTGAATACGTAAGTGAAGCAACAAATCATCCTAACTATGAAGCAGCAATCGAAGCAGCAAAAACAGCTCAATAAACTGTAGTGAAAGGACTGTCCAATATATATGGGCAGTCCTTTTTTTATTGGCAAGTAAGTACAAAATTTTGTACTTTGTTTAGGTGTCTAGCTCCAGCGCTTAGTCTCAGATCGCACAGGATGTGCAAATGCAGTCGTGAAGGTTGACGTCGCAATTTTACACTTTCTCTAGGGTCTAGCCACAAATGAATTGTTTTCATTTATTTTGACTAAAATATGAAGTATGTCTAGAATGGAAAGAGGGAAAAGGCTAGGAGGAGTAAATGAATGAAAACACTATCGAAAATCGAAAATTTGTTTACGGTTATAAATGAAACAGCAGATTTACTTGCTGCCGAATGTCAAATTAGTTACATAGAAGCATTGGCTGAAACAGGGGAAAATTTATTTCAAGGAACAATACTTCAAGAGAACCTTAGTGAAGTAACGGTAAAGAGCCTGGAGAGAAAATATAATTCGGTTTCTTTACATACATTTGATAAAGAAGAAATTCGTAAGGCATATCAATTGGCTATTTTAAAAGGCTTAAAAGAAGGGGCACAGCCAAATCATCAAATGACCCCTGATACAATAGGATTGTTTTTAGGGTATTTAGTAAGTAAATTCATTGGAGAAAGGAACGTTCTTTCCATTTTAGATCCTGCGGTTGGAACAGGTAATTTACTAACAACGATCTTAAATTATGTAGCAATAGAAAATACAAATAGCTATGGTGTTGAAGTGGATGATTTACTTATTAGATTAGCATATATCAATGCAAATCTCCAAGAGCATCCAACACACTTTTATAATCAGGACAGTTTAGAAAGATTATTAATTGATCCTGTAGATGTAGTAGTTTGTGATCTGCCTGTCGGTTATTATCCAAATGATCTAGAGGCGAGCAGATACGAATTAAAGGCGGATGAAGGACATTCGTATTCCCATCACTTATTTATGGAACAAAGCATAGATCATATTAAAGAGGACGGGTATCTTTTCTTTATTGTTCCAAATTCTTTATTTGAAACAAAGGAAGCTCCTAAATTAAATAAGTACTTAAAAGAAGCAGCTATTATTCAAGGATTTATTAAATTGCCATTATCTCTATTTAAAGATGAGAGACATGGTAAAAGCATCTTAATTCTACAGAAAAAAGGTCCTGAAGCAAAAATGCCTAAACAAGCAATACTTGCAGAGTTGCCAAAGTTTTCGAATGTAGATGCAATGAATTCAATCATGAAACAACTGGATCAATGGTTTAAAGATAATAAGAATAAAAAATGAGGCTCATGTTGAATGAGTCTCTTTTTTACGAGAAAGAAACCGCATACTTTTTCTTCATATAGAAATAGCACCACCACTTAATTTACTAGCCAAATTAATTGAATAATACAAATTTTTTCTGTAACCGATTGCAATTTTATCAAGTCCTTGAAATGTCGAAAAGGCAGTGTTTAAATGGAAAAGGCAGATAATAATCAGTGACATTTTGTAGAGAATAAGAATGTTTAGAAAAAGACTAGAGGTACAATTTCTCGGAATAATTCTAACAAGAATCCCTCTCAATGATTTTTGTAATTTACTGATCGTTTTACATATATTTTTGTTGTTGACGACAGTTGTTTTAAATGAAAAGGAGCGAAACTAAATGGGTAAAATTATCGCAATCAACGCAGGTAGTTCGTCACTAAAATTCCAACTATTTGACATGCCAAGTGAAAAAGTTCTAACAAAAGGATTAGTGGAAAGAATTGGTATCAACGACTCTGTTTTTAGCATTTCTGTTAATGATGAAAAACAAACAGAAGTAACGGACATTCCTGATCATGCTGTTGCTGTTAAAATTTTATTATCCAAATTAACTGATTTGGGAATCATCAAATCCTTAGATGAAATTGATGGAATCGGTCATCGTGTCGTACATGGTGGTGAAGTGTTTAATGACTCTGCTTTAATCACAGATGAAACACTTCAAAAGATTGAGGAGTTATCTGATTTAGCACCACTTCATAACCCTGCAAATATTGTTGGTATTAAAGCATTTAAAGAAGTATTACCAAATGTTAATGCAGTAGCTGTTTTTGACACAGCTTTCCATCAAACAATGCCGGAACAATCATTCCTATATAGCTTACCTTATGAATATTACGAAAAATATGGTATCCGTAAATATGGTTTCCATGGTACTTCTCATAAATATGTATCCGAACGTGCTGCTGAAATCTTAGGTAGACCAATTGAGCATCTTCGTTTAATCTCATGCCATCTTGGTAATGGGGCAAGTATCGCAGCTATTGAAGGTGGTAAATCAATAGATACTTCTATGGGCTTTACACCACTTGCAGGTGTTGCAATGGGAACACGTTCAGGAAATATCGATCCTGCGTTAATCCCATTCATTATGGAAAAAACAAATAAATCAGCTGATGAAGTACTGGATATCTTAAATAAGAAAAGTGGTATTTTAGGTATATCAGGTTTATCAAGCGATTTGCGTGACATTCACAAAGCAGCTGAAGAAGGTAATGAAAGAGCGAAAACAGCTTTAGAAATATTCGCTAGCAGAATTCATAAATACATTGGATCTTATGCTGCAAGAATGTCAGGTGTCGATGCTATTATCTTTACTGCGGGAATTGGTGAGAACAGTCATGATATTCGTGCACGTGTATTAAAAGGCCTAGAGTTCATGGGTATTTATTGGGATCCTGCACTAAATATGGTTCATGGGGAAGAAGCATATATTAGCTATCCGCATTCTCCTGTAAAAGTATTAGTCATTCCTACTAATGAAGAAGTTATGATTGCACGTGATGTTGTAAGATTAGCTCAATAATCGTGATAAAAGGCAACCATTACGGTTGTCTTTTTTAAAACTAAAAAAGGCATATGTTTATTGAGGAAATAGTTCCAACACATGCCCATTTATAAAAATATAAAGAAAGTTAATTTTTTTCTTTTGAACATTAATACTTTACACCTACAAATTTTAGTTTATTGTTTTCATTTCCTCTTTCTACAATGACTTTTTTCACTTGAGCAATGGCATCAATCATCCCGTTTGCTTTAATCACAATTTCATCAGATCCGATGGTAAAGATAAACTGTTTCTTCATAACAAAACACTCCCTTTCAAATGATAACTTGAGAACATGATAAGACAGAACAACAGCTCTTTCTAGTTGATTGTCAGGTTTTGTTCCTTGTTTTTCTTGTCGAATATAGTGAGTCTGTAACAAAATCTTCATAATTGGAAATAAACAATGTCATTTCTATGACAAAGCTGATTTATGTTATGATAAAACTAATTAATTCACTAAAAAATACCTTTTATGATTTTGAATAAGGAGACATGTGGATGACTGAATTAGAACGTGAAAAGGAAATCTTAGAGGATATAAAAGCGTGGGAACATGAATTGCAAAATGATAACCGAACAGATTTTCAGCGTACTTTTAGCCGATGGTTGGACCGGAAAATGGATGAAATTCCAGAACGAATAAAAAAGGTATTTTATGAAAAAGTAGATGCAAGTCTGTTTAATTTACATTCTGTTATACAAAATTCTTTTATCCAGCAGGATGCGAAGAAACAAATCATCTTATCTGCAAGAGCTTTAAATGAAAACATAATAGAAATTAGTGATTTGCACTTTCTCTCTGTTGATCAACTTCATTATTTAGCGGATTTACAAACTTCCAAGCACAGGCTATACTCATTTTTACAAGGAGGTATGACAGGAACTGGAGGAATCCTCCTGATTGGTGCTGATCTTCCCTTGCAGACAATATTGAATTTACGTTCGATACAAATGATCTCAATGTGTTATGGATATGAGATTAATAATCCTTATGAAATGATGACATCTTTAAAGGTATACCATGCGGCATTAATGCCGAAGCATCTACAATATAGTCAATGGAAAGAATTAATAGGAGAAATTGATTCAGAAGATCGTATGGACTATTTTTATTCAGGCAATGAGGACTTAGTGGATATTAAAAGTGTAGAATTTTTCTTAAAGCAAATTGCAAAGCTTTCGGTTTTATCATTGTTTAAACGTAAATTAGTTGCAGGTATACCGGTTGTGAGTATGATGGTAGGCGCAACAAGTAATTATCATGCTACACGACAAATAACTGAATTTGCCAATAAATTTTATCAATACAGACTAATTACTGAAACAAGACACTAAAGTATTGGAGGAAAGTATGAGTACGTTTGAACATAAACAGGAAGCTCCTGATCAAGTTAGATGTAAAGTAATAACAGTTAGTGATACAAGAGATAAAGATAGTGACAAAAGTGGTCAGCTCATAAAGCGTTTTTTAGAAGATCAAGGACATATAGTGATTGATTATGAAATAGTCCATGACGAAAAAACACTCATTCGAAGTGCTATTTTAAAGGGTTGTGAAGCACGAGAAGTTGATGTAGTCCTAACAAATGGCGGAACAGGTATCGCTAAAAGGGATGTGACAATTGAGGCGGTTGAATCATTGATTGAAAAAGAAATTACTGGCTTTGGTGAGATTTTTAGAATGCTGAGCTATCGAGATGATATTGGATCTGCCGCTATATTAAGTAGAGCAATTGCTGGAGTGTCCATGGATACAGCGGTATTTGCCATGCCGGGATCTTCAGGGGCTGTCAAACTAGCGATGGAAAAGCTCATTTTACCTGAGTTAGGACATATCGTAAGAGAAATTCAAAAGGATCTGTAAAAGAAGGTTGTCAACACAGCCTTCTTTTCTTATACATATAAAGTTGTTATAGCAAGCTGAACTTTGTCATTAATTATGTATTTTAGCATTTGAGATATGTTGTGTCGTTCGAAACCAAATCCATAAATCATTGATAATAGAAGCGAGCTCGGAAATTTCATGATTTAATTCACAGGATCGATTAAAATCTTCTTCGATGTTCAATGCTTCCTGCTTATTATTTATTTCTGCCTCAAGCTCCCCGATTCGATCTGGAATACTCCCTCTAATTGTTTCCCATTCGGTTAATATTTTATTTTGAGTCTGAAGGTTATAGGTCGTCCATGATTTTGTTAATTGTGGAATCTTTATTTTAAGTCTATGATCATAGGCAAAGTAATCGCTCAATTTTTTCTTCCTCCATTCTGATCTTTCCTTATTTTACAATACCTCCAATCATTCATCTACCATCACATAAATGAGAAAAATGAATAAAATATAATAAAATTTAATTTTTATACAAAGAATCTGCAAAAATATACAATTTTTCTATTGACGAAATAGGGAAACAGTTGGTAAAGTGGTACCTATACAAAAGATGTATTTTTATAAACACATATTCATTTTTATACAACCGAGGAGGAACAAATAGATGAAAAAGGTAGTTTTAGCATATTCCGGAGGATTAGATACCTCTGTTGCAATTAAATGGTTACAAGAACAAGGATACGATGTTGTTGCGGCATGTCTCGATGTAGGTGAAGGAAAAGATACTGCATTTGTTCAACAAAAAGCTCTTCAAGTAGGTGCAGTTGAATCATATATGATTGATGCTAAAGAAGAATTTGCAAATGACTTTGCGTTAGTAGCACTACAAGCACATACACTATATGAAGGAAAATATCCATTAGTATCTGCACTATCACGTCCATTAATCGCAAAGAAACTTGTGGAAATCGCAGAGAAAGAAAACGCAGTTGCAGTTGCTCATGGTTGTACTGGAAAAGGAAACGATCAAGTACGTTTTGAAGTTTCAATCAAAGCTTTAAATCCGGAACTTGAAGTACTTGCTCCAGTTAGAGAATGGGGTTGGTCACGTGAAGAAGAAATTGAATATGCTTCTAAGCACGGTATTCCAATTCCGATCAATTTAGACAGCCCATATTCAATCGACCAAAACTTGTGGGGAAGAAGTAATGAGTGTGGTATTTTAGAAGATCCATGGGCTGCGCCGCCAGAAGGAGCATACGATTTAACAACACCTTTAGAAAAAACTCCTGATCAAGCGGAAATGATTGAGATTGACTTTGAACAAGGTGTTCCAGTTAAGATCAATGGTAAGGCATATCCTTTACATGAACTTATTTTAACGTTAAACGAAATTGCAGGTAGACATGGTGTTGGACGTATTGACCATGTTGAAAACAGACTTGTCGGTATTAAATCACGTGAAGTTTACGAATGTCCGGGTGCAATGACGTTAATTAAAGCACATAAAGAACTTGAAGATTTAACACTTGTAAAAGAAGTTGCTCACTTTAAACCAGTTATTGAGCAAAAACTTGCTGAGCTTATCTACAACGGTTTATGGTTCTCACCATTAAAACCTGCCCTGCATGCATTCTTAAAAGAAACGCAAAAATATGTTACTGGTACAGTTAGAGTAAAATTATTTAAAGGTCATGCAATTGTAGAAGGAAGAAAATCAGAGTATTCTCTATATGATGAAAAGCTTGCAACATATACAAAAGATGATGCATTTGATCACAATGCAGCCATCGGATTTATTGAATTATTCGGATTACCAACAAAAGTGAACAGCATGGTGAAAAACAAGAAGGTGGAAGTATGAAAAAGCTTTGGGGTGGACGCTTCCAAAAAACCCCTGAACAATGGGTGGATGAGTTCGGCGCATCCATCCATTTTGATCAGGAATTAGTTGAGGAAGACATCACTGGCAGTCTTGCACATGTTGATATGTTAGGCAAGTGTGGGATCATCAGCAAAGAAGAAGCAGAGCAGATTACAATTGGCTTAAAAACGCTATTAGAAAAGGCCAAAAAGAACGAACTTACTTTTTCCGTTAACTATGAAGATATTCACTTGAATATTGAAAAAATGTTAATTGATGAAATCGGTCCTGTTGGAGGAAAACTACATACAGGTAGAAGCCGTAATGATCAGGTTGCAACTGATATGCATTTATATTTACGTAAGCATGTTGCTATGGTCGTTGAGCTTATTGAGGGTCTTCAAAAATCCCTGATTGAAAAAGCCGAAGAAAATGTAGAAACAATTCTGCCTGGTTATACACATCTTCAAAGAGCACAGCCAATCTCATTTGCCCATCATTTAATGGCATATTTTTGGATGTTGGATCGTGACAAGCAGAGATTTACAGAATCCTTAAAAAGAATTAATTTATCTCCATTAGGAAGTGCTGCACTTGCTGGGACTACGTTCCCAATTGATCGTGAATATACTGCACAAAAGCTTGATTTTGACGGTATTTATGAAAATAGTCTTGATGGTGTTAGTGACCGTGACTTTATCATAGAATTTCTAAGCAACAGCTCTCTTATGATGATGCATTTATCTCGTTTTTGTGAAGAAATTATTTTGTGGTGCTCTCAGGAATTCCAGTTTATTGAGCTTGATGATACGTATGCGACTGGCAGCAGTATCATGCCGCAAAAGAAAAATCCTGATATGGCAGAGTTAATTAGAGGGAAGACAGGAAGAGTCTACGGTAATTTAATGTCCCTATTAACGATACTAAAGGGACTTCCGCTTGCTTACAACAAAGATCTTCAAGAAGATAAAGAAGGTATGTTTGATACAGTTAAAACAATTGAGGGCAGCTTACAAATCTTTATCGGAATGATTGATACATTAAAAGTGAATAAAGAAAAAATGGAAAAAGCAACGTCAGAAGATTTCTCAAATGCAACTGAATTAGCAGACTACCTTTCAACAAAGGGAATGCCGTTCAGAGAAGCGCATGAAGTCGTTGGTACTTTGGTTTATCAATGTATCCAGTCCGGAATTTATTTAAAGGATCTTCCGTTTGAAGAATATCAAAAAGCCTCAAATCTTTTTGAAGAGGATATTTATGAGATGATCAATCCTTATGAGGCTGTACGAAAAAGAATGAGTGCTGGTGGGACGGGCTTTGAAGTTGTAAAGAAAGCACTTGAAAAAGCAAAAGCAACACTGTCTTAATAAAATCATCGTATAAGCTCTTTATTTTCAGAGACACTAATGTTCGTATACTGAAAATAAGGAGCTGTTTTATTTTGAAAGAGAAACGAGTAACCAGACAAACCTATTATTATGACCACTTGGGTGAACAAGAAACAATGCAACAACTAACAGATTCTTATTCAAGTGGAGTTGTTGAACAACAGTATGATCCAAATTTTCTCCAAGAGCATTTTAGATTAAGAAGAGACTCATAATGAAAAACTGCTGGCTTACTTTTTTAGTCAGCTTTTTTTTGCCCTCAATTTCCCCATACTTAATTTTCCAAAATGAGCAATAAAAATAGAAACAATTTATATTTTCGTTTATTGTTATAATAACACCTAATACGAATATAAACATATTGAATGTAGGAATATTCATAAAACGGAACAAATAAAGATGTAAAGAATAAGACAGCTTTATGGGGGAGGAAATGATATCGTGAGACATGCCCTTATTACTGCAGGATCAAAAGGGTTAGGAAAGAAAGTGACAGAAGAATTTTTGAAAAAGGGTTATTCCGTTACTGTCAATTACCGAAATGATATAGAAGCAGTAAATGAGTTCAAAGCGAATTACTCTCATCTTCTTGATCGTATTTTATTTGTTCAAGGTGATGTTACAAAGAAAGAAGATTTATCAACTATGATCGATGTATCGTTTGAACGTTTTGGAAGACTAGATTGTTTAATAAATAATGCAGGTCCTTATATATTTGAAAGAAAAAAGCTTGCCGATTATACTGATGATGAATGGTACCAAATGATCGAAGGCAATTTAAGTTCAGTTTTTCACTTATTTAAAAAGGTTGTTCCCATCATGAGAAAGCAAAAATATGGAAGAATTGTTACATATGGTTTCCAAGGAGCTGAATCTTCACCAGGTTGGCTGCATCGCTCTGCTTATAGTGCAGCAAAAGTTGGATTAGTTTCTTTAACAAAATCAATTAGTATCGAAGAAGCTGAACATGGGATTACAGCTAATATGATTTGTCCTGGTAATATTATTGGCGAAATGAAAGAAGCAACCATCGAACAATCGAGAAAAATAAGTGAAGGTCAAACAAAAACACCGATCGGACGGTCAGGAACTGGAGAAGATATAGCAAGAACTGTGGCTTTTATCTGTGATGAAAATTCAGATTTGATCACCGGATCAATTATTGAAGTGACTGGCGGAGCAAATGTCATCCATCGATTCCACTTGTAATAGTGGTAAGCGGAGAGAGAAGGTTTACACTCTAGCGGATAGTGGGTAAAATTCTAATAAGGTTGATATAGGAATAGATACGTTCCTTTGATATATCAAGTTACATTACAAAGAAAGCGGTGAATAGTTTGGAAGTTTCATACCATGGTCATTCTGTTGTAAAAGTGAAGAGCAAGAACAAAAACATTATTATTGATCCGTTTATCAAGGGCAACCCTCTAACTGATTTAACTGTTGATCAGGTAAAGGCTGATGTTATTATCCTTACACATGGTCATAATGACCACTTTGGTGACACAGTTGAAATAGCACAAAAAAACAATGCATTGGTCATTGCTCCATATGAACTGGCAGTTTACATAGGCAAGAATGGTATAGACATTCATCCTATGAACCTTGGTGGTGCCTATCAATTTGATTTTGGAACCGTAAAGCTTACCCAGGCTTTTCATGGATCGAGCTATCAGGAAGAAGATGGAACAGTTATTTATACAGGAATGCCATCAGGAGTTTTAATGACAGCTGAGGACAAAACACTTTATCATGCGGGTGATACGGCGTTATTTTCAGACATGAAAATGATAGGTGAACGCCATGAAATAGATATTGCGTTTCTGCCTATTGGTGATAATCTAACAATGGGACCTGATGATGCAAAAGATGCTGCAAAATGGTTGAAAGCGAAAAAAGTCGTTCCAATTCATTACGACACGTTTCCTCACATTAAACAAGACCCTATAAAATTTTCTCAATTGCTCCCTGAAGGGGTCGGCCTGCCTTTAAAAGTCGGCGAATCATATCGTGTGTAAAAAGAATTGACGTATCATCGCTGATGCGTCAATTCTTTTTTACTTTAGGCTGTTTTACTGTTTTCCCAAAGATTGTAGTTATGAATATTATTTTAACTTTAATGTGAAATGGAGCGGAAGACACTCGACTCCTGCGGAAGAAAGAGGAAAGCGAGTGTCTGGAGCGCAATGGAACGAACGGAATTTACCCTTAGAAAGTACATAAACAACAACAAATTATGCAAAAATAGCCTTTACTTAGAAATGTATGATGATACGCTATGTAAACTATAATTTCTACTCTCCAAAGCTTCTTTTCTACATTGTACATGCATACAATATTAATAAAGTTATGGATGTGAAAGGGTGGTTGAAATGAAAAGTTTGATTTATGCATTTTTAGCATTAGTGATGCTTTATTTTGGACTGCAAAATATTGCATTAACAGGTGATAAGATGCAGACTGTGTTTGTATTAAGTTGGTTATGTCTTGCGATCTTTGTCATAGGCGGGAATTTTGCGCAGTTCTTATATCGTCCAAAGCAGCAAGCTTCTGCAAGACAAGTAAAAGCATATAAAGAGTCTCTGCAAAGAAAAAGACAACGCCAAACGTTGCGTTGATATAAGCTATTATCACCCTTATAATATAAGTGGACATGTTTGTTTAGACAACAACTCTATTAAGAGTTATGTTTGCAGATAGATGCACAAATAGAAAAAAGGGTGATGCAGCTTGGCTACGAAGCACGAGCAAATATTACAGCATATAACTTCACTGCCAGTAGGAGAAAAAATATCTGTTAGGCAAATTGCGAAAGATATTAATGTTAGCGAGGGAACAGCATATCGAGCTATAAAAGAAGCTGAAAATAAAGGGTATGTAAGTACAATTGAACGTGTAGGGACAATTAGGATTGAAACAAAGAAAAAGGAAAACTTTGAAAAATTAACATATGCAGAGGTTGTTAATATTGTTGAGGGACAAGTTTTAGGTGGACGAGCAGGGCTACATAAGACATTAAACAAATTTGTTATAGGTGCGATGAAACTTGATGCAATGATGAGGTATACAGGAGCTGGTAACCTGCTTATCGTTGGAAACAGAACAACTGCTCACCAATATGCACTTGAAGCCGGTGCAGCTGTACTCATTACAGGTGGGTTTGATACCGAAGATAGTGTGAAAAAACTCGCTGATGAACTTGAATTACCGATTATTTCAACAAGTTATGACACGTTCACAGTAGGAGCTATGATCAACAGAGCGATTTATGATCAGCTAATCAAAAAAGAAATTGTTCAAGTAGAAGATATTTTAACTCCGATAGATAAAACAATTTGTTTATATACATCTGATACGATTGCCACATGGTATCAACATAATTATGAAACAGGACATGGACGCTTTCCTGTTATTGATCAAAACCTTAAAGTGCAGGGGATTGTGACGTCAAAAGATATCATGGGGAATGATCATTCAACCTTAATTGAAAAAGTTATGACAAAAAGTCCGATTACAGTTATAGGAAAAACGTCTGTCGCTTCTGCAGCGCAAATGATGGTGTGGGAAGGGATTGAGCTTCTCCCGGTTGTTGACCAACATAACCGACTACAAGGAATCATTAGCCGACAAGATGTTTTAAAAGCTCTGCAGGTTATTCAAAGACAGCCGCAAATTGGGGAAAAACTTGATGATATTGTGACAAATCAGTTCGTTACAATAGATGATGAGGCAAAACGAAGCAGTATTTTTCGTTGTGAAGTCAGTCCTCAAATGACGAACCACTTAGGTACCATTTCATACGGTGTCTTTACAACCCTTGTAACCGAATCGGTAAATCGGTTTTTAAGAGCACA
This sequence comes from Metabacillus niabensis, assembly GCF_020524345.1. Classification (GTDB taxonomy): domain Bacteria; phylum Bacillota; class Bacilli; order Bacillales; family Bacillaceae; genus Metabacillus; species Metabacillus niabensis_B. Next base: position 167,487 of record NZ_JAIVLH010000010.1, read on the forward strand.
GAAAAAGGGTGACATTGTCGTTGAGAATATTACGATCTATTTCATTAAACCTGTACAAATGGAATCAATGCTTGAAATACATCCGAAAATTCTTGAAGTTGGGCGTAAGTTTGGAAAGATTGATGTTGAAGCGTTTAGTAATGGTGTAGTTGTGGGAAAGGCAATGTTAATGGTGCAACTAATTGAAAGATAGAAAAAGAGGTGGATTTGTCTTGGACTCTTAAAAAAGTCATAAGACACACACCTCTTTTTTAACTGATAAGAAAGCATAAAATTTTGTATTTAGTGTAGGTGTCTAGCACCGAAGCACAGGACGTGCAAGTGCAGTCGTTGCGACAGGACGTCCCGTAAGTAACTGCCTCTTAGGCCTAGGCTCATCAAGGCGCTTGCGCTTTTCTTATTTTTGTTTCGCTTCGCTTAACACCTGTGGCAAATAGTGTTTGTAAGCACGATAGCCTGTCCAGGCACTTGCAAAGCCGATTAGAAGGAAGATCGCTCCTATCACAAAGGACAATGTTGAGCGATAGAGAAAGAGCTGGTTCATTCCGAAAAATGCTACAAATAAGCCCAAAGCAATGCTTGATTTTGCCGATATCCAACGCTTTTCAATTGGCTTATTTGATCGATAAGATTTAATCTTATAATAAACATAAAAAGCTAAAGCGAAAATGATGAGAACAACTAAAACTGGCATTTCCAAAACCTCCATAAGGTTCAACTCTATCAAACTTTTACGAATCTATTTTACCATGTCACAAATAAAAACAGGATAAAAAATGAACAAGTGAATCAATCATTCTTTTTAATTCCGGAAAATTGTGATTTAATAACTTTATAAAAGGTAAAAAGGAGAACGAAATGAAACAACAAATTTTAGAAGAAATTCGCACTCATGATTCCATTATTATTCATCGTCATGTTCGTCCAGATCCAGATGCTTACGGTTCACAATGTGGATTGTCGGAGATTTTAAAAGCGTCTTATCCGGACAAAAAGATTTATGTTGTTGGAGAAACTGAACCATCATTAGAGTTTCTTTATAAAATGGATCTTGTTCCTGATGAACTTTATCAAGATTCATTAGTGATTGTATGTGATACGGCAAATCAGGCAAGAGTTAGTGATCAGCGTTATCATTCTGGAAAAAAACTTATCAAAATAGACCATCATCCAAACGATGATCAATATGGAGACATTATTTGGGTAGATACATCAGCAAGTGCTACAAGTGAAATGATATACGAGTTATACCTAGAAGGAAAAGATGCTGGATTACGACTTTCTAAAAAGGCTGCGGAGCTTCTGTATACAGGTATTGTTGGAGATACAGGGAGATTCCTTTTTCCAAGTACCACGGAAAAAACATTTCAATATGCAAGTGCATTAATTTCCGTGGGAATTAATCCAACACCAATCTATGATGAGCTATACAAAACCAAGAGAAATGTGGCTAAATTAAGCGGTTTTGTCTTACAAAACTTTTCTTTAACCTCTTCAGGTGCGGCATCTATGAAAATAACAAAAGAAATGTTAAAAGAGTATGAAGTAACACCTTCAGAGGCTTCACAACTTGTAGGGATTTTAGGAAATATTGAAGGGGTAAAAGCATGGGTGTTTTTTGTGGAGGAGGAGACACAAATTCGTGTTCGACTTCGTGCAAAAAGTCTTGTGATCAATGGATTAGCGAAACGATATAATGGCGGCGGACATCCTCTTGCTTCTGGAGCATCTGTATATAGCTGGGAAGAAGCTAACCAGGTTGTCCAAGAATTAGAAAAGCTATGTCAAGACCATATTTAATGAAACTAAGGGCTGTTGTTTCTTAACAGCCCTTTTCACTGCATGAAAATCTGTATGAATTAGCAAATAATCACGATGTGAGGAACTTACATATGAGGGGAATTTCGTCTTCCGTCTTTGATGAAAGTTGAGTTCATCTAAGTCTGAGGAAATCGACTATTGAAGAAAACTAAATAACAGCGCTTACTTTTCTCTGTTCGGAATAAACCAAAAACCGAGCTCTGTTACATCTTCGTAAACATCAAGTTGTAATTTCTTTATTTCTTTTTTTATTAGTCCTGCAAGTTCAGCTGATTCAACATAAGCAGAAAAGCCCTTTTTAATGATTTCTACTTTTTCTAAGGCCACTTTTTTAGAATTTAAAATATACATATCTCATCCCTCCATATCATATTTTCCCAGACTATAGCACAGAAATATTGGAAAACAAGGGTACGGATGTATTGTTAGGATATGAATGAACGAATGGAACATGAATTGTAGGAACTAAGAGTCCAAGAAGCCAATTTTAATGATAAACTGACTTCTTATTGATTACCTTGTTTTTCCTACTTCCATTTTATCGAAAAAACTAAGAAATTGCGATTCAATTTTTAAATTATTGAAAAAGAGACATATTTTTAATCAAGAAAGGAAATTTCTACTTCGACGTACAGGGTAGTGTGTAACAATAATTTTGTTAATTCAAGCTTGTATTTTTTTCCATCGAATTCGAAGATTCGGTTTTCAATTGTTCGCTCAATCAAAAGTTGGCTTGAGGAAACACTTTCAATATCTTTAGTAATAAGATCACTTAAGTCTTCTTTTATGCTGTTTTCAATATTTTTAATCCTAAATTCTTTAAACAGGTAACGATCCCCATTTGTTAAGTGGATCTTTATTTCCTGAATCGTTAGTTTTTTTTGTGCTTCTTTATTCAGCTTAGTATACTCTTCTTGATAAATTTTTTTATCGTTCTGTAATTCTTGAATTATTTGCTTTTGCTCATTTATAATTGTACTGTGCTTTTCTTGATTAACACCATAAATAAATAGGAATACGCCCCAACTGATAATTGCTCCTATTGCTGCACCAGCAAAAAATCTTTGCCATGAAGGCTGCTGATAGTGTGGCGGTATTCTCATGATAAATGCTCCTGAGTTAACCAAGTAATAAGAAGCCAGCCTGTTTGTGCTCCTCCCATAGCAGAAACGATTAAGAGTACCTGTTTCACAATATCTCTTGTTTCACCTTGGAAAATCCCGCGTTCAAAACTGTAAAATGCGTCAAATGTTCCTCCTATTGCAGCAACAAGAGCCCATATTTTTAGTCGATTTGCAAATTCAAACATCTTTGTTAATGGTGGCTCTCCGGCTAAAAAGGCACCAATAGCGCCGATCAAGGTCCCTCCTAAAAGTACTCCTAAGGCAATAAAATAACTATGAATAAAAGCCGGCATAAAGGCTTCTTTGTCCATGTCAATCAACCTCCTATTTCTATATATATGGACGACCATTTTTAAGTATGTTTGCCATGACAAAATAAATGGTGCTAACTTTTTAAAAGCTCTTATTTGTGCAGCATCCTATTCAGGAATATAATATTAAGTAAGATACCGATCGAATGATTTTAACAAGAAAGGGGGATTTCAATGCCTTTTGTTCATCTCCAAGTTAAAAGTGCGTACAGTTTACTTACAAGTGCAGCAAGATTAGATAAACTTGTAGGCAAAGCGAAAGAACTTCAATTCAAAGCGATGGCATTAACTGATTTTCAAGTGATGTATGGCGCCATTGCCTTTTATAAATTATGTCAACAACATGGCATAAAGCCAATTATGGGTTTATCCATTCACGTAATCGAAAACGATAGTCAAATTCCTCTTGTTCTCTTAGCTGAGAATAATGTAGGTTATCAAAATTTAATCAAGATTAGCAGTGCTCTACAAACAAAGTCACCAGAAGGACTTCCTAAGCGCTGGTTAAAAAGCTATAGCCGGGGATTAATTGCCATCCTGCCCGGACAAAATGTGGTGAACCTCGATGATGCTATCCATAAAGTAGAAGAATATCAGTCGATTTTTGGACAACAGTCATTTTACATAGGTTTTCAATTAATATCTAAGAACGAAGATGATGGACCTGAGCATTTGGTCAAGTTAAGTGATCAAACAAACAGTCCTCTTGTTGCAATCAATGACGTTTGTTACATCGAAAAAGAAGACTATTTAGCACATAAGTGTTTACAGGCAATAAAAAATGGAGATAAGTTTTCTGATGAAAAAATGGACCTCAAGGAGCCTGAGGAACACTATTTAAAATCAGCTAATGATATGGTCTCACTATTTGAGGACTATCCTGATGCTCTGGAAAATACATTGAAGATTGCTGAAAGATGTTGTGTGAATTTGGATTTAGGTGTTTCACATTTACCAACCTTTCCAACTCCTGAAAATCAAAGTGCGGATGTTTATTTGGAGGAGCTGTGCTATGAAGGTTTAGCATCTCGCTTTAACAATAAGGATTCTATATCTATATATGAGCAGCGGTTAAAGTATGAGTTGAGTGTGATTAAAAGGATGAATTTTAGTGACTACTTCTTAATTGTATGGGATTTTATGAAGTATGCTCACGAAAATAAGATCCTGACTGGCCCGGGGCGTGGGTCAGCTGCCGGATCGCTTGTATCATATGTCTTAAAAATTACAGATGTGGATCCTATTCAACACAGATTGCTCTTTGAGAGGTTTTTAAATCCTGAACGTATCTCAATGCCTGATATTGATATTGACTTCCCTGACACAAAACGTGATGACGTTATTTCATATGTTGCTAAAAAATATGGAAAGCTTCATGTTGCTCAAATAATCACTTTTGGCACACTGGCAGCTAAGGCTGCAATTCGGGACGTAGGCCGAGTGATGGGAGCTTCTCCGAAAGAGACGGACGTCCTCTCCAAGCTTATTCCCTCACGTCCTGGAATATCGTTAAATGACGCATATAAAGAATCGGAGTCTCTCCAAAAAGCGATATCAGAAAACGATACATACAACCAAATTTTCAAAACAGCTTTGAAAATTGAAGGACTTCCACGTCATACGTCAACACATGCGGCAGGTGTTGTCCTAAGTGATCAGCCGCTTACAAATATTGTTCCAATTCAGGAAGGACAGCAAGATGTATATTTAACTCAATTTTCAATGGATTATTTAGAGGATCTGGGCCTCTTAAAGATGGATTTTCTAGGTTTGAGAAACTTGTCTTTACTCGAAAATGTTATAACACTGATTCAACGTGGAGAAGGGAAAGGTGTAGACCTTTCAGACCTTCCTTATCAAGATGAAAAAACGTTCCGGCTCTTAACACAAGGGGATACAACAGGTGTATTCCAGCTTGAATCCGATGGTATGAGAAGTGTTTTAAAACGCTTGGGGCCAACAACTCTGGAGGATATTGTCGCGGTAAATGCTTTGTATAGACCGGGCCCAATGGAAAATATCCCGCTTTATATAGAGCGAAAACATCATAAAAGTGACATAACATATCTTCATCCTGCACTCAAACCGATTTTGCAGAATACGTATGGTGTAATCGTTTATCAAGAACAAATTATGGAGATAGCATCCACTATGGCAGGCTTTTCATTAGGAGAAGCAGATTTATTAAGGAGAGCAGTAGGAAAGAAAAAGAAAGAAATACTTGATAAAGAACGCGAGCATTTTGTTAAAGGCTGTCAATTAAATGGATATAACCTTCAAGTGGCCAATTCCATTTATGATCTGATTGTGAAATTCGCTAATTATGGATTTAATAGGAGCCACGCTGTCGCATATAGTATGATTGCTTATCAGCTTGCTTTTTTAAAAGCTCATTTTCCTTTATATTTTTGGACCGCGTTATTAACAAGTGTTAATGGAAATGAAGATAAGGTTGCTCAATATGTTCGGGAAGCGAAGCAATCAGGAATTTCAATCTTGCCTCCTTCCATTAATAAAAGTGCATTTCCGTTTCTTGTTGAAAAGAAGGCCATTCGTTTTAGTTTATCAGGAATTAAGAATGTTGGGGTTGCTGCTGTTAAGGAAATTTTTCATGCAAGACGACAAAAACCGTTTGAAGACCTATTTGATTTTTGTATTAGAGTCTCGATGAAAATTATTACTAGACGAACAATGGAGCAACTTATTTTTGCAGGTGCAATGGATGAATTTGGGGTAGATAGAGCCACATTACTAGCAAGTTTAGATGTTGCGATTGAGCATGCTGAACTTATGACACCTTCGGATGATCAACATTTTGATTTATTTTTAGGTGATGAGTTTAACCTAAAGCCCAAATACATTGAGGTAGAGCCATTTAAAACAGAAGAAAAACTAAGATATGAAAAAGAATCTCTAGGATTTTATTTTTCTAGTCATCCTGTTGAGGTTTTTCGTAAAAAGTTAATTGATATAGGAGCAACTACTATTGATCAATTACCCTCCAAAATAGATCGTAAAGTTTCAATAGGCGGGTTGATTGGGGCAGTAAGAACCATCCGTACAAAAAAAGGGGAGGTTATGGCTTTTTTGAGTCTAGGCGATGAAACGGGCGAAATTGATGCCGTCTTATTTCCGCAAACCTATACCAAATTTAGTGAGAAAACAAAGGATGGATTGGTGTTTTTGTTTGGAGGTAAGGTCGAGAAAAGGCAGGATAAGATACAATTTATTATTCAACAAATGATAGATACAAATGAATTGCCTGAGCTGTCACAACAGGAAAAGCTGTTCATAAAAATAGAAAAACAGACTGTTGATCAAAATAAGCTTATCCAGGTGAAAGAAATGCTCAAAAGTTTCCAGGGCAAAACACCTGTTTTCCTTCATTATGAAAATGAGAAACGAACCATACAATTGCCTGAGGAGTTCTTTATTCATGCAACGGACACCAGTCTAAATGAATTAATGAAGCTGCTGGGTAAAGAAAATGTGGTGTTAATGAAAGGAAAAGGTGATAGATAAAATATGCCTATGACATTGTATCTAATCATGTAACGACACTTTACAAAGTAGTGATTTATGTTATTATTTAATAATGATTAAAGGGTGGTCAGACCACTTAGAAAATCCGAAAGAATGCTATTTGAACATAGCAATTTTTTATGTTAGCAAACCATTATTTATGAATGAATGTGATCTGAAAAAATATAAGAAAAACTGCTATTCTAAAACGTTTTTATTTTTCTGAGATTGATTCAACAAATGTTAGGATGTCTTAATGACTTTCACAGGGGAGTGTTCAATTATGTCATTGCGGGAAGAAGCCTTACATATTCATCGAGTTCATAGAGGAAAGTTGGAGTCAAAATCAAAGATACCAGTTAAGAATGCCCATGATTTAAGTCTGGCATACTCACCTGGAGTAGCAGAACCGTGTAAAGATATCTATGATGATAAGAACAAAGTATACGAGTACACAATGAAAGGGAACATGGTAGCTGTGGTATCTGATGGGACTGCGGTGTTAGGTTTGGGGAATATTGGACCTGAAGCCGCATTGCCAGTTATGGAAGGAAAGGCTGTACTATTTAAAAGCTTTGCAGGTGTTGATGCTTTTCCAATTTGTTTGAACACTACTGATATAGAGCAAATTGTCACTACTGTTAAACTCCTTGAACCAACGTTCGGCGGAGTAAATTTAGAAGATATAGCTGCGCCAAACTGTTTTGTCATTGAAGAAAGGTTAAAAAAAGAAACAAATATACCAATTTTCCATGATGATCAGCACGGTACGGCGATTGTAACCGTAGCAGGACTTGTAAATGCTTTGAAGTTGGTAGGGAAAAGCATGTCAAATATCCGCGTAGTAGCAAACGGTGCCGGAGCTGCCGGTATTGCCATCATTAAGCTTTTATACCGATATGGTGTTAGAGATATTATCATGTGTGATACAAAAGGAGCTATCTACGAAAATCGACTTCATGGAATGAATAGTGTGAAGTCAGAAGTAGCTAAGTATACCAACCGGGATCAAAAAGAAGGATCACTTGCTGATGTTATAAAAGGAGCAGATGTATTCATAGGGGTTTCTGTCCAAGGTGCATTGACAAAAGAAATGGTTCAATCGATGAATGAAAATCCTATTATTTTTGCAATGGCAAATCCAGTCCCTGAAATTATGCCTAAGGAGGCAAAAGAGGCTGGTGCAAAGGTCATTGGTACAGGTCGCTCTGATTTTCCTAATCAGGTGAATAATGTTCTTGCATTTCCAGGAATCTTTAGAGGGGCTCTCGATGTCAGAGCAACGCATATCAATGAGCAAATGAAAATTGCTGCGGTCGAGGCTATTGCATCTCTTATATCAGAAAAGGATTTGAACTCTGATTATGTTATACCTGCACCTTTTGATCCAAGAGTGGCACCAGCTGTAGCATCGGCAGTTGCAAAAGCTGCTATGGAGACAGGTGTTGCAAGAATAAAGGTTGACCCTGAGGAAGTTGCTGAAAAAACAAGGCAGCTTGCCATTATTGAATAAAAGTGAGTGATACGTCATTGTCAACATCGCAATCTAAGGTATATATTGAAATCCTTCGTTATATCCGGGCTTTTATTGCAGAAAAGCAGCTTTCTTATGGGGATAAAATACCTTCCGAACGAGAATTAGCTGAAAAACTAAAGGTTGGAAGATCCTCTGTTCGCGAAGCATTAAGAGCGCTTGAGTTACTTGGGATGATTGAAACGCGAAGAGGGGAAGGTACTTTTTTAAAAGATTTTAGGGAACATAATTTGATTGAAGTGCTCGGAACGTTTATATTAGAGGACTCAAAGGCAATAGATGATATTATTGAAATGAATGATCTTCTTGAACGAAATGCCTTGCTATTAATTTTATCAAATAACGAGGAACAAACCCTGAAATTATTAAGGGAAAAACTTCATAATGGTATGATGAGCAGATATGAACTTATGAAGGAGCTTATGGTTCTAGCCGATAATCATCTTTTATATCGTATTTGGAATGTATTAAATGAGTATGTTTACTTTGTTCATAAAGGCAATGATGAAATTTATTATACAAAGAAAAATGGTGAAAAGCTAATAAACGCTTTAATAGAAAAAGACCAGGTGGAAGTGTACAGAATTTATGAATCGGTATCTCTTAAAGAAAATGTCGAATAATAACAGACAAAATTCTACAACATCCTTGTCTTTCATTAGTTAAAGTTAGATTAATTGACAAACATCATTTAGACATAATAAACGAAAAAAGAGTAGCAGCTTAAGTATAGGGGAGGTACCGTTTTGCTAAAAGATTTATTTACAAAGCCAAAACCAAAGAAAAAGAAATATGCCTCAATTCCTTCAGAGCAGGCCAAACAAGATGTTCCGGAAGGAATTGTAATAAAATGTCCAAGTTGTAAAAAAATTATGTACACAAAAGAATTAATGAAGAATGTAAAGGTGTGTATGAACTGTTCCTACCACCATCAAATGAACGCTAGAGAGCGTATTGCAAGCTTGTTAGATGAAAATAGCTTTGTTGAATATGATAAAGAAATGATTTCTGAGAATCCATTAAACTTTCCTGGTTATGAAGAAAAATTAGAGAAGGACCGCCAAAAAACGAATCAAAATGAAGCGGTTGTAACAGGAGAAGGAACGATCAACGGATTCAGGACAAGTGTTGCCATAATGGATGCAAGCTTCAGAATGGGAAGCATGGGATCTGTTGTTGGAGAAAAAATCACCCGTGCAATAGAAACAGCTAATGAAAAGGGATTGCCTATCATTATTTTCACTGCTTCTGGTGGAGCAAGAATGCAAGAAGGTGTTTTAAGCTTAATGCAGATGGCGAAAACAAGTTCAGCACTTAAGCTCTTTAGTGATAATGGCGGGTTAATTATCTCGGTGATGACTCATCCAACCACTGGAGGAGTTTCAGCAAGTTTTGCCTCTCTTGGTGATTATAACTTTGCAGAGCCAGGGGCTCTTATAGGTTTTGCAGGTCGTAGAATTATTGAACAAACGATACGAGAAGAACTGCCGGAAGACTTCCAAACTGCAGAGTTTCTCTTGAAGCATGGTCAATTAGATGCGGTTATTAACAGACAGGATTTAAAAGAAAAACTTGGTAATATCCTTGATATTCATCAAGCGGGAGGTGAAATCACATGGTAGGTGAATTGGAATTTGAAAAACCGGTCATGGAGCTCAGAGGAAAAATTAAAGAGCTTAAGGAATTTACAACCCAGTCTGATGTGGATTTATCATCAGAAATTGAAAAGTTAGAAGACCGGTTGGAAAAGCTGGAAAATGAAATCTATTCAAATATAAAACCGTGGGACAGAGTTCAAATTGCCAGACATCCAAACCGTCCAACCACACTGGATTATATTGAACGTATTTTCACAAATTTTATCGAATGTCATGGTGACCGTTTTTATGGTGATGATGATGCGATTGTGAGTGGAATCGCTAAGTTCAGAGATATTCCTGTTACAGTAATCGGACATCAACGTGGAAAAGATACAAAGGAAAATATTAAAAGAAATTTTGGTATGCCACATCCTGAAGGATATCGTAAAGCGTTGAGATTAATGAAACAAGCAGATAAATTTAACCGTCCCATCATTTGCTTTATTGATACAAAGGGAGCTTATCCAGGTAAGGCTGCTGAGGAAAGAGGGCAAAGTGAAGCAATTGCTAAAAACTTATTTGAAATGGCCGGCCTTTCCGTACCTATTATTTGTATCGTTATAGGAGAAGGAGGAAGCGGTGGGGCTTTAGCGCTAGGTGTTGGAAACTATATTCATATGTTAGAGAACTCTACTTATTCTGTGATCTCTCCTGAAGGAGCTGCTGCCCTATTATGGAAGGATGCCGGATTGGCGAAAAAAGCAGCGGAAACAATGAAGATTACTGCACCGGATTTAAAAGAATTAGGTGTGGTAGACGAGATTATCCCTGAAGTAAAGGGTGGGGCACATAAAGACGTAGGTCTCCAAGCGAAGAATATTGAAGAGGTTTTAGCAAAATCATTAAAACAACTTTCAACGATGAGTGATGAAGAACTAATCCAGCATCGTTATGAAAAATATAAAAGAATAGGTCAAGTATCGTTTGCAAACGATCTTCTTGGGGTAAAATAGATAAACGTGTGGCCTTAGCAGGTCCACGTTTTCTTTTCGGACTCTATTATTGATGCAACGATGACAAAGTTGGACAATAATTTTGCAAAATTACATAATTCAATAAACACAAATGATAATTTATTGTATAATGAAAAAGGCTCATAAATAGGATATTCGACAAAAGTTGACCTTTTGTTGTATCTACAATATTTTCATGTTATTTTTGAAGTAATTCAAAATTTCTATTTAAAATAGTGGGGTGAGGAAAGGTTGAAAAAAATAGGTGTTTTAACAAGTGGTGGAGATGCTCCAGGTATGAATGCTGCCATTCGTGCAGTTGTTCGTAAAGCAATATATCACGATATTGAAATTTATGGAATCTATAATGGATATACTGGATTGATTGAAGGTAGAATTGAAAAATTAGAACTTGGCTCTGTTGGTGATATCATTCATCGTGGAGGAACAAAATTATATTCTGCAAGATGTCCGGAATTTAAAACAATTGAAGGTCAGAAAAAAGGTATTGAGCAATTAAAGAAACATGGAATCGAAGGATTGGTCGTCATCGGTGGAGATGGTTCTTATATGGGGGCTAAAAAGCTTACAGAACACGGCTTCCCTTGTGTAGGTGTACCTGGTACTATTGATAATGACATTCCGGGAACAGATTTTACAATTGGCTTTGACACTGCTCTAAATACAGTCATTGATGCAGTAGATAAAATTCGTGATACTGCAACATCGCATGAGCGTACATATGTAATTGAAGTAATGGGAAGACATGCAGGTGATATAGCTCTTTGGTCAGGTTTGGCTGGTGGGGCAGAAACTATTTTAATTCCTGAAGCTGATTATGATATGGATCAAGTTGTATCACGATTAAAAAGAGGACATGACCGCGGTAAAAAACACAGTATCATTATTGTTGCTGAAGGTGTTGGAAGCGGTGTGGAATTTGCTAAAAAAATTGAAGAAGCTACTTCATTTGAAACACGTGTTTCAGTATTAGGACATGTTCAACGTGGTGGTTCACCAACTGCATTTGACCGTGTATTAGCAAGCAGACTTGGTGCTTATGCTGTTGAATTACTGTTAGATGGTAAAGGTGGACGCTGTGTTGGAATTCAAAAGAATGAACTAGTTCATCATGATATCCTTGAGATTCTTGATCAGCCACATTCAATTGATGAAAACATGTACAGATTGTCTAAAGAACTATCCATATAGAAACCTGGTGGTATCGTTTCTATAAATACATGTTTTTTTATATATAAGATTATAGCCATACTAACAATGGATAAAGGAGTAGGCTATGAAAGAATGTCTATCTTCTTTATCCGCTAAATGGTAGGAGGAAAACAATATGCGTAAAACAAAGATTGTATGTACGATTGGTCCAGCTAGTGAAGCGATTGAAAAGTTATCTGAATTGATGGAAGCTGGTATGAATGTAGCCCGTCTAAACTTTTCACATGGTGATTTTGATGAGCACGGTGCCAGGATTAAAAATATTAGAGAAGCGTCTGCTAAATTAAATAAGAATGTAGCCATTCTATTGGATACAAAGGGTCCTGAGATCCGCACAAATACAATGGAGAACGGTGCTATTGAACTGATTGCAGGAAATGAAATCATCGTTTCGATGGAAGAAGTTGTAGGAACAACAGAAAAATTTTCTGTAACGTATGAAGGACTAATAGATGACGTACATACAGGTTCAACTATTTTGCTAGATGATGGACTTATTGAACTTGAAGTTCTTAGTTTAGATCATGCAAAAGGTGAAATTAAAACCTTAATTAAAAACAGTGGTACATTAAAGAATAAAAAAGGTGTTAACGTACCGGGTGTTAGCGTTAAACTGCCGGGAATCACTGAAAAAGATGCAAGAGACATTGTGTTTGGAATTGAACAAGATGTTGATTTTATTGCTGCTTCTTTTGTTCGTCGTGCTTCAGATGTTCTTGAAATTCGTGAATTACTTGAAGAACATAATGCAGGTCATATTCAAATCATTCCTAAGATTGAGAATCAAGAAGGTGTTGACAACATTGACGAGATTTTAGAAGTTTCCGATGGATTAATGGTTGCTCGCGGAGATTTAGGTGTTGAAATTCCTGCTGAGGAAGTGCCATTAGTTCAAAAAGAGTTAATCCGTAAATGTAATGCGTTAGGTAAACCTGTTATCACAGCTACTCAAATGCTTGATAGCATGCAACGTAACCCAAGACCAACACGTGCAGAAGCAAGTGATGTGGCAAACGCTATTTTTGATGGCACTGATGCAATCATGCTTTCTGGTGAAACTGCTGCCGGTTCTTATCCGGTGGAAGCGGTTAAAACGATGCATAACATTGCATCTAGAGCAGAACAGGCTTTAGATTACAAACAAATTCTTTCTAAACGAAGTGCTGAAGTGGGAACAACGATTACAGATGCAATTGGACAATCTACAGCTTATACAGCGTTAAATTTAGGAGTATCTGCTATTGTTACTCCAACTGAAAGTGGTCACACAGCAAGAATGATCTCTAAATACCGTCCAAAGGCACCAATTATTGCTGTGACAGTTTCTGATTCAATTTCCCGTAAGTTAGCATTAGTATGGGGAGTTTATCCAAGAAGTGGCAATCACTCAACTTCAACAGATGAAATGTTAGACTCCTCAATCTTACAAGCAATTAACAGTGGTTTAGTTACACACGGGGATTTAATTGTTATTACGGCTGGTGTTCCGGTTGGAGAGTCTGGAACGACAAATCTGATGAAAGTACATGTTATTGGTAATGTACTTGCAAAGGGTCAAGGAATTGGAAGGAAAACTTCTTTTGGTAAGGTAGTTGTAGCAAGTACAGCAAAAGATGCTAAAGAAAAAATGACAGATGGTGCAATTTTAGTAGCACAAAGTACTGACCGAGATATGATGGAAGCACTTGAAAAGGCGTCTGCCCTAATTACTGAAGAAGGCGGATTAACAAGTCATGCTGCAGTAGTAGGTTTAAGCCTTGGAATTCCTGTTATTGTAGGAGTAGAAAATGCAACAAACATTTTACAAGATGGTCAGGATATAACGGTTGATGCTGTAAGAGGTGTCATCTATCAAGGGCATGCTAGCGTTCTTTAATAACGAGAGAAAATAGATAACATATAAAAAAGAGAAGGGTTTATTCCTTCTCTTTTTTACTATAAACGAATATGATGAAGTAAAGCTCTCTACAAAATTGATGTGATAAGAGGTGAAGGTGTGCGTGTACTAATGCTACTTATTATCGTTATCCCAGCTTTAGAGATTGGAGTGTTTATCCTTTCCGGCAGGACGATCGGTACAATTCCAACAATTTTATTTATTATCTTGACAGGAGTCTTAGGGGCATGGCTGGCAAAGAAACAAGGGCTGGAGACATTACGTAATGCTCAGCAGCAAATGCAGTTCGGTCAAATCCCTGGGGCTGCTCTCATAGATGGAATATGTATCCTTATAGGTGGAATATTACTATTAACCCCTGGATTTATTTCCGATATAGTTGGTTTTTTATTATTAATTCCTATCACAAGGAACAAAATTAAACCTTTATTCCTATTTGTAATCAAAAAAATGATCGATAAAAATCATTTCACAATTATAAGGTGAGATAATTGGTTTTGTTAGATGCAATTAAACAAATAGGGACAGTTCCATAAATAATTCCAATTGGAACTGCCCGCCTCTTTTATTTTTTATGATGACCAGCAATAAACTTCCATAAATCTTCATACACTCCGGCACTCTTCAATGTTTTTAAAACAACTAGTACAATTGGTCCCGCTATTAATCCTAAAAATCCTATCAATTTATAACCAACAAATAAAGCAACAAGTGTAGCTAGAGGATCTAAACCAATGCTTGAAGAAAGTACTTTCGGCTCCATGATTTGTCTTTGGACTAAGACAATCATATAAAGAATTCCCAGCCCAATAGCAAGAGGCAACCCATCACTAAAAGAGAGGTAAACAATCCACGGTACAAACACTAACCCTGTACCTAAATATGGAAGGATATCAACTAGTCCAATTAAAAGCGCAATTGTGATGGCATAATCAACTCGTAAGACTAATAGTCCAATTAAGACAATGGCTGTCGTAATGGAAATCAAAGTTGCCTGAGCACGTATAAAGCCAATAAGTGCTTTCTTTAATTCCACAAAAATAGTTTTTCCGCTTGACTTTGCTTTCTGTGGGACAAAAACAGCAACTGTAGATTTAAACTTATACCAGTCTTTGCTAATAAAAAATGTCGCTAACAGTGAAAAGATAATGACGGTAGCGGTGTTAGGAAGCCAACTAATGATAACAGGTATATTCTCTAAAAAGCTCTTAATGAAGTTTCCTACACTTGATGCAACTTGCTCGCCAATATTTTGGATATTTGCAATAATAGATTGTTGTTGATTTGTTTCAAGTGTATTAAAGAAATACGTTAATTGATTATAGATAGGCATAATTTTAGTCACGAAAAATGTTTCAATGTAAAGAGCTAATAAATCTAAGTGACCCGGAATGACTTTTGCTAAATAAGTGGTACCGGCAACAATTTCAGCAACTAATAGAATAAGAACACCCGCTATCATGCAAATTAAGAGCAAGATAGAAAGAATCACAGCAAAACCCCTGGGTATTCTGAAAAGGCGTTCTATTCCATTTACAATTGGGTTAATCAGCATGCTAATTAAAATTGCAATAATAAAAGGATAAGTCAATGTTGCCAAATAATAACCTATGGATATGCTTAAAAAAAAGATGGCCAAAATAAACAAAGCCCTTAATATACTATTTACGTATTGCAAATTCACTCTTGCAATCCCCCCATACGATAAGCTCTATGGGCTATATGAATATCTACTATCAAAATAGTTGAGCTCATAGATATTTAATTGGTATATAGCATGTTTATTACTAATGGAGCTTGTTTATACTTTAAATTTATGAATGTAATGATGAAATATATAGGAATAGAATGAATTTAAGTAATTTATGGAGGTTTTATACCATGTTTAGTCAATCGTCTTTATTTTTATTTATTCTCTTAGCTATTGGATTTATAGCTAAAAACCAATCATTATTGATTGCAGTCGGAGCCTTGCTTCTAATTAAATTGCTAGGTTTAGAAGCAAAATTATTACCTGCAATTGGTTCGAAAGGAATTAATTGGGGAGTGACGATCATTACAATCGCTGTGTTAGTCCCGATTGCAACAGGTGAAATTGGCTTTAAGCAATTAATTGATGCTCTAAAATCATCATATGCCTGGATTGCTTTAGGTGCAGGTATTGCAGTTGCCTTGATTGCCAAAAACGGTCTTACGCTACTTGCAGAAGATCCGCATATTACAACAGCTTTAGTATTCGGTACTATTCTTGCGGTTACACTTTTTAATGGTGTTGCAGTAGGACCATTAATTGGTGCGGGAATCGCTTATTTAGCTATGCAAATAGTTAAGATTTTTAGTTAAGATAGAAAAAATGTCATCAATAATGTAGAAAAAACCTGTACACTAATATAACAAATTTATGTTATGGTATTAATAGCGTTGTAGTTTATATAGAAGAAATCCTTAAAAAAACATTTTTCTAACAAATTTTTAACTATTAAAGTGGTTTTCATTCACAAAAATCAGATAATTGTTTATAATAGGATTAGCTTCAAAAAAAATGCCTACATGCTAATAGGTAGTTTGCCTGTAGCAAACTGGTTATACTATCAATTCAACTCTTGCTTTCCAGATAGTATAAAATACGTCACATGTAACCTAATATGTGATATTTTTTCAAAATAATAAAAAATGTAAGCATTTTCTTTATGCTGCTTGTATTTGAGCAAGCGCTCGATCGTCTAAAAGTTTAAAAGTAAACATTTAAGTACTAACATTCTTGATCTAAAGAGCCATCATAATGATTTTTTCATATATGATTAGAAAAAGATTTGACAAGGCTTCCTTACATAAAGGAAAACCAATTAACAATGAAGTCAATATTTCTTGTACTTAAATCTTTTAAACTTTAAGATGACTCAATTGGGGAATAAAAGGCAAAGGAGAGGTTTTATATGACAGCAACAAAAGGTCTTGAAGGAATCGTTGCAACTACTTCATCTGTTAGCTCAATCATTGATGATACTCTAACATATGTGGGCTACAATATTGATGATTTAGCTGAAAATGCTAGCTTTGAAGAAGTGGTTTATTTATTATGGCACAGAAAACTTCCAAATTCAGAACAACTTGCAGAAATTAAAAAGCAGCTTGCGGAAAATGCAAAAATTCCACAGCAGGTTATTGAACACTTCAAATCATATCCTATCGATAAAGTCCACCCAATGGCTGCACTTCGTACTGCTGTATCATTACTTGGTTTGTTTGATGATGAAGCAGATGTGATGGAACCTAGTGCAAACTACAGAAAAGCTATTCGTCTGCAGGCACAACTGCCTATAGTTGTCACAACTTTTGCACGAATCCGTAAAGGATTAGAGCCAATCGAACCTAGAACAGACTTGTCAATGGCTGCAAACTTTTTATATACACTTTCAGGAAAAGAGCCAGATCAAATTGCAATTGAAGCATTTAACAAGGCTCTCGTATTACACGCGGATCATGAGCTGAATGCATCTACATTTACAGCACGTGTTTGTGTTGCCACATTATCAGATGTATACTCCGGTGTAACAGCAGCAATAGGAGCTTTAAAAGGCCCTCTTCATGGTGGGGCAAATGAGGCTGTAATGAAAATGCTCTCTGAAATAGGGGAAGTTGAAAATGTTGAGAGCTATATCAATGAGAAATTTGCAAATAAAGAAAAAATTATGGGCTTTGGTCACCGTGTTTATCGTAAAGGAGATCCTAGAGCCAAGCACCTGAAGAAAATGTCAGAGAAGTTAACGAATCTAACAGGTGAACCGAAATGGTATGAGATGTCAACTAAAGTTGAGGAAATGGTTACTTCTAAAAAACCATTGCCACCTAACGTAGATTTTTACTCAGCTTCTGTTTATCATAGTTTAGGTATTGACCATGATTTATTTACACCTATTTTTGCAGTAAGCCGTGTATCTGGTTGGTTAGCACATATTTTAGAACAATATGAAAACAACCGTCTGATTAGGCCAAGAGCAGAATACGTTGGCCCTGATAAGCAGGATTATGTTCCATTGGAGCAACGTTAAGCCTTTATTGGATGTCAGTAGTAGTTGATTCCGAATGCATTTCCTCAAGTATGGAGGGGATGCAAAAAAGGAATCAGTACTACTTAATCATATAAACATATGGAATCTTATAATTCCAAAAATGAGAGTACTATACTTTAAGAAGTTTATATCTATTGGTAGAATAGATATGAAGCAACTACATAATTCGGGAGGTAATTTTCTTGACACAAGGCGAAAAAATTTCAGTAACAAATGGAGTATTAAACGTACCAAATAATCCGGTTATTCCGTATATTGAAGGTGATGGAATTGGACCGGATATCTGGGCTGCTGCATCGCGTGTATTAGAAGCAGCTGTTGAGAAAGCATACAATGGGGAAAAAGGAATTGTGTGGAAAGAAGTATTAGCTGGAGAAAAGGCATTTAATCAAACGGGTGAATGGTTACCATCTGAAACATTAGATGTTATTCGTGAATATTTAATCGCTATTAAAGGACCACTTACAACTCCAATTGGTGGAGGAATTCGTTCATTAAACGTTGCTCTTCGTCAAGAACTGGATTTATTCACATGTTTACGTCCAGTACGTTATTTCCAAGGTGTACCTTCACCTGTAAAACGTCCTGAAGATACAGATATGGTTATTTTCCGTGAAAACACTGAAGATATCTATGCTGGTATTGAATATGCAAAAGGTTCTGAAGAAGTAGAAAAATTAATTAATTTCCTAAAAAATGAAATGGGAGTTAACAAAATTCGCTTCCCTGAAACTTCTGGAATCGGTATCAAGCCTGTATCACAAGAAGGTACAAGCCGTTTAGTAAGAGCTGCAATTAATTATGCAATCGAGCACGGCCGCAAATCTGTAACACTTGTTCACAAAGGAAACATCATGAAGTTTACAGAAGGTGCGTTCAAAAACTGGGGTTATGAGCTTGCTGAAAAAGAATTTGGTGATAAAGTATTCACTTGGGCAGAATATGATCGTATTGTGGAAAGCGAAGGAAAAGATGCTGCAAATAAGGCACAAGCTGATGCCGAGTCAGCTGGCAAAATCATTATTAAAGATTCAATTGCAGATATCTTCTTACAGCAAATCTTAACTCGTCCTCGTGAATTTGATGTTGTTGCAACAATGAATCTAAACGGTGACTACATTTCTGATGCTCTTGCTGCACAAGTAGGTGGTATCGGAATTGCTCCAGGTGCAAATATTAACTATGAAACAGGTCACGCGATCTTTGAAGCGACTCATGGTACTGCACCAAAATATGCTGGTCTTGATAAAGTTAACCCATCTTCTGTTCTTCTTTCCGGGGTACTTATGCTTGAGCATTTAGGGTGGAATGAAGCGGCTGAATTAGTTATTAATTCTGTTGAGAAGACAATTGCTTCAAAAGTTGTAACTTATGACTTTGCGCGTTTAATGGAAGGTGCAACTGAAGTGAAATGTTCTGAATTTGGTGATGAATTAATTAAGAATATGGGCTAATGCTTAACTGTTGATGCTTATCTAAAATGACGGGGTTTGCTTATGTGAAAAAAGATGAGAATGTGTACATTCAATTTATCAATCACATAAGCAGCCCTTTTTCAAAACCTATACATATAAGGGGATGTTAGATATGGCCATTAAACGTAAAAAAGTATCTGTGATCGGCGGTGGCTTTACTGGGGCTACAACTGCATTTTTACTAGGTCAAAAAGAACTTTCAGACGTAGTGTTAGTTGATATTCCTCAGATGGAAAACCCGACAAAAGGGAAAGCTCTAGATATGCTTGAGGCTAGTCCTGTCCAAGGCTTTGATGCAAATATTACCGGTACATCAAACTACGAAGATACCGCTAATTCAGACATTGTTGTGATCACTGCAGGTATTGCCAGGAAACCTGGAATGAGTCGTGATGATCTTGTCTCAACAAATGCTAATATTATGAAATCTGTGACAAAGGAAGTTGTAAAATACTCTCCTGACTGTACGATCATTGTATTAACAAACCCGGTTGATGCTATGACATATGCAGTTTATAAAGAATCCGGGTTTCCAAAGCATCGAGTAATTGGACAATCCGGGGTTCTTGATACTGCTCGTTTTCGTACGTTTGTTGCCCAAGAGTTGAACCTTTCTGTGAAAGATATAACGGGATTCGTTTTAGGTGGCCATGGTGATGATATGGTTCCATTAGTACGTTACTCATATGCGGGTGGAATTCCTTTGGAAACATTGATACCTAAAGATCGTTTAGACGCAATCGTGGAGAGAACTCGAAAAGGTGGCGGAGAAATTGTTAATCTATTAGGAAATGGCAGTGCTTACTATGCTCCGGCTGCTTCCTTAGTAGAAATGGTAGAAGCCATTTTAAAAGATCAACGTCGTGTTCTTCCTGCAATTGTTTATCTTGAAGGTGAGTATGGGTTTAATGGAATTTATCTAGGTGTTCCAACGGTCTTAGGAGGAAATGGACTGGAGCAAATTATTGAGCTTGAATTAACAGACGAGGAGAAAGCTGCACTTAAGAAATCTGCTGATTCAGTACAAAATGTGATGAAGATCCTTTAATAGACAGTCTAATGGAGAAAGTTGGGGGATTATCCTCAATTTTCTTTTTTATACATGTTAGTCAAATATCGAAGCATACGATTTCTTAGCCTTTTTTATACTATCAGAAAGTATATAAATTGTATGGATGATAGTAAAAGAAAAACGAAGGCTTTCGCCATTAGGACTTGGCGACAAGCCAGGTTTATTAACAAAAAATGATGAAGGTGGTGCAAATATGCTTCTAGGGAAGAAACAGAAACTTGGCAGGCATATTGAAGAAATTACGGTTGGTGAAAAACTAACATTAACCGAAAAGATAGAAGACAAAGATCTTCTTCTTTATTTAGGATTAACAAATGATGCAAATCCTCTGTATATTCAGCATGATTATGCTTCCCAAACACCATACGAAAAGCCTGTTGTTCCTAGTATTATGCTTACGGGGATTATTACCTCGGCAATATCTAAGTATCTGCCGGGACCAGGAAGTCATATCATCAAACAAGAAATTTCATTTCTTCAGCCACTTCATCATTATAGTGTTATTCAATTTCTGTTCGAGGTGAGTGAAGTGTTTACTTCTGAAAACAAAATCATTATTCGTGTACATGCAGAAAATAAGGAAAATGATATCGTCTTAGAAGGGAAAGTAACAGTTTGTCCTCCTTATAAAATAACTCCAAATGAGGGAAAAGCATTAGAGAATTTTTAGCATATGTAATGAATGAGGGCTGACTCATATTGGGTCAGCTTTTTCTAAGTCAAAATACTAAATTAATTTATTCTATAGGTATTTTTACTAATATTGAAACGAATGGTTGCTCTTCTTCCACACTATTCGCTAGAATAGAAATACACAATAGAATAATAAAAAGAAAAATTGGTTCAGGTGAAGGGAAATTAAATCCTTGGAGGCCCTATAAATGAGTAAGAGAATATTAGTAGTAGATGATGAGCAATCAATTTCAACCTTATTAAAATATAACCTAGAACAAGCAGGTTATCATGTGCTAACAGCTATGGATGGTGAAGAAGGGTTACACATATGTATAAAAGAACAACCTGATTTACTGGTACTAGATTTAATGCTGCCGAAAATGGATGGCATTGAGGTATGTAAACAGCTTCGTCAGCGGAAATTGATGGTTCCTATTCTTATGCTTACTGCGAAAGATGATGAATTTGATAAAGTTCTAGGTTTAGAATTAGGTGCAGATGATTATATGACAAAGCCTTTTAGTCCAAGAGAGGTTGTTGCAAGAATAAAAGCTATACTAAGAAGAAGTCAATCACATGCTGATACGGAAACGATAGAAATTGAGGACGCAAATCAAATTATAATTGGTGATCTACGTGTTTTACCGGATCATTATGAAGCGTATTATGGGAAGGAACGCTTGGATTTAACTCCAAAAGAATTTGAGTTGCTTGTTTACCTGGCAAAGCATAAAGGTCGTGTTCTGACAAGGGATCAACTGCTAAGCGCTGTTTGGAATTATGATTTTGCAGGAGACACGAGAATTGTTGATGTACACATTAGTCATTTGCGAGAAAAAATTGAAAGAAATACAAAAAAGCCATTATATATAAAAACAATAAGAGGATTGGGGTATAAGCTTGAGGAGCCTAAAGTGAATGAATAGGTTCCGTTCACGTTTCTTATTTGCGCTCATCACGTTGATTGTTTCAGTGTTAGTAGGTTTAGGATTATTATTAGGCCAAATCTTTAATAGCTATTATCTAAATTCATTTAAAGAGGAAATGATGAAAGAGGCTGAGCTTACACGATCAATTGTGACAAATGAGGATTTAACAAATCAAGAGATTGAAGGACTTTTGGATGAGTTGGGGAAAAAATACACATCACATATAACGATTATATCAAATCAACACCAAATCATTTTTGAAGCTGGAATATTGAAAGAAGGTCATGATCACCAACGTTTAATGGAGAAGATATATCCGATTATGAAAGGACGAACAAAAGGATATTATTATACAGACCAGGTAGAAGATGTTGCGTATTATGGGTTTCCACTAAAAGAAGGATCGAATAGTGAAGGAGTCGTCATCGTTAGTTCATCTGTGGATTCATTAAAAAAAGTGAATCATCAGTTGTGGATGATACTAGTAGCATGCTTAGGTATTGCGTTTATTATTATCCTTTTAATAGGTGTACGTATTACTGCGCAATTTACACGTCCAATTGAATCAGCGACAAAGGTGGCTATGGAACTGGCAAAAGGAAATTATAAGGCTCGAACATACGAAGACCATCTTGATGAAACAGGTATGTTAAGCCAATCAATTAATATACTTGCCAGAAATCTCCAAGACATGACAAGGGCACAAGAAATGCAACAGGATCGACTACAAACACTCATTGAAAATATGGGGAGCGGCCTCATTTTAATTGATGGAAGAGGGTACATAAATTTAGTTAATAGAGCATATAAGGAACTTTTTGAGGTTGATTCGGCTGGTTTTCTTTATCAATTATATCATGACGCATTTGAGCATCAGGAAATCATTGAAACTGTGGAAGAAATATTTATGACAGAAGTAAAAGTCCGAAAACAATTACACCTTCCAATTAAGATAGAGCGAAGACATTTTGAAGTGTATGGCGCACCAATTATCGGTACAAATGATGAGTGGAAAGGAATTGTTCTTGTTTTCCATGATATTACTGAATTGAAAAAATTGGAGCAAATGAGAAAAGACTTTGTTGCAAATGTATCACATGAATTAAAAACTCCGATTACTTCTATAAAAGGGTTTAGTGAAACATTATTAGACGGGGCGCTTAGTGACAAACAAACAGCTGAATACTTTCTTTCAATTATATTGAAAGAGAGTGATCGCCTTCAAACGTTAATTCAAGATTTATTAGATCTTTCGAAAATTGAGCAGCAAGGTTTTCTACTCTCTATCCAACCGTGTGATCTAAGAGAAATATTGGAGGACATTTCGGTCATACTTGAAAGTAAAGCGAAAGAAAAAAATGTAGAATTAAACATGATTCTTCCCGAAAATTCAACTTATATTGAAGGGGATGTCTATCGCTTAAAACAAATTTTCATTAATTTAATTAACAATGCTCTAACCTATACACCACAGGGTGGATCTGTTAGTGTAAGTGTTGGAAAACAAGATAATTATGTACGTGTAACCGTGTCTGATACAGGTATTGGGATTAAGAGTGAAGAAATACCAAGAATTTTTGAACGGTTCTACCGTGTTGACCGAGCAAGAAGTAGAAATTCAGGGGGAACCGGTTTAGGACTTGCGATTGTTAAACATTTAGTTGAGGCACATAAGGGACAGATTAGTGTTCAAAGTGAGGTTGGAAAAGGAACAACCTTCACTGTGAAATTAAATAAAAAAATAGACCTGCTACCTTAATTTAACTAAATAATTTATATATTCGACATACTTTACAATTAATTTACATCAAATTTAAGATTGCTTAATAAAAGGTTGGTATTATACTAAGTGAAAACCCCTTCATCCAAGGAGCCAATCTTTTGGACGTAAGTCATGTACTTACGTCCCTTTTTTTGTTTAAACGCTTAATTTTATGATCAGTTTAATTGGCAATGTTTTATGAATTTCCCTCCCCATTTCCCCATATTGAAGACTTTCCTCAATATGTTATTTCATTGATTATGACAGACGATCCATAAGTATGAAATATTTGAAACCTTTTTGAAATGTAATCGTATGTATAGTATCACAATAGAATAGAAGTACGTGAGAAAGGTAGGGGGAGACATGTTAAGTTTGAAAAGAATTTTTTCCATCATCGGCTTTGCCTTATTAATTATTGTGTTAGCAATTGTTGCATTTACTTCATGGTATACCGTTGATGAGTCAGAACAAGCAGTTATGATTACACTTGGTGAAGTTGAAGAAGGTGTAAGCGAGCCGGGCTTACATTTTAAATATCCTTGGCCGATTCAGTCAGTAGAAGTTCTATCAAAAGAAACCTTTAGTCTTCAGTTTGGCTATAAAGAAACAGAAGATGGAGAGGTAGAGGACTTTCCAAAAGAAACTAAAATGATTACAGGTGACGAAAATATCGTTTTAGCGGATATGGTTGTTCAATGGAAAATTACTGAACCTGGCAAATACTTATTTAATGCTGAAAATCCAACGGAAATGCTTGAGGATGCTACTTCTGCAAGTTTAAGGAGCATTATTGGCAGCTCAACAATAGATGATGCCTTAACATCGGGAAAAGTAGAAATTGAAAAGCAAGTTCAAGAATTATTATCTACTTTAGTCGAAGAATATGATATTGGGATTACAATTTTGGCAGTTAAATTACAAGATGTTGATTTACCTAATGAAGAGGTAAGAAAAGCATTTACAAATGTTACTGATGCACGTGAAACAATGAACACAAGAAAGAATGAAGCAAATAAATACCGCAACAAACGAACAGAAGAGGCAAAAGGGGAAAAGGCTGCCATAATGTCTTCAGCCGAAGGTGATAAAGCTGCCCGTATGGAAGAAGCCCGCGGTGATGTAGCGCAGTTTAATGCTATTTATAATGAATATGTAAATGCAAAGGATATTACAGAAAAACGATTAGTATTAGAAACAATCGATCAAGTGCTTCCTAATGCAGAAATTTACATTATGGAGGACAACGGAAATACAATGAAGTATTTACCAATTAAAGATGGAACAGCAACAAAACCTGTAGCACCAACTGAGCAGGAAGGAAGTGAAACTAATGGCCAATGATAATGTTGTAAATATGGAAGAGAAAAAAACTTCCTTCCCATTTAAGGGGTATCTTCGGGCAGGAGTGATTTTTCTAATCTTTATTGCTCTTCTTGTCATTCTTCTAACAAACTTATTTATTGTAAAAGAAAATGAATATAAAGTTGTGCGCCAATTTGGTGAAGTTGTCCGTATTATTGAGGAACCAGGCTTGAATTTTAAAATTCCTTTTATTCAATCAGTCACTACTCTACCTAAATTTCAAATGACCTATGATGTGGAAGAAGCAGAAATAAATACAAAAGACAAAAAGCGACTTATTATAGATAATTACACTGTTTGGAGAATAGAGGATCCTAAAAAAATGATTTCAAATGCAAGGTCACTTGTTAATGCTGAAACAAAAATGGCGGAATATGTATTCTCTACTGTTCGTTCTGAATTAGGGCAATTAGATTACGATGAGATTATCAATGATGAAAAGTCTTCAAGAGGCAGCTTAAATGACAAAGTAACTGATATCGTCAACAATCTGCTTGAAAACGGTAACTATGGAATTGTTGTTACAGATGTTCGAATGAAGAGAACTGACTTGCCTTCAGAAAATGAAGAATCTGTATTTACGAGAATGATCTCGGAACGTGAATCAACTGCACAGGGTTATTTATCTAAAGGGGATGCTGAAAAAAATAGTATTATAGCTGAAACAGATCGAGAAGTAAAAGAAATGCTTGCTAAGGCAGAGGCTGATGCTGAGGTTATTCGAAGTGAAGGAGAAAAAGAAGCAGCAAAAATTTATAATACTGCTTATTCAAAGGATCCTGCATTCTATGAAATGTACAGGACATTACAATCTTATAAACAAACCATCGATGAAGAAACAGTCATCATCATTCCATTCGATTCACCTTATGCAAGTTTGCTAAAAGGAGTACAATAAAGTGAGACTTACTACCTGTTAAGATACGATAACATGTGAATAGAGCCCTGGTTTTCCTTTCTATTTGTAGTCATGATAAAATAGAAGTGGAGAATCAGGGTTTTTACATACTTAAAAAATTGAAAGCTTGCGAATCATTATTTTTCGCTTGAATAGAGGAGGAAAAGGATTGACAAAAAAGCTTGTATTAATTGATGGAAATAGTATTGCTTATCGTGCCTTTTTTGCACTACCTTTACTAAACAATGATAAAGGTGTACATACGAATGCGATTTACGGGTTTACGATGATATTAATGAAGATACTTGAGGATGAAAAGCCATCACATATGCTTGTTGCATTTGATGCAGGAAAAACAACATTTAGACACCAAACCTTCCAAGAGTATAAGGGGGGAAGACAAAAAACTCCGCCTGAATTATCAGAGCAATTTCCGTTTATCCGGGAGCTGTTGGATGCTTACCAAGTATCAAGATATGAATTGGAAAATTATGAAGCAGATGATATTATCGGGACATTATCAAGACAAGCTGAGAAGGATGGCTATGAAGTTAAGGTTATTTCAGGTGATAAAGATTTAACACAATTAGTAACTGACAAAATAACCGTGGATATTACGAAAAAGGGTATTACAGATGTTGATTCATATACGCCGGAGTTTGTACAAGAAAAGTATGGCCTAACACCAGAGCAAATCATTGATATGAAGGGCTTAATGGGTGATACGTCTGACAATATACCGGGAGTTCCTGGCGTAGGGGAAAAAACAGCAATTAAGCTGTTAACAGAATTTACATCATTGGAAAATGTTCTAGAGTCGATTGACAAGGTCAGTGGGAAAAAGCTTAAAGAAAAACTTGAGGAAAATCGCGACCAAGCATTAATGAGTAAAAAACTCGCTACAATAGACTGTGAAGCTCCGATCGCTATTGGACTGGATGAAGCTCACTATGAAGGATTTGATTCTAAAAAGGTTACAGAGCTGTTCAAAGAATTAGGTTTTAATTCTTTATTAGAAAAAATAGGAAATGATGCTGCTGAAGAAGAAGAAATTGAAGAGATCAGTTTTGAAGTTGTCAGTGAGTTCTCACAAGAAATTTTATCGGATGAAGCTACTCTTTATGCAGAGGTTTTAGAGGATAGCTATCATCAAGCTGATATTATAGGCTTCTCGATCATAAATCAACAAGGACATTACTTCATACCTGCGGAATTAGCATTAAATTCTGCTCAATTCAAAGAATGGACAGAAGATGAAACAAAGAAGAAAACAGTCTATGATGGGAAGAAAACAACTGTAGCTCTTAGATGGAAAGGGATTTCATTAAAAGGAATTAACTTTGATGTATTAATTGCAGCTTATTTATTAAATCCTTCTGCTACCTTTGAGGATGTAGCGAGTGTCTCAAAAGCACATGGAGTATCCGTTGTCCAACATGACGAGGTTGTGTACGGTAAAGGAGCAAAGCGCTCTATACCAGGTGATGATCAGGTAGGAGAGCATCTTGTTCGAAAAGGACTGGCTATGTCTGATTTAAAGGAAAAGCTTATTAATCAATTAAAAGAAAATGATCAATCTGCTCTTTTATATGATTTAGAGATGCCTTTATCATTAATACTTGCTGAAATGGAAGCAACTGGTGTTAAAGTGGATGTTGATCGATTGCAAACAATGGGAAAAAACCTTACTGATCAGTTAAAGACATTAGAAGAGAGTATTTATGCCCATGCAGGAGAAGCATTTAATATTAATTCACCTAAACAGCTTGGTGTCATTTTATTCGAAAAATTAAATCTGCCTGTTGTGAAAAAAACAAAGACAGGGTATTCAACTTCTGCGGATGTATTAGAAAAGCTTGAAGATAAACATGAGATTGTAAAGGATATTCTCCATTACCGGCAACTCGGGAAGTTACAATCTACATATATTGAGGGCTTGCTAAAGGTTGTTCACAAAGATACAAAAAAAATTCACACAAGATTTAATCAAGTGTTAACGACGACGGGCAGACTTAGCTCAATAGATCCTAACCTCCAAAACATTCCTATCCGCTTAGAGGAAGGGAAAAAAATTCGGCAGGCCTTTGTTCCATCTGAAAAGGATTGGGTCATTTTTGCAGCAGATTACTCACAAATTGAGCTGAGAGTATTAGCACATATTGCAAATGACCAAAATTTAGTAGACGCATTCCAAAATGATTTAGATATTCACACAAAAACTGCAATGGATGTATTCCATGTATCAGAAGATGAAGTTACCTCAAATATGAGAAGACAGGCGAAAGCAGTAAATTTTGGTATTGTGTATGGAATAAGTGATTTTGGACTATCGCAAAGTTTAGGGATTACCCGCAAAGAAGCAGGGGAATTCATTAAGCGATATCTGGAATCATTCGTTGGAGTTCAGGAATACATGGAAGATATTGTTGCTGATGCTCGAGAAAAAGGCTATGTTAAAACATTGCTCCAAAGAAGAAGATATATACCGGAAATCACTAGCCGCAATTTTAATCTTCGCAGCTTTGCCGAAAGAACGGCAATGAACACACCTATACAGGGGAGTGCAGCTGATATAATTAAGAAAGCAATGATTGACATGGCTGAAAGATTAAAAAAAGAAAATCTTCAAACGAAATTATTGTTACAGGTACATGATGAATTGATATTTGAAGCTCCAAAAGAGGAAGTCGCTATACTTGAAAAAATTGTTCCAGAGGTAATGGAAAATGCTGTTGAATTAAAAGTACCTCTAAAAGTAGATTATTCCTATGGGAACTCATGGTATGATGCGAAATAAACTTTAGTCTAAAAGGATGTGAAGTACATGCCTGAATTGCCAGAGGTTGAAACCGTGCGAAGAACACTGATTGAACTTGTAAAGGGTAAAACAATAAAAAAGGTTTCTATCCTTTGGCCAAAAATGATCAAAAAACCTGATGAAATTGAACAGTTTAAAGATGCATTAGAAGGTCAAACTATTCATGATGTGAATCGGAGAGGGAAATTTTTAAAATTTATTTTAGATGACTATGTCCTTGTATCTCACTTAAGGATGGAAGGGCGATATGGATTGTTCTCGGCAAAAGATGAAGTAGAAAAACATACACATGTGTTGTTTACATTTATAGACAACACAGAGCTTAGATATCGGGACGTAAGAAAATTTGGTACTATGCATTTATTTAAAAAAGGAGAAGAGGAGCAATATCCTCCTCTTTCTCAGTTAGGCCCTGAACCTTTTTCTACACAATTTACCAAAGAATATCTTAAAGAACGATTAGCGAAAACATCACGTAAAATCAAAACCGCTTTACTTGATCAATCAGTTGTTGTAGGACTTGGCAATATTTATGTTGATGAAGCTTTATTCAGAGCGGGAATAAACCCAGAGAGAACAGCAGGGCAATTATCGAATCAAGAATTTGAACGTTTACACAATGAAATTGTCAACACTCTTAATGAGGCCGTTGCACAAGGTGGCAGCACGATTCGATCTTACGTAAACACACAAGGTGAGATTGGGATGTTTCAGCTTCAGCTATATGTATATGGTCGGACAAATGAACCATGTAAAAAATGTGGGCGGATTTTAACGAAAACTGTTGTTGGTGGACGTGGGACACACTATTGTTCAACATGCCAAAAATAAAAAAAGGGTAAAGATATCAAAAGATGTCTTTACCCTTTTTGGCGATTCTAATTAGTGACCAGAAAACATAAGGTAGCCATATCGAAAAAAACAATTTCTTCTTTAACATTCTCTAGGCGTTTATCATACACTATGTTAGCAATCAGAGGGAGGGGCTAGACCTGTATGTTTCAATATACTTCACTTTTGTTATTAGCATTCGCAGTTAGTTTAGATAGTTTTTCAGTTGGATTTACGTATGGAATGAGGAAAATGAGAATCCCCTTAAAGTCGATTTTAATTATAGCGTGTTGTTCTGCAGGAACTATGCTTGGGGCTATGTTTCTTGGTGAGGTGTTAACAAGGATTTTCCCTATTTATATTACCGAAAAGCTTGGTGGATTTATTTTAG
The DNA here is from genome assembly GCF_020524345.1 of Metabacillus niabensis. Classification (GTDB taxonomy): domain Bacteria; phylum Bacillota; class Bacilli; order Bacillales; family Bacillaceae; genus Metabacillus; species Metabacillus niabensis_B. The sequence continues at coordinate 197,811 of NZ_JAIVLH010000010.1, forward strand.
TGCTGATTGGAGCATGGGTTTTATATCAATTTTTTCGACCCTCAAAGGAAAGTGGAGAGGAAGAAGAAGTTGAGAAAACGATCATAAACTTTGAAATAAAAACCTTTGGTATTGTCATTAATATACTTAGAAAGCCGATGACAGCAGATATTGATAAATCAGGAACAATTACAGGAATTGAAGCACTTTTACTTGGGTTGGCACTATCTTTAGATGCTTTTGGTGCTGGAATTGGTGCTGCCTTATTGGGATATTCGCCAATTATTATGAGTGTACTAGTAGCTTGTATGAGCTCTCTTTTTGTTTGGATAGGAATTAAGTCCGGGCATATTTTTTCAAGATTTTCATGGGTAGATAAATTCTCTTGCCTTCCAGGGATCATTCTCATTATGATAGGTATATGGAAATTATAAATGATGGAGGCAAAATGCTGTGACAGTTGTCATTGGATTAACAGGTGGAATAGCAAGTGGAAAAAGTACGGTTTCAAACAAGATAAAAAAATTAGGCATAACAGTTGTAGATGCTGATGAAATCTCAAGGGATGTCGTTGAAATAGGAAAACCCGCGTATAATCAAATTGTGAATGTTTTTGGTGTGGATATTTTACAGCACGACCAAACTCTTGATCGTGGGAAGTTAGGTGCTTTGATTTTTAGTGATCCGAAGAGGAGAGAACAGCTAAATAAGATTGTTCACCCTGAAGTACGTAAAGAGATGCTTCGACAAGTAGAAAAAGAAAGAAAACAAGGATCACGTGCAGTTGTCCTAGATATTCCATTATTATTTGAAAGCAAGTTGACCTATATGGTGGATAAAACACTTCTTGTATATGTAGATGAACAAACTCAATTAGAGCGGTTAATGCAACGAAATGGATATACTGAGGCGGAGGCAAAACTACGCATCCAATCACAACTACCCTTAAAGGATAAACGAAAACTTGCTGATGAAATAATTGATAATAACGGTTCCTTAGAAAATACACAAACCCAGCTGGAAGCTGTGTTAAAAAAATGGATTTAGACGAAAAAGAGACAATAATATATGAGGCCACTGAAAAACTTACGTTTTTTAGTGGCCTTGCAAGGATGTATATTGAAAAAGGCGACTATCCGTTCAAAAATGAACGGATAGTCGCCTTTCTTTATAGATCTTTTACTTTATT
>NZ_JAIVLH010000011.1 GCF_020524345.1 Metabacillus niabensis
GGTGTGTGAGAAGCTTTTTCTTTGGTTATCTTAGGAAATTTATTAATCTTTATAAGAACATTTTAAGAAAATAAAAAAGCTTGTAGAGAAAAACACCCACTTTCTCTACAAGCTGAGAGGATTTTTATCCTCTTTGTGTCCGCGTCATATTAGTATGTGAATACAGTTCTTACTGTTAAGATTAAAAATGTGATAAAGCCAACTCTAGATTTTTTCATGTCAACAGCCCCTTTACCTTTTTGTTATCTTAACTATATAAAAGATAAAAGAGGTATTCTACATTCATGTTATATTTTATGACATTGTTTTTTGAAAATTCAAACCTTTTAAGATCCAAATATAGCTACATATTGATTTTGCAAAAGAAACTTGTTATTCTTCCAGCTTAATGTGTTTAACACATATCCTAAGGCATCAGCATTATATCTTCCGGCAATTTTTTGATAGGCTAATAACTCAAACACATGATTGTAATCAAAATCTACTGGATATAACCCACTTAGCGGATTCACAAAACCTGTAATGGTGTTCTTTAACTTTCCATTCTCATCATATATTTCATTTAAATATTCAGGATCTCTCAATGAAAGATCAATTAAATACGCTTGATTATTTTTTTGACTGATTACCTTTACTTTGTAGTTATCCTGATAGATCACTTCGTACGTATATTCTTCGTTATATTTATTAAAATCAAAAAGAAGGTTTGGCTTATTATTTAAGAAGGAGTACAAATAATGATACATGATCCCGCCACTTCCACCTGTAGCGATGCTAATCAAAATATCCGCCACTCCATCTCCGGTGAAATCACCAAGAAATAAGTAAGGATTATATCCTGCATTTGCATTTTTTGGCAGTGGAACATTCGTTATATTGCCTGTTCTCCCATCCTGAACATGAAGTGTGATTTGTTGAATAAATGGACTATCAGGTGTTTTTGTACCTGTTAAATAAACGTGATCAGGAACTTTGTCACCCGTCACATCACCGACTCCGTATGCCACAACACGTTGATTTGCTCTATAATTATACATTTTGTGCCACCCTTTTCTTCATAACCTTTATCATATATCCTATGGGCGTATAGGAATCTTGCTACTTGCTTCACTAAAGGTTATGTAGGGATGGCTTATGTTTTTTTAACAAGCACATGTGGATGATGAATATTTACGTCTTCATCATCAAATTCAACTTCAACCCTCATATTTTTCCCTGTGTACGGAAGTTTTAAAGAGTGAAAATTATCTTCCTCATTTTCATCTACGCACAACACATAAGCCTCCTAGCCTTCTCCATCTGTTGGGAATACATGTGCAACAGCTTCCTTTGATTTTAGCGCCTCATCTATTGCATTTCGAAGCTCCAATAACCCCTCTTTATTCCCAACAATATAGGCTTCCTGATGCCACGCGTCTTGAGCATATATATGTAAAACATTTGTACCTTTTAATTCCCAGCTCATCTATATCTCATCTCTCTCTATAATGTTTTGCACTGGCTCCTACAGATTATCTAACATCATCACTTCTCCGGTTGATGCATTCACGCTGTATTCACAGTCTACTTTTCCACAAAGAACATAGCGTTTTTTATCAAAATCATAGACATAATAGGGTTTTAATTCGAACAAGTCTTTTAATTTTTCAAAGGCTTCTTCTTTTTCGATTGTAATCTTATCAGGTGCTTGAAATTCATCAAATAGTTCCAACATGAATTGATTGTCCATATAGTTAACAACTTGAAAATTTTCTGGATCAATCATTAGCATTAACTTTTTTTGAAAAACACGCTTGTCTTGTTTTTTCGCTCTTAACATGGCATGGATATATCCTTTTTCCCGATGGAGTGTTTTTAGAACCCACATACCAGATTCATTCGAATATTCCTGTCGTAATAATTCTTTTACTCCTAATATACATTTTTCTTTTTCATCCTTTGTTATGGGAAAAGAATCTGGTGATGGCTCAGCTGCATATGCTTGTTCTATAGATACCTCATCATGCCAATTCAATTCTTTTTGATCAAACGTTTGTTTAAGTGGCTCGTCCCAGAAAATCGTTTGATTTATTTCCTGATATGAGTTTACATCTACAAACAACTCAAAGGGAATCGTGTAGCTTTGATCATTTCTAATATAAATTTCTTCAACCGCAAAAAGAGGAAATAAACGCTCCTGCTCATATGAAGGATATTCAAGCAGCTGCACTTGCTCTTTTGCCAACTGTTCGATCTTTTCAAAGGTTAAAGAATAAGTTTCATCAAGAACCATTTCTTTCGAAGGATAGTGACCATGGTTTGAAAAGAAGGTCAGCTTCCTGTCTTCATCATAATGAACCTCAATATATCCTGAAGGTGACACAGATATACCGTCAATACATTCCACAAAATGAAGCTCTCTCTCTTCTTCCCTACGTAATTTGAAATGTTTCTCATAAACCAATCCTGTTTCCTGTTTAATCCATTTTATAATGTCATTATTCGTAAAATTCGCAAACGACACCCCATTATGTGCATATGTTTTACCACTAACAAAAATTGCACTCGTGAATTTCTGAGTATGTAAATCTATTTCAATAACTGCCGCACCTTCCGGATTTGAGCCATCTTTTTCAACGGTTTCACGATTCGGAAACCACTCCATACATAATGTATAAACAGTATCACTGAAAAAGTTGACTCTTCTATATAACTCATGTGTTTGTAAATAGTAGTTGTGCAATCCAAATTTTTCTTTCGTACGATCTATTAGTTCTTTTATTCTTGAATCCAATTCTTCTCCTCCTTTATCTAGATCAGACACGCACACATATAAATACGGTTAAGATTTACAAAAGTTTCGATATCACTCATAACGGTGACACATAGATCATTTCATTCATACGTAAAAAATAAACAAAGGAGTGAGAAGTATTGCAAAGTTACGCATATAGAACCCAATCTTCCGTGTTACCTCCAGGAAAATACGTTTATTCAAGTTATATTCCTGCCATGATGAAACAGCTCTTTCCCACATACAATATCCCTACAGAGCCTGTTTTTATGGAGCATTTACTCATGCAAATGGGAAAAAAGATTGGGTTGTTACAATCCAAGGCCACCAATTAGATGGAAACGTAACAGGAGTAGCCGTTGACCATCTACAAATAACAATCGGTGATTTAAATAATCATATTAGATTTGCAAATATCACCTATTCATTACTCCAAAAACTTAGTTTTTCAGGCGTCTTTTGGCGCCTTTTTATTGTACTTTTAAAAAATATATAGAAACAAATAACCCTCTTTATCATAAAAAGCCAACATTGATCAATACTATAAAAATAATTTGATCAAACAAATACATATGATTAGACGACATGATCAATGGAGGTTTTTCGGTGAACAATATGAGCCATAATGTTGAACTTACTTCATCAGAGATTGCAAACCTTTGGACTCAGTATATAAATGATTCTTTATCAATCTGTTTTCTTACTCATTCAATTGAAAAAGCAAAAGATGAGGAAGTAAAGGAAATTCTGAAATTTGCCCTCAGCCTTGCTGAATCCCATATTACAAAAATCACAGAGACCTTTGAAAAAGAGAATTACCCAATTCCAAAGGGATTTTCAGTAAAAGAAGATGTAAATATCAATGCCCCTTCCTTATTTACTGACACCTTTATGTTAAGTTATATGCATGTTATGACCTTACTTGGTCTAACAGGTTACGCCGGGGCAGTAGCTACTTCTTCCCGTCCAGACCAAATCAACTACTTTGTTCAATGTAATAAGGAAACAATGGAATTATATGAACGAATTGCAAATGTAATGTTGAAAAAGGGGTTATATAGCAAAGCTCCAAGAATTAACACTCCTATTGAAATCGATTTTGTCAATAACCAACGGTATTTAACTGGCTGGTTTGGTAAAAAACGCCCTTTAAGTGCTGTTGAGATTAGCGGTCTTAGCTTCAACATGGTAAAAATTATCGTGAAGGTTGTGTTAGAGGTCGGATTTTCACAAGTTTGTCAAAAAGAAGATGTAAGGAAATATTTCCCAAGAGGAAAAAAGCTATGTGAAAAACAGTTTAGTATACTTAGTAATACATTAACGAAGGCCGGTTTAGCATCACCTGCTTCATGGCTGTCAGAAGTAACAAATTCCACAACTCCACCCTACTCCGATAAATTAATGCTAAATCATATTGTTATTTTAATATCGGCCGCAATAGGCTATTACGGAGCAGCTATATCCGTCTCACAAAGAAGAGACTTAACAATAGAATACACACGTCTTATGGCAGAAGTTGGACTATACGCTGAAGATGGAGCAGAACTACTAATAAAACATGGATGGCTGGAACAACCTCCATTAGCTGAAGATCGGGAAACATTATCTAAAAAATAGGGACGTGGGGACAGGTCCCTTGTCCCGCGATTTCACACAATGTCTAGCCTAACCTGATTTACCAGTACAACATTACCCTTGATCTACTGGACCAAGGTTCCTGTCCCTATGTCCCAGTGTATACTTTGTAATGGCTGCATCATATTCCGGGTATGTAAAGCTGAGAGCTTCAGCCACTTCTTTAGAGTATTTTCTAAACAAATCATAGCAAGTGAATAATGCTTTCCACATGTTTTGGGTGCTGTTCTGGTTATAAGTTGAAAGCAGTGCTTCCCAATCGTCCTCTGGAAGATAATGATTGATGAATTTATCATTTTTCCCGAGGCTAAAGGTAAACCCACATTCTGAGCCGATTTTCCAAGACATCATTCTCAATAAATTAGGTCTTGCAATTTCATGTAGATGGTCAATGGCGAATAAGATTTCTCCTCTGGCTAACCCTTTTACTACATATGTTGAAACCATCCAAAATTCATTACAACAATCATCAAATTCTCTTGCGGTTGGCTCTTTTATCCAATATTTTTGGTCACTTGGAATTACCGGATTCTTTATAAGAGAATCTTTATCAAGAAGCACTTCTACCAGACCATCACTAGTAGAAAAGTAATCTTCCACTTCGTTGATTGGAATAAGCGTTAAATCCACTTTATTTTCATCTTCAAAAAGGATTAGATAGGAAAACCAATTTCCCAGCTCTGGAGGAAAAAGCACCATATCTTCCGGTTTTTGCATCATGATCCGCTTACCAAATATGTCTAGCCAACTATCATTCTCTTTAAAAGAATCCATATCTGTTACAAAATAAGATATATCATAATCTTGGAATGAATCACCGACAATGTTTTTATTTGTCAATGATCCTTCAAGAGTGACCAATCGGATCCTTTCATCATTTCTTGCAAAATGGATAAGCATATTTATCATTTCGGATTTACTTCTCATTGATCATCCTCCACTTGTCCGTTAAGTTTCCTATTAACCTATATAGTATTCATGCATCTAGTAAAAAAGAACAACTTAGCAAAAAAACTCTTAAGACATTACTGTCAATCCATGGATTACATTTACCTATAGAGACTAACCGATGATAACTCTTTCTTTAGGGTAGTGATAATTTGGCTCATGTCCATTTTTTGAAATGATGAAAATAAAAGAAAGAATTCCAATACGACCTATAAACATTAATAATATAATAATAATTTTCCCAATCGTACTTAACTCAGGTGTTATGCCCATTGATAAACCTGTAGTTCCAAACGCAGACGTTACTTCGAATATAATCTCCAATGTTGTAAAAGGTTCTGTAACCTTTAATAGGATTACTGAAAAAAAACAAATAGATATGGCTGTATTCATAATGGCCATCGATTTAAGAATGTCATCTTGATGGATCTCTCGTTTAAATACCTTTACGGCTTTATTTCCCCTAGCCAAATTGTAAATATATAATAAATTGATTGCAAAGGTAGTAGTTCGAACCCCACCTCCGACCGAACTAGGCGAAGCTCCAACAAACATTAACAAAGAAAGGACCAGAAGTGTCGGTTCAGAAAATTGACTTACATCCATTGTAGCTAAGCCGCCATTTCTTGTCGTGGCAGACTGAAAAAAAGCATAGAAGAATGATTCATGCCAGGTTTTGTCTTTGAAAAAGTGATGGGCATCAAATACTAAAATAGCTATTGTTCCAAAAAGCATTAATAAGAAAAAAGTAATCGTTGTTAATTTTGTATATAATGAAAAATTGGAAGTTCTGTAAGGCTTTTTCTTTTTAATCAATTCTTTTACTTCAATAAGAACCGGAAAACCAATCGCCCCTAGTGTTAACAAAATAATATTTATTAGTTGAACGAAATAGTCGTTTGCATAGGGAATAAGTGATTGTCCTGTAATATCAAATCCTGCATTAGTAGTTGCACTAACGGAGGCAAAAAAACCCTGTAAATACGCTTCTTGCCAAGTAGAATAATAGTTCAAAAAATATGTACCTAATACTGCTCCTCCGATTATTTCGATGATGATAATGATAACTAAAATATTTTTCATCAATACTACTAAACCTGCAAGATTTGATTGGTTTTGATCTGTTTTTATGAGCTGTCTCTCTTTTAATCCTATTTTTTTCCCGAACAGCAACCAAATAAAAGTACCTAGAGTCATGATTCCAATTCCACCAAATTGCAAGATAAACATAAGAATAATGATACCTGGTATGCTAAAAGTATCTGGCGTTGATACAACAGCTAATCCTGTAACACTAATTGCACTAACTGCAGTAAAAACAACATCAATAAAGGACCACTCTACTCCTGGTTTTAAGGCAATTGGCAAACTCAGTAAGGCTATTGAAATCACTACTGCAATTAAATAAAATAAAACGATTAATTGAGATGGTGATAAATTTTCAATCTTAAATTTCATCTTAGATTTACTAAGCATTTTTAACTTATCCCTTCTATATGCTTAAAATTTCTACAATTTTCCCCCTTCAAAACGTTGCATACCTAATATCTGTACTCCCTTATCAAATCGACTTTTTATTTACATAAGGACAAAAAAAGACCATAACAAATAGAATGGTCTTTGGGCGAAACCTTTGACCTTCTCTCGAAATATAAAATAACGCTTACGAGGTTAGCTGTCGGATTAGGAATTGAGAGTATCCCTTCTTACTAAGTAAGACTCACCCCAAGATAGGCTTATTTGCTACCTATCAAATTTGTTTCCCCCGCTCACAATAGATTCAGCGAATTAAAGGTATGTAATTTCTTGATATATTATTGCAGTTTATTAATTTTATCAGATGCTTCTTGTTAGTTAAACCCTCATAATACTCAAACTAACAAGAAATAGCTAAAGGGACAAGGTACCTGTCCCTATTACAAATACTGTCCTGTGTATGAGTTGGAGTTTTTTATGATGGATTCCGGTGTTCCTTGTGCGGTGATTTGGCCGCCTTTTCCTCCTCCTTCTGGTCCCAGGTCAATGATCCAGTCGGCGCCTTTGATCATTTGGCTGTTATGTTCGACCATTATGACTGTATGGCCTGCATCTACGAGTCGATTTAGTAGTTTTAGTAATTGGGTTACATCATTTGGGTGTAATCCTGTTGTTGGTTCGTCTAATAAATATAACGAGCTTTTGTTTCCTTGCTTTAGTAGTTCCTTCGCTAATTTCAGTCGTTGACCTTCTCCACCTGAAAGGGTTGTTAACGACTGCCCCATTTTGAGATACCCTAGACCTATCTCAACAAGTAATTCGAGAACTTCTTTGACTTTTTTCTCATTTTCAAAAATACTTAAACAATCCACAATCGAACTTTCTAGTATATCGTTTACAGAGTGATCATTATATTTTATAGACAAGACATCCTTCTGAAATCGTTTACCCTGACATACGGGACAAACAACCTCTAAATCTGGAAAGAACAGCATATTTGTTGTGACATACCCCAATCCTTGACAGTTCTCACAACGTCCACCTACAGTATTAAAGGAGAAATGCTTTGCTGTCAGCCCCTTTTCTTTTGCAGCTTTATCCTTAGAAAAAATCGTTCGAATATGTGTAAACACATCAATATATGTGGCAATATTAGATCGCTTCATCCTGCTGAGTGGAGACTGACCAACAATAATCATCTGATCAAAATGGTCAAGACCTGTTACACGATCAAATCCATCATGAATTTTTTCATCCCCTTTAGCTAATACATCGAAAACAAGTGATGATTTTCCTGAACCAGACACACCCGTCACAGCTGTAAGACAACCGATAGGGAATGTAACAGTTATGTCTTTTAAATTATGAATTGTTGCATGATGAACAGAAATTGCTTGTCCTGTACCTTTTCGATACGTTCGATCCATTTCTTCCTCTTCTCGTAAGTATCTTCCCGTCACAGAACTTTCCTGCTCTTTCAGTTCTTGTAATGTACCTTGACCAACTACTGTTCCGCCTAATTTACCTGCCCCTGGACCGATATCAATAATGTAATCTGCTTCTTTCATGACATCTACATCGTGCTCGATGAGTAAGATGGTATTCCCTAAATCTCTTAGCCCTTTAAGGACACTTACCAGCCCTAAAGTATCCTTTGGATGCAATCCAACAGTCGGCTCATCCATAATATAAAGCACACCCGTTAAAGCTGAATCAAGAAGAGCAGATAATCTTAACCTTTGTGTTTCTCCTCCGGATAGAGTGATGATTTGACGATCCAATGTTAAATAGCCAAGACCGATTTTTATAATTCTGGTAAGTTTCGTTTTCATATCTTGTAAAAAAGTTTCTACAAGCAAATAGCTTACTTTGTCTAACCCTTTCTCAAGTTGATCCGCCCATTTAAGCATTTCCTCCAAAGAATGACTTACCAGCTTTGGAATTGTCATATTCTCTACAGTCACACTTCTACTTATTTCATTTAACCGTTCACCATTACAATCAGGACAAACTTGGGAATAAAAATACTCCTCTGCCTCTGAAGATGAACCGGACTTTTCTGTGAACCTTCTCCACATACCAGTTAAAACACCTTCAAATTTACCTTTATCTACAGTCTTTGGAGCCTTCTTATCAGGAAAGTATTCCTTCACTTCTTCACTTTCAACACCGTAATATAAAATGGCTTTTTGTGCAGGATTATATTCCTGCACGGGAAGTCCATCCTCAATCGGCACACCATAATAAGCCATGGCCGTTTTTACAACCGGAATTTGATAATCCGCATACCGTCCCTTCCACAAATCAACAGCTCCTTCTTCAAGCGAAAGATGTTGGTGAAAAACAGATTCTTTATGAACATCAACCGTCTCACCAAGACCTTTACAAGTTGAACAAGCACCTTCTGTTGTATTGTAGGAAAAGTGGGTCCGTGTTAGTTTTTCCATCCGGTGATGACAGCTTGGGCAAAAAATGTACTCCTTAAAACTCCCTTCTTCTTTTTCTATGTCCTCTACATTGAACGTTGGATCAACATCATGATGACAAGCAGGACACTGTCTCTTTCCAAGCTTTTCAAAAACCATTCGCAAACTTGTATACATATCTGTTACAGTACCGACCGTTGAGCGGGGATTTCGATTTGTATTTTGCTGGTTAATGCTTATGGCCGGAGAAAGGCCGCTAATCGAATCAACTTTTGGCTTATTGATCCCTTGCAGACCCATAGATTCTAAATACTGCCTCTGGCATTCCTTAAATAACGTATCCATCGCAAGTGTAGATTTACCCGAACCAGATGGACCCGTTACAACAATGAGTTTGTTTTTTGGAATAGAAACAGACAGATCCTTTAGATTGTTTTCCTTTGCCCCTTTTACAATCATGACATCATTCAAGTTTAACTCCTCCTTTTCATCTTCTAACTCAAGCATACAACATTTATGCAAGTGCAAGCTTTTTCACATTATGTTACTATTAGTATGGCATTTATACTAATCAAACTCGTCATGGTACTTAAAGGTTATAATTTAATCTTTTGTTTGGAGGTTCATATGGAACTAAAACCAATAGATATTGCCCGAAAATTGGATGTTGGAACAAGTGCCTTACGACATTATGAGGAATGGGGTATCGTTCCAAAAGCGGTGCGAAAGCCAAATGGATATCGTGTTTATACGGAAGAACACGAAGCTTATTTCCTATGTATACGAGCAATGTATCATGGTTTTGGGATGGCAACTGTCCGAAAAATAATGCCTATGATCCAACAAAACAACTTCATGGAAGCCTTATGGGAAGTAAATGCAATCCAAGCTGATTTATTTCTAAGAAAGCAACAAGCAACCAAAGCATTAGACATATTAAAACCAAAAAACATGCAGAGGTTCTTGGATAAAAGAAACAAAGAGTGGTATTCAATCGGCGAGGTGGAAAAAGAAATAGAAGTACCCGCTTCAACGCTTAGGCATTGGGAAAAAGAAGAATTGATTAAACCTATAAGAGACCCGGAAAGCGGATATCGTATGTATAACCATGAAGATATTCACCGTTTATTAATTATTAAAACCGTTCAATCATCGGTTTATTTACTTGACTCAGTTAGAGAGATCTTGGAAAAAATCAACCAGCACAGTCTTTCCGAAGCAAGGAAATTTACAATGGATTCCTTAGCATATATGGACTATCAAATCGAGCAGCAGCTTCGAGGAGCACATTACTTGTATAAATTAATAGAATTGCTCAAAGAAAAAGTGAATTGATATTCAAACGTGACTCTTCCTCTCTTCTTTACAATATCCATCTATAGAATACTTTGAGTTCTATGGAGCAAAAGGAACAAAATACCTAAACATAAAAGATATAAACGCGAATACCGATATGGTACATACACATGCCAGATGCAGAAGGATATACACGGTTTTGATTTTTCCGTTGATAAAAAATGAATAGATAAGGCCTGTTAAAGGATTCAAAATTAAAAAGGGTAAGGAAATGCCGATAGTTACTTTTCCTAACAGGTGTACAACTTTGGATTCTACTCCTGCTATACTCAAGACACATAAAAGTAAAATGGTTACAACAATTGTAGCGATTAAGGAAAATAATGCTACCTTTGATGGTTTACTAAAAAACTTCTTCATCGTATCCTCCTTTTTATTTATCGTAATCGTAAAATTACTGTAAAACGAACCTTCACTTAGATGGATAAACTTCACCAAAATGGAGTTCTCTTAAAATAGCCCCGGCATTTCCTTGTGCATCGACTATTACCTGCATAATGCAGAAAAAACCGGGACTACTATCATTCTATTCAATTATGTTTCTAATTTATACTAAAACGCTTTCAATGTTTCCCATCAAGCCTCTTTCATGTTTTGTTGTTCATCAAAAAGATGTCCAACAAATGTTATTTCTTTGATCACTACAGGAAGTTCACCTGTTGGAACTTTGAGCATGACCTTTTCACCCATTTTCTTTAGTAAGAGCTGTCTTCCTACCGGCGATAAAAAAGAAATACAGCCAGAGTCCGGATCTGACTGCTCAGGGAAGCAGATGACAAAATCCTCTGTATCATTTTCATCATCAAACAATACTGTAACCCTTGTTCCGATATACACTTTCGGAAGCGAAGGATTTAGGTTGCTCTTCTGGCAGGCACTTAGCAACTCCTCCAATTCCAGCAAATATAAATGAAAAAAGTTTTTTAATTGTTCTTGCATTGGAGTGGAAGCATTGTAAAGGTTTGTAAGCTCCTTTATATTCTCATCAATATCAACCATTTGCTGTACTAAATGTTCTCTGTGCTGGGGGATGTTATGGTTCATAATAGATAACCCCCAAACTTGGATTTTGTCTCTTGCATGTTTTGAATAAATTGTTCATTGTTAAACTCCTCCTATATAAAAAAATAAAACCCATCAAAGAAAGCAGAAAATAGGTTTCTCTGCCTTCTCCTCCCAAATAAAGAGGACATGCCCCTTTATAAGTTGTAAAGGTTTCAAGATAATATTACCATATTTAAACATAAATAATTGTTTAATTTATTTTTACCCTTTTGATAAGTCCCTGCGGTTCGCTGATAAAGGCGGCTGTTCTAACCATTCATTTGCAATCATAATATTGACCCCATCCTCCGAAAACTTCAGAACTTCAGCTACTAAACGTGAATAATCTACAACTAAATCACTTCTTTGAGTTTCCGCAATAGATACACCAAAATTTCCAATTCCTGCATAAATCATTAGACTAAAGTGAAACATCATGATTTTATCAGAAAAAGGTGCTTCCTGTGATTCAGAAACCTCTTGTTCAAAAGACGCCGGCAATGGTAACGAAGCCATCTCCAAGTAACTGCCAAAAACCTTAATATGTTTCAATGAAATTTCTTTACCCCTTAGAAAATACTTACGTACCTTATCAGACTTAGCAACCTGACTAAACGCGGTCACCAAACCTACTCCTAAATAATTGGTCTGTATATTTGCGTAAAGATTCGTAACCTCTGTTCCTGTTAGTGCCTCCCTTCTCCCTAACCCTTCTAAAATAAACGATTGTTTATGTACAAATTCAAGCTTTTCAGGATATGGAATAGCAGGAGGCCGTTGTAGTCTCGAATCCAAAAGTAAAGTTTTGTATTCTTGTTGTATTGGTTTCGTCCCATTCCGAACCCGTACAATGCTCTCCTTCTACTAATTTACCAACTATATGATAACTACCAATATATAAACGTAATCCATTAGAAGCAATTAGCCCTGCGATTAAAAACATACCTCCCCAACCTCCAGGGAATATACAATTAACATAACATTCCATTATTTCAAAGAATACAATCCATTTGATTCGACGTATTTTGTAGAATTTTCGCCTTCATTCTCTTATTTTTTTGTATAGTTATTTCCATATGGAAATAACTCGTATCCTACCTCCAAGTTCGGTTGTATAATAGACTTTTCCCCAATCGCTATACGCCCAAGTAATAATTAAATTCAATAAACTAATTTAATTAATAAGGGCTAGACTTAAAAATGAATTGCATTTTCAACAAAAGCAACTTAAGGATAGAAAAAGCAGCCAAAATTTAGTAAGATATCCACATGTGACATTAGATAAGGAGTTAAAAAAATGAGCGTATTAAACGTAAAAGATTTAAGTCACGGTTTCGGTGATCGTGCGATTTTTAATAATGTGTCTTTTCGACTTTTAAAAGGAGAACACGTTGGACTAGTTGGGGCAAATGGTGAGGGTAAGTCTACTTTCATGAATATTGTTACTGGGAAGTTACAACCCGACGAGGGGAAAGTTGAGTGGTCACGAAAAGTTCGTGTTGGTTATTTAGATCAGCATGCTGTCCTTCAAAAAGGTACGACGATGCGTGACGCTTTGAGTTCTGCTTTTCAATATCTTTTTGATGCCGAATCAGAGATCAATGAACTTTACGCAAAAATGGGTGAAGAAGGTGCTGATATCGATGCATTACTTGCAGAAGTTGGAGAGCTACAAGAAACTTTAGATAGTAATGATTTCTATCAAATTAATTCAAAAGTTGAGGAAGTTGCTCGTGGTCTAGGATTAGACGCGGTTGGACTCGATCGGGATGTAAATGATCTTAGCGGTGGGCAACGTACGAAAGTTTTGCTAGCTAAACTTTTGCTAGAAAAGCCTGAAATCCTATTACTAGACGAGCCAACAAACTATTTGGATGAACAGCATATCGAATGGTTGAAGCGCTATTTACAGGAATATGAGAATGCATTTATCTTGATTTCACATGATATACCATTTTTAAACAATGTTGTTAACTTGATCTATCACATGGAAAACCAAGAGTTGAACCGCTATGTGGGTGACTATGATAACTTCTTAAAAATTTATGAAATGAAGAAGCAGCAATTGGAGTCTGCTTACAAGCGTCAACAACAAGAAATTGCGGATTTGAAGGATTTCGTTGCTCGTAACAAGGCAAGTGTTGCGACTCGTAATATGGCGATGTCTCGTCAGAAGAAGCTCGACAAAATGGAAATAATTGAATTGGGGAAAGAGAAGCCAAAACCAGAGTTTAACTTCAAAGAAGCTCGTGCAGCTAGTCGATGGATTTTCACGGCTGAAGATCTTGTTATTGGTTACAATGAACCACTTTCCCGCCCTTTGAATTTGAAAATGGAACGCGGACAAAAAATTGCATTCGTGGGTGCAAACGGTATTGGTAAGTCTACTCTTTTAAAAAGTATTCTTGGGTTGATTAAGCCAATTTCAGGTAAAGTGGAACGTGGTGAACATCAATACACCGGTTACTTCGAGCAGGAAGTTAAACAATCCAACTACAATACTTGTATTGAAGAGATTTGGAGCGAATTCCCAAGTATGAATCAGGCCGAAGTCAGAGCTGCTCTTGCAAAATGCGGATTAACGACAAAACATATTGAAAGTAAAATCGAAGTCCTTTCCGGTGGCGAAAAAGCCAAAGTCCGATTATGTAAAATTATTAACACAGAAACGAACTTATTAATTCTAGACGAACCTACCAATCACTTGGATGTTGACGCAAAAGAAGAATTGAAGCGTGCTTTAAAGGCATATCGCGGAAGTATCTTAATGGTTTCCCACGAACCTGAATTCTATCGTGAAATTGCGACTGAAGTTTGGAATTGTGAGGATTGGACGACAAAAGTGTTTTAAATAATAAGAAAAGCGCGACGTCCTGTCGCATTGACTGCACTTGCACGTCCTTTGCTTCCGGGCTAGGCGCTGGAGCTAGACACTCACACTAAGTACAAAATTTTATACTTTCTTACCTAGAGATTAAGGGGTACCCAATGATAAAAAATCCACTTGGGTACCCCTTTATATAGGAAGTCTTGTCAATAATGAAGTAGCCATCGAAAGGAAAATAAGTGGAGGTTTTCCAATTATGCAAGCGAAATCCTCCCATCTTTACGTTTTTCGATTTGATAGGCGGAATCTATCCGGCTATTTAAGCTATTTTTATTAGTATTCTCTAATTAAGCGAAATTTTTCCGTCTATTTAGCAGACAGGATGCTTAACCTGCTGAGCTGATAAACGATAGGAAGCATAATTGATATCCTGGTTCCCAGCTAACCTTTAATTCTTTACCGTTCTGAAAGCATCATACCAGACCTTGCCCACATAATATCAGCATTTAAACCTTATACTATAAAAACGCATCACTTCGAGACTACCTTGCAACACAAATATACCAGCTTCTAGCAGCTTCCTAATTCGGTATTCGAGAAACGAATTCCCTCCACAGATAAAATATACTCTTTCCATCTCCCGCTTTTTGCCCATTTTTTCTAAAGATCATCTCGTTTTTTCGAGCTTTTTCCACGATTGTTGATTTGCCGGGGATAACAGGCTATTTTCTCACAATTTTTTTGTACTAACTTTATTCCAACTGTAGATGAATTATGGAAAAAGTTTATTTTAATGTGTTTAATTTCTACAACTTTAAAACGAGTTGCGCCACACACTCCACATGCGCAGTATGCGGAAACATATCAACAGGCTGAATATACTCAACCTTATAATCCTTGCTCAAATAATCAATATCCTTCGCCAATGTACTAGGATTACAAGACACATACACAAATTTCTTCGGTTTTACCTTCTTAATCGCATCTAACAACTTGCGATCACATCCTGTTCTTGGAGGGTCAACAACCACAACATCAGGTTTCCATCCTTCTTCCACCCATTTAGGCAACCAATGCTCGGCTGTACCTGTAACATAAGTAGTATTGGTAAAGCCATGCTTTTGCGCATTCTCCTGTGCGTCAATAATGGCAGCTTCAATCGTATCCATTCCGCGCACTTCACTTGCATCACCTGCAAGCCAAAGCCCAATAGTCCCTACTCCACAATAGGCATCCGCTATTTTCTCTCGACCTGTTAAGCTGGCAGCTTTTTTCACTTCATCATAAAGCTTGACCGTTTGAACTGGGTTTAGTTGAAAGAACGCTCTTGCCGATAGTTCGAAGCTTAAATCACCAAGTGTTTCCTGAATCACTTCTTCTCCGCTTAGATGAAGTGTTTTTTCGCCAAAAATTAAAGATGTGTTATTTCCGTTTATATTTTGAACAAGTGATTTGACCTCTGGAAAGCGTTTTTGGATTTCGGCCATAATTAATTTTTTACGAGGAACCTCTTTTTGAGTTGTAATTAATACAACCTGTACTTCTCCAGTTTGAAAACCGGCACGAGTTACAATTGTCCTAACAATTCCTTTTCTTTTCCGCTCATCGTAAATGGGAACTTGAAAATCCTCTAATATTTGTTTAACTCCCTCAGAAACCTTATTTGTTAACGGATGCTGAACCATACAATTTTGGATTGGGACGAGACGATGTGAATCAAGTCCATATAGACCGGCAATGACTTTCCCTTTTTGCTGACCTACTTGGAATTGACTTTTATTCCGATAATTCCAAGGTTCTTCCATGCCAATTGTCTGGCGAATATCGAGTTGGCTTACCTTTAATTTTGTATGACGTTCCAAAGATTGAAGAACAATATCCCGTTTTTCCTTTAACTGTTGATCATATGCCAAATGCTGAAGCTGGCAGCCTCCACATTCTTCATAAATTGGACATGGTGGTTTTACACGGAACGGTGAAGACTTCCGAATTGTTTTTACCTTTCCTTCTGCAAACTTCGGCTGAATTTTCGTTGCTTCAACCAAAACTTCCTCTCCAGGTAGGGCACCAGGAACGAATACGACTTGTCTCTTAAAATAGCCGACACCTTCTCCATTAATCCCCAGCCTTTTGATCGTTAATGGAAAGGTTTGTCCTTTTGTCACTTTTATATGACTCGTTTGCTTTTTTTCTTTCATAACGTTATACTCTCCGTTTCTACTCAATACTTCTCCATAAATACAATGTTGCATAGCTTAAATAAGGCGACCATTGTTCACTATATTGATCCATCTCATCATGTGATGGCTTTTTTTCAAGATTAAAATGTTTTTGTATGGCTCGTTGTATTCCAATATCTGCTTTTGGAAAAAGGTTAGGTCGTCCAAGTCCGGATAGTAAAAGACTTTGTACAGTCCAAGGACCAATTCCGCGCACCTTAATCAAGGATTTCATTATTTCTTCATCAGACTGCTGTGCCAGCTCATCAAAGTTCACTATTCCTTCAACAATAAGCTTTGAGGTATCAATTAAATACTCAGCTTTTCTCCTACTAAATTGAAGTTCTCTCAGCTCATCGTATTGAAGACCTGCAACAACTTCAGGTTTAGGATAAAACCAAACACCCTCACCTTCATAACCGTACCTTTTGACGAACCTTGTTGTTAATGTATGAGCAAAAGCAAGGTTTAGTTGTTGATGAATGATGCACTTGACCAAACAGTTATAAAGATCAAATTCTAACACAATTGGCGTTCCTTTGTGTTGTTCAAAGATCTTAGCAATATTTGTCTTCTGAAAATGAATAGCTACATCTTCAAGAGAGAAATCCCAACGAAATATACTGTTTATTCGTTTAAGTGCAGCTTTTTTTACCTTTTCATCTTTTCCGCTTACTTCAAAAACAGGTTTATCTATCGTACCGATCGCTTTGACTGTTATGACGTGAGGCATATCTTCAATATGTAAAGGGACATTTATTGTCTTTTCACTCTTACTTAATGATATGATTGGATCCATTGATAATCTGTCCAAAACCGAGTCAAAATTATATGGACCTTTACATCTTATTATTTCCATCCACATTATTTTTCTTCCTTTTCACCTTTTCCTATTATTATACCATTCCATACACTGATCTAAATGAAAGTCGAAAAAACCCTTTGAATAGAATTCAAAGGGAAATGAGATAACGATTGTCGAGCATTTTATTGAGCATTAAATCATCAAGGCTTTTAAAAGTGTAGCCTTGTTTTCTTAATTCCACAATGGCATTGTCTAATGCTTCAGCATTATCCTTTGATACGGTATGAAGCAGTAAAATACATCCTGGATGAATTTGCCTCATAATGTTGTCATAGGAATATCTCCAGCCTTTTTGATCATTTACTTTCCAATCAACAAAAGCTAACGACCAAAAAACAGATGTGTAACCAAGTTCTTTTGCATCAGCCATTACTCTTTCACTAAAAATCCCCCGTGGTGGACGCAGATAGCTCATCCCTTTTTGACCTGTTAGTTCTTCGACTTTGAGGCGGACAGATTCCAGCTCCTTCTTTAACTCAGCATCACTTTGTGTTGTTAAATCAGGATGGTACCATGAATGGTTTCCCACAATATGCCCCTCATTTACCATTCGCTTTACCAAGTCGGGTTCCGTGTCTAAATAATGCCCCGTCACAAAAAAGGTCGCCGGAACTTTCCGTTCTTTTAACACATCCAATACTTTTTCTGTGTATCCATTTTCATATCCATTATCAAACGTTAAATAGATTTCTTTCTTTGAGGTATCCCCCATATAAAAAGAGCCATACTTAGCTAAAAGCTCATCTAATTCCTTACCTGCTGAAGCCGGCTCGTGATTTTGGCTCTTTTTAAATCCCCAGTGAATCGGCTTGTTTGATACTGCTTGTGCTGTATTTATCGTTAAAAAAAGAAGACAAAAAAGAGTCAAAAGCATAGACCATTTTTTCATGACAGTTCTCTCCTCATTTCACATAATTAGTTATAGTGTTGATTAAGAGAGGAATTCAATACTGAGAAAAAATGGCAGTTGTTTGTCTGTGCGGATATTGATGGATTTTGTCGAAAAAAGTCTAATCGAAAATAAATTTTCAAAATCGTTGATATATTCTCAAAATCGTTGATAAAATCCCAGAATCGTTGATAAATCCTCATAATCGAAGATAAAACGCAAATTGCCCAGCCGATACAAAAAAAAGACCCGCATTTTTGCGGATCCTCCTCCTAATTAATCGTTTATTTAAATACCGGCTCTTTAAAATTCTCCAATTTTTCAAGTGAGCTTTTATCCACATCAGCATGAAGACTATTTCCGTGAGAATCCATCGTAACTACTGCTGTAAATCCTTCAACTTTTAAATGCCACATCGCTTCAGGAATACCGAATTGCATGAGATCTACACCTTCAACTGATTTAATACAATCTGCATAATATTGGGCAGCCCCACCGATTGCATTTAGGTATACTCCGCCATGCTCTTCTAATGCTTTCAACGTTTTAGGACCCATTCCGCCTTTTCCGATGACAGCCCGAATTCCAAATCGCTTCATGATATCGCCTTGATATGGCTCTTCACGGATACTTGTTGTTGGACCCGCCGCTTTCACATGATAATTACCATCTTCATCTTTTAACATAACCGGCCCACAGTGATAAATAATTTGTCCATTTAAATCAACCGGGGAGTCATTTTCAGAGAGGTACTTATGGATTGCATCACGGCCTGTGTACATCATTCCATTTATACGAACAACATCTCCAACTCTTAGTTCTCTTATTTTTTCTTCTGTAATAGGTGCTTCAAGAACAACTTCTCTTATATCTGCCGTTTGTTCTTCAGTTGCAGCTACTTCACCTTGTGAAAAGTCAATATCCTCACCATCTTGATATAGCCACTCATTGATCGAACCACTTTCAGGATTGATAAGGACTCCTAAACGGCGATATGCCCAGCAATTATAAGCAACAGATACAAAGAAGCTTGCCGGTATACGGTTTATGACACCAACTTTACAACCGAGCAACGTTGTTTCTCCACCAAATCCCATTGTACCAATACCAAGTTCATTAGCATGTTCCATTACGTATTCTTCTAATTGACGCAGCTCTTCACGTTCATTAACATCATCAACACGTCTGAAAAGTTGATTCTTCGCAAGCTCATAGCCGCTTGTCCGGTCTCCACCAATGCCAACTCCGATGAACCCTGCACTACAGCCTTGTCCTTGTGCCTGGTAAACAGAATGCATAATACATTTACGAATTCCGTCCAAATCACGTCCGGCTTTTCCTAAGCCTTCAAGTTCACATGGAAGACTGTATTGAATATTTTTATTTTCACAGCCGCCACCTTTTAAAATCAGGCGTGCATCTATATAATCGTTTTCCCATTGTTCAAATTTAATTACAGGCGTCCCTTCACCAAGGTTATCACCGCTGTTACCTCCTGTGATCGAATCAACTGAGTTAGGGCGAAGCTTTCCATCCTTTGTCGCCTGCTCAATAGCACGTTTAATGTCTTTGGTCATTTCAAGTTGGTTTGCACCGACAGGCACTTTTATTTTAAATGTTGGTAAACCGGTGTCTTGGCAAATTGGCGAAATATTGTCATCTGCCATTTTTATATTATTTGCAATTGTTGCTAATGACATTGCCGAACGTGTCCCGGCACTTTCCTTCAGTTTAGCTTGAGCAATTGCTCTTCTTACGTCTTTTGGTAAATTGGTCGAAGTTTCAACAACTAATTGGTACATACTTTCATAAAAGTTTTTCATCTCGATTCCCCCCATGAACAAAAGCGTAAGCGCCTTGAATAGCCTCGGGCAAATAAGACAATTTAGAATAGAAGGCGTTCTTTGCCTTCAATTCTAAATTGGCTTATGACCTCGAGGGGCTAGGCGCTGGAGCTGGATGTCAAGCGCTTACCCCTGTTCCTTTTTAATAATATTTCTTAAACCTTTAATAAACGTGCTTCGGTCAATTCTATCACTCTAGTCATTTCATAAACTTTCAGGTTTTTCCCATAATTTTTATTATACTCGTAAGATTATTTATTGAAAAGCCGAATCAAAGCGTTTTCAAATTCTGCAGCAAAAAAGCCGACATCCTTTGTGTCAGCTTACTTATCCCAATCTTTTTTAAATTGATTTTGTTTCATCTCAAGATCATCAAGCATTTGAATTAATCGATCAATATCATCAACATCTGTAGATTCCGGGTCCATTGAGTCCAGAACTTCTAAAAACATATTTAACCGATTTTTCAAATAAGATAGTTGGGAATCCTTGTCATGTACTGCGTTACCCATTATTTCGCCCCTTTCAGATAAGTGTATCGTAGACTATTTCAAATTGTTTGACAAGTATCTATTGTTTACTCACAGGATGTATAAAAGACATGTTCATGTTAAAATGAAAGGTATGCTATTTTCTTATAGCTGTTATTTCTACCTTTAAAAAAGGAGCATAAACAAATGAATGCACTAAAATCCGCAAACCCTATTACAACGTCATATGATCCATGGGAAGCCTATTTAGATGTAAAGCAGTATGGGCAAATGACGTTAACAAACATAGAATTTACCACAACAACACTTTGTAACATGCGTTGTGAACATTGTGCTGTTGGCTATACACTGCAGCCTAAAGATCCGCAAGCACTTCCGATAGAGCTTTTATTAAAGAGATTAGATGAGGTACCAACCCTGCGTTCTCTCAGTATTACAGGCGGGGAGCCGATGCTTTCCTTGAAATCAGTCGACCAATATGTTGTTCCTCTTTTAAAGTATGCCCACGAACGAGGGGTTCGTACACAAATAAATTCAAATTTGACACTTGATTTGAAACGTTATGAAAAGATTATTCCTTATTTAGATGTTCTACATATCTCACATAACTGGGGCACAGTTGATGAATTTGTTGAAGTTGGTTTTGCTGTAATGGACCGAAAACCAACCTATGAACAACGAGCAAAATTGTTTGAACGAATGATTGAAAATAGCCGTGCTCTTGTAAAAGCCGGAGTAATTGTATCGGCAGAAACGATGTTAAACAAACGAACACTTCCATATATTGAAAAAATCCATAAGCAGGTAGTGGAAGAGATGCATTGTCAGCGTCATGAAATTCATCCCATGTATCCAAGTGATTTTGCGAGTGCATTGGAAACCTTGTCACTTCCTGAAATGCGAAAATCCATTCATCATTTACTTGATACCAGAGATGAAAACACATGGATGCTATTTGGTACATTACCCTTCTACGCTTGCAGTGAAAACCCGGAAGATATCGAACTTATTCAACGCTTAAGAGAAAGTAAAAATGTCACTGTGCGCAATGATCCTGATGGCCGCTCACGCTTAAATGTGAATATTTTTAACGGAGATATTATCGTGACGGATTTCGGTGATACACCTGCTCTTGGAAATATAAAGGATAACACTCTTCAATCCGCCTATTCTAAATGGATGGATTCTACTATAGCAAAATCACTAAACTGTCATTGTCCGGCTGTTCAATGTCTAGGTCCGAATGTACTTGTAAAGAATAGTTATTATCAAGATGTTGACTTTACGAAACGAAAATCCAAGATATAAGGTGGCAAAATGGAAACAATAAAAGAACTGTTGGGATTAAAAGTTGTTCAAATCATACTAGTTGCAGTCATTTTAGTGATAAGTGTGACATTGATTAATTTTATTGTGGGTAAATTTTTTAAGAAAACGAACTTCATCGAAGAACGAAAAGAAAAAACAATCGAAAGCTTGATTCGGTCATTAACCAAATATACCGCTACCATTAGTTTTATTTTGTATCTTCTTTCTCAATTTGTTGATAATTTCGGCTCCATCTTAGCCGGGGCCGGTGTAGCTGGTATCATCATCGGCTTCGGTGCTCAAAGCCTTATTAAAGATATTCTTGCAGGTATGTTTATTATCTATGAAAAACAGCTTCATCAAGGAGATTTTATTACGATAAATAATACGTTTCACGGGACTGTTGAGGAAATCGGCCTTAGGTCATTAAAAATTCGTGAATGGAGCGGAAAGCTCTTAACAATCAGTAATGGTGAAATAAAACAAATTCACAACTACAATATTGACCGGATGCGAGTCATTGAACGTGTTGTTATTAGCTATCGAGAGGATCCGGACATTGTTTGGAAGGTACTTGAGCAAGCTTGTGAAAAGATCAATCAGGAATTTGAATCATGTTTAAAAAGGGATTTGCAAAATGAGATTATTGAGACCTTTCAAGTGTTCGGCATTACATCCCTTAATGGTCAATTTCGCGGCTATGAATACACGATTATCGGTTTAGTTGATGATCAATTTTATTGGAGTACAGCAAAAGGAGCACGGAGAATAATTGCAAAAGCTTTATTTGACGCTAATATTAATCTTGCGGAATCACGAGTCCTTATAAATCAAAAATAGAAAAGCGCAAGCGCCTTGGTCATCGCCGTACAAACTGGAGGAGCATTAACTTATCGTAGGGAGATGATCTGAAGGTTGATAGGCGATAGGCGCTGGCAGTCTAACTACGCGACGTCCTGTCCCAACGATTGCACTTGCACATCCTGTGCTTCGGAGCTAGACACTAAAACTAAGTACAAAATTTTATACTTTCTTACCTGTTGAAAAAGAGCTTTCCAACTAAATTACTTGGAAAGCCCTTTTTTCTTTATCTTGGACGGTCAGATGTGACAAATCCAAATGAAGCATGATCTTGCAGAGGAATCCACGCACCGATTCCTTGTGAAGTGATATTTTTCACCACAATACTTCTCTTATTTCCTTTTAAGACCAGATATACTTCACCATACGTAACTTTTCCTTTTTCATTTACAGCAGGTGCATATGCATAAAGATAACCCAGCTTTTTTGGAGGAACATTATAGACTTGGTCTTTCTTCGTTCCAGCTCCAATAATGGTTTCAAAAGCAAGTGGTAAGTTTGTTTTCTTCATTGCTTTAAGAAGCATCATTTTCTTGACATGTTCTGCTTCAGGAACTTTTGCTGTTAAACCGCCTTTAACAGATTTTTGTGCTTCTTGACGATAACTCATTTGAATTTGTGATTTCCCACCGCGATTATCCTGATAATTTGTATTTATTTTTTGATACTCCCAATTTGTCGCCGTTTCGGATGATTCATAATTCAACGCCCATTCTCCCAAGTAAATGGTTGCACGGTAGCCAAAAGCCAATGGTGCATCAGAGATGGTGGATTCGTTTAAAATACGAATTAAATCAGGGTTTTCAATCGGAACCTCGGCTGTGTCGATCAGTTGCTGTGTTAACTCACTTGGTTGTAAGTAGGGTAAGTCTTGAGTCGGGTTTGGATACGTATTTTCCTTAGATATTTCCATAACAGAGCCGGGAATTTTCGGTTTTTGAGGTTTTCCTTCTGCTAAAACAACACTTGAAAAACTAAATGATAAAAGCAAAACGAAAGAAACGAGCAATCTCTTTTTCATTTTCTTTACTCCCTTCAACATGCTTATCCTTATTGTTTTCAAGTGATCTGCTGTTTATCCAGAAAAATCCCTTCGTTTATTTGGAAGTTTTTTCAACAAATACGTTTATCTTTTCAATAACAAGTCATAGCGGGCTGATATGGGTTTTGAGAACATTTGAATAATCGGACCGATTAAAAATGTGATAATAATTGTTCCTATTCCAATTGGACCTTGAAAGATAAATGCTAATATTAACGCAACGACTTCACCTATTGTTTTGGCAACCATGAAATTAAGAGAAAATCTTTCATGTAAGGAGATCATTAATTGATCAATAGGATTTGCAGGGAACTTTGTTTGCAAGTACATTGAGACGCCAAGAGCGATGAAAAAGATACCTAATAATAAAGAAATAACTTGTTTTAACATTCCATCAAGAAACATGTTTTTAAAAACGACGAGCATCCAAAAATCAACGAAAAAGCCAATTAAAAGAATTGTAATGATGGCTAAAAATTTCGGTTTTCCTTTTGTTATGAAGGCATTTATAAACATCAAGATAACACCGATAACAAATACCCAGCTTCCTACTGTTAGACCAATGACTTTGGAAAGCCCTACATTCAGCGCATCCCATGCTCCTGCTCCTAAATTTGCTTTTATTGTGAACGTCACACCAAGTCCCATAAAAAACAAACCGATTAAATAAAAAAAGACCCTTATTTTCATGATTATGTTTGTTCCTTTCCTATGTAGATGTTAATTAAAATATGAGGACAACCATAACTTTAAAACAATTTCAAAAATAAATAAACAGAAGATTTACAAATTAGCATATATGCTGTAAAATAAAATTATACGAAAGGTATCTGAGTCTTTAATGATGCTTTTTGCAAGCGTTACCAATTTCTCTAGTTATCTGTTTCGTCCTACACAAATTATAAGACTCTGTGTTTTCATACACAGAGTCTCTTTTTTTGATTTAGCCCGGTAGTAAATAAAAGCCAATTCCAATGATAATATATGCCGCTAGTAAGGTCGCCCCTTCAAACCAGTTTGTATCGCCGTCATTTGTGACCGAGATGGTTAAAAAGACAGCTGTTGCCATCGAAATTAACTCTGGTAATGTAAAAACGAGCGGCATGTTCTCTGTAAATAAAAGTGAAATTAATACAAGCAATGGAGCTACAAACATCGCGACCTGTAAAGTTGATCCGACTGCGATTTCTACAGCAATGTTCATTTTGTTTTTATAAGCCATAAGGACTGCTGATGCATGCTCTGCAGCATTACCCACAATGGCAACGATAATCACTCCTATAAATAATTCAGACCATCCAAATCTTTCTCCAACCGTCTCAAATGTATGGACTAAGTTTTCAGATACATATGCAACCGCTACAGTCGCAAGTAACAAAATTGCGATGGCTTTTCCTTTTTTCCACTCAGGCTCCTCATGTCCTCCCACTTCATCTGTTTTTTGCTGATAAACGCCCCTGTGTGTAACCAATTTAAAGAACAATGCTGCTAAATAAAGAATGATTAGTATAATTGAGATTCCAACACTTAAAGAAATTGTACCTGCAGGATCCATTTCTGTTGTAAACACTTCCGGAATAACAAAAGCAACAATGACAGCAAATATTAATAAGCCTGAGTTATGTCTTGCATCATAAATATTAAATTCTTGGCGCTTATATTTAAGGCCCCCGATAAAAAAGCTCAAGCCCGCAACAAGAAGCAGGTTTCCCACGACTGAACCTGTTAATGATGCCAACACAACACCTACAAGTCCGGCCTTTAAGGCAAAAATGGATATAATGAGCTCAACCGCATTCCCAAAGGTTGCATTTAACAGCCCGCCTATTCTTGGACCGGCAACAATCGCCAAACTTTCCGTGGCCCTGCCCATAAATCCTGCAAGAGCAATGATCGTTAAACAATAGACCACAAACATAAGAACCGATGGCCAATGCATCAAACTTCCAGCTATCGATAGAGGCACTCCAATTAATACAAAAATTGTAAAAACACGATTAACCATTAGAACTCTCCATTCCTCAACATAGTTTATGAAGTTATTCTTCACATTAAAGGAAAAAATATCCTTATACTATGAATGAAGTTCCCTATTACTACCCTATTAAAACTTTAGAGTAATTCAAACGTCTCTTCAATTTCGATGCTTCCAGCAACAGATTGTGCCATTGGGCAATTTTTATTTGCTAATACAATCGATTGATGAATTTTCTTTTCATTTAAATTTTGCCCTTTGATTTTATAGTGGATATGTATCTTTTCAATTTGATTTGCTTTTTCTTCATTTCTTTCAACATTTGTTGAGATCGCGATATCCTCTATATCAATTCTCTTTTTCTTTAAAATTTTCCTTAATACACCACCACTGCAAACAACAATGGATGCAACCATTAATTGAAAAGGACGATAACCATACTGTTCGTCACCTGCTACATGAAGCTCGCCAAATTCAGTTGTTGTTGTAAATCCTTCTTCTTCTTTCATTTTAAAATCCATTTTGATTCACCTCATCTTTTTTAGGTTATTGTATCTGAAAACTGTTTTTCATTAAAGGTGTTTGCTCTTGTTAAATTTCCTATTTCAGTATAAAGTATTACTGGCATTTGATGAATTTAGTTCATACGGAAATTGAGGGTTGCATATGAATACTCACCGATTAAGATTTTGGATTTTAGTATCAGTTGTCGGAATATCAGGCTTTAGCCAAGGTATGCTTTTACCGCTTATCGCGGTTATTTTTGAAAATACAGGGTTGTCATCAGATCTTAACGGCCTAAATGCTACTGCACTCTATATCGGCATTTTGTTGGTATCTCCTTTTATGGAATATCCATTAAAGCGATTTGGATATAAACCGATTATTATATTTGGCGGGCTAGTTGTAGCCTTATCACTTGCCCTGTTTCCTTTATGGCAAACATTTTGGTTTTGGTTTTTCCTGAGATTGTTTATCGGAATTGGTGACCATGCCCTACATTTTGCTTCACAAACGTGGATCACTTCATTTTCATCAGAAGAAAAACGCGGGCGCAATATTTCTCTTTACGGTCTTTTCTTTGGGGTTGGTTTTGCAGTAGGGCCTCTTCTCGCTCCATTGGTTACAATAAATGAAGCACTTCCATTTATTATTTCATCGGTTCTTTGCTTTGTTGGCTGGTTGTTAGTATTTTTGTTGAAAAATGATTATCCTGAACAAACAATTGAAGTAAATTCGATGAAAGAAACATTAAAACGATTTAAACAGGCGTGGAAATATAGTTGGGTCGCTTTTTTACCTCCATTTGGCTACGGATTCCTAGAATCCTCTCTCAATGGAAGCTTTCCTGTATATGGATTGCGCATAGGGCTCGAGGTACCAAACATATCTGTTCTCTTATTCACTTTTGCAATAGGGGCGATTATTTTTCAGCTTCCTCTCGGAATTCTTAGTGATAAACTAGGAAGGCGAACAGTATTGATGTCCATTCTTTTCATAGGCTTTTTAAGTTTTACGGCGGCCGGATTTTTAGAGGAGTCACTGATAGCTCTAATGATTTGTTTGTTGATCTCCGGCATGGTTGTTGGATCAACATTTTCATTAGGTATCAGTTATATGACAGATCTTATGCCGAAAAACTTACTTCCTACCGGTAATTTGTTATGCGGAATCGCATTTAGTGTTGGAAGCCTTGCAGGTCCTTATTTTGGCGGACTTTTTATTGAATATACAACGAATATTAGTTATTTTATGATTATTAGTATGATGCTTCTTTTCATAGCGGTTGCTGTAACATTTTCTAAAACAAACAGCATGCCTGCTTCATCTTCGCAAAATGTATCCAGCTGACATAGGTTTATCTATGTCGGCTCTTTGTTGATACTTTGTTGTTTGTAACAAGTATAGAGCAAGTTAATTTTTTCTGCCCAAATAACCTTTATAATAGAAAAAATGATTGAACTGTCTTTGTAATCTGTTATATAATACATATAAATATAATAAGCTGTATCATAACAACAAAAAAGGGAGATGGGATGATGAACAGACAGGAACGAAAGAATATGATTGAATTTATTGAAAGAATGAAGGATATTGATAGGAACTCGTTTCTTTTTATGACAGATGCTGATATCGAACATATTTATAGTGGTATTTATCAAGATTTAATAGAGCATTCAGAGTAACAAAAAGCTGACTGGGATACGAATACCAGTCAGCTTTTTGGTTAATGGTAGCCGTTTTGTCCGTTTGCACTACCACTTGTTTTATGTTTTGGCTTTTGTTTAGAGTTTTGTTTGTTATGGCTTCCGCCTTTTTTTGTATGTTTTGTCATCATAATCCCCACCTTTTGAATAGTAAAGACTTTTGTCTTCTTGATTACTATTCCCTTGATGAGTTTTGACTATGAATGAATTCAATTGGTAACAAAATTAACCGATTGTTCTTCTTTTATATAACATGGCATTTAATTCTCCACCTAAAATAATAATCATTCCAGATAGGTAGAACCAAATCATCAGGACAATAATTCCTCCGATGCTGCCGTATGTTGCACTGTAATTTGCAAAGTTTCCTACATAATAGGAAAATGCTAACGATACGACCATCCAGCCAAGTGTTGCTGCAAAAGCACCAGGTAGTCCATCTTTTATATGTAATCGTTTGTTAGGTGCAACAAAATAAAGAGCTGTAAACACGATGAATAGGATGATACCACTCACAAGCCATCTGAGAGTATTCCATATCGTTAAAAACTCTGCAGAAAATCCGAAATTAGAAAAAATAAATACACCAATTTCCTTCCCAAACACAGGTAATAAAAGTGCTACAATAATGACAAAAACCATGGCAATCGTAAGTAAAATCGCCATTCCCCTAGCAACAATAAACGAACGACTCTCATCTACATCATATGCTTTGTTAAAGGCACGAACAATAGCATTAATTCCGTTAGAAGCAGACCAGAGAGTTGCAATAATACCAAAAGAGAGCAATCCCCCATTTCGATCATTCAAAATTTCATCCAACGTAGTATTGATCAGCTGCATGGATTGCCCGGGAGCAAACTCTTCTATTGTGTTTAGGACCTCGGTTTGTGAAATGGGAAGATATCCTATTAGAGTAATTAAAAAAATAAGGAACGGAAATAGTGATAATAGGAAAAAGTACGATAATTGCGCAGATAATCCTGGCACTTCATCACTTAAAAATCTAGAAACTAACTCCTTTAAAAAAGATCCCTTTTTCAACAAAGAATTCACCTCACGATTAATCTCGTTTTGGAATGAACCGCTCCTTTGTTTCCTGAATTAAGTTCATCACTTGTGGAGTCGTTTCCTTTAACTCCTTCACCTTTTCGTTAATAAATGTAAGATCCTCTGATACCTCTTGAACTGTATCTTTGACAGAATCAATTGTTTCTCTCACTTCATTCGTCAGGACCGTTGGATCCTCTACATACCCTTTAATCTTAGATGATACATTTTTACTTGTTGTGATCACATCATCACGAGTTTTTTTGTCAAGCAATGAAACAACTGCTCCTACTATAGCTCCAACCAACATTCCTCTTACCAGTTTATTGCCGTTTGTCATAAAACATGTCCCCCTACTAAAGTTTATGTACTTGTTTGATCTCATTTAACAAGTTCACACAGCTTTTACTAACCATTTCATAAACCTCATCAAAGTTCCTTGTGTAATAAGGATCAGGTACATCAGCTACGGGAGAGTCTTCAAGGTAATCAAGGAGCCTTTGGATTGTACCGGATTTTTGATAACCGGCTAGACGTCTAATATTCCCTACATTTTCAGAATCCATGCCGATTAAATAATCATATTGAGTTAAATCTTCTGCTATTAATTGTCTTGCTTTTTGACCTTTATAAGATATGTTATAACGATCTAAAATGCGACGCGTCCCCTCATGAGGAGATTTTCCGACATGCCAATTTCCAGTACCGGCAGAGTCAATGATCACTTTGTCCTCTAAGCCTTCTTTCCTTACCAAATCCCTCATTACCGCTTCTACCATTGGTGAACGACAGATATTTCCTAAGCATATAAATAAAACTTTTACCATGATATCCTCCTGCGTATAGTTTCTTGATCATATTATAATATGTTTCAAGGAGATCATGAAGTTTTTGAATGCTTAATATCTTTTCATGTTAAAATAGACAGTAATTAGCTTGAGAAAGGATGAAGGGCATGAATCTTACTGAAAAGTCGGTAGAAAATGTTGAATACATGATTGAACAAATTAAAGAAAAACTTAGAGTTTTAAACTTAGGAGCCATCAAACCTTCTCACTTTGACGAAGAAATGTATGAAGAGCTAAAGGATATTTATGAACATGTTATGAAACGAAACTCTTTTAGCCCAAATGAAATGCAAGCCATCGCTGAAGAGCTTGGCAACCTTAGAAAAGCGTAAGGGCCTTAGTCAGCATAGGGCTGGGCGCTGGAGCTAGACACTAAAACTAAGTACAGAATTTTATATTTTCTTACCTTGTTAGAAAAGGATCATAAAATGATTCTTCCCCCCTTCTTACTTACATATGAATGTAAATAAGGAGGGGGATTTTTATGCTTAGCTGGTGGTTAGGAACACTCAGTATATGTGGATTCCTCGTCGTCGCCATTGTACTTGTTTTATATGCCTTAAAAGGTGCCGTAAATGCAGAAGACTCCAATCGTATCGACCCATTGCCTTCTGACGATGAAATAGAAAAATAGGTTGTTTTTAGGCTGTCTCTTTTTAGAGACAGCCCTTGTTCATTCTTTAAACAAACGTTTAATTAGCTAATAGCTTTAATGATTCTCTCGTAAATGCAGGTAAATCCTCAGGTGTCCGACTAGTCACTAATTGATTCTGACATACAACAACCTCTTTATCATGAAAATTTGCACCCGCATTTTTCAGATCAACCTGAATGGATTTATAGCCTGTCACATCTCGTCCCTCCAAGGTTTCAGCTGTAATGAGCAGCTGTGGACCGTGACAAATTGCAAATACCGGTTTTTCCGCATTCATAAACTCTTTTACGAAATTCACAAAACGATCATCTGCTCTTAAAATGTCAGGGGAGAAACCTCCTGGTATAAATAACGCATCAAATTCATTTGGCTGCACTTCATCAATACCTGCATCGATTTCTACCTTTGCTTCTCCTTGTTTTCCTTCAACTGTTTTCCCTTTTTCTTTTTCAATCGTTGTCAGAGTATGGCCAGCTTCTTCAAAGGCTTTCGCTGGTTCAGTATACTCGGAATCTTCAAAAGAACTAGTTAACACGACAGCAATTTTTTTTGACATACTATGCATCCTCCTTCAATTTTTGTATATATCATCAATACCCGGACAAGCCGAGGTTAAACTTTTTATACATAAAATTCACTTAATAAATATTTTTATAAAAAGTAGTTCTCGTTTCCCATATTTTTAATATATTTATCATTGAAAGCGCTTTCCGATAATTGCAAGAGGGGGGAAATAGTTATGAGATTTACAAGAGTATTAGGATTAATTTTTGGATTGATTATGATTTTTGCTTTACTTGCGGCTTGTAGTAATGAAGTAAAGCCGCCTGCTACAACTGATACAACAACTGAAAAGCCGGGAACAAAAGAAGAAGATACTTCAAAGGGTTCAACTCCAAGAAATGAAACACTATATGTAAATGGATTACAGTGGGGACCTCCTTCAACATTTAGTCCATTAGGCGGGAATCCATCATTCCCTATTGCTTATGCAAACTCAAGATCACTCGTTTATGAAAATCTGTTTATGATTAACATGCTTGATGGTGCATTGGAGCCTTTACTTGGTACAAGTTATGAATGGACAAATGATACAACGCTTCACATTGAGCTTAATCCAGATGCAAAGTGGAATGATGGAGAAGCCTTCACGTCTGAAGATGTGGTTTATTCGTACGAGCTTGGAAACAAATATCCTATTTCCTGGAGTAATTTCTGGGAAGCGATTGAAAGTGTTGAAGCTGTCGGTGAGAATGCTGTCAATATTAACTTAAAACAAGATAATCCTAATCGACTCACTGTTTTAGACAGTCTTCAATTAGTACCTATGATGCCAAAGCATGTTTGGGAAGAAATTGAAAAAACACATAACAATGACATAGCTGCTATTCGTGAGGAAGTAAATCCTGAGCCTGTTGGAACAGGTCCTTACAAAATGCATACATTTGATAACCAAAAAATTACGTTAATACGAGATGACAATTATTGGGGTCAACAGCTATTTGGAGGTTTACCGGCACCTAAATATATAAGCCATGTTATTTATAAAGATAATGCTGCCGGATCACTTGCCTTCAGTAAAGGTGAAGTAGATGTATCTCAACAATTCATTCCACAAGTGTGGAAAATGTGGGAAGACGGAGCCCCAATTAAAACATACTTAGAAGACAAACCATACTATCTGCCTGGTTCAATGCCATCGATCTTCTTTAATACAACGAAGGAAGGCCTTGATAATCCTGATGTTAGAAGAGCGATTGCGATGGCAATTGATTACGATAAAATTTCTGAATTAGCGATGAGTGGATATTCCGGTGAAATGAAGCCATCCATTACCCTGGATACACCTTCCGAGTCAAAATTCGTTGATCAGGAAGCAATCAAATCTCTTCAATGGACAACAGATGTGGATGGTGCTAATAAGTTGCTTGACAGTATCGGAGCTAAAAAAGGTGCTGACGGCATACGTGTCCTTGATGGAGTAAGACTTGGACCTTGGGATATTGAAGCTCCATATGGTTGGTCAGATTGGAATGCTTCTCTTGAGATCGTCGCACAAAACGCGAAAGCGATCGGTATTGAAATTAGAACAAACTTCCCTGAAGCTCCGGTGTGGACAAATAACCGCCAAACAGGAAAATTCGATATTATCATGGATACCCCTGCCGGTGCTGTAAGCCCGAGCCAACCTTGGAACAGAGCAAGAACCATCATGTATTCTGAAGGTGTTGCCCCAATTGGTGAGATGGCATTTTGGAACTGGGGAAGATATAAAAATGAAAAAGCTGATGAGTTAATTAAAGAAATTCCTACTGTTACAGACGAAGCCAAACTAAAAGAAATGTATACAGAGCTTACGAAGATTTATTTAGAAGACGTTCCAACTATTCCGCTCATGTACAGACCTTGGGTATTCCATACAGTGAACGAATCAGTATGGGAAGGTTTTGCAACTGATGGAGACGGAAGCAATATTCCTCCACAAATTTCAATAGACGGAGCGGGAATAAAAGATCTCTATCAAATTAAGAATAAATAGTTTCCTATCAGAAAGATAGTTGGGGGACATTCCCCCAACTTTCAATTAGAAACATTCATATGGGGGTGCAGAACATACATGAACGCTTATCGGAAATTTTTCTTTAAAAAGTCCCTCTGGTATTTAGTGACACTCATTATTGCCGTAGCATTAAACTTTCTCTTACCAAGACTCATTGATGGCAACCCTGTCAGTGTAATCGCTGGCCAAATGACACAAGGAATGACTGACAGTGATTCCATAAAAAAAGTGTATGATACCTTTGCCGAGGAGTTTGGAATTGATAAACCATTATGGCAGCAATTTTTCATTTACTTAGGAAATCTTGTGAAGGGTGATTTGGGAACCTCATTTGGGCTTTATCCAACACCTGTCACATCCATTCTTGCATCAGCTGTACCTTGGACATTGGCCTTACAACTTCCTGCCATTCTAGTTGGGTGGATAATCGGAAATGCCTTAGGAGCTATTGCTGCTTATAGAAAAGGCATCTTTGATAAAGTACTCTTTCCGACATTCCTGTTTATTAATTCTATTCCATTCTTTATCCTTGCGATCATTATGCTGTATATCTTCGGATTAACTCTTAATTGGTTCCCTACATCTGGCGGATACAATTATCAAATGACACCAAACTTAAGTTTTGAATTTATCGGATCTGTAATAAGCCATCACTTTCTTCCGTTCCTATCAATTGTTTTAGTCACAATTGGTGGTCAAGCTATCGGAATGAGAGAGATGTCTATTTATGAATTAAACACAGATTATGTGCTTTATAGCAAATTATTAGGAATAAAAGATTCCACGATTGCTAGATATGTATTTAAAAACGCAATGCTTCCGCAGATTACAGGTCTGGCATTATCAATTGGTACGATGATTGGCGGATCGTTAATTACAGAAATTGTCTTTAGTTATCCCGGCATTGGGACATGGCTATTTACAGCCATTCGCCAACTGGATTACCCGCTCATCTCAGGTGCAACTCTCTTAATCGCGATTTCTGTTCTTTTAGCGAACTTTACCATTGAGATCATCTATGGCTTAGTTGATCCAAGAATCAAAGCGACACAAATGGAGGAAGAATAATA
The DNA here is from genome assembly GCF_020524345.1 of Metabacillus niabensis. Classification (GTDB taxonomy): domain Bacteria; phylum Bacillota; class Bacilli; order Bacillales; family Bacillaceae; genus Metabacillus; species Metabacillus niabensis_B. The sequence continues at coordinate 34,370 of NZ_JAIVLH010000011.1, forward strand.
TGAATAGTTCTTTTCAAATATTAATTCGCTCCCCTAAATTTCTCATTGGTGCCATTACCTTTTTATTAATGCTTGCATTTGTCACGGTATATCCGCTAATTAATACAAGTGATCCGACAGAAATGGTAGCATTAGCCTTTCAACCTCCGAGTGCTGAGTTACTTTTAGGTTCAGACAACTTTGGTAGAGACTTATTTTTGGAGCTTGTCCATGGTATTAAAACTTCCATTTTTGTAGGTTTAGTTGCCGGTTTAAGTGCAACCATCATTGGGTTAATTATCGGATTGTCAGCAGGCTACATCGGTGGAATTGTGGATGATATTTTAACAGCGGTAACAAATATATTCATTGTTATCCCTTCTTTTATCGTTTTAATCTTGATCTCAGTAAGCATTGATTCAAGAAGTACATTGATTACCGCAATAGTCATCGGGATTACCAGCTGGCCGTGGACAGCTCGTGCGGTAAGAGCACAAACTTCTTCTCTTCGGAACAGAGATCATGTTAATATCGCCAAAATCTCGGGACACAGCACACCAAGAATCATTACTTTTGAGATTCTTCCTTATATCATGTCTTACGTCGTGATGGCATTTGTGTTGCAAACTGCATCAGGAATTCTTTCAGAAGCCTCCATTTCCATGCTTGGTTTAGGGCCATATAATACGATATCTCTTGGAATTATTATGAACTGGGCTTTAACATTTGAAGCTCCTGTTTCCGGTGCATGGTGGGCTTTTATACCAGCCGCGATTTCCATTGCAATCATTACATTTTCTCTTTATTTGATGAACACAGGTATGGATGAAATCTTCAATCCTAAGATAAGGAGCTAAGATACATGAGTAAAAATATTTTAGAAGTAAAAGATCTAAAAACCTATTATAAAACGAGATTAAAAGAAAAAGTTTTTGCTGTGGATGGTGTTGATTTTCATCTTGAAGATGGAAAAACGATCGGAATTGCCGGTGAATCAGGCTGCGGAAAATCAACATTAGCACTAAGTTTAATGGGATTTTATTTTCCTCCCCTCCACTTTGGAAGCGGAACGATTTCAATCAATGATGTTGATATTATGAAGCTGGAAAAAGAAAAACTTAGAAAACAGGTACTCGGACGGGAAATTGCCTATATTCCACAAGCTGCAATGAATGCATTAAACCCGACAATTAAAATCATTCAATTCATTGAAGATATTATGAAGGAGCATCGACCGGAACTAACAAAAAAGCAGGTTTATGAAATGGCTGCTGAACGATTTGAGACATTAAATCTATCTTCTAAAGTGTTAAATTCATATCCCAATGAATTATCCGGCGGTATGAAGCAAAGAACCGTTATTGCGATCTCAACGATTTTAAACCCTAAGGTTCTCATTGCCGATGAACCAACCTCTGCCCTGGATGTTACGTCACAAAAAGTAGTTATCAAGCTTTTAAAAGATTTATTAGATAAAAAATTCATTCGTTCATTAGTTTTTATCACACATGAGCTTCCTTTGCTTTATCATGTAACAGATGAAATCATGGTCATGTACGCGGGGGAAATCGTAGAAAGAGGAAAAGCGGAAGACGTCATCTTTAATCCGATACATCCTTACACCAAAAAACTGATGGGATCCATTATTGTTCCTGAATCAGGAATGAAAGACCACAAATTAGCGGCTATTCCGGGTGCTCCACCAAACTTAAAAAAGAAAATACAAGGCTGCCGATTCGCAGACAGATGCTCTTACACAACAGATGAATGCAAAAGCAGCAAAATAACCACTACACATGTTGGTGACCGTTTGTATCGATGTCGAATGGACAGTGACACACTAAAGGAGTGGTACGCAAATGAAGCCTGATCAGGAGCTATTAATCAGCGGCAAAGATGTCACCAAGGTATTTGGGTATGGCAAAAGCAAAAATACTGCCGTTGATTCTGTCAACTTTGCCTTCCACCGCGGTGAAATCATTTCAATCGTTGGTGAAAGCGGAAGCGGAAAAACCACATTAGCTAAAATTGTCATGGGACTATTAAAAGAAACAAGTGGAGAAATCACCTATAGAGGGCAGCCTCGTAAACTGAAAAATCATCGTGATCGAAAAGCCTACTGGCAAGACATCCAAGCTATCTTTCAAGATCCCTTTTCATCCTTCAACTTGTTTCATAAGGTTGAAAAATTATTAAACGATTGTATAGATCTGCAAGGACTAAAGCTCTCAAAAGAAGAACGATTCGAAAAAATGAAAGAAGCCTGTACGTTTGTAAATCTTAAGTTTGAAGAATTGTATAATAAATATCCATTTGAACTGTCGGGCGGACAAATGCAGCGGCTCATGATTGCGAGAATATTTCTCCTTCACCCAAAGGTACTTCTCGCTGATGAACCAACATCCATGGTTGATGCATGCTCCCGTTCCACTATACTTGATATGTTACTAAAGCTACGAGATGAAAATGATATGACAATTATTTTTATTACACATGATGTAGGATTAGCCTATTACGTAAGCGACACCCTTTACATTATGGAAAAAGGAAAAATTGTGGAACAGGGCAGTGCAGACCAGGTTCTGATAAACCCACAGCACCCCTACACCCAGCAACTCATTTCAGATGTACCGAAGCTGAATGAGGAATGGAACTTAGGTTAAAAAACGATCAGCCAACTTAACACAAGTTGGCTTTTACACCTTCAATTTCTTTAATAAAATCAATAACCTTTTTTTCATACCCTTTAGGATCTACATTGAAGGCTTCTGCATGACCTGCACGTGGAACCAAGTATAACTTTTTGTTTTCTTTTTTTCTTTTAAACATGTCTAAAGTCATTTGCAAAGGAATGAAGCGATCTTCTTTTCCATGAATAAACAAGATTGGCGTTTTAGTTTTTTCCAAGCCTTTTATAGGAGAAACCTCAGGAAAGCTCCATCCGTGTCTGAGCTTAATGATGAAGCTCACCAAATCAATGATCGGATAAAAACGCAGTTTGAAGTCAAGCTTCAGCCTGATCCGTAATAATGACGAAAAGTCACTGAAGGCACAGTCTGCAATACAAAACTTCACACGATGATCCTGTTTACTTGCCTCCAACGCGGAAGCTGCACCCAATGATTCACCTAACAAGCCGATAAAAACCTCTTCACCCATTTCAGCGCAAAAATAATCGATCCATGCTTTTAAATCGTCTTTTTCATAATAACCAAATGAGGTGTATGTTCCTCCGCTTAATCCATGAAATCGATGATCACATAACAGAACATTAAAACCCCTTTTTTGAAACATCTCAACATACTTAAAACTCCCAAATAATGACCACTTTATACCATGTGCAATGATCATTACTTTCCTGCTATTTTCCACAGGAAACAGCAGCCCATGGAGTTTATAGCCATAATAAGATGGAATAAAAAGCTCTTCTTTTTTCTTTTCCCGGAACAAGCGATCATCTATTTCACCTTTTTGAATGCCAAGTTTATATGTTTTTTCATAAGGTACCTTTTTTGGTGAAAGAAGCAGCCGGCTTACAAGGTAAAGGCTGATTAGGAACATTAATAAGGAGCTTAGCACAATCCAAATAATCCAATTTACCATCAACTTCTCTTCCCTTCTAGGCTTTTTTATAGTTTATTTAAAAGGCTAGAAGGTGTGAGAACTAATTTGGGTATTTTCGCATAATTAATTGTTATTACTCCAGATAAACATGAGAATTGATTCGTTCCATTACGCTCCACTATAAAGCTAAAATTCAAAGAAACATTCTTTACACATTATTCTTATAATAAAAAAATCCTTCACAATTCATGAAGGATGTTTTATTATATGGTCCATTGATCACGAACGACTGCGACAAGCTTCCACTCTCCTGTTGAATCTTTTTCAAACACAAGGTTTAATGCTTTCCAGTCCATATTTTCATTTTCCTCTGTCCCTTTTACGTAATACTCCACCACATGGGCATCTGGGAAGAAGTCTTGTATATTTTTAATCGTATTTCCTCTTGGCTCTGTTGGATTTAGTACAACTTCATCTGCTTCTGCGTAATTGGCATCATAAATAAATTCATTGAAATACTCTATTGGTGTTAGCTCAATTGGTTCTCCACTTCCATCTCGCGTGCCCCATGTCTGCTTGTCCTTTGATTGAAAAGAGTTGACTATTTCGTCCTTTTTCATGGTGATCGCATCTTTTTCAATATGAGCGTAAGGAGAAAATAATACACCCTTCTCTTGATGGACATAGTTTTTAAGTGCTTCGGCATTTTTTGCTTTTATGAGGGAGATTACCTTATCGGCTTTTTCTTGGACCAGTTGTTCTTCAGATTTTTCAGGAGTGTCTTGATTCTGATTTTCTTCTTTTTCCGGGTTTGTTTCTTCTGACTCTTCTGCTCGTTCAGGTTGCTCTTCAGTTGTTTGTTGGCAGCCTGATAGGAGAAGTAGGCCAATAAGAATAAAAGCGGAAATGGTTTTGTTCATGTTAGCCCTCCTCGTTTTGGTTGTATTGTCCATTTTGCACGTTCTTTGGAAAAATTATTACTGGTTTTTGAAAAATAGCTCTCCGTGCCTAAAAATAATTAAAGTACATACAAGGTTCGTTCCATTGCGCTCCACTATCTTCATTTAAATAAGGATGAAAGAATGGATATTCTCCCAAAACAATCATTTTAAAAAAGTTAACATACTACCTTATTTAAACCGATCCAAAATCTTATTTCTATAAAACGATGAGGCTGGGGAGTTAAATGGGGTTCTTTTTTTCATTAGTGTTTCTATTTTTAATTGTTTTTCCCGTTTTTTCTGTTCTAAAACTTCAGATTCTTTTAAATCATCACATGCAAGAAGCAGGTCTTCGATGGAGCTGATGTCTTTTTTTAATTGGTCAACATCATCAAGCATATTTGAGTTTTTAAGTATTTTGTATGCTACTCGTAATTCTTGAGGGATTTGTGACAGATCATCCAATTTCAAGGGTTTTCCTTGACCGGGGAGGTTGTCAAATTCCCCTTCTTGAATAGCCTTTTTGATCTTATCTTCTGCAATGATTGAAAACAGATCCATGGTCTCACTCCTTGTGATTATTATTTTTTTAAAATACTAAATCTTCGTTGTATTACGAGTCCCGAAAGAGTATGATGAACGATAGGATTAAAGAATTGAGGTTTTCATGATGAGAATTAAAGACTGGGATACTAACCTTAAAATACGTTTGTTTGGTGAAGCGTTAATGAACATTACCTATTGGATGTTCTTCCCTTTTTTAACCATCTATTTTGCAAGTGAGTTCGGCAAAGAAAAGGCTGGTCTCTTTCTTATTATATCGCAAGTGTTCTCTGTTCTTGCAAACTTAATGGGAGGGTATTTTGCTGATCGTTTCGGGAGAAAAACAATGATGGTTCTTGCATCATTTGGTCAAGGCATTGCATTCATCCTTTTTGCTTTTTCAAATTCTCCTTGGCTTGAAATACCGATTTTAGGATTTATCTGTTTTGCTTTTGCAGGTGTTTTCGGTGCCTTTTATTGGCCTGCGTCACAGGCGATGGTCGCAGATGTTGTGGAGGAAAAGGATCGCAGCAGTGTTTTTGCTGTTTTCTATACATCTATTAATATAGCAGTTGTTATCGGACCGATTTTAGGTACCATTTTCTACGTTCATCACCCATTTGAAGTGCTTGTTGCAGCTGGGGTCGTCTGTATCTTCCTTTCTATTTTACTTGCAAAACAAACAAGAGAAACAGCACCCGCTTACAAAACAGATCCTAATGAACAAGCTGCTAAATGGTTCAGCCCTATCATTAAACAAGTTCGAGATTACCAAATTATCTTTCGTGATAAAGCATTTTTATTGTATATCATAGCAGGAGTTCTTGTTGCACTTACCTTTATGCAATTAGACATGATTCTCCCTGTCTATATTACAGATACAATCCATCAACAAGAAATGCTTTCAATTGGTAGTTGGTCACTTTCTCTAGATGGTGAGCAAGTATTCGGCATTATTTTATCTGAAAATGGTTTTCTTGTTGCTTTATTTACGATTATTATCACAAAGTGGATGACGAAATATAAAGAAAGAAATGTATTTATACTTTCCTCCATTGTTTATGGTTTTTCCATGCTTGTTTTTGGATTTACACAGTCTATCTGGTTATTCATCATTGCCATGGCAATCTTTACACTTGCAGAACTCATGACGGCTGGAATACAGCAAACATTTGTGTCAAAACTTGCACCGGAGCATATGCGCGGCCAATATTTCGCTGCGGCAAGCCTGCGTTATACAATCGGCCGAACAGTTGCACCGATCGCTATTCCAATGTCATTATGGTTTGGATATCAAATCACATTTATTATTCTTGCTTTATTCGCGTTTTTTAGCGGATTTTTATATTATGCGATGTTTAAGAAGGCAGAAACGAACGTGATAGAAAAAGTTGAATTGAGCTAGAGAGATAGAGAATGAGTAATATTGAAATATTTTTCTTCCCTTCCCTCTTTCCCTCTATGGCGCGTTTTTGCTATATTAGTAAAATTCAACCCCTTTTCATAGTTATTTATAGATGTTACAATGGCACCACAAAACTTAACATAGCTTCTATTCCGATTACGGAGTAGGGGCTATTTTTATCCCGTCTGTTTGGGATGATAAGTTTTTTCTAAAAAATAAGCTGAAAGGGTGATTTCAATGCATCGCGGTAGCAAAGGATGGTATGTGAACGAACTGAAGAAAATTGGTGTTCGCCGTCATGAAGAGAGAAAGCTCGAAAGCTATAAAAAACATTTTCTAGCTAATCTACTTGAAAAACATTCTAAGTAATAAGAAAAGCGCAAGGCGGGCGCCTGGAGCTAGACACTAAAACTAATTTCAAAATGTTATACTTTCTTACCTTGGAACTAAAGCGCAAGCGCCTTGAACAGCCCCGACAGGCATAAGACGCTTAGGAATAGAAGACGTTCTTTGTCTTCAATTCCTGAGTGGCTTATGACTCCGAGGGGCTAGGCGCTGGAGCTGGATGAGATGCAACCCATCCATAGTACTGACTAAATGATCATTTTCCAAATGAATGAAGGATGACTCACACACGCGGAGTCATCCTTTTTTAATAGGGACATTGTTGGTAAAAATAATTTGGCTTTACCACCTTATTATCATAACTTTGATGAAAAATATCAGTAGTCGCTGGGGAAACTGGCGGGATTAACCATGTCCAATCACCAGTAAGCTTTCTGCAGCTTGAACGCTCATTTTGTTCAAACAGCTTGAATTGTTGTGCTGCTGTATGATGGTCAACAATACTTACTCCCGCTGTTTTAAATGAGTGTAAAACCGCTACATTTAATTCTACTAATGCCCTGTCTTTCCAAAGCGTTGCATGTGTTTTTGTTTCTAAGTTCATGATGGAAGCGACCTTAGGTAACAGATTATAACGAAATGAATCTGCGAGATTTCTTGCCCCAATCTCTGTTTCCATATACCAGCCATTAAAAGGAGCAGCCGAATAGACAATTCCTCCAATTTCCAACATCATATCGGATATAATTGGAACTCCGTACCATTTGATCTGCAAATCCTTAAACTCTTCTCTTTCCGGATGCGTAATCGGTACTTCTAGAATATCTTCATGTTCTAAAGAATACAACTTTGGATTACGATCATCACACTGAATCATCAATGGCAATATGTCAAAATTGGTGCCTTCCCCTCTCCAACCAAGCTTTTCACATTCTCTTGTAAATTCAATAGAGGCTGGATCTCCGATTATTCCATGTTCTGTTTCATACCCTGCATAACGAATAAGCTGATGGTTCCAAATTCGTAAACAATCCGTTTTTCCACGTGAAGGCTTAAAAATTGTGATTGTCGGTCTAATTTTCCCTGAGTTTGTAGCAAATGAGATATGTTGCTGTAATGCTTTGAACACCTCTTCTTCCTTCTTTGCCATTCGTTCATCAAAAACGGTTAAGGAGTTCCAAAATAGTCGTCCAATACATTTATTGCTATTTCGCCAAGCCATTTTAGCACCATGCTCCAACTCTTCAAAGGTATGCTCATAATAGCCGGTTTCAGCAATTTGTACCTTTACATCTTGTATTCTCATTTCTAACTCTGCATTTGTTTTTTCAAGCTCATGATAAGCAATCTTTAGGAAATCAACCGCCTCTTGTTCTAGTTGTTTTGTGTTTGTAACCACTTGGTCACCTCTTATAATCTTTCTTCAATTTGTTCGAATGCATCAAACTTTCCCTTTAAGTTCTCGTCCAATTTTAATCCTCAGTGTTTATATTTAAGATCCCAAAGCTCCTTTAACACAGGCATTTCTTCCATTTCTTCATCTGATACATGGTCCCACTCTACCCCATTTGGTTTTTCGTACGGTGTATTTGTTTTTGTAATTCCTTTTTCTGTCGCAATCCAATCAACTGTTAAATCATAGGTATCTCTTGGGATGTCTTCATGAACTAACTGTGTACTATGAATGGATGTTACAATTGGAACCGGGGGATTTCCAAGCTCACGTACAATGGCATACTCCCTGTCTGCATAGCCCTCTCCTTTACCAAGTCGTCGTCCATCGGGATGGATTGCAACTGAGCCTACGACCATTAAATCAATAGGAGGAATTTCGGTTAATGGTATTACTTTCCCATACGATTTTATATGGCTTAAGCTAGCAGCTTTTCTTTCCTCTCCAGGTGGAACCCATTCCGGTTTTACCATAATAAAGCCTGCTTTGAGGCGTGGAGTCGGGACCAGTAGTACTTTCCCATCGACAAGAATTTGTTTTCTTAATGGAAGTTGTGGAGCATCCGGATTTACTTTTACAACCTTTGCTTCTTTATATATAGACAATGAAGCAATATGTGCTGCGGCTTTTTCTGCCCCTTTAAAATTTGGAATTCGGTTTACTAATGGAAAAGGAAAGCGTCCATTCTTTTCGTCTGTGAGCTGCTTCCACACTTTATGTCTGATTTCATCCTTTGTTGTCATTCAGATAACTCCTTTTCTAGGTTAACACTAGTATCATACCTTATAAAAAAGACCTAAAACAATTTCACATCATTGCCTTAGGCCCCACTATTAATTATTCATTCTGTTCAATTTCTTCAACAAGAAGTGATAATTCTTCCCATCTTTCCATTGTTTCTTCCAGTTTCTTTTCAACATGCTCTTGTTCCTTATAGAGCTCAGTTACTTTCCCGATGTCACTTCCTGCAGCTGCGATTTCCTGTTCAAGCTGGGTTTTACGCTCTTCGAGATCAGCTATTTTATCTTCAATTTGCTCCCATTCCTGTTGCTCCTTGTAGGATAGGCGCTTTTTCTTATCTTTTTTATACACAACCTTTTCTGATGAAGGAGCTTCTTTTTCCTTCATCATTTCTTGCAGCTTTTTCTCTTCCATGTATTCAGAATAACTTCCTTGGAATCTGGAGATATGACCATCATTTTCAAATGCAATTAAATGGTCCACAACTCGGTCTAAGAAATAGCGATCATGTGATACAGTTACCACTACGCCTGGAAACTGATCTAAATAATCCTCTAACACACTTAATGTTTGTGTGTCCAAATCATTTGTCGGCTCATCCAGGAAGAGAACATTTGGTTCTTCCATTAAAACCTTTAGTAGATACAGTCTTCTTCTTTCACCACCGGAAAGCTTGCGAATGTATGTCCATTGAGATGATCTTGGAAAAAGAAAGCGTTCCAGCATTTGTTCCGCCGTGATGACTTGATTGTCAATCGTATAAACAACCTCTGCCGTTTCTTTAATATACTCAACAACTCGAAGATTTTCGTCCATTTCTTCCTGTTCTTGTGTATAGAAACCGATCTTAACAGTTGTTCCTACTTCAAGTGTTCCCTCGTCCGGTTTAATTCGTCCTGCCATAATGTTTAAAAGTGTTGATTTTCCTGTACCATTAGGACCTATGATTCCGAGTCTTTCACCAGGGTTTATTAAATAACTAAAGTCTTTAATTAACTGCCTTCCGTCATATGCTTTCGATATACCTTCAAGCTCAAGCACCTTTTTCCCTAATCGGGTTGAACCTATTGCAAAGTCTAAATCCTGCTTTGCTTGTGGCCCTTTTTGTTCCTGAAGCTCTTCAACCCTGCCAATACGTGCCTTTTGCTTTGTTGTTCTAGCTTTTGCCCCTCTTCTAAGCCAAGCTAACTCTCTTCTTAATAAATTCTGTCTTTTTTCTTCTGCGTGTTCAGCATTCAGTTCTCTTTCTGCCTTCTTTTCTAAAAATACTTCATAATTACCTGAGTATGTGTAAAGCTGTCCTTGGTCCAACTCAAAGATTTGATTTGTTACTCGATTTAAAAAGTATCTGTCATGAGTTATGAGCACAATTGAGCCTCTATACTGAGCTAAAAAACCTTCCAGCCATTCAATTGTTTCATTATCAAGATGGTTTGTTGGTTCATCTAAAATTAAAATGTCAGCCGGCTGGATGAGAGCTTTTGCAATCGCCACACGCTTCTTCTGTCCACCTGACAAATGAGTAACAGGTTTTTGGAAATCTGTGATTCCCAGTTTCGTCAGAACTGTTTTTGCGACAGTATTTGCCTCCCAGGCATCGTGTTGATCCATTTTTTGCTGCATATTCATTAACTGCTTTAATTTTGATTCATTTTCCGGATCCTTCTCCAACTCACTTAAAGCCAGTTCATACTCCCTCATAACCTGCATGATGGGTGCATCTCCGAAATATATTTGTTCTAAGATAGACAAGCCCACTGTTAGCTCAGGCTGCTGTGGCAGATACTCTATACGTATTGAATTAGAATGAGTCATTTCTCCTGAGTCAGCTGATTCAATTCCGGCTATCACCTTCAACAATGTCGATTTTCCCGTACCATTGACACCAATTAATCCGATTCTTTGTTTCTCTGCAATCGTAAAGGAAATATGATCAAATAAAACCTTTTCTCCATATGTTTTATATAAATTTTCCACCTGTAATATACTCATCTTATCCAATCCTTCACAGTTTTATCTCTGTATAGAATAACAGGTAGTTTGAATTAAGAAAAGCGCAAGCGCCTTGCCAGAGATGTTTTTCAAAAGTCAAATTCCAAGAAAAAAAGCCGGTATTAGCGGCTATTGATCTTCAGCTTTATTTAATAATGTGTTAGCTAATGTAGATAGATTTTTTGTTGTTTGATTGATTTCCTTAATCGATTGAACAATTGAATCCAGATCTGTCTTATTGCGATTAAACATAGATAAATAGTTTTCCATCTCCATTCTAACCGTAATGAGGCCACTCTGGACTTGTTGGATCTTTTGTTTTGATTCCTGACTTGAATGATTCATCGTTTGCATATTATCTACCAAATGTCTAGTAGATGTGTTGTTCTTTTCAACCAAATCTTTAATTTCCAGACTCATTTTTTTAGAGTTTTCGGCCAATTTACGAACTTCAGTTGCAACAACTGCAAAGCCTTTTCCTTCTTCACCTGCTCTAGCGGCTTCTATTGAGGCATTCAGTGCCAGTAAGTTTGTTTGATCAGCGATCTCTTCAATGTTCTTTGTCATAGCCAAAATCTTTTCAGAAGTATCTCTTAAATGGGTAATACCTTTAATTGAGGTATCTACTTCTTGTATAACTAAGTTGAATGCCTCCATCATTGAGTTCATTTGCTCTTGGTTTTCATTCGTTAAATTCACCAGGTTTTGACTGCTCTTTTGTGTCACCTCTGTTTCTTGTCGGATTTGCTCAGCCTTCTGACTTGTTTCATTAATTGTAGATTCTGACTCCTCAACTGATGCGGCAACTTCTTGGCTAATTGAAGCCAAATCTTTTTGGAGAAGCTCTTTTGTTGAATTCACTTCTTCTAGTTCCTTCATTCTAGATTCTATGTAGTTCTCAACAACTAATTGGGTATCCAAATTTGTAATATGAGTGACAGCTAATAGTAAGTTGGATAATGTTTCAGAGTCTCCCTCAAATTTCTTAATGATCTGTGGAATCAACAATGTATTTAACGCCGAGTAGGTCGCAATAAACCAAGAAGCTGGCAAGTTCGCCCCATTATGTGTACGGCCAATTCGTTTTCTCATTTCGAAATATTCATCATCTAGATTTCCGCTAAGGATACTTTGAAAATAGCGAACAAAGACTTGATAAAGCCTTTCTCTATTTGAGTTTTCCTTAACAATATTCGTAAGCAATGGCTGCTTATATAATTGATTCAATACTTTTTGTAATACTTCATCAATAATTTCAAGTAAAAATGATTGTGATTGCTGTAGAACCTGGATATGTTGATTTGTTAGTCCCATATAATGCAACCGTGCAGCAATAGCCTTGTCTTTTACAAAAGCAATCTCTTTCTCTTCCGGAAATTGTAGTATAGGCTGAAATGATTGAACAGTTTCTAAACTTTTTCTCTTAAACCCTAACATATACCTTCCACCTTTCAATTTTATCCTCAACACATTGTATAACATTTGTACTATATTTGTATATTTAAAATCTAATGTACAGGTACTTTTTCACTATGTGTACGCTTATTTTATAAAAAGTTGAAAAATATTCCTCTGTTTACGATTGCAATCTCCACAACGAACATATACTATATTAACTGTACTAACATTATTAATACAGTTAACACAAAGGGGGCTGCAAATGTTCCAGCTTGATGTTAGAAGCAGAAAGCCTATATACGAACAGTTAGTCGATAAAATTAAAGAGCTTATTATTCACCGCATCTTAAGACCAGATGAGCAATTACCCTCGGTAAGGGCGCTTTCCAGTCAATTGACCGTTAACCCGAATACCATTCAAAGAGCTTACCGAGAGCTTGAAAACCAAGGGTACTTATACTCCATTAAAGGGAAAGGAAACTTTGTTGCGGCAATTGAACAAATGACAAACGAACAAAACCTGCTGGATCTAAAAAAAGATATCCAAAAGCTTATCGCAGAAGCCATATACCTGGGCCTAACAAAAGAGGATCTATATGTCTTGTTTGATGAAGCACATCAACAAACAAAGGGAGGAAAGAAGAAATGATTAGAGTGCGATCCATAAGCAAAACATACAATAAGCACTTAGCAGTAGATGATCTAACACTCCAAGTGAAAAAAGGCTCCATTTACGGCTTACTCGGATCAAACGGTGCGGGTAAAACCTCACTATTAAAAATGATTGCAGGCATTAATCGACCTGATAAAGGTATGATTGAGATTAATGATTTACCAGCTTATGAAAATTTAGCTGTAAAAGAAAAAGTTGTTTTTATCCCTGATGTTATTTACTTCTTTCCTCAGGCTACTGTTGCACAGATGGCTTCTCAATATGAAGAATATTATCCAGGTTGGAGTAAAGAACGCTTTGAGCAACTGAGTTCCGCCTTTAATATTGAATTACATCGGAAAGTTCACCGATTGTCGAAAGGAATGAAGCGACAGGTAGCTTTTTGGCTGGCATTATCTGCAATGCCTGATGTTCTTATCCTTGATGAGCCGATTGACGGTCTGGATCCGGTTATGAGACAAAAAGTGAAGAATTTACTATTCCAAGATGTAGCTGAAAGAGGGCTGACAGTCATTATTTCTTCTCATAACTTACGGGAAATTGAAGATTTATGTGATCATGTTGGAATTATGCATAATGGCAAAATCATCATTGAAAAGGAAATTGATGATATAAAGTCGGATACTCACAAAATTCAATTAGCCTTAGCAGATCCAACCCATGAAGAGCACATATTAAATCAATTAACAATTTTACATCATGAGAAACGTGGAAGTGTATCTCTCTTAATCGTTCGGGGGAGTGAAGAGCAAATCAACAAAATTATTCACTCATCCACTGTTCTCATCTATGATTTATTGCCGTTAACATTAGAAGAAATTTTCATTTATGAAATGGAGGATGTAGGCTATGAAATCGAAAAAATCCTTCTTTAAACCTGCAGTGATTAAACAAGATTTTAGACAGCATGGCTGGGTTAGCATCGTCTACTTTCTCGGTTTACTATTCGCTGTTCCTTTAGGAATTCTACAGCTCGCTTCACAAGAGTATATTTTATTTACAGATTACGATCATTACCTGAAGGTCAATACTGAAATCCAGGTATTATTATATTTTTCAATCCCAGTTGCAGCTGCCTTACTACTTTTTCGCTATATCCAAAGCGAATCTTCAGTAGATATGATGCACAGCCTGCCCATACGGAGAGAAACCTTATATGTTAGCCATATTATCAGTGGTCTACTATTATTAATTGTCCCGATCATGATTACTGCCATCATTACATTTTTCGTAGCAAATTCTATTGAAGGTTTTGATGGGATTCTAACCTTATCGGATTTATTAACGTGGACAGGTTTAACTATACTTTTAACATGTATGATGTTTGCTTTTCCTGTAGCTGTCGGCTTAATAACAGGTATGACAACAGCACAGGCAATTCTAACATATGTATTCTTATTTTTGCCGATTGGCTTGGTTTCATTAGTTTCATATAATCTATCTTATTTACTATTTGGTTTTACACCTATTTTCATCGAAGATAAAGTAATGTATTTGTCTCCATTTATACGTTTTATTGAAAACTGGGGAGAAAGTGAACCATACTCGATGATCGAATTAATCATCTATACAGGGATAACCCTTTTGTCATTTGTGTTGGGGTTAGTCTTCTATCGTTATAGACAACTTGAACGAGCAACCGAAGTTTTTGCATTCTCATTTATGAAGCCAATCTTTAAGTATGGTGTTACCTTTTGCGCTATGATTCTGGGAGGAACCTATTTTTCAGTTTCAGGAACCTTGAATTGGAATTGGATTATATTTGGTTATATTATCGGTGCTTTAATTGGATACACGGCTGCAGAAATGATTTTGCAAAAAACTTGGCGCATCTTTCACCTTCGCTTCTTAACAGGTTTTGCTGTTTATAGTATCATGTTTGTCGCCATTCTTTTTAGTATTAAAACAGATGTATTTAATTATGAAACAAAACTACCTAGAATGGATCAAATAGAAGAGGTTTACTTTGGTGAATCATACTATTTACAAGAATTAGAGGACAGTGATATAGGTATAGACCCTTATTCTGACTCAAAACTTTATATCCAGGATATACGAAACTTACACGAGGAAATTATTCAACAAAGAGATATTATTGAAAAGCAAAAAGATACTATTCATTTACACCAACTTTCAGCGGTTTTTGTGTACAGGTTAAATAACGGGGAAGAACTGAAACGCGAATATCAAATCCCGGTTAACACATTGCAGGATGAACTTAAACCAATATTGGAAGCAAGTGACTATAAAATGAATTTACCTGAATACCTGCAACTCCAAAGAGAAGATGTTATCAATATTCAGGTTGTTCCTTACGGCCCTAGCAATCAGCACAACCCTGTTATGATTACCGATGAAAAAGAAATTTTGGAATTCAAAAAAGCAATAGAAAAAGACTTTCTATCACAGTCTGCAGATGATGTTGTAAGCCCAGCTACTCCATGGGCTTATATCGAAATGGGATATAAACCAACAAACACTGATACAAATTATATGCTTGAGGGATATATGGTAGATTGGAAGAAATCTTATACTCATGTTACAAAATGGTTAGAGGAGCATGATTATCTAGAAAAAGCTCGAGTGGATGAAGAAGATATTGCGAAGGCAGAAGTGACATACGTACCTCATAATCCACAAGAGGATGCCTTTATGACAGAAGAGATATATGAAAGTGGCAAAAAACATGCAACAATTTCAGATAAAGAAACACTTTCTACTATCATCTATCATTTCTCTGAGTATTCCGAAGAAAATATGTACTACGTTAAGCTTACGTTAAATGATGGAAATGTATGGTACGGATCTATTCCAACTCAACATTTACCAGAAGGTATAAAGAGTCAGGTTCAGTAGTTGTTAAGGACAGTTCCCAAAGTAAATTGGGGCTGCCCTCTTTGTTTTTCATTATTTCTTGTTAACTTGTTTACCGCTTTTTTTCTGACTTTGGTGCTGGCTGTTCCCAACTTGTACATCAGAACCAAATTCCACATCATTTTTTGCCTTTTGTTTTGCTAATTGCTGACTCGTTTGCTCAGCATTCTGCTTTCCTTGCTTGGACATGTTATCCCCTCCTTACGTCTTTTTATTTTGTGCATTTTCAACAAATTTAAGCAAAAAAATGGGTTAGCCAATTTTGGCTAACCCACTTTTTTATGAAGCTTGATCTTGATCACTTTTATATTCTGTTTCCCAATAGTCTGCATTTTTTATTCCTAATGCTTTAGGATCAAAGACAGGGTCTTTCCCTTCCTTCTTTTGTCGCTCGTAATCTTTTAGCGCAAGTAAAGCAGGTTTAGCCAAGATTAAGATTGCGATAACATTCAGCCATACCATCAGTCCTAATCCGACATCTCCTAGAGCCCATGCCAGGCTTGCCGTTTTCACCGCACCATAGAATGTTGCAGCTAATAAGATAAACTTAAGTATTAACATCGGAATTTTATTATTTTTCCCACGAAGCAAATAGGCAATATTTGTTTCAGCAATATAGTAATACGCCATAATCGTTGTAAAAGCAAAGAAAAATAATGCAATGGCTACAAATCCAGCTCCAAATCCAGGGATAACACTATCAATGGCAGCTTGTGTAAATCCAGGACCTGCTTCAACACCTTCTAATTTGTTCACAATAAAGGAACCGTCCGGTGCCTGAGTATTATATAAACCTGTAAAAAGAATCATAAATGCTGTTGCTGAGCAAACAAATAATGTATCAATATAAACAGAGAAAGCTTGAACTAAACCTTGCTTGGCAGGGTGTGAAACCTCTGCTGCTGCCGCCATATGCGGACCAGTACCTTGACCTGCCTCGTTTGAGTAAATCCCCCTCTTTACACCCCAAGAAATGGCCATCCCGATTAAACCACCAAAGGCTGAATCCAATGCAAAAGCACTACGGAAAATAAGAGAAATAACGGCAGGTAATTCTGTAATATTCATTAAAATAATAACGAGTGATAAAGCAATGTACCCTAAAGCCATAAACGGTACAATCAGCTGTGCAGTTGAAGCAATTCGTTTAACCCCTCCGAAAATAATAAATGCTAATAATAAAATAACAACTAAGCCAGTTGCTGCTTTTGGAATTCCAAATGCATTTTCCATCCCAACCGCAATGGAATTCGATTGAACCCCAGGCATTAAAATTGCCATGGCAATGAGTGCTGCAAATGCAAAAAGAACAGCAAACCATTTCCATCCAATTCCTTTTTCAATAAAATAAGCTGGACCACCTCGATATTGCCCATCTTGTTTAACCTTATAAATCTGAGCAAGAGTAGACTCAATGAACGCACTGGAAGCACCTATAAAAGCAATAGTCCACATCCAAAATACTGCCCCTGGTCCACCAAAGGCAATTGCAGTGGCTACCCCTGCAATATTACCTGTTCCTACACGTCCAGAAAGTGCCATCGCTAAGGCTTGAAAAGATGAAACTCCGGCTTCAGAGCTCTTACCTTTAAACATAAGCGTTACCATTTCTTTAATATGCCTTACTTGCAGGAAGCGAGTTAAGATCGAAAACAAAAGACCAACACCAAGTAAAATATAAATAACAGGTGTACTCCATAAAATGCCGTTTAATGCCGTAACAAATTCCTCCAATTGCATTACCCCCTTTTTGAAAATACAGAATTTTCTTTCTAAGCAGATTATAATCAATGTGCCCAAAGAAAACAATAGAAATGTCAGAGGATCTCACATTTTAATTTTATTGTAATAAAATAAATTACCTGTTCTAAAAAAATAATAAAAATTTAATTTGCTAAAGAAAACATTTTTTGAATAATCAGTTCTGACAACTGTTGTACATGGTTTTTTTAACGCGGTGAAGTTGTTCATTGCCTAAATTGGATAAACTCTTAATTGATAACCTTTACTTAATTGTTATTATGGAAATAATAGATTGTGCAACCAATCGTCTATTCTATCAATTTTTGGGACATATTCTACTTTTTCCCGATAAGAAAAAAGACCCCGGAAGCTTAAATCTCTCCAGGGTCAATATAGTAAATGACTATGCTCCTATTAGTTGCTCTGTTTTTTGTTTGCTACTTCCAGAGCACGATTTGTTTCTTCAGCTGCTTGATCCAGAGCTTCTTGCGGATCCATTCCTTGATATAAACTCTCCATGGCTGTTACTACTTTTTGCCTTGATTCCGGGAACACAGATATTAAAGCACCTTGTGTTGCTGTATTTGTTTTTGTATCACGTAATTGATCAACTGTTACTTTTAACTGCGGGTATGTTTCCCATTCTTGAGTGACAACATCTTGATCATAAGCAGCAGGGTTAATGGCAAAATACCCTGTTTTCACATGCCACTCTGCTTGCACCTCAGGAGTTGTTAAATATTTCATAAACTCCCATGCAGCTTTTTGCTTCTCTTCAGCAATTCCACTTGACATCCATACGGAAGCACCACCTATGATGACCCCATTTCTTTCTGATTCATCCGGTATTGGAAGATATGAAACACCAACCTCAAAGTCTGCATTATCAACAATTGCTTTTACACCTGCAGAGGAATCTAAGTACATGGCCATCTTACCTGATTGGAATGCTGCACGCATATCATCCCAGTTTTGACCAACATTATAATATGTACCTTCCTTGTGCATATCTGAAATCAATTGAAAAACATTTAAACCTAATTCATCGTTAAATGTTGCTTTTGTTGCATGACCAGCCCGGCCATTTTCATTATCCACATAATGACCACCCTGTTCTGCCAATAATTCCTCGAAGAACCATCCGTAGTTTAAGATCGAGAATCCATATTGACTTGTTTCTCCACCTTCAGCTTTTGTTAGTTTTTTAGCAGCATCCTTTAATTCACTGTAAGTCATCGGTGCTTTTTCCGGATCAAGTCCTGCTGCTTCAAATGCGTCTTTATTATAAATTAAAACAGGTGTTGAAGAGTTAAATGGCATTGAATACTGTTCTCCATCAACTGTATAGTAATTTGAAATATTTTTTTCCCATTGTGATGTATCATAATTGTCTTCATCAATAAACTTTTGAACCGGTTGGATATGTCCGCTATCAATCATGTACTTTGTCCCAACTTCAAAAACCTGCATGATCGTGGGCGCATCTTCCGTACCTGCAACTGTATTAAATTTCGTTAATGCCTCTTCATACGTTCCTTGGAAAATTGGTTTTACTTCAATATTATCTTGAGACTCATTAAAGTCCGCCACAATATCATTTAACACCGTTTCCAGTTCACCACTCATGGCATGCCAGAACACAACTTCCTGCTTTCCAGATGTTTCTTCGGCTCCTGCACCACTTGTACTTTCACCTTCAGTTTGGGAACCGTTTGTAGAAGAATTTGAGCTTGAACAAGCACTTAATAGCATTAAAAATAAAGCAGCTAAGACAATAAGCATTTTCTTTTGCATCATTCGTTCCTCCTTATTTTAAGGTTCTTTCTACTTAATTGCACCTTGAGTCAATCCATTTTGAAGACGTTTTTGTCCAATAAATAAAAGAATCAGAGTTGGAAGTATAACGACTACAACTGCTGCCATAACCACCCCCCATTCAGTTGAAATTTCTTGTGATTGGAGCTGTTTAAGGCCAATTTGTACCGTTCGGACACTTTCATTATTTGTAACAAGCAGCGGCCATAAATACATATTCCATGTTGTTAAAAAACTGTAAATACCTAATGTTATTAAGCTTGTCTTGGATACAGGCAGTACGACATTCCAAAAAAAGCGAAAACGACTTATCCCTGCCACTTGTGAAGCTTCAAATAGTTCCTTAGGAATCGTTTTGAACTGTTGCCTTAATAAGAACGTGCCGAATGCTAAGGCAAAGAATGGAATCGTCAAACTTGAATACGAATTAAGCCATCCAAGCTTTTGCACCGTTAAAAAATTCGGGACCATTGTTGCTTCCCAAGGGATCATCATCGTCGAGATAAAAACAAAGAAAATAAAGTCTCTCCCTTTAAAGGTCATAAATACAAATGCATATGCTGCCAGACTTGAAACTATTAACTGTCCTATCATAACAACGGCTGAAACATAAAAACTATTCCATAGATACTGAAAAAGAGGAACCTTCTCAAACGCAGATTGGTAATTAGCGAACGTGAAAGAATCGGGAATAAGATTTCCTCTTAAAATCTCTCCACCTTGCATAAAGCTGATCATTAACGCATAAAAAATTGGAAACATCATAAATAGAACTGATAGTATTAGCAGACTATATAAAACAATTTTTCTAGTAATACTCATTGATAATGCACCTTCCGTTCTCCAAGCTTAAATTGAAGAATCGTAATAAATAAAATACAAAAGAATAGAATCGTTGCCTGAGCACTTGCTGAACCAACATTGTAGTTTACAAAGGCATCCTTATAAATTAAATAGACGATGACATTTGTTGATTCGATTGGACCGCCTTTTGTTAAAATATCAATTTGGCCGAAAGTTTGAAATGAATTGATTAATGAAACGGTTACTATAAAAAACAAAGTCGGTGATAGCAAAGGAACTGTTATTTTTCTAAGTTTGTACCAATAACTCACCCCTGCAATGTCCGCATTTTCATAGAGATGCTCATCTATATTTTGCAAGCCGCCTAATAAGATGAGAAACGAAAAGCCGGTATTCATCCAGATGGTTGAAACGGCAACAGAAAGCAAGGCAAACTTCGGATCAAGTAACCATTGCACTTCTGAACCACCCAACGCACCAACCAGCTTATTAAAGATTCCGATCGCAGGGTTATACATAAACATCCAAATAACAGATGAAGCTGCTACACTCATGCCCATAGTCGAAGAAAACATTGTTCTGAAGAATCCCATCCCTCTAACTTTCTCATTTGCGATAATAGCAAGAAATAGAGCTAGAATGACACCAAGTGGAACTGTATACAAAACAAATAATATGGTTGCTGTCATACTTTTTTGAAAACTCGCAGACTGAAAGAGATATGTAAAGTTTTCAAAGCCAACAAAGGAAACCGGTACACCTTGGCCATCTGTCAGAAAAAAGCTTAAATATAATGTTCGAATCATTGGATAAAAAAGAAATAACCCAAATAGGATGATAGAAGGCGCTAAATAGAGTAATCCTATTACTAGATTGGATCCTTCTCTTTTTCTATAGATTGCCTTCTCCTTTTTCACCTCAATTGTTGATGGTGAGAGATTTGGCAGGCTACTCAAAAGATCGCCTCCTTAAGAGAATATTGATCATGACGATTAGACTGGTGCCATATGCATTCACCTGTCTCCTGCTTAAATAAATATAGATCAGCACAGTCAATATATAATGGCAGCTTTTCACCTATTGAAATATTCCATTGCCCACTCCACTTCGCGATCCACTGCTTGTTTCCAGCGATAAACGTAATTAAGGTCTCTGTACCAAGTACTTCCACATTTACCGCTTCAGCATAAAAGCTAACTTTCCCACCTTTTGCAAGCTTAATATGTTCTGAACGGATCCCTGCTATGATCCTCTCCTCAAGAGGGATTGAACGGGCCATTTCTTCACTAATTGAAATGGACCGGTGATCATCAAGAACAATTTCATGGTCTCTGAAACTTACTTGTGATAGATTCATAGGCGGTGCTCCGATGAATGAGGCAACAAACGTATTTGATGGAAAATTGTAAATGTCTATGGGTCGACCAATTTGTTGAACTTGTCCATGATGCAAGATCACCATTCTGTCAGCCATCGTCATTGCCTCTGTTTGATCATGAGTCACATAGATCATAGTAATGCCTAGCCTTTTTTGAATTTGTCTGATTTCCGATCTCATTTTTGAACGCAGTTTTGCATCTAAATTTGAAAGGGGCTCGTCCATTAAACAAATCGGAGCATGTGTAACAATGGACCTTGCTAACGCCACCCTTTGCCTCTGCCCACCTGATAGCTGCCGGGGCTTACGTTTTAGCAACTCTGAAAGACCAAGCATTTCAGCTGTTTCGTTACAACGTTTCTTTTGCTCTGTTTTTGTAATTTTCTTTGTATGTAATCCAAACAAAATATTTTGTTCTACTGTTAAATGAGGATAAAGAGCATAATTTTGAAAGACCATTGATAGATTTCTTTTACTTGGCGGACTATGATTGGAATAAGCTTCTCCAATATAAAGGTCACCACCCGAAATTTCCTCAAGACCTGCTATCATCCGCAGCATTGTGCTTTTACCACATCCCGATGGCCCAACTAAAACGAAAAACTCTCCTGGGTTGATCGTGACATCAATTCCCTTTAACACCTGAGACTTCCCGTCATAGGATTTGGACACATTCCTTAGCTCAACTTGCTTCATAAAATTAACCTCCTGATAACATAAATACCCGACAACCTCGTTTAAGATAGACTGGTAGGCATAATAAAAAGCCATAAAAAAACACAGGTTTACGCAGTCGTAATTCACCTATTTCTTTTTATGGCTTCTCCTCTCCATTGTTGCGGCTATTCACATGCCTTCATGGCATTATCTTACCAACGGAATATAAAGGTAGAATGAAGAATTTGTATATATTTGTTAATTTAATTTAAATTTTTTGTAAACATAAAAAAAGAAGACTATATATACCTATAATCTTCTTAGTTAACTGCATATTGTTGTGTCTGCATTTCGTAATAAAACTCTTGTTTCTTTAGTAATTCATGATGTGTTCCTTTTTCAATGATTTCTCCATCTTTTAAGACGATAATTTGATGAGCATGCTGAATCGTATTTAATCGATGTGCAATGACAAACGTTGTTCTTCCTTTCATTAACCTCGAGAGAGCTTCTTGAATACTCAATTCCGTTATTGTATCAATGCTGCTCGTTGCTTCATCCAAGAGCAGAATCTTCGGATTTGCAAGCATCGCCCTGGCAATGGCTAATAACTGCTTTTGTCCATGACTAATTCCATTTCCATCATGTTGAATTTGCGTATGATATCCATCCGGCAGCTTCTGAATAAATGAATCTGCATTTGCCAGTTTTGCAGCTTCGATAATTTCTTCATCTGTGGCATCCAATCGTCCATAACGGATATTATCCATAACTGTTCCCTGAAATAAAAACGTATCCTGTAAAACAAATGCCATCTGCTGTCGTAAGGCACTTCGTCCAATCTTGTCAATATTGACTCCGTCAATTAATATTCTTCCATCATGCGGATCGTAAAAGCGTGTAATAAGATTAATTAACGTTGTTTTTCCAGCTCCAGTAGGACCAACCAAGGCAATTACTTCACCAGGTGAAGCATGAAAAGAAACAGAATGGATCGTTTGTTGATCTTCTCCTTCTTCATATGCAAACGATACGTTTTCAAAAGTGACCTCACCTTGAATGTCTAAGTATTCCTCATTTGATTGATCATCCTTTTCTATCTCCTCTTCAAGAATATCAAAGACCCGTTCTGCTCCTGCAATAGCAGATAACAATGTATTAAATTGATTGGCAAGATCATTTAACGGGCGGGTAAATTGTCGTGCATACTCTGCAAAGATTACAATTACCCCAATTGTAATCAGACCGTTTAAAGCAAACAAACCACCAATACCGGCAATAACGGCAAAACTTAAGTTGTTTAACATATTCATTACTTTCGGAATAAAACCTGAAATAGTTTGAGCCCAGAAGCCTGAATTCCTTAATTTCTCGCCTTTAACAATGAATTCTTTTATGACACGCTCTTCCTGTGAATAGGCCTTAACCATTCTTTGTCCTGAAATCACTTCTTCTATATACCCGTTAAGTTCCCCTAAATTCTGTTGCTGATATTTAAATAACCGCCCTGTTCTTTTCGTAATCCATTTCATTCCCAAAACCATTAAAGGAATGATTAATAAGGTAATAGCTGTAAGCATCGGACTTAGCAAAAGCATGACTGTCACTGTGCCTATGAGAGTTAAAAGACTCGAGAACACTTGAATGACCGAGCTGTTCAATGTTGAACTAACATTTTCAATATCATTTGTGACCCTGCTCATTAATTCACCATGCTGTTTCTTGTCAAAAAAAGAAATCGGTAATCGATGAAGATGTTGAACTAAATCTGACCTCATTTCATTCACAGTATATTGGGAAATTCCAATCATCCAGAAATTTTGTAAAAATAAAGAAAGTGACTGAAAGGCAAAAACAAGCACCATCCCTACAAGTAAAATCCCTAGCCCACCACTCTTTTGTGACACAATATAATCGTCAATGGTTTTTCCGATTAAATAAGGCCCTAATAATGCTAATGCAGAGCTAATCAAAACCATTATCAACACTAAAAGAAACTGCCCCTTCTTTTCAGATAAATACCTCCAGAGCTTTAAAATTGTATGAAGACCTTCTTTTAGTCCCACTCTTTGCTTTCGTTTGCTGTTTTGAACACTTGTACTTAGTTCAATTCTTTTATATTTAAACGGACTAGTTAGCTGTTTTAACATTTGCCATCTCTCCTTTCATTTGTGATTGAGAGATTTTTTGATAGAGTGTTGAGTTTTTCAATAAATCCAGATGAGTCCCTTCAGCAACTAACCTTCCATCATCTAATAACAGAATTTTATCTGCCAGTTTTGCTGTGCTAATTTTTTGAGTGATCAGCATTGTCGTACAGGAGTAGCTTTCAAGGGCATCCAATAATTTTTTCTCTGTTTTCACATCGAGTGCACTTGTACTATCATCCAATAGAAGTATTTTCGGTTTTCGTACTAATGCTCTTGCCACAGACAAACGCTGCTTTTGTCCTCCAGAAAGATTCACTCCCTTTTGCCCAATTTTTGTTTTATACTTTTTCGGAAGCTTTTCAATTGTTTCATGTATTTGGGCTGCTTTAGCTGCATTAATTATTTGTTCTTCTGTAGCATGACTGTTTCCCCAAGCGATATTATTCTCTATTTCTCCAGAAAAAAGAACTGCTTCCTGTGGAACTAGACCAATTTGATTACGTAAAAACTCCATATCCAACGTGTTTATAGGTTGATCATCTATATAGATCATGCCTGAATTCACTTCATAAAGTCTTGGAATAAGCTGAAAAAGAGTAGATTTCCCTGAACCTGTTCCTCCCATCACAGCAATTGTTTCCCCAGCATTTGCTGTAAAGGAAATTTCTTTAAGCACAGTTTCCTCTGTTCCAGGATAAGAAAACGACACACCATCAAAAATCACTTTCCCATCCGAAATCCCTGACACCTCCCCCTCATGTTTTACATCTTCTTTCACATCAAGTACGTCCAAAATTCTTGAAGCAGATGCACGTGACCTTGACAAAAACATAATAATAAAAGAAAACATTGATAAAGCCGATGTAACTCTTAGTCCATAATTGACAATGGCAACAACTTCACCTACCTGAACATTTCCTCCTGTAACTTGCGCTTGCCCTATCCATAGAATTAACAAGATACCCAAATTCATAATCAGTAACAATATAGGCATAGAGGTTTCTATCATTCGTAATGCTTTCACAGTATTATCTTTTAGTGACGAGGATGCTTCTTTAAAACGGTCCACTTCATGTTCCCTGCGAACATAAACTTTTATCAGTCTCATTCCAATTAAATTTTCACGTAACACATCATTTACTTGATCTAGTTTTGATTGGACATAGTGGAACATCTTGCTCCCTTTCTTCATAATCCAAACGAGTACACCTATGACCAATGGAATCACGATGGCAAAAATCATCGCAATTTGTGCATTTACAAAAAAGGACATGATTACAGAGCCAATAATAAGGAGTGGTGCTCGTAACATAATTCGCAGACCCATAAATAAGGTATTTTGAAGTTGGGTAATATCATTTGTCATTCGTGTAACAAGTGAGGCTGCGGGGAATTTACTTAATTTTTCAAAGGTGAAGGATTGCACTTTTACAAAAATCTGTTTTCTTAGGTCAAATCCAAAGCCTTGGCTTACATGTGCGGCATAAAATGAGTTAATCATTCCTGAGGCAAAAGCAAGCAGTGATATTCCAACCATGATTGCTCCCCAAACCATGACAACATCCATATCTTCTTTTAAAATTCCATCATCAATAATTTTTGCCATTAATAATGGGTGCAAAAGCTCCACAGTTAGTTCGATAAGCATTAATGATAATGCGATCATCACGGATATTCGATATGGCTGTAAAATTGATCGTAATTTTATCATACTGCATCTATCCTCCAGACTCTTAAATACTACCCTATATAGAAAAGGCTTTCATTTTTTGAAGCTATGTAATTTATCATTATAAAAATAAACTGTATATAGTATAAGATTGAGTGTAAAAGTTGTTCGTTCCATTGCGCTCCATTCCACTATCGATTAAAAAAAATATTGAATAGCAACAATCTTTACGAAAAACCGGTTTCTTAAAAAAGTACATAGTGAAAAATGAGTATAAAAATAGTTTATCAATTATTACATCACTTGCCGAGTAGAATGTTTCATTGATTTTATGTTTTGAGTTGACTTACTATTAAAGCTATTTCACATCGATACTTGATTATTAATGATATTTTAACTATAGAGCGTAATGGAACGAACTATTTCATCTTCAACACTACATCAAAAAACTTCATAACAACAACCCATATCGACCATACTAAAATTAGAATAATACTCCAAAGAGGTATACAATGAACCCTTCCTTGCAAGATATTATGAAAGCTCAAGAAAAAGTTTCTACTTTACGCTTGTACTATTGGCGTGATGAAATTGTTTTTACTCCGCAATGGTGGTTTATGCTCATATTCCTTATCATTCTTATTTTTGTCTGGATCCGAATCCTTGATCATAGCAGAATATTCCCTATTTTATTATATGGGCTACTTACGTTTAACATTGCTACAGTTCTTGATACGTTCGGCGGTGAATTACAACTTTGGGAATATCCAAAAATGGTGTTACCTTGGGGTCCAAGAGTTATATGTATTGATGTAATGATTGCCCTCTTTTTCATGATGCTGTATCAATTTTTTGTAAAATGGAAAACGTTTATTTTTGCTTCTATTTTTTTATCCGGAATATTCGCCCTTGTTTTTGAACCGGTTGCCATGTATTTAGGAATTTACAAACCCTTAATTTGGTCAAATTTTTATTCATTTCCTATCTATATTTTGTTAGCTATTTCCATCAGGGGGATCGTTGAGAAAATCTGTAAACTAAGTACAGGAAGCTAACTCATATTTTTTTCTCAGCATGAAGTTCATATTTCACTTGAATTTTTTCCAAGTGATGACAATAATATGAATATTAGATCTATTTCGCGCATCGAAACAATTTTACATAAGGGAGATATATTTATGGCAACCGCATCAATCCACAAAAAACCTGCTTCCCTTCAACAAGAATCAGGGACAATGTATAACATTTTATTTATAATCGGTCTGTGTCATCTTTTAAATGACAGTATTCAGTCAGTCATTCCTGCAATGTTTCCTATTTTAGAGGAATCGATGGGTCTCTCGTTTACACAGCTTGGACTTATTGCTTTTGCATTGAACATGGTTTCTTCAGTCATGCAGCCTGTTGTCGGCTTATACACAGATAAAAAGCCGATGCCTTACGCCTTACCGATCGGATTAACGAGCAGCATGTTAGGTGTACTGGGTTTAGCCTTTGCCCCATCATTCTTAACAATCCTTTTATCCGTTGTTTTTATCGGGTTAGGATCTGCCATATTCCATCCTGAAGGTTCACGTGTTGCTTATATGGCTGCCGGAAATCGGAGAGGTTTAGCCCAATCGATTTACCAGGTTGGTGGGAATAGCGGTCAAGCATTGGCACCTTTAATTACAGCTTTAATACTTGTTCCTCTCGGGCAGTTTGGGGCCATTTGGTTCACAGTTGTTGCTGCCTTGGCAGTTGGATTTTTATTTTATATTGCAAGCTGGTATTCTCGTAAACTAAAAGAGATTAAAGCTACTAAAAAGGTTAAAGTAAAAAATACCGATACAAAAGCTTTATCAAAGTCTATACGAAATGCAGTCATTATTATTATCTTTTTGATTTTTGCTCGTTCATGGTATGTAAGTGCCATTTCAGGCTTCTATGCTTTTTTTGCGATTGCTAAATATGAGTTAACAATTGCCAGTTCCCAAATTTATATTTTCACTTTTTTGCTAATGGGAGCTGTTGGAACGTTTCTTGGAGGGCCTTTAGCTGATCGTTTTGGAAAACGTACAGTTATCCTGACATCTTTGCTAGCAACAGCACCTCTATCATTATTGCTGCCATTTGTGGGTTCAACTCTATCTATTATTATTCTTGCACTAATAGGGGTTATTCTGATGTCCAGCTTTTCTGTTACCGTTGTCTATGCACAAGAGCTTGTTCCTGGTAAGATCGGATTAATGTCAGGGTTAACAGTTGGATTGGCATTTGGCATGGGAGCAATCGGTTCAGTCGCCTTAGGTGCCTTAATCGATTGGATCGGGTTAACCACAACCATGATCGGCGTCGCCTTACTTCCATTACTTGGTATTTTGGCGTTTTTACTTCCAACTGATCGCAAATTAACTGAATGGCAACAGGCAAACTAACTGAAAAAATAAAAGAAGGACAAATTCTATAAAATATGGAATTTGTCCTTCTTTTATTTGAAATTAATAGATTAACTTACATAAATTACCATAACTTTTAATCTATTTGTAACCTACGGGACATTTTTCTGTGTTATAACTAGATAGATGAGAAAGGGGTTGCTTTATGCGAGCTTTGAAACAAACAATTGCCACAGTTGGAATCCTATTATTATCCTTACCTATTACATATGTGGCAAAAGCAGAATCAACAAATGACACGTTAAATCGTGCGAATGAACAGCTAGAGCAGAATCAACAAACCATTCTTCAAAAGGAAAAAGAACAGCAAGCTATAAATGAAGAAGTGAATACGATTCAACAAAATGTACAAGCTCTTGATCAGGAAATTTCAAGCAGTGAACAAAGCCTAGCTGATGTTGAAACAAAGATATCAGAGATCCAAAAATTAATAGAACAGAAGAAAGAAGAAATTGTTCTTCTTCAGGACAAGGTATATGCACGCGAAGATATGATGGAAAAGCGTTTAGTCGCTCTTCAGCATAGTGATCGTACATCAATCGTTATTGATACACTTATTAATTCTGAAAGCATCGGTAATTTCTTTGAACGTGTTGGGGCCGTTGCCACAATATTGGATGCCGATCAAAATATCGTTGAACAACAACAAGCAGATATAAATCAAATTGAAGAAGAAAAGAAAGAAATTGATAAACAAGAACAACTTTTAGTTTCCCAACAGGCTGAATTAGAAACTAAAAGAGCTGAGCTTGAACAAAAACGTGTAAAAAGAAATCAGGCACTTGTTGCCTTACAAGATAAATATCAATCATTGTCAACTGAAATTACTCTAGCAGAAAAAGAAAAGACAACGATTCAATCTAAGATAAGCACAATTCAAGATCAGATTAAAAAAGAAGAGGAAGCTGCAAAGGCTAGAGCTGTTGAATTAGCTAAAGCTAAAAAAGCAAAGGAAGAAGCTGTTGTACAACAAACAGTTGCTCCACCGCCAACAGCGTCAAAAGAACAAACAAATAAACAAACAAATAAAAAAGACAGTGACACTTCATCTTCATCAGGAAAAGAATTGTATGTATCAGCGACTGCTTACAGTCATGAAGATACGAAAAATGATGTGACTTATCTCGGATATAACATTAAAAAGAATCCGAATATGAAGCTCATTGCCGTTGATCCAGGTGTCATTCCTCTCGGCTCGAAAGTTTGGGTAGAAGGATATGGAGTTGCCATCGCAGGTGACACAGGTGGAGCTATTATCGGACATAAAATAGATGTGTTAATGCCTTCAAGTGCAAAAGCACTTCAGTGGGGACGTAAAACCGTAAAAATTAAAATATTGGATTAAATTTGGCTGCAACGAAAGGATAGATAAACCAGAAAACCTTCTGGCTTATCTATCCTTTTGTTTTTAAGATGGCTGTAGAATAAGCAACTTTAGATTAATTATCTAAGATAAAGGCCATATAAGATTTATCCTCTTTAAAATTCCAATCAATAAAAATATCTTTGACACTAGCCTGAAAAATCTCATCAAATTTCCCATCTCGATGAAAGTGACTTTTCTCTAACTCATCCTTTGTCACTTTTAATTCATCTGCATACCCCTTTTGAATAAGAGATTTTTCAATAGGAACCAAAATTCCTTTTCTTTCAATTACATAAAGAGATTTAGATAATGGATATAGTTTTATTTCATCTGGTACTTTTTCTACTAACAGACTAATTCTAGCCACTTCTGATTCCAACAACTTAAAATTAACGTGTTCTTCCGGCATACATTCACTGCCTACTCTTTCATCTAATACAAACATCATGATTCCGGTGTTATTTGGTAAATTCCAATCATGGTAATGATCTACAACATCTCGATTTAATGATACTTCTACTACTCCTTTTAATTCCTCAATGGTATGGTTAATAATAACGGTTCTAGCTTTATCAACCTGATTCCTATAACCTTGCTGAATGAGAACTTCTTCCATAGGTGATATGAAACCTCTAATGTAAACAACCAAGTATCGGTCAGATAAAGTCGATTGACATAATCGAGGACCTCTTCCAAAATTCTTTCTAAGGATTTTACTTGTAAAGCTACTAATTGAATTTAGTATTTCTTGATCCATTCACTTCACCTCTTTTCCCTATTTTATTATTTCTTTTATGATCGTATGTAAATAAGCTATTCTATACTTCAATGTTAGATGATGAGATATCGGTATGACATCGAGCTTGCCTTGTAATGAATCCAATTCTTCCATAATATTACAGAGAAATCCAACAATGGAAACAACCATATTAATTAATAGCTGCTTTTCTATTCTGACATCATTTAATAAAATCATACTCTGTTCCAATAAATTACGCAGATCAGAGAGATTATTTTTTATTTCTTGAATATGTTTGTTTTCCTCCTTACTGTTATAATAATGAAAGATTTCAGTTATTTCATTTAGCAGACTACAAATTTCACTTAACTTTACAGGTGTCATTTTGGTCATTACCTTTAATGATTGTGAATATTCATAACAATTTTCCATTCGCTTCACCATCCTACTAAAACCCAATCATTAATATCTCCCAAAAAATAAAAAGCCAAAATAGCAAAAAGTATCTGTCTTTTTGCTATTTTGGCTTTTGTTTAGCTAACTATTCTAAAGCATATCTACCAAGATTATTTAATGACTTCTAGTACTATCATTATTTTTATAAATAAATCGTTTAATATATCATATTAAAAATTGAAATTATTGTATATAGATGTTTTAAAGTAAATAGAAAAACATATAGTTTCTATCATTTTTGTAATCCCAAAATAAAAATATATCCTCTACCTTTGTGTCAAAAATGGAGTCGAATTTCCCCTTATGTAAAAAATAAGAATTTTTAATATCATTTGAACGTTCTTGTAATAGCCCGAAATACCCCTTGTTATATAAGATTTTCTCCATTTGTATTAATGTATTTCGGCATTCCACAGCATACATGTTTTGATTGATCTTAACGATTTCCATACTTGTTGGTGCTTTATAAATATCATTGTGTACCTCACTAATACCTTGAAACAGCTTTTCTTTTATAGCGGGGTGAATATCCGTATTAATCCAATTCCTGGATTGGCTATTTTCTAATATCAGCATCCCAGTATTCCTGTTAAAGTTCCAATCCTCAAAATAAGAATCGAAACTCATTCCCAGAGAATCTTTCACTTTCCCAATGAATTCATCAACAACATCCTCCATTACTGCAGATCGGAACTTATAGACCAAATTTACGTTATCATTCTTTAGTAATACTTCCTCAGCAGGAGTGATATATTTACGAATAAATACGATGATTCTATTTGAATGTAACGTGACAAAACACATTTCAGGCCCTTTTCCAAACCTTCGTTTTAAAATCTTACTTAAGGTACTACTTAGCAGAAGAAGATCTTCTTGGTAGTAACTATTTGTATTTTTCATTCATATGTTCCCCCTAAATCCTAAGTCAATAAAAAAACAAAAAAGGCCTAACTCCATATAGAAGTTAGGCCATGGAAAGACGGGCTATTTTTCAAAATAGTTTCTTCCATTTACCATTTAAGGTTTATATTTATTTTCATTTGTAATTGGGATGTGTTTAAGTTTAAGAAATTAACTAATAACAGCAAGAAATTAGTCTTATAAATAGTAACATTATTATAAAGACTCCGCAACAGATTTAACCCGCTATCCACTAGTATAGTTCCAGCCATTAGAGAAATCATAAGATTGTACTTATTAACATTCCCGAGGTGATAATATGGATCGAAGAAATCAACATTCAAAAGTAACCCCTCATCAGGATGGGGAACAAGAATCCATTCTTAATGATTCCTTATCAACAACTGGTTCACAAATGGGAATTCGCTTGGAGGCAGACCCTGAATTCACACAAGAAAAAAACCCTTTTGATCACGAGATCAAGCAGGATCCATCAATGGCTGCATTTGAACAGATCATGAGAGGCAAGAAAATTGAAGAGTAAAGGAATGAAACTATATGGGTGATTGGAACGAACAAGCGGCACCAAATAATAATATTCCAGCAAATCGGTTACGATCTCAAAATCTAAAATTAAATAGGCAAAGTAAATTCAAGGGGAGATTAAATAAGAATATTGCTGCTACTAGTGAATAATATACATAAGGACAGCCCTATCCCTTTGGACTGTCCTGTATGTCATCCCTTTTGTTTCTCAATGAAATCATAGATCTCTTGTTTTGAGGGTAAAGCAGAAATTGCTCCTTTACCAGTCGTCGTAAGAGCTCCACTTGCATTAGCATAAGATAATATATCTTCATGCTCTTGTTTTAACAGTGATTCAAGATTAGAAATTGTTGCATTTTTTTCTATTAATTTATATAAAAACCCACCTATAAATGCATCCCCTGCACCTGTTGTATCCTGAACAGTAACCTTATAACCTGTTGATGAGAAGCTATCTTCATTTACATAAAGGATAGCCCCTTCTGCACCCTTTGTATAAATCACCGCTTTTACATCACCTGTAAAAAGAGATTGTATCGCTTCTTTTTCATCTTTGATTCCTGTAATAAATTCCAGCTCTTCATCTGATATTTTTACTAAATGCGCTTGTGGAAGAAATTCTCGTATCGTTGCTTGACACTCTTCAGCGCTTTCCCATAATGGCAATCGCACATTAGGGTCAAAGCTTATCAAAGCTCCTTTTTCTTTGGCCACTTTTATTGCCTTTACATGAGCCTGTTTCATCGGACTCTCGACTAAGTCAACAGAACAAAAGTGAAGAATATCTCCTTCATTAAACCAGTTGTCACTTATCTCATCCTCTGATAGCAAAAGATCTGCTGATGGATTACGATAAAATGAAAAATCCCTTTCTCCATCTTCTTTGAGAGAGACAAAAGCAAGAGCTGTGTTTGCTTTTTTGGTTCTCAAAATATACTCTGTATTGACACCAACCTTGTTCAACGTATCTATTAAGAAATCACCGAACGCATCCTCACCCAGTTTCGTAATCATTGAAGCTTGTCCTCCAGCTTTTGCAACAGCTGCTGCAACATTTGCTGGAGCACCACCTGGAGCCCGTTCAAACGAAACTACTTCTTTTAGAGCAACTCCCTTTTGAGCGGGAATGAAATCAATTAAAACCTCTCCAATCGAAAATAACCTGGCCATCATCTTCACCTCATATTTATGTAAACTACTTATAAGTATACACAATCTACCTTTATAAAAAATAGATCGATCCAAAGTATTTTATCTTTATCAAACATAAAGGGACAGTCCCTCCCACACATTTATTGTACCGGCAGACTATCCCCTTATTAATAATTTTTAAACTGGTACAGCAACAAAGAATTCATTATATAACGCTTGAACAGCACTCTTCTCCTGAGGCTCTTTTACACCAAACATCATGCTAACCTCTGAGGATCCTTGATTGATCATTTCAATGTTTACGTCAGCATGCGCGAGAGCCTTTGCTGCACGAGCTGTTGTGCCAACATTATGGCGCATTCCTTCACCAACAACCATAATTAAAACAAGATCGTGCTCAATGATGACTTCATCAGCATGCAGCTCTGTCATAATGCGGTCTTTTATTTGTGCTTCAAGCGCTTCATCCATCTGATCTTGTCGTAAAATTACTGTTACATCATCAATACCTGATGGAACATGCTCATATGTTAAACCATAGTCCTCTAAGATTTGTAATAGTTTACGCCCAAAGCCAATTTCACGGTTCATTAAGTATTTACTTACATAGATACTGCAAAAACCTTTATCACTTGCGATACCAATAACAGGCCCGTTAGAATTTGATCTCTCATTTACAATTCTTGTTCCCGGTGCTGATGGATTATTTGTGTTTTTCACATTTACAGGAATACCTGCTCTAAATGCGGGAATTAATGCTTCATCATGGAATACAGAAAAGCCTGCATATGAAAGCTCACGCATCTCACGATATGTCAGCTCACTAATCTCCTTAGGATTTTGAACAAACGTTGGGTTAACTGAATATACCGCATCAACATCTGTGAAGTTTTCATACAGGTCTGCTTTGATACCATTTGCTAAAATTGACCCTGTAATGTCTGATCCGCTTCTTGAAAATGTTAGAACCTCACCTTTTTTGTTATAACCGAAAAATCCCGGGAATACAACGATCCCTTCTTTTTCACGAAGTTTAAATAAGTTCTCGTACGATTCAGGTAATACTTGAGCGTTACCAGGCTCATCTGAAACAAGTAAACCGGCATCTTTTGGATTAACATACTCGGCATTAAGCCCGCTATGTCTGAAGAACGCGGCAATCAACTTTGCATTATTATCTTCTCCACTTGCTTTTACTGCATCAAGGTAGCTTTCAGGCTTACTTTTGTCTCCTGCTAATAATGCCTTTAAGTCTTTTGAGATGGTTTCTACAATATCCAAAGGGATCGATAATTCCTTTACAATACTTGCATACCTTTCAATGATTGTTTGAAAGACACCCTCAGCATTTTCATTTGCTAAATATTTCTCCGCACATTCGATCAGTAAATCAGTTACCTTTATATCATCTGAATACCGTTTTCCCGGTGCAGATACAACAACAACCTTTCGAGTTGGATCTGACACAACAATATTCAAAACTTTTTTTAATTGTTCACCTGAAGCTAAAGAAGAACCACCGAACTTTACAACTTTCATTTCTACATCTCCTACTATTTAAAATTTTCAGTCAAATTTTAATCACTATTATCCTCTGTTTTCTTCAAATAATCAAGGGTTTTCTTTATACGATGTACAATTGTCCTTATAAAGGAGACAGGTGCGGTGTTTTTTACAAAAAAAAAGCCGGCATAACTATTCGCCAGCTTTTATTATTAACCATTTAATTTTTCGATAATGCTTTCCGCTACTACATCCCAATAACCAGGTGTTCCCTGATAAGCAGATGTTATTTTTTTGTACATTGCCGATTGCTTTTCAGAGAACGCAGGATCTTCCTTAGATGGTAAGTTGCTTCGTTCCTCCATTACAAACTCCTGCATTTTTGCTGCGCGGGGTCCCCATACTGCTATTTCTTCACCATCACTATTTAGAAATATAAAAATTGGTATCGCACGAGATGTACCATTTGTTAAATATTGATCCATGAGCTCTAAATTTGAATCACGAAGTACAAAGCGAACTTCCATACCGATTTCTTCAGCAATTTTCAGGAGGATAGGATTGTTCAACATTGCATCGCCACACCAGTCTTCCGTCAGTACAATCACTTTTAGATCTTTACCTTTTAACGAAGCTAAGCGGCTTTGATGTGTTTCATTTAATGAAAACTTATCATATATCCCCATCATTTCTGATTTGTTCACGTTCATTCCATTTATATACTCTTCTTTTGTTAAACCATTGTTGTACCAATCTAGTAAATTCATTACTTTAATCCCTCCTTATTATTAGTTTCATTTTAGAGAGTTGTTATGCTTTTTTCAATTAAAGTGAGACTTCCATCAATGGGGGTTTCCTTCATCCCCCATTGATGGTTAGCGAAACTTATCCGATCTTTACGGCCAGTTATCTCCCACTTATCATCTTTGTTTCTCTCTAATCTTGAAGTCGGAGCCTTACTGGCCGTTAAGAATGGGATATATTAGTCCATCATACGTTTCTTAAATATGCGATAAGCTAAAGCGAAAATCACGATGATCCAAATCATAATGACAATAAGGTTAGTCCATACATCTACAATACCTGCACCTGATTGTACTTCTCGGGCCAATTCGACAAGCTGCGTGTTTGGCATATATTCCACAGCCTTTAAGATAGGAAATTTTTCAGCAAGCAGTAAGGCATATGAACTGAAAGTAAATAGAAAGAAAAAAGGCATAATCACTACAGAGGCTTCCATGACTGATTTTGTCATCAAGCCGAGAAAGGTTCCTAAACCAATGTAAAACAATGTAGATAAAACAATGGCGATTGCGATGACCATGACATTTTCCGGCTTATACTCAATTAAAAAACAAGAAACAGTAATAATAAAAATAGTCGTTATAAATGTCAGCATCCCTTTACCAGCCAAGATTTCTACCGTACTAGCCGGTGAAAGCATTAAGCCCCGCAATGTATTCTTTTCCTTTTCCTCAGCAATAAGTGAGCATTGAATAAACGCAGCAACAAGAGACAATGTCATATTAATGATGATATATTGTGTATCTATTGTCATTTCTCCTTGTGAACCGTATAGCAGTGCCATAACTAAAGGGATAATAGCCGTAAAGGAAACATACATATTTTTTGAAATATCTTTATAATCTTTTTGAAAAATTGCTAAGGTCCTTTTTACTGAAAATGTCATGATAATTTCCTCCCTGTTATCTCAACAAATATATCACCTAAAGTTGGTTCGTTTGTTTTAACTGACACTACTTTATTTCCTGACATAAAGCGATACAGCTTTTCCGCACCATCTTCCCCTTTTGAAATGACTTCTGTTGTGCCGTCCGTTAATTCGACCGTCAGTGTATTATCTGCATAGCTCTTGCGCAACTCCTTCGGCGGTCCGATCAGCTGAATGGAGCCATTATGAAGAAAAGCAACACGGTCACACAGTAATTCTGCTTCATTCATATCATGAGTTGTTAGAAAAATTGTTGTACCATTATCCTTTAGTTCCTGTAAGCCGCGATAAATATGGCGCGAATTGACAGGATCTAGAGCTGATGTAGGCTCATCTAAAAAAAGCAGCTCTGGTTTATGAAGAAATGCCCGCGCAAGCGTCACTCGCTGAAGCATCCCTCTTGAAAGCTTTGAAACAATCTTTTTACTTTCTTCCTTTAAATTAACCATTTCCAATACTTCATCTATTCGCGAAATACTCACATCATAAAGCCCACAATACAGTTTTAAATTGTCATAAATTGATAAGCGTTCATACAGGCCGCTATTGTCAGTAATAATCCCGATTTTTTTTTCTGTTAATCGGTTTTTTTAATTGGAAAGCAGGTTCCCCGAACACTAGTGCAGCTCCATCTGTTTGAGACAGTTGAGCTGTTAAGATTTTTATAGTTGTTGTCTTTCCTGAACCACTCGGCCCGAGAAAACCCAATACTTCTCCTTTATTTACTTCAAATGAAACATCCTCAAGTGCACGCTGATTACCGAACAGTTTTGCCAATGACCTCACTTCAATTATCTTTTCCATTGTCATCCTCCTGCATTGCTTTGTGATTTGACTTCATCATATAGGAGGAGTCACAATGGTGCAGTAATAACCCCGCAAAAGGAGCAAAATTCTATGTAAGTGGCGCATATTCACCATGAATGGAGCACTATTTTAGGCCAAGCATCCCTTTTAATTCCGCCATTTTTGCTTTCGAGAGCGGAACAGAGGATTTGCTAGCGTCATTTAAGATAAGTGTAAAGCTGTTTCTCGTCCATGTTACAACTTCCCTCACCTTTTGCAAATTAACTATATAGGAACGATGACAGCGAAAAAAACCAAATGGTTGCAGGCGTTCCTCCAGCTCATTTAGCGTGAACATACTTTGATAAATTTCCCCTTTAATATAAAGCTGCGACTGGCCTTCACTGCTTTCAATATAATCAATTTCGGGCGGATCAAATAAAACAATTTTTTCATTCACCTTTGTTGGAATTTTTTCAAACCTCACAGGCTGAATCATAGCTTCCATCTCGGTCTCCTGATCAGATTCTTCTGCAGTTACATCAAGCTTAGAAAGACCAGAACTATCTAAACGATAGACATTGTCGGTTAGGGTCAATGCGCTTTCCATATTGCCGGTTAGAATCACAACTGCTTTATCTTTGCTAATCAACTCCTGTACGACCATATTAAGGACTCTGTTCGTCTCCAGATCCGTGTTTTGGTCAGGTTCCTCTAATACATAAAGAGATACCGGTTTTAGCAGCAAATTACCAAGATGTACTCTTTTTTTCTCCGAAAAGCTTAACTTTCCAATTCTTGTATTCTTCTGTTCTTCTAGTTGGACAGTTAGCAGAATTTGTTCAAGTGATGATTTAGAATCATACAGTTTTTGATAAAATGATAAATACTCCTTTACAGTAAGCCTCTCATATAGACCGTCATTTAAGGATAAAACTCCGATATGCTGTAAATATTTCTTCTTTGAACCAGCAATATTTATATCATTCACTTTTATTGCTCCTGTCAAAATTGGAAGCTCTCCTAACAGCATATTCATTACTATTTTCTGCACATCCATATTGGTATGAATGGCAACAGCATTTCCCGCATCGACTGTCAAACTGAAAGACGAAAAGATAACTGCATTGCCTTCATGCTTTTCTAAATCACTAATTGATAATATATTCATAGTGTCCCCCCTAACTATTTCAATTATTTCCAATTATAACGCAAGGCTTGTCTAAAATTCACAGAAAAATTCCTTTCCTGGGAAATATACGGATAATTTGTCTGAATAATTCGACATTTTTTTATGCTATCATTCATAAAATTTAACTACATATCTGATAGAACAAAAAAAACTGCTGATTCAATCAGCAGCTATTTTTGCTTGTAGTAAGTAAGGGCAAGGGCAAACGCCAAAACCGTTCCTTTCACAATATCCATTGCATAATATGGTACGGACATCATAACAAGTCCATTCTGTAATATACCAATTAAGACGGCACCGACAAATGTTCCAAAAGCATTTGGCTTTCCTGCCCCAAGTACAGAAAATCCAATAAATGCAGCAGCAACTGAATCCATTAAATAAGGGGCTCCAGCGTTGATCTCCGCTGTCATGACTCTTGAAGCCAGTACGATTCCTCCAATTGATGCAAAAAGAGCTGATAAAAGATAAGCAGCTACTTTATATTTATTCACCGGAATTCCAGATAATCTTGCCGCTTCAATATTCCCGCCGATCACATACATATAACGGCCATGCTTTGTGTACGTTAAAAAAATATGAACAGCAATCACTACGACCACCATAATGACAATAATCCAAGGTACTTGTCCAATATGCTCAAAAACCGGACTAATAAGTCCTGTTGCAAAAGTTCCGTCAGGCATGACCATATTTTGTGATACAGTAGCACCTTTTGTATATGTTAGAGCAATTCCCTGCACAATAAACATTGTTGCAAGGGTTATTAACATATCAGGAACTTTTAATTTTACAATAATAAATGAATTTAAAACCCCGACTAATAATGACGCAACAATAGCTGAGAATATGGCAATGAGTGTATTCTGTGAGAACCATACGAACATTGAAATGACAATCGCATTAGATAATGAAGCAACAGATCCCACAGATAAGTCGAATCCATTTACAGAAAGAGAGATGGTAATTCCAATTGCGATAATCGTTACAATAGATATTGATCGTAATATATTTATAATATTATTTCCTTGAATAAACGTTGGATTCGTTACTGCAAACACGATGATGAGAATAAAGATCGTTAAAATTGTTCCGTATTTATACAGAAATTGAAATAAATCAAATGATCTTTTCACTTTATTGGTTTGCACAGGATTTAATTCAGCCATCTTAGTTGCCTCCTGTTGAATATAATAATAGGTCTTCTTCGTTCGTTATATCTGTATTTACTTCTTTAACAACCTTACCGTCGTACAAAACATATAAGCGATTTGTAATTCCAATGATTTCGGCTAATTCTGAAGAGGCATAAAGAATAGCCTTTCCTCTTCTCGCCAACTCACATATGAGTTCAAAAATATCCTTTTTCGCTCCTACATCTACCCCTTTTGTAGGTTCATCAAAAATATAAACATCAGCATCTGTAATAAGCCATTTTCCTATTGCAATTTTCTGTTGATTTCCACCGGATAGATTTTTCACTTTCGTTTCATCTGATGGTGTTTTGATTCCAAGGCTTTTAATAAGCTCTACAGCTTGTTGCTTTTCAGCTTTGCGCTTTACAAAGCTAAGTGCACTTGTGAAAGCTCCCAGGTTTGCTGCGGTTAAATTTGTTACAACAGACTCTTCTACCAAGATCCCTTCTTTTCGTCTTTCTTCAGGAACCAAGGCAATCCCTTGTTTAACTGCTTGATAAGGGTTGGCCATTTTTAGTTTTTTACCATGCAGCTTTATTTCTCCTGATGCAAGCTTCTTTTCACCAAACAAGGTTTTACATAGCTCTGTTTTACCTGCTCCTACTAAGCCCGCGATTCCAATAATCTCACCTTGTCTTACATGCAGGGAAACACCTGATAGTTTTTCATCATCGTAAAGATGGTTGACCTCCAGGACCGTTTCACCAATTTGGAATGTTCTCTCCGGAAACTGCTCTTCTAGTTCTCTACCAAGCATGTTTTCTATTACTTTATTAGGAGTTGTCTCACGAATACGTTCATGTGTGACAAGCATTCCGTTTCTCATGATTGTAATCTCATCACAAACCTCAAATATTTCAGGAAGACGGTGTGAAATAAAGATAATTCCGACATTTTTCTCCTTTAGATCACGAACAATCCTGAATAATTCCTTTGTCTCAGCATGACTTAACGGTGCAGTCGGCTCATCGAGGATAAGGAATTTACATTTTGACGAGACTGTTCTTGCAATCAGTACCATCTGTTTTTCTGCAAGAGTCAGTTCACTTACCAGCTTTTTAGATGACACCTTAATTTTTAAGCTATTTAAAATTTCAGCTGCCTGTTGATGGATTTGCTTCCAGCGAATGAATTGCCTCTTTCCCATCTCACTCACTGTTTTGGTGAGCATAATGTTCTCTCCTACTGTTAAATATGGGATAAGAGCTGTATCCACTTCCTGGTGAACAATTTGAATACCTTGTACTTGTGCATCCTTAGGGTCTTTAATCAACACTTCTTTGCCGTCTATTTGGATCTGTCCTGTGTAATGATTGTAAGCACCAGATAAAACTTTCATTAGAGTCGATTTTCCTGCACCATTTGCTCCAATTAGCGCATGAGTCGTACCGCTTTTCATCGTAAAATTAACAGAGTCAAGTGCTTTTACTCCAGGAAACTCAATTGAAATTTCTCTCATATTTAATACTGATGTATTCATTGTCCTTCCTCCTTCCTTATTGATCTGTTCTTGGTTTTATTGGAATTTTTAATAGGAGGTTTATATAGAGGAAAAAAGGAGCGAGACGGGTGTTCCGAGAGTAAGAACTCGACTTCCGCCCGTTCTCTGCTAGAGATATTATTTCTTATAATATTCTTTTAATGTTTTCATCCATTCTTCTTCAAATGCATCTGACTGACCCCAACCTTCCACAGTGTCAGCTAAGTTCACCATATTAATAGGCTCATTCGATTGAAGTAACGCATCTTGTGAAATAAGTGATGCTTCAAGATTATATGTTTCAGGTGTTTCTTCATCAGCAAGTTTTTTAGCCAAAATCCTCATGTCCACTGCACCGATAAGCTTTGGATCAACAGCTGCCGTGTATTTCCATGAGCTTGCTTCATTTTGCATTTCTTGTAGATCCGCATTCGAAACATCAATACCATAAATCTTAATTTCATCTCTTCCAGCTTCTTTAATGGCACGTGCTGCACCGATTGCAAATGCATCCCATGTTGCGAAAATCGCATCAATTTCACCTTTCGGGTGCTTATTAAGCATAGAAGCAACAGCGTTTTGCGTTTGAACAGATGTATCTGCAGATGCAATACCAAAGCGCTCTACTTCTTTAATTCCCGGATTATTCTTTAAAACATCTTGGTAAACAGCATTTCTTCTAACCATTGGAGGAAACCCGTCAACCCAAAGGTATACGATATTCGCTTCACCTTTTGTCTCTTTCACTAATTGATCTAAAGCTAATTTAGCCAGTGCTTCATCATCCTGTGAAGTTAATGTCACTCCATTAATTTTTGATAATCCATCAATTGAGTCAAATGTAACAACACTTTTACCTGCATCAACCAACTTTTGCACAGCATTAATTGTTGCTTCGTCATCACCATGAGAAATGATAAATCCATCATAATCTTCTTCAAGTCCTTGTGCGATGGCATCATGGAATTTAGCTGTGTCACCATTTGCTGTGAACACATCAACTTGGAAGCCTAATGCCTCCCCTTCTTCTTTAGCTCCTGCTAGAAATTGAGCTGTATGATCATCCCCGCCAATTTTGCGGATTACTTTAATTTTCACTTCTTCGCCATCTTTAAATCTTTCAGGCACATTATCAAGTGACACGTCAGGATTTCCTTTTGATTTTGTCGACTCATTCGTTTCACCATTACTAGATGAACACCCTGAAACAAATACGGTTAATACCAATGTTAAAATAAATAATGTGTTAAATAGTTTGTTCTTCATAGCTGCATTGCTCCCCTCAATTAATAGAATATGATTTACTCATGCCTTGAACTTGTTCTCTCTAATTTCACAAGTCCGGGTAACACAAAAAACCTCTCTTAGACAGAGAGGTTTCACCACAATAATAGGAGTCTCCTCTCTTATCTTTCAAAGCCATACAGCTTTGCAGGATTTAGCACCAATTCTATTCGGAAATAGAACGGTTGCCGGGCATCATCGGGCCAGTCCCTCTGCCACTCTTGATAAGAGTTGTTTTTATGCGATTAAGTAAAATAACAATACATATACTTTAATCCGGTATAGAATGAATGTCAACCATTTTTTGAATATTTATAATATCCGAATTATTTTATCTTTATATTAAAAGGCTTACATTTTTTCAATATGAAAGACAAGCATTTATGCTTGTCCATTTGAGTTATTATTTTCTTTTCTGTGCTTTCATTTTGTTGCTCGCTAACTCTGCCGCATATTCTTCTTGAGATTTACCTTGTTTTTGACTTTCAGATTCAATCTTTCTGAATTTATTATCGTTTCTATTTGGCATACTCTCACCTCCTACCAGACTATGTTATTTTGCACAACTGGTTAAGATGCATACACTTAACTTTCCTTTAGTTTTTTTGCGTACTATGGTCTTTTAATAAAGTTACATGTAATATTAGTCCGTTCCATTTCGCTCCAGACACTACCGATTCAAACTAGGAACTAAATAAATTCTTTCAGAAAACAGCTTATCTTTTCTTCAATTCTTGTATACACATTGATTCATGTAGCAATTATATATACTATTACAAATAAATACCGCAAGTAAATTAACCTTTTTATCATCTATTGGTATAATGGAGGGTAGAATTTATTCTTACATATAAAAGAAAGGTTTGATCTGATTTGGAACACAATTCCTCAAACTTTATTAAAACAATTATTAAAGAGGATCTTGAGACAGGAAAACGGGATTATGTGTACACTCGCTTCCCGCCGGAGCCAAATGGGTATCTTCATATTGGTCATGCAAAATCGATTGTTATTAACTTCGGATTAGCAGATGAATTTAAAGGAAAAACAAATTTACGATTTGATGATACAAATCCATTAAAAGAAGATACAGAATATGTAGAATCCATTAAAGAAGATGTAGCTTGGTTAGGCTACGACTGGGACGGTTTATTCTTTGCATCCGATTATTTTGAAGAAATGTACAATCGTGCTGTACTCCTTATTAAAAAAGGAAAAGCCTATGTAGATGATTTAACAGCGGATGAAATAAGAGAATATCGTGGCACATTGACTGAGCCTGGTAAAGAAAGTCCATACCGAAATCGCTCTATTGAGGAAAACCTTGATTTATTTGAGCGTATGCGTAATGGAGAATTTGGCAATGGAGAAAAAGTTCTCCGCGCTAAAATTGATATGTCATCACCAAACATAAATTTACGTGATCCTGTTATCTACCGTGTTTCACATGCTACTCATCATAATACCGGTGATACTTGGTGTATCTATCCAATGTATGCTTTTGCTCATCCACTCGAAGACGCAATCGAAGGCATTACACATTCCTTATGTACAACAGAGTTTGAGGACCAACGCCCTCTTTATAACTGGGTCATTGAAGAATGTGAAATGGAGCATAAACCTCAGCAAATAGAATTTGGTCGTTTAGGTATCACTAATACAGTAATGAGTAAGCGAAAATTAAAACAACTGGTTGATGAAAAGGTTGTTGATGGATGGGATGATCCACGTATGCCAACAATCTCCGGGCTACGTAGAAAAGGATATACGCCAAAAGCTATTCGTGAGTTTGTAAAAGAAACAGGTGTTTCTAAAGGATTTGCTACTGCAGATGAAGCAATGCTTGAGCATTTTGTCCGTGAAGACTTAAAACTTCAAGCTCCTCGCACAATGGGAATCTTGAAGCCTTTGAAAGTTGTCATTACAAATTACCCGGAAGATCAAGTTGAAATGCTTGATGCAGAGATTAACCCTGAAGTGCCTGAGATGGGAACAAGACAAATTCCATTCTCCCGTGAAATTT
Source organism: Metabacillus niabensis (assembly GCF_020524345.1). Taxonomy (GTDB): domain Bacteria; phylum Bacillota; class Bacilli; order Bacillales; family Bacillaceae; genus Metabacillus; species Metabacillus niabensis_B. The sequence goes on from NZ_JAIVLH010000011.1 coordinate 79,287, forward strand.
ATATCGAGCAGGAGGACTTTATGGAAAACCCTCCCAAAAAGTATTTCCGCCTGTTCCCTGGAAATGAAGTAAGGTTAAAACATGCTTATTTCATTAAGTGTGAAGAGGTTATTAAAGATGAAAATGGAAATGTGATTGAGATTCATTGTACCTACGATCCAGAAACAAAGAGTGGTACCGGCTTTACTGGTCGTAAAGTAAAAGGAACATTACACTGGGTTGATGCAAAGCATGCGTTGCCTGCGGAATTTCGTTTATATGAGCCACTTATCCTTGATAAGCAAAAAGACGAAGAAATTGAAGATGAAGTTGAGTCTTCAGAAGAAAAGACATTCCTTGATTATATAAATGAAAACTCATTGGAAGTTTTACAAGGATTTATTGAACCGAATATGAAGGATATTCAACCACAAGACAAGTTTCAATTCTTCCGCCATGGATACTTTAATGTAGATCCAAAGCACACAACAGCAGAAAAAACGGTATTCAATCGAATCGTGTCTCTGAAAAGTTCGTTTAAATTAAAATAATCATTATTTAAAAAGAAGATGGCCTTTGTCGGCCATCTTCTTTTATGTTAAAGGGAGACCTATCAAAAAAGTTGTACCATCTGAAGAGGTCTCATGTATGGTAATATATCCATCATGGTTTTCAATAATTCTTTTTACAATCATTAACCCTAAGCCTGTTCCATCTTCTTTTGAGCTTGTGAACGGGTCAAAAATCTTTTCCTTTAAATCATATGATATTCCCGGACCATTATCTTTTACATAAATCTGAAAGTAATTATCGGATACTTGTGAATAAATGCGTATTTCTCCACGTCCGCGCATTGCTTCAATACTGTTCCGAACAAGATTATGAAAAACCTGCTTCATTTGCTTGGAATCAATTGGTACAGTTCTATGAATCAGGTTGATATAAATGGTAATATCTTCAGAGGAATCAATAATTAATGGTAAAAACTCTTCTAATACACTTTGAAGACATACCTCTTTTTTAATGGGGGCTCCAGGCTTTGATAAAAGCAGCATTTCCTCAATGATACTGTTAATCCGTTCGAGTTCCTTCATCAGCAGAGCCATATGATATTGGTTTTTCTCTTTATCCCCCAGTGATTGATTCATCAACGATAAGAAGCCTTGGACAACAGCCAAAGGATTCCGAATTTCATGTGCAGCACCTGCAGCTATTTCTCCCACTATGGCTAACTTCTCAGATTGGTACATTCTTTTCTCTAGTTCTTCGGTCTCTGTCATATCAACAAAATTAATCATTCTTCCAATAATGTGACACTGATGATCGTGCATTCCTGTTTGAGATACGAGCAAGACTTTGTTTTCTTTTGCAGTTTTATATGTAATCTTTCTATGATGAAAGTTTGAATCACGAGTTACGATATTCCAAAACTGTTCATTTTCATCATAAATCTTTTCATTCATAAACTGACTTATTCTGTCTTCATTATATTGTAAAATATCAGCAGCTGCTCTATTAATTTTGAGCTCTGACAACTCATCATTTATTGTTATAATACCAATTGGCAAAGAATTCACGATTTGCTCGCGATACATTTTATCATTCAAAATAGTTGTAAATGAATCTTTCAGACTCTTGGACATTTGATTAATGGAATTCGCCAATTCTTCAAATTCAACCTGTTTCAGAGGTGGCAAAGTAAGCCCGTACTGGCCTCTGGCAATGAGGTCTACTTTATCAACCATTGTTTCAATAGGCTTTGTCAAATTTGCACTTATTCGATACGCTGCAACAATAGACAAACAAATAGCTACTATTGTGATACTAATGAGTAGCCAAAGTGCATTTGAAATAATACTCGAAAACTCGTTCGAATGTGCAGTGAACTTTGTAAAAACCAATTCCTTCTCTTCATTTATTTCGGTCTGTAATTCTTCAAGTTGTAGCAGGTAATCTGAATGTATATATGTACGGGCATCATCATACTCTTCATATGCTAATAATCCTTGAATATTATTTATGACCATAAAGTCTAGTAATTCTATATCTTTTTTTATACTAATTAGGGAAGAAGGAACAGCAGGAGGTTGATCAGACGTTTCATTTTCTTCTTCATATTGATAAGACTGATAGACTTCAACGAAATCACAACATAAATTTTCTCCTAAATACTCTTTTACAACCAGCTCTCTAACGGCAAGATCTTTATCCCATTGTGTAAGCCAATAGACCTCAGGTACGTTCTTCTCCTCTATTGTGTTACTCACTTCTTTAACAGCTTCAATTGATTGTACCAAAACGTAGGAAAAACCACTTAACAGAAAAGTCAACATCAGGAGGATTGAGAGAATTTTTGCTCGAAATGACATATGTTTCAATAATTTTCTCAACGTAATCCTCCTTACTTTAATGAAGGAAAGCTAATCTCTCCTTCTTCGAATTTATTCATTTCACTTTCTATAAACTGTTTATCTTTATCAGACAACATTGGTCCAAACGGAGCTAGGCTATACACACCATGCTCCGCACTTAACATCACTTGCCCATGTGGAATTCCATCCTTACTAAAGTAATCTTCCATCATGACAACATATGCTTGAGATACATCATTTTTCACGCTCGTAATAACATGATCCTTCCCCATATATGATTGATCGTCAAGATAGCCAATGACATATATTCCTGACTTTTTCGCCAAATCTATGACATCTCTATTGAAGGAGTTTCCTTTGCTATAAACAACATCTACGCCCTCATCTATTAACTGTTGAAGTATTTTAGAAGCTTTTTTACCATCATCTCTGCTATTAACATGACGATAATAGAATTTTATCTCCGGTTTATAGTAGGCTAACCCTGTTTCAAATTCCGGATTTTTGTTTCTTGCTTCATATGAATCAATTAAGCCAACTTTATTCGTTTCAGTCACTTTCGCTGCAGCAAGTGCAGCAAAGTATTCGATTTCCCCTTGATCAAATGTGTAAACAGATTGATTTGGATATTTTGAAGATCCATGTAGAGTGATAAAGTGAATATCTGAGTACTTTTTTGCTGATTCTGTAAATACGTCCGAAAACTCACGACCATGACCGATAATCACTTGTGATTGGTTTTGTACCGCTTCTTCAATTGTATCCTTTATTAATTTGTTTGTATTAATTTCACTATATAGAGTTACGTCAACTGGAAAAAGCTCTTCCATTTTCAGTTTTCCTTTATATGCCAAGCTCCCCCAACTTTGATCTACAATGACATCTGATGTTATGATGGTCACCTTTGTTTTCCCATCAGTTCCAGTTGAAACAGCTTCTGAGATGATATCTTTCATCTTAAATCCAATTATACTAATAAAGATAATTCCAACAATCACTGCTATTATCCCAATAAATCTAAGTTGTGTCGATTGTTGCATCATTCTTTCTCTCCCTAAAGATTGTACAGTATCTGACATCATTATAGCGAACAATCCAACCACATGCTATATATTTATGAGAAATATCTACATTATTCGACAATCGTACGAATCTCCCACTTTTTTTAAAAATTCCATAACAAAATAGCATTTGCATCAGGAAGCCTAAATAAGGATATTTGTTCTTTACAAAGAACAAACTCAGCGCTTAATCCACACTGAGTTCCTTACACATTATAGATAATTTATGATCAACCAGTCTTTCAATTCTTCTTTAAGCTTGTGATGAATTGGAGCTTTTGCTTCCTTTTTGTATTGTTTTAATAGGTTTAAAATTGTTCTTTCTCCATTAAATTCCTTTAGCATATGATCCATGTTTTCGATAACAATTGCAGTTGCGTTCGGTTTTTCAAGTTGCTCTATCCTTTTTACATTTTCGGGATTTGCCTGGACATCCTTATCACCTGTAATAGCCAATATAGGACATTGAGCATTTTTAAGGATATTAATAATCATTTCTGTTGAAAAAGAATAATGTTCTCTAAACCATCTTACCGGCATCTTTTTCAATTGATACCTCATCGTATCACCTTGTGATTGCTCTATTTTTCTCTTTAGATTAGCAGCTTGTTTTTCCACCTTCGATTGTGTAACAAGTTTTCTCAAGATCATTCCTTTAATGCCTTTTAAGTGCTTTATTTCCTCAATAACTTGTTTATTTTGATAGTCCATTGGCTCTTCAATATTACTTGCTGCCCCGGCAAGTAATATCAAACCGGCAACAGGTATTTGTTGATGTGCGATTGTTCCAATAATACATCCTTCACTATGACCTAATAGCAAAACCCTATCATGATCTACTTTTGGATGATTCTTCAAAAATTGAATGGTTTCTTGCACATCACGGACCAAATCCAACATGCCAGACTTGATCGGATCGCCTTCACTTTCCCCGACAGATCTTTTATCATATCTTAGCGTAATAAAGCCTAATCCCGTTAAGAAATGAGCTAATTCTTTATATAAATCTGATTGAATGGCAGGTTTCTTCATGTTTCCATCACGATCTGAACTACCTGAACCATTAATTAAGATAATAGCAGGGTGTTTTTCCGATTCTAAACATGGATAGGACATTGTCCCCTTTAATGTAATATCATGAGTGATTGAGATCTCTTCTTCACGAATTGTGCTCATGGACTTATCCCCTTTTAATTGTTATCATTATTGATAATGATAACATCTTTCCAGAGAATTGTCATTACTTTTTAAGTAAGAAAAATTAGTCTTCGTCTTTTACATCGATATCCTCTGGAATTGGTTCTTTCATATATTCTTCCACTACCTTTTTATATTTTTCCATTTGTTCTAGGTGGGTATTAAATTGTTCCTTATTAATTAAATATTGATTTCCATCAAAGAGTGCTCTGATCTTTTTTTCAAGGATTAGTTTTTTAATTTGCTCTTCTGATAATGACAGGTATTCTGCTGTTTCTTGAACTGTTAAATACATGATAGTCTCCCTCACTTCTTCATTCGTTACCATCATAGTAGATTATACTAGTTTGTTACAAGTAAAAAGCCAATTCACATCTGTGAATTGGCGGTGTGATTGGCTATTATTACTCACTTAATTCCTCTATATCTGCATTAAAGCTTTTGCTTTTTATCCCCGCTCTTAATAACTGAATATCTACCTCAACGTCCAGTTCAGCTTTTGCGAACTCTTCATCCCATCTGTACTCCACTTCTTTGTACTTCTTATGATCCTGCCTATTAAGAGCATCTCCAAATCCGAAGATGTCTACTTCGTATTCCTTCTGGACTTTTTTAATAAGCTGGGATATTTCTGCTTTTACGAATTTTTCAACTAGTTTTTCCTGGTCTGAATAAACATTAATTTTTGTCAAATCTTTAGCACATTGTGTTCCTTGTATCTTAGCTTCCGCATTAATTTTCACTTTGATCTTCGGTCGATCATTTTCATATTTGGATTCTAAGTTGACCTTTGATCTTATGACTCGAACATCTAAATAAAACTCGTCTTTATTTGTTGTATTAGCATCTTCTGAATCACATGCAATACTCAAACTCGTACTTCTTAACTCTTTCGTCCAAAGGTATCCCCTAGTTTCATTTAGTGAAAGTTTCCCCACCATTTTATCACCTTTAAAAATAGCCATCCCATCAGCAAGAACCAATGCACCAGGATCAATTTCTTTATTATTATCTACAGATTGCCCTTTTTCAGGATCACCTCGAATGGATATTATTCCGGCAACAGGATTAATTCCTTTTGAAATAAGGGATGTAATAAAATCATATAACTGAACATCCGGATTTCCACCCCACTCGTCCGTTAGCGTCGTAATTTGAGTACTAAGCTTCAATGAAGGACTTTTTTGCACAGGATAGGTGATTTTTGTGAAAGTTGAAGCAGGATAACCACTTGTGATAACAATACTAAAGTCATTTCGAAACTGTCCACTTCGATCAAGAAAATCCAAAAATCCAAAAATCCCATCTCTTGCCACCTCTTCACTTATATAAAGAACCCTTGTATGTGAAAATACGAGCTTACGGGTTAGTCCCACATTCATTTTATTTGATAATTCCGAGAGAGAATTCCCTTCTAATGTATAGATGTTAACAGGAGCATTTCCTTGTGCACTTTGTTTTCCAAATTCCGCGGAGTTAATAACCTCTACTGTCATCCGATACTTTTTTTCTTTTCCTTTGTCCACTGCAATACCTGCCACAATTGCTATCTCATCAAGCTCTTCCCGATCCCAACACCCTGTTAGAAATAATAGTAGTGCAAAAAAAGGCAGTAGGATTTTTTTAGTCATTTTCCTTCTTACCCCCAGTGTTTTGATCTGGAGAAGATGGTCGAGAAGAATCTTTATTTTTTACCGGTGCTTTAGTCATCAAATAGGAAGGGCGATACCGGTCTCCCCAAATTGGGACACGGACAAACACATCTGTTTGATCTTTTAGTCTGAACGGAGCAACAGGAGTTAAATATGGGATTCCAAATGTTCGCAAACTTACTAAGTGAATAACCATAACAATGAGCGATAAAAGAATTCCATATAAACCTAATGATGCAGCCATAATAATCAAAATAAACCGAATTAACCTTGCTGCAATAGAAAAATTATAAATAGGAGACACAAAGCTGGCAATGGCAGAGAATGCAACAATGACAACTAAAACATTAGAAACCAAACCAGCTTCAACTGCAGCTTGTCCGATAACTAGCGCTCCAACAATAGATAATGTTTGGCCAACAGCCCGCGGCATTCTAACTCCCGCTTCCCTTAATACTTCAAAGGTAAGCTCCATCATTAATATTTCAATAACTGCAGGAAATGGTACCCCTTCCCTCTGACTTTGTATATTTATTAAAAGCGGTGTTGGCATTAACTCATGATGATAAGTCGTAATCGCCACATATAAAGAAGGAAATGTTAGGGTAATCATAAATGACACATACCGGATAATTCTTATAAAGCTTGTCATAAAAAATGGTTGATAATAGTCCTCTGTAGACTGAAAAAAATCTGTAAAAACAGAGGGAACGATCAACACAAATGGTGAACCGTCAAGGAGAATAGCGATTTTCCCCTCCAAAATATTTCCGCTAATGCTATCTGGTCGTTCACTATTATAAATAAGAGGGAAAAAGGTAAAGGTTTCATCTGTAATAAGCTCTTCTACATTCCCAGTATCAAGTATACCTGAAGCATTTATCTTATTTATCCTTAGCTTTACCTCACTTAAGATATCTTCATTTACAATTCCTTTCATATATCCAATTGATAGGTTGGTATTTGAGTCACTTCCAACTCTAAAATCTTCAAAAACCAACCTGGGACTTTTTATTTTTTTCCTAATTAGACCTATGTTCGTGTTAATATCCTCTATAAACCCTTCCTTCGGGCCACGAATAATCGTTTGAGTACTAGGCTCCGAAATGGAACGCTTATCTGTTCCTCCTATGTTTAACGCCAAGGCCTTACTATGCTCATCTATCATGACAACAGCATAACCGTTTAACATTTGCCAAACAAGCTGATGAAGTGTTTCCGCATATTCATAAGAAACAGCAGGAAAAAAGGCTTCTCTTAAAGAGTCTAAATCTCTGTGTGCATCTGCTTTCGGCTGCTTAAATGCTTCTCTCAGCGGTTCTAAAACCTGCATATTCAGCTCGCTTTTATTTAACATTGTACCTAAGTAACAAACACATCCCCTTAGATCTCCAACTTTAATATGGATTTCTTCATAATCAGTCGTCTGTTTAAATAACTCTTGAATACTACATAAATTTCGATCCAGCTTTCTGTCATAATGCTTTGGTATCCCCTCTTGATCATATATCTCTTTTTCAGAGGTTCTTCCCCTATTTTTGTTTTTTCTTCTTGTAAACAAAGATGAAAAACTACTCATGAGCTAGACTCCTTTTTTCTTTTCCTTGTTTTCCATAAAATAAAGGGCAGTAGAAGCAAAGGAATACCGAATTGAAAAGGGATATGCATAAAGAATGGCACGAACACTAGCCCTTCCTTAAGATGTTCAACAAAGTTATGACTAATAACAGCTGAAAAAAAGGCAATGAGTGATCCCATTGGAAGTGTCATGCTTCGATATGGTTTATTCGTAATTAGTTCTAGACCCTTTAAACCTCCGTAAAAAAAGATCCCCACCTTTACGATGATTCCGAACATAACGAAAAACACAATAATCAAATCTACTCGTTCTATAAAGTTCAATAAGGATATTTCACGTGAAGCACTTAATAAAGGAAAGTTTGCCCGTTCCTTTACATCAACTCCTAAAGTAGATATTTGAATGAGAGCACCATATGCAAGCAAAACACCACTGGTAAAAACACCGGCAGCACTCACCTTTTTTATATGCTTTTTTGTGCCAATATAGGCGCTTATCACCATAAAAGTCACTACTTCTCCAAAAGGAAAGGTTATTAACTGCGGAAAAAGTGCATTTACAATAGGTTTAAATCCATCAGCTAAGATCGGCTGGATATTGCTTATTTCAAACTCACCCGAGAACCATATACCTAAACCAGTCATAACAATAAAAGCGACAACATATGGAAAGAATACCTCACTTGTTCTCCCCAGCACCTCTAATCCATGCTGAAATATATAAACGATGACAAGCATCATCGTGATAGAGATAACTTCTAATGGTGTGACCTCAAAAATTGTAGAAACTAAAAGTTCACAAAAATCCCTCAACACCCTGGCAGATACATAAAAGAAGTAGATAACATATAATAGTGTGAAAAATTTACCGATCCACTTTCCAAAACAAAAGACAAATAGCTCAAATAAGTTCTTACCAGGTACTTTTGAAAGGAGAAACAAATAATAAAGCATAATAGCCATTCCAAAAAAAGTTCCAATGATGACAGCAATCCAAGCATCCTGCTTTGCTTCATTTCCTATTCCTACTAAAGCAGCACTACCAATTTGAAAACAAACAATAAGGATATAAAGCTGCCAGAGTGAAATTTTCTCTACCAGTTGCTTCATTACTCTACTTACTTCCAATGTTTTTTATTTTTTGTAATTTTTCTTTCACACTTTTCCCTACAGAATAAAGAAATCCAACTAGTAGAAAAACATAGATCATCCATTTATTAGATCCCGGATCCATCGCTAAAAGTGTCTTATATTGGTTAATTAAATTACTGCTATAAAGATACGCATCAATCTGAGCAATCAATAAGCTAAGCAGGATAAATATTGTAAAAAACATAACAGCTCTCATTGGCTACACACCTTAACCATATTTGAAATGATAAAATGAACTAATTCCTTCTAATATATGGTTTATTATGGACAAATGTGGTTTTTTTAGTATGAAAGAACCAAAATCTTTCTGTGTTTATTTTTGAACACTCAAAACGATCCGTGCATATAAAGATAAATTATGTCTAAAACAATAAAAATTTTGTCTATTTGATAGAATGATTGTCGAAGGCATTCCAAAATGGGAAGAAATCAATAATAATAGGTATATACGATCTGTTAAGCATAGGGAGCCATGAAAAATGATGAATAATGTGAACCAAGATCTGGGTCATAAAATAGATTTAGTGAGAAGATTAATGATCGCTACTGCCCAGGCAAAAGGAATGAACAACCCTGAAACAATTAAGTATAGCGAAGAATTAGACAGACTAATACTAGAAACACAGTTACTTCTAAAGTCATGTAGTTAATTTATAGGACAGATCCTCTATGAGCAAGAGTCAATCAAGAACTCCCTGTCCTTCTATTTACTTATGGATGCAAAAGGATATACCTATACGTCCTAAAAATATTTCCTATTCTATCTATTTGTTTGTTTTTTCTAATAAACCAGAAAAACTAGTAGCATGATGCCACTAGCTATATATGATTTAATGCTGATTGTATGTCTTCCCAAATATCCTCCCAGGCTTCAAGACCTACAGAGAGACGCATCAACATATCTGAAATTCCCATTTCCCTCCTTATATGTGCGGGAACAACAGCATGTGTCATAGAAGCAGGGTGTTGAATTAATGTTTCTGCATCACCTAAGCTTACAGCAATGGGTATTAACTTTAAATGATTCACAAATTTAACAGCATCCTCAAATGTCCCTTTTACTTCAAATGATAGTAATCCTCCGCCATTTTTCATTTGTTTTTTCATGATTTGATAGTGGGAATGATCGGGATCCTTGGGATAATAAATGGCTTTAACCTTTGGATGCTCTTTTAGTTTCATCGCAATTTTCTCTGCATTCTCACAATGACGATCCATTCTAACAGCTAATGTTTTCAACCCTCTAAGTAGTAACCATGCATCAAATGGAGAGATAACTCCACCTATATCCTTTTGTATAGTCTTTTTTAAGGAATCGATCGTATTTTTGTCTCCTACTACCAGACCCGCAATGACATCTCCGTGACCACCAATATATTTTGTTCCACTATGGATAACCAGATCACATCCAAGCGTAATTGGTGTTTGTAAATATGGAGAACAAAACGTATTGTCTACAACCACCTTAATGTTTCGTTCCTTAGCAATCGAGACAACCTTTTCTAAATCAATTAAGTTCATTGTAGGGTTCATAGGAGTTTCAATAAATATGCAGCGTGTCGTTTTCTTTATCTGTGCAAGAATATCTTCCTCTGAACATAGCTCAGAAAAAGTATAGTCAATTTTGTACTTTTCCTTTAAAAGCTGTAATAAACCAAACGTACAGCCGTAAATTCCTTTTGAACAAATAATGTGATCATTCGCTTTTGTTATGCCGATGAGAACAGCTGAAATAGCAGCCATTCCTGATGAAAACGCCAGTGCAGCTTCTCCGCCTTCCAATTGTGCAATTCGTTCTTCTAATACTGTCACCGTTGGATTACCTAATCTGGAGTAAATATACCCCTCATCTATTCCTGCAAATCTGTTCGCTCCATGTTCCACTGTGGGAAAGGTAAATGTTGATGTTTGGTAGATTGGCGGGGTTAAGCTATTTTGATGCTTATTTGGATCATAACCTGCGTGAATTGCCTTTGTGGCAAATTGGTACTCCTTTTCTTTCATAGGATTTCCCCCCTCTTTATAGGATATTGGAAAATGTCCGTCTTGGTTCCTATGGTTTATATTCTAAAGGGGATGTTGATTGGCACTACATCAAATCTGACATTGAGGACAGAAGAATGATTTTTTTGAAGAAATCTCTTCTCTTATGATTGTAGTCTTACAGCGAGGACAAGGCTCACCTTCCCGGTCATAAACATAACAATGTTCATTATACTTCCCTGTTAACTCGTCCCCTTTAAATACAGGCATTTCAATATATCCGCCATATGTCAAACCTCTATTTAATATCGTTTGAATCGCATGGAATAGTGAAGCTCTTTCCCTAGATGAAAGTTCATCTCCTATTCGCATAGGTAACAATTTTGCTTCAAAACAGATTTCATCAGAGTAATGATTTCCAATACCAGCAATAAACTTTTGATTAACAAGATTCGATTTTAATGTCCCGCGTTTCTTTTTAAGCTGTTCATCAAATTCTGATAATTGAAAGCTCGAATCAAGGGGTTCAGGACCTAAATCAAGAAATTCCTTTTCAACCTCTTGAGCGGTAAGAAGATGAAGGTACCCTAATCTTAGCCCAATAAAAAACAATTGGCAGTCGCCAAAGGTGAGGGTAACCTGTTTTGTTCTATCAGGACTATCTTGCTCATTTCCGATATACATGAGCCCTCCCAGCATAAGATGCAGCAATAAATGACCACCCGAATCCAATTTAAAAACCAAATGTTTTGCCCGTCTCTCAACTGCAACTAGCTTCCTCCCTTTCACTTCATCTATAAAAGCAGGAATCGCTTTATTGATCGACTTCTCTCTCGTCACTTCTACTGACTGAATGGTTTTTCCGACAAGCTTTTTTTCAAAAATCCGTTTATAATTTTCCATCTCAGGTAATTCAGGCACAAAAACACTTCCCTTAATACAAAATTTTTTATTAGTATTTCATATTAAAGATGTAACATGTACCGAGACTTCTTAGACTCCATACCTTTCCAATTGATAAATTAAAAACCTCTCATTGGCGTTATGCTCATATAGTCCATTTATTTTCACCTCTTCTTTTAATACAAAAGAAGTTTGGTTGTCCAAATAAAAAAGATAGTCTTCTGCTGCATAATATAAAATCAATTCGACTTTACGGTTTCTTTTTTCAACCGACTTTAGAATATTACGGACTACTTTCATAAAGATTTGAACGGAAAAAGGATTAAAAAAATAAAAACGATTGTCTGCTTGGTTTATTGGATATTCCTCTGCTAAACAATGATGAAAAATAATCTGATTACCATTCCGTTTTGTTTTCGTGATATAACGGGTACGGTTCTTCACAGCATTTTCGTAAAAAAGAAGATCCATCTCAACTCCTACAACCGGTATGTGAAATAAGTAATGGACAAATAGTGGCAACCTCCCCTTGCCACAACCAAAATCAACTAAGCGATCATTTTCTGTCAGCTTATAGTGATGAAATAATTGTTCCAGTCCTTGATAGGGAGTAGGTTCATACCGGTGATAATGAAAGGATTTATGAAATCCCTTTTGTTCATCATCTGTATCAATGTTAAGTAACCTGTCATATGTCTTTTCTGCCATTCGTTTTCTCCTTTGCAACAGTATGTTATGATTAGAAAAACACGATTTACCGAAAGGAATGGCCGAAGTCGATGTCTTTTCTTATCCTTTAATCTTTTAATATAGTTAAACTTACTTAAAGTATTTAAAAAAGATTGATAGTTAGGTGGGCTATAATGAATTGGATATCAACCACTAAAAAAGGTGAATTTCTAAAATGGTTTTTAGACCATCATCAATTAAAAAACAAGGAAGCGCGGAGACTTATTGAATATATTCAAAAGAATCATCATCTCCTCAAGAACCTATCTTTTACCGAGTCAGTACATCCTAAAGAACGCACCATCATGATCTCCAGTATTAGTTCTGATGAACCCGGCTTCCACTTCTATTCCAATGGTTTCAAAACCGAAGATGTTTCAAGAGCTTTTGGATCATTAATGAATAACCCGGCAGATAAGATATTCATCATTCTTCACTATTTTGGGAAACATTCTGATCATCGTTATACACAACTTGTTGAAACACATCGCATTCATTCTATCAAACAATTTGAGCAATCTGAAAAGGACGCAAAAGCTACCGACCTAGTTGTTGAAATTGCTTTACTGAAAAGTCAAATTAACAAGGCACTTGATGATCGGAACGAAGAGCTTTTCCATGAGTTAGTAAAAAAACTGAAGGAGATACAAAAATAACCGCATAGATTCTTATCTATGCGTTGTTTCATCTTTTATACAAATTCCCTTTTTAATAGCGGTTGTGTCATTGTAGGGATCACGATTTCTATTCTTGTTCCTTTGTTTACTTCACTATGTATTGATAACTGTCCCTTATGTGATTCAATGATTTTATAACAGGTCATGAGTCCTAAGCCTGTTCCTTTTTCTTTCGTGGTATAAAACGGTTCACCTAGTGTAGGAATTCGCTCGGGTGGAATGCCTACCCCCTCATCAATTACCTGAATAACAATGGTACCCTTTTCATTTCCCTTCATCTTCAGATAGATATTTCCTCCATCAGGCATCGCTTCAATTGCATTTTTAAACAGGTTCAAAAACACTTGCTTTAATTGTGCTTCCTCACAACAAATCATAGGTAAATCCGATTCAACCTCCGAAAAGATTTGCACATTATTTAATATGGATTGTGTACTCATTAACGTAATCACATCTTTAATTAACTCATTAAGATCCTTTTCAACAAATATGGAGGCACTTGGTTTGGAAAGAACAAGGAATTCCCCGACTATTGCATTAATACGATCAAGCTCTGACAACACAATATTATAATATTCTTCTTGTAGATGGTTTGATTTAAACAATTGAATAAATCCCTTTATGGATGTAAGCGGATTTCGTATTTCATGAGCAATTCCAGCTGCCATTTGACCTAACAACGCCAGTTTTTCAGACTTTAGCAACAGCTTTTCTGTTTGTTCCTTCTTTTCTGTAATATCTTTACCAATTGTTAAGATTGCTTCACTTTTTCCATACGAGATATTCATTGATGAACCTTCAAAGAAAAATGTTGTTCCATCACCTCGCATTAATTCATACTCAATGCAACTCAATGGAGAATTTTTCTTTTTAATCATTTTAATTCTTTCTCCAGCACGTCCTATGTACTTTGGAACAATAAAATCCAGGATTGAACGATTAATCAAATCTTCTTTACTTCCAGCCCCTATCATCTTCACAGCTGCATAGTTCACATAACAAATTTTAAATTCGTCATGAATAATAATCGATTCCGGAAATGAATCGATCAGCTTTTTATAACTTTCATCCTTTAGCTTTGCCTTTTTTGCATAAAATCTAGCTAAGTCATACTGTCTTCCTACGAAAAATGCAATAATTGTAAAAATAAAAAAATCCACTGTAAAAAATGGTTCCTGATCCATCACTGTTTGATAGGCTGTAAACAATATCGATATTAACACCAGAATAATTTGTCCTGATCGATTCATCCTGTTATCCTCTTCACCTAGATTTTTCTTTCATCATAGCATATTTGAACTAGAATTATATCCCAATTGGAAAAATTCAATAAACTCTATGTGAGAGTATCTACCTATCTATTTATTGACAGGATTAAGGGTAACTGACAGTGCTTCTTTATTAAACGTAAAAAGGAAATCAATAAACGCTAAAGGGCTATCACACATGTGCGACAGCCTTTTAAGTTCCTACTCTTTATTTAACTACACCTTTTCTTCTTATCCATATCATGGCGACAAAGCCAATTCCAATTAATAGACCACCTAATAATAGACTGTTATATAAAGTTGTTGCCGTTTCCGGCAGCTGTTTTCCATTATTTAGTTGTTTATCAGAAGGCTCAGCATCATCATTAGGAATGACTGGATCATTATTTTCTTTCTGATTATTACTGTCTTTATCCGTTTCTTTCCCTATCGGTTGATCTTCGCCATCATCGTTTAGATCTGGAACTGTTGGGTCTTCTTCTGGAAGAGGATCTATTTCTTTATCTACTTCTTTTTCTTCTTCATAATCTTTTACTTTAGTTAAGGAGAAATCATCCACTGTTCCCCATGCCCCTGGACCCGCTTCAATATTTGCTCCGATTGTTAGTGTTCCATCAACAACTAAAATCTCCTCAATCGCAGGATTACTCCAGTTCACCCAGCCATTTACCGCTGTCTCGTCCTTTATCTCATCACTGCTTGTCTTAGCATAAAGAAACATATTCGATTCTTCAGCATCTCCACCCTGTAAGAACATAGAGAGGTTATAGTAGCCCGGTTCTAAACCAGTAATCGTTTGCTCAACTTTAAAATCTACTGCATTATCTGAGTAAAAGTGAACAGCGTATTCTCCGGATTTGGCATCTGAAGCTTTTTGTTGATAAGTAGCATGTGGGGCAGATTCATCTTTATGAATGATCTTCCACATACTGCGATCCTCATCTTCAAAACTTGGGTTCAACACAAAGTTTTGAGGGGTGATTTGGAGATTCGCCTTTACTTTACCTCCCCCTTCTACTTCACCTTCTATTACATATGTGCCAACACCATTATTGATTGCATGTGTTAATGCAGTTATATCCCACGTAACAGCTGCAGTTCCTTCACTTCCATCATTATAGGTAACCGTGACATGATCCGGTAGAGTAATCTCTTCCCCTAAAACAGCATGGATTGAAATGTCTTTTATCACATCGATTTCAAGTGGTGCTTTTGCTCCTGTATCGACGTATTTAAAGACGTTTAAAGATGATAGTGGTTTTCCTTCAAAATCAAATAATGCTTGGTTATCAACTGCGCTGCCTCCATACCAGTGACCTGCATCCTCCGGATCATATTCAGCTGCAAAACTTGTAGCCCAACCTGAACCGTCTCTTTCCCATTTCACTTTATTTTCTTCCAGGTTCGTACCTACAGGAATCCATGCAGGTTCCCAATAAAAAACACCAATCCCCGCTTCTCCTACATTTGCAACTGCCTCAATTACATCCCGAACAGCAGTAGCTTGTCCTTGAACAGTAATCGGATAATGTAATGTCTGACCTGAATCCTTTGGTGCTGTATTTCCATGACCGTCCCCGTCTTCAGCGGTGTACGTATACGAAGTTTCGGCTACCATCACTTTTTTTCCATACGTATCTGCTACGTTTTTTAGGACAGATGTTAAATTATCTAAAGTTCCATGCCAGAACGGATAGTAGGAACTCGCGAAAACATCATAATCCACATTATTTTGATCAAGTGTTTTTGAAATCGTAGAATATCTCCCTGCACTCTCAGGATTTGTAAAATGTAAAGCTATTAAAATAGATGAATCTATTTCTCTAATCGCTTTACTACCTTGATTGAACAATTCGCTCATCTTTGTCCAGTCTGTTTCACCAACAAACCCGCCTGTTGTTTCATTTCCAACCTGAACCATACCAACCTCAATGCCTGCGTCAAGTAAGGCTTGAAGACTATTCTTCGTATAGGTATAAACAGCATTCTTTTTCTCTTCAAAGCTTAAGTTCTGCCATGCTTTTGGTGCCTGTTGCTTAGCAGGGTCAGCCCAAAAATCAGAGTAATGGAAATCAACTAACAGCTTCATTCCGTTTGCTGTCGCTCTTTTTCCAATTTCAATCGCTTTTTCTAAGTCATTATTTCCTCCACCATAACCTCGACCTTCAGAATCATAAGGATCATTCCAAATTCGTACACGAACATAGTTCACACCAGCTTCATTCATCGTTTGAAAAATGTCCTGCTGTTCTCCACCTTCATTTTTGAACGTCACTCCGCTTTCTTCTAATGAAATAATGCTGGAAATGTCTACTCCTTTAATGAAGTCGTCACTTAATCCATCCACTTTTTCCACAAAGATATCCGCTTCAACAGGTTGGCTCGAACCATCTTGTGAACTAAGTTGGAATTGATCTAAGTACCCCCATGCATTCTGAGCACCTTTAATCGTAGCACCGATTGCTACATTCTTTGTTTCCTCGGTTAATTCAAATGAATATGTAATTGTGTCCCAATTGTTATAACCTTTCGTGGCAACTGGTTCCATCTTTCGTTCTCCTGCGAATAATGTAATATCGGCTGCTTCAGCCCCATCACCACCCATCGCACTAACAGTCAGCATGTAGCTTCCTGCCGGTAATGAGTCAATGGATTGTTTCACTGTTAATGTTTGATCTCCTGTTGCAGTGTCTTTGATCCAATACTTAAATGCGTATTGTCCTTCATGACTAGTAATGTAGGGATCGTCAGAATACGGAAAATGTATAACCTCAGCTTGCTCCCAATCTATATTATCTATTGTCCATGAGTCGCCATCCCAAATATCTGTTTCAAATCCCCCATTTATTAAAAGATTGGGTTCCTTTGTTGCTGCGAGACCTTTTTGATTTTGAAGGGGTAGTGTACTCACAATCATAACAATGGCTAACAATATTGATAACAACATTCTGTTTCTTTTCATCAATTTTCATCTCCCTATTAATCTATCAGTTAACCGTAAGCGCTTCCTTTCATGTGCTCAACAATGATGAAATTAAGGCATAGAGAAGGACGAGAATGATCAAGTCATTCTCGCTCTCTTTTGTTGTTTCATTTCGTTTTACTTAGATTTTTCCAGGATTCTTACTTCATATACATCCAATGTCAGATCACCTGTGACTTCTTCACCACTCACCAAGTCCTTAACCTTATCATTAAGACTGATAGGTTGTTTCTCCTCAGTAAAGTTCATTACAAACAGGTAATCACTTTCAGGTGCCTGCCTTACTTGCACAGATACACCTTTACCATGTTTTACTGTTTGAACAGGTTTAAGCTGAAGCTCATCTATTAGCTCTTGGTAAAAGTCGTCATGGAATTGAGGGTCTAATCGTCCGCCAATATAGTAGGATGCACCTTCACCAAAGTTGTGTCTCGTTACAGCAGGTGTCGTTGCATAGAAATCTTCTTCATATGTTCCATCTACAGTTGCTGTATTCACATCAATGACAGTTGCATAATCCTTCAACTCATATGACTGATTACGATATGTGACACGGTTACGATCCTTTGGATATAACGTATCTGTTTCAACAGGCTTCATTCCGAATATCTCTTGTAAATCTTTGTGCCATCCACCTAAATATGTGAGATCATGTTCATTCACAATACCACTAATATAGGTCATGACTAATTTTCCGCCATTTTGTACAAATGTTTTCAAACGAGCAATCGTATCTTCACTAACTAAATAGAGCATCGGAACAATTAACAATTTATAATGAGCAAAATCCTGTTCCTTCGTAATAACATCAACAGGGATATCTTTTTCCCAGAATGGACGATAATGCTGCTGTAATGTTTGTGGATACTGCTTTGTTTTTAAACCGTATCCTTGCGCATCGTTGATAGCCCAATTGCTTTCCCAATCATAAAGGATAGCAACATCTGCAGGACGGTTTGTTCCGACAATATCAGATAACTTTTCTAACGTCTGCCCAACCTTTGCTACCTCTTTAAATACACGGTTTTCTGAGCTATTGTCATGATCAACAACAGCACCGTGGAATTTTTCGGATGAACCGCGTGACTTTCTCCATTGGAAATACAATATACTATCCGAGCCATGTGAAATCATTTGCATAGATGAGAGCAAATGCATTCCCGGACGTTTCGCTTTATTCACTTCATGCCAGTTTACACCACTTGGCGTTGATTCCATTAATAAGAACGGCTGTTGCTTTAGGCTTCTGTATAAATCATTAATAAAGCCTACTTTCATAGCTAAATCTGCTGTGCTTTCCCAGTCATTATGCCAAGCAGGATAGGCATCCCAGCTGATGACATCCAGATGTTTAGCAAACTTACTATAATCAAGTGATTGAAACGGTATCAGGTCAAATGTATCAGCCATAAAGTTTGTTGTGATCGGAATTTGTGGTGTGATTTCTCTTAACGGTACAATTTCATTTTTATAAAAATCAATGGTTTGATCTGTTACAAATCGACGCCAATCTAAATTTAAGCCATGCACAGCACTTTCACCAATCGGAGACGGTGATTCAATTTGTGACCAATCACTGTACGTATGACTCCAGAACGGACCCCACCATGCATCATTTAATGCTTTAAGGTCATTGTTATATTTTTCTTTTAGCCAATTGCGAAAAGCACGTTGACACTTATGACAATGACATTCCCCACCATATTCATTCGAGATATGCCACATCAACAAGCTTGGGTGATTACCGTACCTTTCAGCTAATAGTCGATTCATTTGCCCGGTTTTCTCACGATAAACTTCAGATGTAAAACAGTGATTATGTCTTCCGCCATGAAGCTGTTTCACTCTGCTGCCATTCACACGTAGAACTTCAGGATATTTCTGAGACATCCAAGCAGGACGGGCACCACTTGGAGTAGCTAAGATGAGCCGCCCTCCAATACCATGGATGTTTTCAAAAATTTGGTCTAACCATTCAAAGTTATAAACTCCTTCTTCCGGTTCTAGTGCACTCCACGCAAAAATACCGACAGAAAATGTATTTGTATGTGAAAGCTTCATCAACTCAATATCATCCGCTAAGATGTCAGGTCTATCTAACCATTGATCAGGGTTATAATCTCCGCCGTGAAGCATAAAGTTTGCTTTTGTTGTATAAGTCTTTTCAACCTTTGACATAATTCTCTCCCTCTAAAAAGAAATTTCTTATCCTTTTGTTCCACCTGCTGTTAAACCTGATACAAAGTTCTTTTGTAAAAGGATAAAGATAATGGCGATTGGAATACTGATTAAAATTGCTCCTGCCGCAAACGTCGTATAGCTTGCTCCCATTACATCGTTAACTAAGTTATATAAACCGATCGGTAATGTATAAGCTTCGGGAGATCTCAAAATGGTAGAAGAGAGAACGAAATCTCCTAATGGGCCAGTAAATCCATTCATCGCAACTACTGCTATCATTGGTCTTGATAATGGCATAATAATTTGCCAGAAAATTCTTGTATTGCTTGCCCCATCGATCATGGCACTTTCATCTAAATCCCTTGGAATCGAATCCATATAGCCCTTCATCAAATACGTATTCATTGGGATTTGCCCACCGATATATAAAAGAATTAATAACCAATGGCTATTCATCATTCCTAAAATCTGCGCAAGGACAAATAACGCAATTAAAGCTGAAAATTGCGGAATCATTTGCAACAATAAAAATAGTGTCAATGCGTTTTTTCTTCCTTTAAAACGGAAGCGAGAAAAGGCATATGCAGTAAATGAAACACTTAGAATCGTTCCAATCATTGTAAAGACACTAATTTTCAAGGAATTTAAATACCACTGTCCATATTGCAAGCTTTCTTTTCCTGCAAATAATTCTTTATAGTGATCCAGAGTCGGATTTTTCGGGATGATTGATGTACTAATTAAACTATTCCCAGGATTGAAGCTTGCACCAATTGTCCAAAGTAAGGGATAAATGATGATAACAGCCATAAATGCTAAAATTGTATATGAAATTAGGAGACTGATCGATTTTTTTCTCTTCATGTTTGTCAGCATCACTTAAGCCCCCTCTTTAAATGAATTGGTTCTTCTGAATTGCCATAGTGCGATCGCAATGACAAAGACTGATAAAAGAATTGTTAATGCTGCTGCTAAAGAATATTGACTTGACTGCATCGTCAATTTGTAAATCCAAGAAACTAATATATCTGTTCCACCAGCTGTTGATCCAGGAACCGCAGGACCTCCGCCATTGAATAGATAAATAATATTGAAGTTATTAAAGTTAAAGGTATATTGCGTAATAATAATTGGTGCCATAGCGATTAAAATCATTGGCAATGTAATATTTTTAAATTTCGCGAACATTGATGCTCCATCAATTGTTGCCGCCTCATATAAATCATCAGGGATTGATTGAAGGACACCAGTTGTTACTATAAAAATATAAGGGAAACCCAACCATCCCTGCATTAGGATAAGGGCTACTCTTGACCAGTTTGCATCTGTTAACCATGGAATTGCATCGATTCCAAATGCAGCAAGAATATCGTTATTCACTGCACCAAAGCTATCATTAAATAAACCGGCAAAAATTAAGATGGTTACAAATCCAGGTACTGCCCAAGGCAACACTAAGATTGTACGGAAGAACCTTTTAAAACGGATTTCTTTTTGATTCACTAATACTGCAAGGAAAACACCTAAGCTAACCTGAAGTGTAGAAGCTACCAGCGTCCAGATAACTGTCCAAGCTAATACATCAAAGAACGTTGCACGCCAAATATCAACTGTGAAAATTTCAGCAAAGGTTTGCAAGCCTACCCAATCAGCTAGATTAGCAGGTGGAGAGTGATATAAGTCGTAGTTTGTAAATGCTAATGCAAAACTAAATAGAATAGGGAAAATAACCGCAAAGATTAAGATAAACAAAGATGGGCCACTAATCACATAAGGATATCCTTGTGAAATCAGATTATAGTACTGCTCTTTCAAAGAACTTAAACCTTTGTTTTCATCACGTAATTTACCATTTCTAAACGCGTCACGTAAGTTAAGATAATAAACAGCTAGACCAAAGCATGTAACAATCAATGCGATAATCCCCTCTGCTAAAAGAAACACAGAGTTATCACGCGGCACCTCTGTACCTAACGTAAATAAGCCCCAAAATCCCATATTCAACAGATCTCCGAATACAACAAAGAACGACACCCCAAGAATAAGGAACATAAGACCTTTTATCCATTGCTTATTATAGAATTGGCCAAGGCCCGGAATGATTGATAATAGTAAGGCTATTCTACGATGTTGCACTATTTTCACCTCTTTATAAGACCGGACATCAATTGATTTTCACAAACTGTGTCCTTATAGTAAATGGTGTCAAACATAAGCATTGTTTGACACCATTATTCATTTCTACTTATTTACCGCCATGTTTGGCTTGGATTTGTCCTTGAATCGTTTCAACCGCTTGGTCTAACGCTTCTTTTGGCTCAGCTTTGCCTGTTGCAATTGTTTGTAATGCTGCATCTGCAGGTGTCCAAACTTCATTCATTTCAGGGATGTTTGGTGTTAATTCTGCAAATTGAGACTGCTCTGCAACAGCTTGAGCTGCTTCACTTTCAGCTACAACCGGATCATCAGCTAAAGCTTGTACAGCTGGAACTTCTTTTGTTACTTCAAATCTTGTTTTAGAGTTTTCTTCATTTGCAACGAACTCTACAAATTCTTCAGCAAGCTCAGCATTCTTTGAATAACTGCTTACATTGTAGCTTTTTACTCCAACAAATGAACTCATGTTTTCACCGTTTGCTAACTCAGGTAATTTCGCTACACCAAAGTTTACTCCAGCCTTTGTGAATGGATCGATATTCCATGGACCAGAGATAATCGCAGCTGCTTTACCTTCTGTGAACAATGACTCTAACACATTGATTCCCTGCTCACCGATAATACCTGCCGGGAATAAACCTTCATTATAGAACTTCTGAATATACTGAGCACC
This sequence comes from Metabacillus niabensis, assembly GCF_020524345.1. Lineage (GTDB taxonomy): Bacteria > Bacillota > Bacilli > Bacillales > Bacillaceae > Metabacillus > Metabacillus niabensis_B. The sequence continues at coordinate 101,832 of NZ_JAIVLH010000011.1, forward strand.
TTCAACAGATCCTTCATTATTTAAACCAATATCAGAACCATTAAATCCGCCGTTTTCATCAGTACCAAAAATGTATCCGCCATATCCGCTCAAAACACTTTGGGCATAATAAATTTGATCGAATAATGCCAGGAATCCGTATTTTTCTCCATCTGTCATTTCTTTAGACAGCTCGTACCACTCATCTAAAGTTGTTGGCAATTCTTCTTCTGATACAAGATCTTTATTATAATAAAGCATTGTTGTTTCTACTGCTTTCGGTAATCCATAAACCTTGTTGTCTACTTTTTGTGATTGCATAGCAACTTCTGTATAAATAGATTGAACATCCTCAGGAACGTCCAATTCTTTAATTAATCCTTCTGTTACAGCTGTACCAATTTGGTCACCAGGCATTGTTAAAACATCCGGACCTGTTCCGGCTGGACCATCTAAACGTAGATCCTCGATTTGTTGGGCATATGCTTTTTCTACAACTTTTACTGTTACATCATGTTCTTCTTCAAACTTCGCAACAGCATCTTCAATCCCGCCTGCTTTTTCAATATCTTCCCAAACTAGTAAATCGTATTCTTTGTTTGTATTTGCTTCCTTTGAACCTGAACCTTCTTCACTGCTTTCCTGAGGTCCACAAGCAACTAAAGCTAAACTTAGTGCGATAGTACTAATAATACCAGCATATTTTTTATAACTCTTCATTGAAAATCATCCTTTCAAGTAAGTTTCAAACATTCTAGGTGAAAGCGTTTCACAAGATAAATATATCACCGTTTAGAAAATATGTAAATAAATATTTTACTATTAATAGGTAAAATATTTTACGAAAACAAGAAAACCTATTACTTTTCTACTAATCACAATGTTAAAAGCTCCAAAGCGACAAAAAAAGAGCAATCCCCACTATTACATGGTAGATCGCCCTTTAAACTTCATATTATTAGTTTGTACTTTTTCTAATGATTAACTCTGAACCAATATACAATGTTTTTACAATCTTCCGTTTCTCCAACACTCTTTCCAACAGAAACTCAATAGCATTCTTGCATATCTCCTTCATATCGATATCAAACGTAGTTAAAGGAGGAGATAAATACTTCGCAACGCTAATATTATTAATACTTACGATACTCACACGATTTGGAATCGCAATTCCTTGTTCATTCAATGCCTGCAGGCAACCTACAGCAATTGGATCACCAGCAACAAAAAACGCCGTCGGCAACTTACCATCAAGTTTTTCAATTGCCTGACTCATTAAATTATAGCCATTTTCAACCGAAAACCCACGATGACAATAAATATAATGTTCCTGCAGTAAACCTTTTTCCTGCATATATTGCCGGAATGTTTTCTCACGTATATCCATTTCATCTTTATCAGTATTCGGATTATGATAAGTACCGCCCACAAAGCCGATATTTTCATGACCTTTTTCAATTAAGAAGTCGACTGTTTTCATCGTAATTTGAGCTAAGTCAGGTCTCACAGAATCATAGTGATTCGGGTCCGGCGTTGTATCAATAAAGACTCCATTCGGCGTCAGTCCTCTCAGATGTGCCAGCTCTTTATCAGAAAAAGTCCCAACCGCTAGAAAACCTTCTATGTTTTCAGGTATCGCATTAATCCCATCTGTAATTTTGTAAGTAGTTAGCTCAATATTATGTTTTTTCGCATACTTCTCTATTTCCAGCCTCATCGATTTAAAATACACATCTTCAAGTTCTTCTTTATCTGTTAACCAGTATAAAAAAGCAATATTTTTCACTATTGGCCTTACTGTTTTTTTACGATAATTTAATTTCTCTGCTGCTTCAAAGATCTTTTCACGTGTTTCATCCGGTACAGAAAGGCTTTGATCATTATTCAGCACACGGGAAACTGTAGAAATCGAAAACCCTGTTTCTTCAGCAATATCTTTTATTTTCGCCATTCCAACCACCCCTTTTCACTTCAAAACAAACTAGATGCTATATAAAACCAAAATGAGATACGAAATCTTTTAGTAAAATATTTTACTTAATTTTTACCTATTTTCCTTTAAAAGTCAAGGGGCTTATATTAATATTTTCATTTCTACTTTAAATAAAATAATAATGATTAAGACCTACAACTAAACCATCATCTTGAAATAAATATTTTAAAATGATAACGCTTTACTTATCTTCCATTATTATAATAGAAAAGTTTGATTTCAATCTATATAAATTTTTAATAAAAACTTACATATTTTAAAGAATTCGATTTTTTATCAAACAAAAGGGCCAGCAAAAAAAGCTACCAGCCCAAGATTATTATGTAAAACACTTACAAAGATAATGATAAACTCCATCTTCGTCACAAGTGAAATCAGTCACATCACTAACCATCTTTTTTATCCGATCAGGTGCATTTTTCATTGCTACTGGATAGCCAACAGATTGAAGCATTTGGATATCATTATCACTGTCACCAATAGCCATTACTTCTTCTATCTTTACATTAAAAGACTCTATCATCTGTTGAATGCCAGTTGCTTTATTTACATTTGCTACCATAACTTCTACATTATGCTCTGATGAAACTGACATGGTAAAATCGATTTCTCGCTTTAATTGTTCAAGCTCTTCTTTCCAATGATGAATATGTTCCTTTGTTCTGGCAAAAAAATAAAATTTTGAAAACTTATCCCCCGACACTTCTGTTTCCCAAGATATTTCTTCCTTAATCGCTTTTTTACGAGATAACCATTCATTAATCCCAACACTATCAGGCTTTGGATCTTGAATTTCATCAAGCATATATCGTTGATCCTGCATTAAAGATATTCGCGCTGCCCGATAAGGAAAAAGCTCATAGTATACCTTATTAACCCTGGCTCTTTCAATAAGAATATCAACTAACTCCCGGGATAACGAATGTTCAAAAACTGCCTCACCGTCTATATAACCCGCCATCCCATTCGAGGATATCACACCATCAACTTTAAATCCTTCAGGAACTATTTCCTCTATTTCATCATGTGCTCTACCGGTTGCAATGAAAACATATATTCCTTTCTCCCTTAATTTATCGATTATTTCTTTTGTTAAAATACTGACTTTATTTTGATGATTTAATATCGTTCCATCCATATCTAAAAATATGGCTTTAGGGTTTAATTGCAAAGAAAATTCCTCCTAATAAAATTCTACTAATCAAGTATATCGCTTAGTGAATGAATTAGGAAATGCCTGTCTTTCTCAACCTATCTCTCCCAAATAATAAGAAAAGGAACAAGTTCTATACCGATTATTCCCCTGACTTGCACCTTTCCCTTTCTTCATTCATTTCATTAGATTAAGCTCGATAAACTCTCGCTTCAAAAGGCTTTAACGAGAATTGGTCAACATCCCCATGATTCTCAACCTTATAGTTTGACAGCAGTAATTTCTCACTGGAAACAGAGATTGAAAACTCTCCTGTTTCTGCCGTTTCATCTGTAAGATTTGAGATAATAACTATCTTTTCATTCTCCAATGTACGAGTATAAGCATAAATTTGAGGATGATTCTCTAAGAGCAAATCATACACCCCATACGTAAAAACATCATGACTCTTTTTAAGCTTTATCATGTTCTTATAAAAATTTAAAATTGATCCTTTATCTTTCAGCTGATCCTCTACATTGATTTTTTGATAATTATCATTTAACCCAAGCCATGGTGTTCCTGAAGTGAAACCAGCATTTTTTGCTGAAGACCATTGCATCGGTGTTCTTGAATTATCACGACTTGACGCCCATATAATAGACATGATGTCTTCATGTGCTATACCTTCTTCACGCTTATAGCGATACATATTCTTATCTGCAACATCGTTATATTCATCAATAGAAGCAAATTTCACATTCGTCATTCCTATTTCCTGACCTTGATAGATGAATGGTGTTCCCTGCATCAAAAAGTACATCGCTGCTAATGCTGTTGCACTTTCATACCAATATTTTGTATCATTTCCCCAAGTCGAAACCCTTCGCGGCTGATCATGGTTTTCAATAAACAAAGCATTCCACCCTTTATTTTCAAGAGCCTTTTGCCATTTTGTAAGGGCTGTTTTTAAGCCCACGATATCGAGCTTTTTCTTTTTTTCTGCACTCCATAGACTTAAATGCTCAAATTGGAATACCATATTAAACTTTCCTTTTTCTTCTCCAATCCACTCTTCTAAATCTTGCTCATTCTCTACTTTGACTCCATTTGCTTCACCGACTGTCATAATATCGTACTTCGCAAAGGTTTCTTCTTTTAATTCCTTTAAGTAAGTATGGATACCTTCAACATTCATATGTTTATCGAAAGACGGTACATATTTTAATCCTTTTGGATTGGGCATATCTTTTAGGCCCTCTTCTTTATTAATATGACTAATGGCATCTACGCGGAAACCATCAATACCTTTATCAAGCCACCAATTGATCATATCGTATAATGCATGACGGACCTCTGGATTCTTACAATTGAGATCAGGTTGTTTTGTTGAGAAAATATGCATATAATACTGCTTTGTTTCCTCATCAAATTCCCATGCAGATCCGCTGAAAATACTTTCCCAGTTATTCGGTTCTTTCCCGTTTTTTCCATCTCTCCATATATACCAATCACGCTTTGGATTGTCCTTAGAAGAGCGGGACTCAACAAACCAGGGATGTTCATCACTTGTATGATTTATTACTAAGTCGATAATCAGTTTCATCCCTCTGTCATGTACTTCTTTTAATAATTGATCAAAATCAGCCATTGTCCCGAATTCATCCATTATGTCTTGATAATCACTAATATCATAGCCATTGTCATCATTAGGAGATTTGTACATCGGACAGATCCAAATCACATCGATTCCTAAGTCCTTTATATAGTCAAGCTTAGAGATAATTCCTTGTAAATCACCAATCCCATCTCCATTTGTATCCATAAAGCTTCTTGGGTATATTTGATATGCTACTGCCTCTTTCCACCAATGTTTCTTCATGATGATTGACCTCTCTTTTTCAAATTTATATATAAAATTTCAATATTATCACTTAAAAATTAAAGTTATCTTTGCATACATTGTTATTATTTAATCTATTAAAGTTGAAAATATAGTTCGTTCCATCGCGCTCCAGACACTTGCTTTCTGCGGGGTCTCAGCCTTTCCTCTACTTCCCGCAGGAGTCAAGTGTCTTCCGCGCCATTTCACTATAGAGTAATAATATTACTCATGTGCAATAATCTTCGCGAAACCAACCAAGATAAAAATTTAGATATTATGAGTTCCTCTTTGCGCACAAGATTTTCGTTCAATAAACTTAGTTGGGATCGTAATTCTTTTGGCCAGCATGCTTGGTTCCCTAATTTTTTCAATTAAGCAATTTGCCGCTTGGTATCCCAGCTCATAAGTAGATGTATCAACAGATGTTAGCGACGGTTTGGAATGCTCTGATAACATTAAATTGTTAAACCCAACAATTGAGATATCGTTAGGAACAAGCAGACCAAGCTTTTCTAAATGACTAGTAGCCTCATATGCAACCATATCATCCATTGTTACAATTCCAGTTGGAGGCGATGACAGCGCCATTAGCGATGTAACAGCTGCTTTAATACTGTTTTTTGTTGAATCTTCCTGCACAATAAATTCAGAGCGAAAGGCAATACCAGCTTCTTCTAATGCTTTTTTATATCCATTAATGCGATCAAGAGTAACGACAAACTCTTTACTTCCACCTATAATCGCAACATCTCGATGTCCTAATTGAATAAGATAATTTGTCACTTGCTTTGTTATATAAATATTGTCATTATCCACAAATGTCACTCTATCCTCATTTTCATAAGGCCTTCCTACAACAGTAAATGGAAATTGACACTCATGTAAGTATCTCATTGATTGATCATTCACGCGTGAATACAACATGACGATACCATCTACTCGTCTCCCTTGGACCATTGAAACAATTTCTTCATGAATCTCCTCTTCCGTAGAACCTGTGGATAGATATATGCCGAATAGGTTTTCGTGAGCATTCATACTGATTCCTCTTAAAACCTCCGGGAAAAATGGGTTTTGAAAGGCATGATATGTAGAATTAGGCATAATGACTCCTATTGATTTTGAGCTCTTTGATGCTAAGTTTCTCGCCTGAAAGTTAGGGTGATACCCTAATTCCTCCATAACTTCCCGAACGCGTCTTTTTGTTTTTTCACTAATTCTTGGATTATTCGCAATCACCCTTGAAACAGTAGATGGTGCTACATTTGCCAACTTTGCCACATCTTTAATCGTAACCATATCAAAACCTCCTTTCCCAAAAAGTATAAGAATCAGGAAATACTTCTTCTTAACGACCATTTATCAAGTTTGAGAAGTTCGACTTCTCCATCTGAAAAAAATTCAATTCCTGTCGATTGTTCACCAGGATAAATTCTTGCCGTCATTACTTTCTCACCATTTTGGATAAAGACCTCTACTGATGATTTATCCAAAAACAATGTAAGCTGTAATGTTCCCTTATTTAGTTCAACTGGTGCTTTTCGTTCACCACCAGGTCCCTTTCCAGAATGATCACGATTAAGAGTCAGTTTTTGATTTTGACAATCAAACGTTAACATTGTTTTTTCGGTACGTGCTGTATCCATACGAAGATTGATCCCGAATTGTGATGCTTGCTTCATATCAAGTAATATATTCAACTCTAAGCAATCACCATCAACACCTTCAAAATTTCTGCTTCCATCCATTAACACGTTAGAATATGAAACCTGATTAAAACGCAGAGCTTCCAATTCCGGAGCAGGAACACATTTCACCCGATGCTCTTCAATAGACATGATACGAGGGATCGTAATAGCTCCTGCCCAATCATACTCTTGTTCAGACATCTCACTTTCCCACATCGCCATCCAACCTACTAAAATCCTTCTTCCAAGATGATCTACAGTTGTCTGTGGTGCATAAAAATCAAACCCATAGTCCAAGATCTGAAACTGATCAAATTGGAACTTACCCTGTTTTAAGTCCAATTTCCCCAACACATAAACCGATTGATGCAAATTGTGATATAAATCCCCCTCAGGTTTCACTCCCTGTGGTGACATAACCAACACATCCTGCCCATATAGAGAAAATAAATCAGGACACTCCCACATGTAGCCCGTATTTCCAGTTCCTCTTGCCATCACATTAACAAATTCCCATTTTAATAAATCTGGTGAACGATAAAGCAATACCTGCCCAATTCGCTCCTTTGTTTGTGAACCTAATACACAGTAGTAATAGTCTCCTTCTTTCCAAACCTTAGGATCTCTAAAATGAAATGGATGTATATCACCAGAAGGTGCTGCTTCTATCACAGGATTTTCCGCTATTTTTTCAAAATGAATACCATCATCACTAACAGCCAAACATTGGACTTGTTTCAAATCCTTGTCCTGGTCAGGGCCTGTCCACCTATTACCTGTATAAAACAAATACAATTTTTCATCTTTTTCAATCGCACTCCCTGAAAAACACCCATCAATATCATACGGCTCACTTGGAGCTAAAGCGATCAGGAGGTGTTCCCAATGAACCAAATCTTTGCTTTTAACATGTCCCCAGTACATCGGACCCCATTTAGGTGAATATGGGTGATGCTGATAAAACAAATGGTACTCCCCATTAAACATTGAAAATCCATTTGGATCATTCATCCAGTTTGCTTGCGGCATCACATGATATTGCAAACTCCACTCATGATCAGACACACTTTTCTCATACTTGTTCAGTTCTTCATGAGCTTTCTCTATCATTTCTTGGTGCTTTTTCATAATTCACACTCTCCCATCGATATGACCTTTTACTATAATGCTTGCTTGACCTTCAAATAGAAACTAAAGAAGGAAGAAAAAGAGATAAATGCAATGAGAGACATCGAAAAGAAAGGAATGAATGGAGGCACCTTCACTAAACTTGTATATCCAATTAACAAACTACTCAATACAATAATAATCGTTAAAATAGGCCTTCCTACAGTTAAAATAAGGGCATTTTTCAATGTACCTAGTACAGTCATATTATAGTGGGCATTCACAGAAAAAAAGTTAATCGTTACAACAAACAACATAATTCCCATCAAAAGAAATACCATGAGCAGAATGACATTTTTTCGACTGAAATAATAATAATCGACCAACCATATCATCCAGAGTAAAGACATGATACATCCTGCCGCAAAGCTTTTCTTATAATTCTCTTTATAAAATCTTATAAAACCACTAAATAAGGGAGATTGATCTTCTTTCATGACCAGCCACTCTCTAACGGAAGAAAAAAGGGCAGCTGTTGAAGGGAATAACATAATCGGAGCGAGTATAAATAGAAGCAAATATAAGACTAGAACAACACCCATATCTTCTGCAAATAGTAGAATAAAGCTAATAATCATGATTGGGAGATTACTTAGAAACCATAAAATATTAATCATTCCCAGCCTCATAATCCATACACTAAGATAATGAAGACCACCCACAAATCCTGATTCTCTCAATTCATTCACCTCCAAGAAAAGATATACAGGTCTACAAACTCCAAGTACCATCTTTAGCACATAAAGGATGTAAACCATGTAATCAACTAAAACATCAGTTCCTCACTACTTAACGGCCCCTTCTGCCACACCTTTAATAATTTGCTTTTGCGCAAAGAAGTAACCAATAATAACCGGAATAATCGCCAATGTTAAACCAGCTAAAGCCAAATGCCATTGTTTTGTATACTGCCCAAAGAAAAAGAACATCTTTAAAGGAATCGTGGCACTTGATTCACCTAAAATTAACGATGGTAATAAGTAGTCATTCCAAATCCAAATGACATTAAGGATTGCAACAGTAACTGAGATTGGTTTTAACAATGGGAAAATGATAAACCAAAAAACTTGAAACTTATTTGCTCCATCCACGATAGCCGCTTCATCAAGAGATTTTGAGATCCCTGTCATTGCTCCGTGGTATAGGAAAATTGATAAACTGCACCCAAAGCCCAAATACATAAAGATAAGGCCAGCTTGATTTAACATATTCGCACTACCGAATAATGAAACAAGCGGGATCATGACAGATTGGAACGGAATAAGCATCGCAGCAACAAACACTAATAGCAGGGCTGAACTAAGCTTACTTTTATTACGGGCTAAAGCATATCCTGCCATTGAAGAGAAAATGACAATTACAGCGATACTACAAACCGAAATGATCAAAGAGTTCACAAGTGAATTAACAAAATCCAAATCATCAAATGCACGAACAAAGTTTTCTGTTGCTAATGCTTCAGGGAAACTAAGAACACTCATAAAGATTTCTTTCTTCGTTTTAAAGGCATTAACAAGCATTAAGTAAAACGGTGAGAGCCATAGTAGTCCGAGCAAGAGACCAAATATTTCAATTAAAAATAAATTACGTTTACTGCTCTTCATTATATGTCAACCTCCCGTTTCTTGTTGTAATAAACCTGTGTAATAGCAATTAATGCAACAATAATAAAGAACACAACAGCCTTTGCTTGACCTAAAGCCATCTCATTACTAGTAAAAGCCGTCTTTACGATATCCATCGCTACCATTTGTGTCGAATCAAACGGACCACCATTTGTTAATGATAAGTTCTGATCATAAATCTTAAATGAGTTTGATAATGTTAAAAACATACTAACCGTAAAAGCTGGTGCAACAAGCGGGAACGTGATGTTTTTAAATCGTTGGAAACTGTTCGCTCCATCAATTTGCGCCGCTTCAATTAAGTCATGTGGAATACTTTCTAAATAGGCGATATAAATTATCATGATATAACCGGCCATTTGCCAGCATGTTAAAATAACTAATCCCCAGAAACCTGTATTTGTTGTAGACAGCCATCCACTTAAAGCTTCAATTCCAAGGACTTTCCCAATGTCATCAAACACACTAATGAAAATAAACTGCCAAATAAATCCAAGAATTAACCCGCCGATTAAGTTAGGCATAAAGAACACTGTACGTAAAAAATTATTCGATTTTATATTTCTCGTAACTAATATCGCTAAACCTAAACCTAATGCATTTAACAATATAACGGTTACAACTGAAAACTTTATAGTAAACCATAAGGCTGACCGAAAACTATCGTCCTGGAATACTCTCATGTAATTTTCAAATCCTAAAAACTGAGATGCACTTAGTCCATTCCAGTCTGTAAAAGAATAGTAAATTCCAATGATTAATGGCACAATGACAACCAGCCCTAAACCTAGTAATACCGGTGACAAAAATAACCAAAATGATAAATCTCGATTTCGCATGCTAATCCCTCCAAAATTGTTTCTACATAAGACTTCACTACAACAAGATAGCTTCTCAGGGATTTTTAAAACCTAAATAATAAACGGGTATCTAGTATTGAAATAACAGCTAACAAAGCTTTCACACTTTGCTAGCTGCTTTTAGCTTTTATTATTTTCGTTTTTCTTCCCATTTCTTAATTGAATTCGCTTCAAGTTCTTCCCAAGTCATTTCATCACTAAGGTATTTTTGCATGTTAGCTCCAAGATCATCTCCCCAAGCACTAGGATAGCCTAGGAACACCCATCCAATTGTTTTTCCTGCTGATGCATACTCATAAATCTCTTTTGAAATAGGATCTGAAATTTTTGATGTATCATATCCTTCATATGCAGGGATAAATTTAAAGTCGTTCAATACTGCTTCTTTACCAGTGTCAGAAGTGTACAACCAATCTAAGAAATCTTTAGAAGCTTGTACCGTTTTTTCATCACTGTTGCTATTTACAGCCCAATAGTTAGGAATACCTACTGGAAGGCTGCCTTCAAATCCTTCAACCGGGATTGGTAGGATGCCGACATTGTTCTCGGCAAATTCAGAATCCATTTCGTAAACTGATGGGTAGATCCAGTTTCCTTGTTGAATGATTGCCACTTGCTCTAAAGAGAAGTACTCTTCAACTTGTTGTGAATAATCAAGACTTAATGAAGGCTGAACTGAGTATTTGTTCTGTAAATCAAGCATTCTTTGCATTTCAGAGCCTTTTTCAAACCCTACTGTTTCAGCATTGAAAGCTTCTAAAACGTCATGATTAAATTCTGGAGCGAAGTATACATTTGCAAGGTGGTTACCGACAACCCACTTTTCTTTAGCTGGTAATGCAAATACAGCTTCAATACCTAAATCCTTTTTTTTGCTATCTAATGTTTTTACAGCTTTTTCTAAATCATCATATGTTAAAATTTCTTCCGGATTAATTCCCGCTTTTTCAAACATTGCTTTGTTATAGATAAGACCATAACCCTCTTGGTTAAATGGTAATCCTAATACTTTCTCACCTTCAGTAACTGCAGTTAATGTACCTTCAAGAGCTGCTTCAGCAGATTTTGTATCTGATAAATCCGTTAGATACTCTTTAAATTGATCTGCCTCAGAAGGACCGGCTATACTGAAGATTTCTGGTTCTTCACCTGATGAGAACTGAGATTTTAATGAACTAATATAATCTGTTCCACCACCAACACTTGTGATGTTAATGTTCACGCCAGGATTTTCTTCTTCATACTTCTCTGCTAATGCATTGAATTGATCATTAAACTCAACTTTTCCTTGGAAAATATCAATTGTGATTTGATCCTCTGAAGCTGCACCGTTACCAGCATCTCCACCAGAGCCACAACCAGCCAAAAGTAGTCCAGATACCGCTAAAGTTGAAACTAATTTAGAATATAATTTTTTACTCTTCATCCTGTTCACTCCTATTAAGTAATTAAAATTCGACGCAAACGCTTGCCTAAACTGAAAGGATTATTTTCTATAGTGATAAGATGTGACATTCACCATATTTATATACATCTGACTTTCATTAAACTAATTTTCTATCAGTCTAAGAAAGCGTTTAATGTAACCGCTTATATAAATCAAATAGCTCGAGCACTATTAAAAAATCAATCTTATTTAATCGGCGTCATTGTGCCAGATCTAAGTCATCCATTATTTTCAGAATTAATTAATTGGATTGAGGCGTACGCCAATGAAAGAAATTACAAAATTCTTGTTTGCAACTCTCTACAAGATTCAGATAAAGAAGCAAATTATATTAGTATGCTAAGACAAAACAGGGTTGATGGCATTATTATGTGCAGTCATTCTCTAGAAATTGAATCTTATTTGAAAGTATCTATGCCAATCGTCTCCTTTGATCGCATTATTTCATCTTCCATTTCCTATGTTGCAGGTGATAATTATAAAGGTGGAGAAATTGCAACAAAACATTTAATTGAAAACGGATGCAGAAACCTGCTTCATATTTCAGGCCCTCTGAAATATGACTTGTTGCCAAATAGAAGAAGCGATGCTTTTCAATTGACATGCTTGAAAAACAATGTCCATTTCACCATTATTGAAGGCGCACACATTAAAGCTGCATTTCAAGATAATTGGGATTTTTTCGAACAAGTAATTTCCCCACAGTTAGGAAATTATGATGGTGTTTTTTGCAGTAACGATATCATGGCATATACCCTCTATGTATACGCCACAAGAAAGGGCATAAAAGTACCTGAACAACTAAAGATTATAGGCTGCTACGATTATCATAGTTTTACACGTCTAATGCAGCATCCCAAACTAACAACAGTTAGGCAGCCTTTAGATCGCATCGGCAAAGCCCTTTGTTCTGCACTAATCGATCAGATCGAAAATGAAAGCCCAGATTTTGCAAATAATACTGTTATTGATGTTGAATTGATTCGCGGCGATACAACTTAACTTACTGGAGGTTGACATAATCGGTCGGCCTTTTTTGATTTAATCTCCATTTCCCTTCTGAACCCATGTAATAACTCTCCTATCTCCTTCATATATTGAACTGTTTAAGTAGTCAACAAAGGAGTGAAATCATCATGAATCAACAAACCCCATCTTTTGTTAGTCACATCGATCCATATGTGTATCAAACTCTTCAAGGTATCACAGGTGCTTTCGTTGTAGTTCAAACAATCCGCGGCTCAGTTTCCGGTAAGCTTAAAACGGTTATGCCTGATCACATTGTTGTCGAATCCGGTGGTTCTCCTTTCTATATTCGTACTCAACAAATTATCTGGGTTATTCCAAAAGGGTAAAGGAGGAGTACGATGTTTAAACGCGAAAACAAAATGCTGATTGCCCTGCCTGTCCCGGAACACGGAGATCCTAACGCAGCTGCTGCCGTACAGGAGCTGTTGGGTGGAAAATTCGGTGAGATGTCCACACTTAACAACTATATGTATCAATCATTTAACTTTCGGAGAAAAGATAAGCTAAAACCATTTTATGATCTGGTTGCTAGTATTACAGCGGAAGAATTTGGTCATGTTGAACTTGTTTCCAACACAATCAATCTTTTATCAAAAGGTAACACCTTTTATACAGGAAACCCTGATGTCACTCCTTTACGAGAAGGAAAAGACAGCCGAAATACTCTTCACTTTATCGCTACAGCTCAAACCGCCTTAGCAGCTGATTCAATGGGACGTCCATGGAATGGTGACAATGTATTTAGTAGCGGAAATCTTGTACTAGACTTACTTCATAACTTCTTCCTTGAAGTTGGTGCACGAACTCATAAAATGCGAGTCTATGAAATGACTGAGCATGAAACAGCCAGAGAAATGATCGGTTATTTGCTGGTTCGCGGCGGTACACATGTTTTAGCCTATGCCAAAGCACTGGAAATCGCAACTGGCGTAGATGTCAAAAAAATGGTCCCTATCCCTGATCTATCTAACCGAAAATTTGATCATGCCCGCAAGTTTGAAGATCAAGGACTAGGTAACATCCTTTATACATGGAATGATGTAGGGGATTATGCTGATATAAGACAAATTTGGAAAGGGACGAATCCTGAAAGCGGAGATCGGCTGACTGTAAAAGAGGGAGCTCCAAAAGGGGCACCAATTCCGAACTTAGAAGAATTACCTGAGGAATTTGCACCTGGAATTGACCGGGATGATTACGAAAAAATCGCGAAACGACTAATGGAAAATCTTTAGGTTGAGCTTTTATTTACTATTTTTCTAATTTATTTTCTATTATTTGAATTTATATACTGTTCCGTCTCATTTATTTTCGATTTTCCAGATTTATTCACTATTCGGGAATTTTCGACAAAATTTGATGCAAATAAAAGAGGGAGAAATCCTCCCTCCTCTTATCTCTATAAATTATTGAAGTTCCAATAATGCTACACACTCCACATGAACAGTATGTGGAAATAGATCAACCGGCTGTACCATTTTTAGTTGATAACCGAATGGTTCAAGCTCTTTAATGTCTGTAGCAAATGTATCTGGATTACATGATACATAAACAATTCGCTCCGGTTTTGAACGTCCAATTCTTCTCATCACTTTACCACCGGCACCTGAACGAGGCGGATCGAGTAGAAGAAGTTCCGGGTGACCAAAGCTCTCTAATACTTGGTCAATTCCTTTTCGTGCATCCTTCGCTAAAAACTCCGTATTTGAAATCCCATTGTCTTCTGCGTTTCGTTTAGCTGACTCAATCGACGTTTCTACTATTTCTATTCCTGCAAGCTTCCCTACTTTACTAGCAAACGGAAGGGAGAATGTTCCAACCCCACAGAATAAATCGATCATTCTTTCTGTTTTCTGCGGTTTTCCCATTTCTATAGCTAGGTCAACTAATTTTTGTGCTTGAGTAGGGTTTGTTTGGAAAAATGTATCAAACCAAAGACGGAATTTGTATCCATCCATTTCATCATGAATAAAATCGCGGCCAGCTAAGATATGACTTTTCTCCGCTTGCGTTCGATCAGCCCAATTTGTATTTTCAAGCCATAATAAGCTTTTAACTTGCGGAAACTTCTGTTCAATACGTTCTGCCAAGTCACGAACAGCTTCTTGATGTTCCAGCGGTGATTCTGTTGCAAAAACAGCCAGCATGATTTCACCTGTTGCAAAAGATTGTCTCACCATCAAGTGACGAAGCAAACCTTCATGTAGGTCCTTATTATACCCCTTCAATTGATGAACTTTCACCCATTCTGCCACTTCCATTGCCGCTTCTACCATTTCTTTTCCTGCAATTAAACAAGTTTCAAGGGAAATGATTTTACGGAAGTTGCCTTGCTCATGTAGACCTAGAGCACCTTCAGGAGAAAATGTAAACTCCATTTTATTACGATAGCGCCAAGGCTCGTCCATTCCTATTGTCTCGTTCACTAGTTTTGGATCAAACCCTTGAGCCTGGATCGCATGCTGAACATGTTTCGTTTTCTCGTTTAGTTGAGCCGGATAGCTCCAATGCTGCCATACACATCCTCCACATTTATCAAAATGTGGACACAGTGGTGCTGTTCGATCCTCGTGCGCCACCACAATTTCATCAGGCATTGCCTTTCTTCTTTTTCTTTCAGGCTGGTCAACCGTCACGCGCACTTTCTCTCCCGGAAGTGTCATTGGTATGGTCAGCTTTAGTTTCTTCGGATTTCCCAATTCATTTTTTCGCCAAACCTCTGCTCGTCCTGAACCCTTTTCATCTAAATGGCTAATTTCAGCCACCATCATTTCTCCTTTAATTATGGTCAATTGTGTTCCTCCTTCTCACTATTAATCTATAAAAACGACTACAAATGAGTCTTTTATCTTCAAAACACATACTAAACTAGTATAAAGGACTATAAACAATTATGGAATCTATTCGTACCTGGAATGAATTAACAGTTTCCAGCACAAAAATGCCCCCTCTACACGAGAGGGCAGCATTTTTATTGGGTATTAACATTCTATATCGTATATCATGTTCCACAATAAGTTTTATACGTCCCATCCAAATCAGTTGGGACTGTACAATACTTAGCCTGATCAGGTGAGTGTGCAAAAGGGTTTGATAAAGCTTCGAGCAGCTGTTCCATCACGTGGTAATCCCCTTTTTCAACGGCCGCATCCAACGCTTCTTCCACGCGATAATTTCTCGGAATAATTGCCGGATTACTTTGCTTCATCAGCTCTAATGCTTCCTTATCTGATTCCTTCTGTCTGCCTTGTCTTTCCTTCCACTGATCATACCAATTTTTGAAATCTTCCTTACTAGCTAAATCAGTTTCCTCAATGGTATCAAATGTTAATGCTCTAAACATATTTGTATAGTCTGCATTGTATTTTTGCATGATAGTTAAAAGATTTTCAACAAGGGCAAGATCCTCTGCCTCTTTATTAAAAATTCCTAATTTGGCTCTCATTCCATCAAGCCAATAGGAGTCATACAGATCAGGGAATTCTGAAATAACCCCTTGGGCAATTTTAACCGCTTCTTCTATATCATCATGAAGAAGAGGTAATAACGTTTCTGCAAAACGGGCAAGATTCCAACCGGCGAGGTTCGGTTGATTACCATATGCATAACGACCTTGAACATCAATAGAACTGAACACTGTCGCAGGGTTATATGTATCCATAAAAGCACATGGACCATAGTCAATTGTTTCCCCACTGATTGTCATGTTATCTGTATTCATTACCCCGTGAATAAATCCAACTAGTTGCCATTTCGAAATAAGCTTTGCCTGACGCTTTACTACAGTCCTCAGAAATGAAAGATATCGGTTCTCATCTGATGTTAGTTCTGAATAATGTCGGGCTATAGTATAATCAGCTAACTCTTTTAATTCCTCTTCTGTGCCCCATTGAGCTACATATTGAAATGTTCCAACACGAATATGACTTGCTGCTACTCGTGTCAAAATAGCCCCGGGTAGCTCTGTTTCACGAAGGATGGATTCTCCTGTTGTGACAACTGCTAAGCTTCGCGTTGTTGGAATCCCAAGTCCATGCATAGCTTCACTAATGATATATTCACGAAGCATCGGTCCAAGGGCTGCACGACCATCTCCTCCACGAGAGTACGGTGTACGTCCTGATCCTTTTAGCTGAATATCATATTTTTCATGATGAGGATCCTGCTGTTCGCCAAGCAAAACAGCTCGACCATCCCCTAACATATTAAAGTGTCCAAATTGATGACCTGCATAAGCTTGTGCAAGAGGTGTTGCTCCTTCTGGAATTCGATTACCCGCAAAAACAGCTAAACTCTCCTCACTTTTCAACTCCTGCACATTTAACCCAAGTGCTTTTGCTAAAGTCTCATTAAGCTTAATGAGTGTTGGGGCCTTTACAGGAGTTGGATGTTGATGACTAAACAGATTTTTCGGAAGACGGGCATAGCTATTATCTAAATTCCATCCGGCTTTTTCTACTTTATCATTTGTCATTTGGATGGATCTCCTTTTTACAATTGTTTATTGTCTGAATCGATTCAAAATTAGTCTCTCTTGTGTTCATTCTATTATACCCAATTAAAGGTCCATTTCTAAAGTTAGCGGTCTCTGTTTACAAAATAAGATAATAAATGTTTCAAAAAAGGAATATGACGGGGCATCTCTTGTAATGCATCCATAGCTAAACAGTAGTGTTCCCACATCTCCTTTTTCGCCTCTTCAACACCTAGAACAGACACAAAGGTTGAACTATCATTTTCTGCATCTATACCTGCTAACTTTCCAAGTTGATTGGATTCTCCCTCAAAGTCAAGCAAATCATCTTTAATTTGAAAAGCTATGCCTGCATGATAGGCAAAGGTTTTTAAATCTTCCATCTCCTTTTCATCTGCATGAGCAAGGATGGCCGGCATGATGAGGCAAGCCTCAAAGGCTAGACCTGTTTTATAAAAACACATTTCATTTAATTGCTCCAACGTCAGTTTCTTTCCCTTTGACTCTAAATCCATTGCCTGTCCTTTACACATATCCGCTGTCATTTGTGCAGAATATTGGATCAAATTTAAGACTGTTCTTGGATCATACATGTCTAAAGTTGCTTGTTCCTTCACTGCTTTTTGGGTAAGAAAAAGTCCTGTTAACTCTGCTGTAGCTGTTGTATACATTTCATGAAGAGTAGGACGCCCTCGGCGAATAGGTGCATTATCCTGAGCTGGCAGGTCATCAAATATGAGAGAGGCGGTATGCATATATTCTAACGATTTTAATAGCGGCTGAATGGCTGTCATATCCAATCCGTAGACATCCACTCCAATTACCCATGTCATGATGGGTCTTAATCGCTTTCCATCACCTTCAAGACTGTAATTCGCTGCCTCAACAATAGAATTCTCTTCAATAGAAGTAGAAGTTTCATAAGGAAGCTGTAATAGTGGATTGATCATATTCCTGACTTCACGGACGGTTTTGATGAACTTATCCTGTTCTTCACGGTTACTGTTTATAGATGTGATAATATGATCTCTGAGCAACTTATCAAAAAAGTCCACATTCGTTGCTTTTTTGACGAATTGTTGAATCATATGATTGAACTCAGTGATGTCAGAAGTAAAAACCTTCATTACTTCATTGTATTTTTTTGTTCCAATTCTCTGTTTAAACCTCTTTAATCCATTTATCGCACGATCAAGCATGACTTCACATGTCATCGGATCAGAATGGTAGATATTATGGATTAAATGAGAAATGACGGTCCAATACAATTCAAACGGGTTTATAAGATCATCCCGTTTATCATGGTATGTTAAATAATAGGTGTAGGGAGTAACCGCTCCAGCATTCATATCATCAAACATATCAGCAAAATCATCAGCCAATTGATTATAAATTCCATAAAAGAATGTTCTGCTTTCAAATCCTTCATCTTCAGGTGTATTCAACACGGACCGAACGATTAAACGGGATGAAGCTGATTTTAATATGACGGGGATGAACAACTCCTCATTTGAATACTTTTCATTCTCAAGATCCTTCATACGATCCTCTTCCTGGGAATGAAAGAACACATATGACTGCTCTAAGAAGGAGGACATCTTTTCAGGACTCTGATAGACCTTAATATAATCAAACGCTTGTTGAAGTTCAGAGTGGATAAATGTCATTAATTCTTTATTTTCGCCCTTCCACTCTCCTAAATCAGGTACTGATCCTGTAACGAGTGTTGTCCGGATTAACTCAGAATACGCCCTTTTCTCATATTCGGATAGAACGTTGGAATCCAGAAGATCATCAATAAAAGGGTAGGTAAGACCATAAGCATACCCTAGTCTAATGGCCTCATTAAGCTGTCGAGACCGCTCTGTCGGTAAAAGATCCTCCTCCATCTCCTCAATTGCATGCATGACCACACCGGCAATGATTTTGATTAACTTCCTTTGAGCATGAGTCGCATCCATCCCCTTCGGAATATGAAGAGATACCGTTTTAAGTTTATGAATCAGCCAAATGAAGGTTGTTTCAATTCCTTCCTTCTTAGCCCATCGGTATAAAGAGGACATGTCAAACTTCTCCTCTAATGAGTCAGAAGTTTGCGTAAGTTGCGTTTTTAATGATTGAACAACATGTTGAATCCTGGACTTTGTTTCAGACTCATACAATGTCTTGCCTAGATCCCGCATATAAATGTATGAAACACTTCTCTCCAAGTAATGATCGAGTTTCCCTTTCTTCTCCATCCATTGAATATATTTGTTGTAATTCTGTGAATCATCTTTTTGCTCCCAACGAGAAAAGAAGGACAATAACCTGTTAGTTCCAAGATGATGCTGTTTCCATGAAGCAAAATCGTTCGTTAACGTTGTTACATATGTTTTCTGTAACAACTGCTTATATAATGATGAAAAATAATGAGATGCTTGCTTTTCAGCTAAAAGATAGCCTTCATCTGCATTTTTAATAAACACTTTATTCATAGTGAACATTCCTCTACTTCTTGTTTGATGCTTCCAAAAATTATACCAAAGTATAGTGAAATATAAGCGAAAATTGACCTGGTTATTCTCATTAATTCAACTCACCATGAATAAAGTTTTTAAATTCCTTTTAAAACAGACGATTCCAATACACGAAGAAAAATTTGAACCTTTTTATATCAACTCTTCTATTAATTCAACAGCAGAGATAAAACGCCTGTGATAATCACCACTCAAGATGTTATACGTGATGTTTTGGTTATCTAGTAATTCTTTTAAGGATTCATTATTATGAACACGCATTGCTTCTTCCCCATGAACCCTTAAACCATCATCAACCCACTTAACATCAGGCTCTAAAAATAACCAAAGATCATAGTCTTGCAATTTGGCCATTTCATCCAGAACAGGTTGATGCTCCTGATTATAAAGGTTAGAGTAAAACTGTGTAACTATTGCCTCTGTATCAACAAAGACAAGTTTATTCGCCTTTTCTATCGCCTTATATTCCTCCATTTTATGACCATATGCAATCTTTTGATAATCTTCCTTGGCGATAACCCCATCACACCCGCCTAATTCCTCACAAACAGTACGACCATATTCAGAGACATAGGTTGTGTTATATAATTTTGCAAGGTTTCTGGTAAGGGTTGATTTTCCACAACTCTCTGTTCCAATGATGACAATCTTCTTTATAAAATAAGGTTTCACTACATCAGGTATAAACTCCCAATGATTAAATACACCTTCTTGACGGATTTTTGTTGCAGATATGCTGACTGAATGACGTTCCGGATCAATCAACACATGCTTGGAGTTCGGGTACAGCGCCTGAAATATCTCTCCATATTCATACTCAGAACTAAATACATAGTCAATCTGTTTTCCAATTTTCCCTTTTATTAACTCTGCACCCTCTGCCCAATTATAATCATCATTTCCCTGATCATCCTCTATTGAAATAACCTTAACCTGCGGCATATCTCTTGTTAATTGGGATAGCCAACGCAATCGAACTTGAGGCGGTATATATTTCATTTTTGACTCAGAGAACAGCTCTGTATCACGCTTTTTACTATGAGACAATACAACATAAAGTTCATCGACCATTGTAGATGCATGAATGATGGCATAAACATGCCCAAGATGAAGCGGCAGAAATTTTCCGCCTATAAATCCAACTGTCATTTACTCCGCCTCCGTATTTTGCTTTGAAAATAACTTTCTCCAATTGATATATCCATAAATACTGTTTACTAAAAACGCCGTCCACATAACCAGCATCGAGAAGTCGTTTCCACCTTGTGTAAGGAGTACACTAATCCATAGATAAATAGATAGGATATTGACTGATATCCATAGTAACCATTGTTCGGCAAAGCGTTTTAACATTAAAATTTGTGCCATTACAGACAATACATTTGTCGCTGAATCAGCCCAGACACTATTTCCACCTAAATACTTCAGAAAAAATCCATAGCCGATTATAAGAATCACAGCAGTCGATATGGTATAGAACCATCCTGCCTTTGAGAGCCGCTTTACCTTTACATCCTCACCACTTACTCCTTGATCTGTTCTATGCTTATTCCATAGATAGATCCCGATAAATTGGACCGGAAGATAAAACAATCCATTTAACATTGCCTCTCCATATAGACCGTACCCATAAGAAATATACGCATAGGTTGATGTTTGAATAATCCCAAAATAGTAGTTTGATATTTTCCCTTTTGCTACTAACACAACACAAAGCATTCCTGTTATAGAAGAAATTAACCCAATGAGTGAATCAGACCAAGCGAAGAAAAGATAAACATTAACAACAGTAAAAATAAGCAGCCATAACTTTTCAAATAATGTCCAATCTCTCAACATCCAAACACCTCTCCTTTATCCCTTAAGTTTTTGGTTATAGATTGAAACCTTCGGCTGGAAATCAGTAAACCGGTATAGCTGAGCAGGTGTTTTCGAGTATCGATTTGATTTCTTCAGTTGACCATTCTCCGTAACTGCTTCAATAAACGGCAGCTTTGGTGCCTTTCTAAAGAAAGCAGCATCGGTAGATATGGATAAATCATCTAGAATTGTTAATAAAACACCCTGCAATTCAGATAGCACAAACTCTTCTGGTAAAAAGTGTTGGGCAAGTGTTGTAAGAGCCATATCCTTTTTTATAAACCAAAGCGCATCATCAATAATTTGACGATGATCAAAGGCAAGAGAAAGGTTAAGAGCCTCTTTGATCGTAAAGAGTTGAATATCTGATGCATCATATGTTGTCTTACGGTTTCTCAATGCTTCTTCTTTCGCAATGACATAATGAGCACTTGAAATGATCCATCCCCGTTTATCTCTGTTTGGAGAATCATACGTGCCAAAATGTTTTATCCTCAATCCGCTGACACCTGTTTCTTCTTCAAGCTTATGTTCTGCTGCCTGTAATGCAGTTTCGTTAGAACGGACGAACCCTCCCGGTAATGCCCACTTCCCCGCCTCCATATTTGGATTACCCTCATGGTCTGATTCACTGCGTTTAATAAGCATGATTTTAAGTTTTTTTAAAGGAGGCTTGTGATCTCCATTATGTTCAGAAGTAATGGTAAATACAGCAATATCACTCGTATATCCATCCGGTGTTATAAATCCAGTCGATTTTCTACTCACTCCAAGCACCACCGATTAATTAACATTTTGTTAATTAAAATATAATCTCTTTCCTTAATAGAGTCAAGAAAATTTTGGAAAATATATCACTATAGATTTTATTCTCATAAATCTTTCAACTTTCGCTATTAATCTATCAATTGACCTCAATGATCTATTTTTTCATAAAATTCTAAAAAACAATTTTTACCTTCCATTCACAATCAACATTATTCGTGTTAAACTAACTTCTATGTATGATTATACGTATTAATGTATCAACGCAATGAAGGACTTCTAAGACTTCAACATAGAATCGGAGGCACACAAAAATGAAGAGTTTATTTCACAAATGGAACCAACTCAGCTTGGTAACTCGTATTATTGTGGGGATTATCATCGGTGTTATTCTTGCTTTAACTGTCCCTGATGGAGCAAAATGGGTTACGATATTTGGTTCTTTATTTGTAGGTGCATTAAAATCTGTTGCACCTGTATTGGTTTTATTTTTGGTCATGCATGCCATCTCTAAGCATAAGAGCGGCCAGCAAACAAACATGAAATCTATTATTATCCTATATATAATTAGTACATTTCTTGCAGGTCTTGTCGCTGTTGTGGCAAGCTTTATCTTCCCTGTAACCCTAACACTTAAGACAGGGGCCGAAGGATTTGAACCACCTAGCGGCATAACCGAGGTACTTCAGACATTGCTCTTTAACATTGTCGACAATCCTGTTAATGCTCTCATAAATTCTAACTATATCGGTATTCTTGCATGGGCTGTCTTACTTGGCATCGCATTAAAGCATGCACCTGACTCAACTAAAAATATGCTTGCTAGCTTTTCAGATGCCATTTCTCAACTTGTAAAGTGGATCATAAATTTAGCTCCGCTTGGTATTATGGGACTTGTGTTTGAAGCCCTTGTAACTAATGGGTTGTCAGCACTGCTTGATTACGGAAAATTATTGTTAGTTTTACTAGGCTGTATGTTCTTTATCGCTCTTGTTGTAAACCCAATTATCGTGTTTATCAACATTCGCCAAAATCCATATCCGCTTGTATTTAGATGTTTAAAAGAAAGTGGAATCACAGCGTTCTTTACACGTAGTTCAGCAGCAAACATTCCTGTTAATATGAGTCTATGTGAAAAACTTGATTTAGATAAAGATACGTATTCTGTCTCCATTCCATTAGGCGCAACAATTAATATGGCTGGAGCAGCTGTAACAATTTCTGTTTTAACTCTTGCTGCTGTAAACACTCTAGGTATTGAAGTTGATATGGGAACGGCACTCATCCTTAGCGTTTTATCAGCGATTTCTGCCTGTGGTGCTTCAGGTGTAGCCGGTGGTTCACTTTTACTCATTCCATTAGCATCCAGCTTATTCGGAATCTCAAACGATGTGGCCATGCAAGTCGTAGCAGTAGGATTCATTATTGGTGTTTTACAAGACTCTTGCGAAACAGCTCTTAACTCCTCCTCCGACGTCCTTTACACAGCAACTGCAGAATACGCAAAAAAGCGTAAAGAAGGCAAAAGGTACGGAGGGACAGGTTCATTGTCCCATAAATAAAAAGCTTAGATTTGTTCTCATAAAAACTTAGAAAAAAAACCCCTTCACATACAAATGGTGAAGGGGTTTTCCTCTCTTATTAAACAACACGGTTTATTCAATGTTGATAAACCGCTACAGTTTTTATATAATCCTATATCTTAAATATATTCAATTTTACATAATTGCGAAGACCATAAGATCGTAATAAAAAGGAGAAACAACAGATACAACAAGCTAACCACCCGAAATAGTCCTTTCTTTGTTTGAAAAGGTGGTCGGATCACCATTATTAGGATTGCAGGAGAGAACAATGTAAGCAGGAAATCTTCCACCCTAATAAAAACCATACAAACAGCAGTAACTATAAAAATAAAAAATATGGCTATATAAGCTGTACTATTACTTCCAGTACTTTCTTCTTCTGTTTCATTCAACAGCTGATCTACCTTTAATTTTTTAAATAACACTTTTTTCACTTCAAGAAGATTCTAAGGAGAACTAAGACTTATCACCAATCTAATGGTGAAAGCCAGTTCTTCTAATACTATATCACCTATAAGCTAAGCTTTATAAAAAGGTGGAATTCGAAGCCATTCCCGCTGATCCAAATACTGTTTGACAACTAAACCGGCTACTGTTTTCCTATAGATGATTTTTGAGAAAATTAATCCAACATCGGCACGAATTGACTCCGAAAGTCCTCTAGCTGCATAATTGATCCCTTGGGAAAGATTAAAGGACATTAAATTTGCCAATTCTTCATCGTTTAATTTTGCCCCCTCCGGTATACTTTGAAAATCTCCTAGTGGTTTTTCTGGAGTTGAATTTGGTAATGGGACGTTTTCCTTTTTTAAGAATTCAATAAGTTCATCTCTTATCGGGATATGTAATGTTTCCCTTGTATCCTTCAAGATTCTTTTCAACTCTGGATCTTGAGCTAGATTAATCCCGAGCTCTTCATTACGTAATGTTGTTTCAGTACCTAAAAGAAAAAACCACAGGTTTGATACTTCCATTACAGTCAATGGTCTTTTTTCTCCGTCCATAAAAGGTGCAAATGCATCATGAATCACTTCAAAAAATCTCATATATTAAATTCCCACCAATCCTTGGATATAATTTGTTATGGTGGTATTTTTTCCATTTTATTAGGAAAAATGCTAATAAAAATAACTTTCCATTAGTTTTTCAGCAGTACGTACAGCTAACGCTTGTGTAGTAAGAGTCGGGTTTGCTCCACCCAAACCATTGAAGTGGACACTATTATCAGCAATATATAGCCGCTTTACTTGCAATGATTCACAATTCTCATCAACAACAAAACCTATTCTCATCGTGCCCTCTATATGAATCATCATGCCAGGCGGCCAATTTGACCATATAATTCTTTTTGCTCCTGCTTTACGTAAAAGGTCCGCAGCTAATTTCATCAACTCACTGCGTTTTTTAACTGACTGGAAAGTTGGAGAATATTTCACGATTGGAACAGGCCCATTTTCATCACTAATCTGAGGATTTACAGTCACTCCGTTCCACCGATCGACATCATCATCTGTTGATACTAAGATACTTAAGGATCTACGATAGGCGTCCATCCATTCACTTAACTCATACCCATAGGGACTTCCCTTCACATCCCATGGATCACCAGGTTCAGGAGAATGTAAGAAGGAATATCCAGATTCACTGATTCCATAAAAAGAAGCTGTTAAACCAGGACTCATCCCCACTGACTGTAATGCACCCAAACCTGGATAATCCAGCCTTGCTCCACATGTATTTCCCACAAACGGATTAATTTCTGTATTTCCAATGATTGAGAGTAAATCTTTCCCATCAAAAATTCCAGTTACCCAGTCCATATAATGATTGACTAACCCTCTCCCTACCCATGGATTTTCCGGTAATCCTGAATTCATCCAAAGGCGCGGACTTTCAATACTTCCGGAAGCCATCACAATGACTTTTGCTCTTACTACTTCCTCTTCCCCTGTCCATGTATTCCTTATTTTTACCCCATTGGCCCTAAGCCCTGTGGCTCCATCTTTTTCAGTAAGGATTTTAACAGCAAATGCATTAGGACGTATCCTAACATTTCCTGTTTTCAAAGCTAAAGGGACATAACTTACATTTGTTGAACGTTTTGCGACTTTATCTACAGATGGTCCATTTGAACATCCATTGATACAATGTCCAGCAAGTGTACATCCCTCCATCCAAGATAGTTGTTCATTTGAAATAGTAGGATTATTGATCTTTTCATTGGGAAGTAAAATGGCGTTAGGCTGCGGTCTATAACCTGGACCTGTCACATCAAGTGTAGGGATCATGAGCAATCCGAGCTTTTTGGCTCCATAATAAAATAATTCCTCCTTAGCAGTTACAGGAGCGAAATTAACCGGTAATGTAGCTTCTACATTTTCATAGTAAGGAATAAGTTCTCGATAAGATAGAGGCCATTTATCATCAATTGCAATTGGATAGGCACGGGGACAATTGGCTGTATAGACTTGGGTGGTTCCTCCAACCCCAGCACATTGCCAAATCATTCCCTTCTGGCTACTCGTCCGAAACCACTGGGCCCGTCTGCGGTCAGCCGGCCCCCAACGATATCTCCCAGTAACCAAATCATTCATGTTCATTTCATTTTGATCTATTAATTGTTTATATAAAGCGACATCCAAATCTGCTGGTGTAGAGCTATATATATCTCCAGGTGCACCATTTGGATTTGGCCACCTTTTATTCCCGTACCATGGTCCCGCTTCCAGGACTAGTACGTTCAATCCTTTTTCTCCCAATTCCTTTGCAACAACAGCTCCACCTCCGCCTGCTCCAATGATAATCACATCCTGATAGTCCATTATTTTTTCTCCTTTTCATGTGTGATATAGGCTAAGAACCCCCGAAAGTCACGGTATGCATAAGTTGGACCTGGATATTTGGCCTGAATCCATCCTGGCGGAAAATATTCTACCCTTCTCTGATTTGGAGGACATTGACTGGTTGTTCCGTACCCGATCCATTCTGAATAGAAGCCAAACATTGTCAGTTGATTTAATACAGCGGTCATTTGCCGGACGAGATCAGGATTATTCTTATAAGGAGGTTTTACATAGTCAATATTTATTTCAAGTTTGTCAATGAGAGTAAGCGCCCTTAAGCGGTCTAAGGGTGATAACTTAGAAAACAATCCGCCATGAGGAAATCTTCTAAAATTTAGAGGGGATACATTTTGACAGGTTACAATCAAGCGAGCTGCTCCAAGATCCAACAGTTCAGCTGTAGACAAAGCCATTGATTGCACATTAATTTTCAATTTTACAGGATAAGATATTGAATGATTCAATATCCATATCACATATCTATAGACCTTGAATTCCAATGCCCCCGGAAGAAAAACAACTCCAAATGGATCTGCCAAGCATGGAGTTGGTGGAATAATAGCATGCACTAGAGCCTGGAAGGTGGATTTAATATAACAATTAACCCTTCTCTCACTTCCTGTAATCTCCATTTTCCACCCCTTTTCAAAAATTCCTTCCCATCTTAGATATTATTTATGATTTTGTTTTCTATGTCAGGAAGTTTTAAAGTACAACAGGTACTTTGACCCACAATATAGATAACGCTTTCAATAACGCTATCCATATTTTACTAAAATAGTATTATTTATAATTAAAATTCCTAACATTTTATAAATATTCAGTTTTTTGACAAAATAAACGGATAAAATATATTATATTAATAGAATAAAGGAGGTTGTAAGATGTCAGACATAAATAAACAGAAAATTGTGGAAAGTGTTCCTCAAAAAGGATTTTTTGGACATCCTAAGGGATTATTCACTCTTTTCTTCACAGAGTTCTGGGAGCGTTTCTCGTATTATGGAATGAGAGCTATACTCGTTTACTATATGTACTATGAAGTGTCAAAAGGCGGATTAGGTCTTGAAGAGAGCACCGCTTTAGCAATCATGTCTATTTATGGATCACTTGTTTATATGTCGGGAATTATTGGCGGATGGCTCGCTGACCGGATATTCGGAACATCAAAAGCCATTTTTTATGGTGGAATCTTCATTATGCTAGGTCATATCTCCTTA
The DNA here is from genome assembly GCF_020524345.1 of Metabacillus niabensis. Taxonomy (GTDB): domain Bacteria; phylum Bacillota; class Bacilli; order Bacillales; family Bacillaceae; genus Metabacillus; species Metabacillus niabensis_B. Next base: position 129,904 of record NZ_JAIVLH010000011.1, read on the forward strand.
GCAATACCTGGAAACTTATCTATGTTCTTTGTTTCTATGGTCCTCATAGTAATAGGAACAGGCTTACTAAAACCAAATGTTTCTAGTGTTGTTGGTGATATTTACAGCGAGACTGATAATCGTCGTGATGCCGGTTTTAGTATCTTTTATATGGGGATTAACTTTGGTGGTTTCTTAGCTCCACTAATTGTTGGAGAAGTTGGAATGAAACATGACTTCCACTTAGGCTTCAGTATAGCGGCAATTGGTATGTTTTTCGGATTACTAGTGTTTGTTTTTACAAAGAAGAAAAACCTTGGGTTAGCTGGTACGGTTGTTCCAAACCCACTGTCACCAACTGAAAAGAAAAAAGTCTTTGCCACAATAGGAATAAGTGCTGTTATATTAGCAGCAATCATTGCGATTACTATCTCAATGGGCATTCTTACTATTGATACATTTGTTGCTCTTATTGGTATTTTAGGAATTTTAATCCCAACAATTTATTTCATTGTTATGTACCGCAGTCCAAAAACAACAGCAACCGAGCGTTCTAGAATTATCGCATATATTCCGCTGTTTATTGCGGCTGTTATGTTCTGGGCAATTCAGGAACAAGGATCCACAATCCTTGCTCATTATGCGGATAAACGTACAGATTTGGAGTTTTTAGGATTTACGATTTCTCCCGCTTGGTTTCAATCATTAAATCCATTATTTATTATCATCTTAGCACCGGTTTTTGCTGGTCTTTGGATGAAACTTGGGGACCGTCAGCCAACAGTTCCTCAAAAATTCTCACTTGGATTATTGTTTGCCGGTTTATCCTTTATTGTCATTCTTGTGCCTGGTGCTTTAACTGGTGAAGGTGCATTAGTTAGCCCATTATGGCTTGTTCTAAGTTATTTCATTGTCGTACTTGGTGAGCTATGCTTATCACCTGTAGGGCTCTCAGCTACGACGAAATTAGCGCCAAATGCCTTTTCAGCCCAAACGATGAGCTTGTGGTTCCTTTCAAGTGCAGCTGCCCAAGCGATTAATGCACAAATTGTAGGCTTCTATACGCCCGAAAAAGAGAACCTTTACTTTGGTACGATTGGAGGGGTAGCTATCGTTCTGGCGATCATTCTATTCCTGTTTTCACCGAAAATTCAGGTATTTATGAAGGGCGTTCGATAAGATTTTAAAACAAAAGGTGCAGTTCTGATGAACTGCACCTTTTGTTTATTCAGCATTCAGGCTTGTTTTTTACGTGGTTTCGGTTTGTGATATAAACCGAGTTCTTTCTTTTCTTTCGTTAATGAGCGATACAGAGAAATCATCATTAACACAATGATAATTGAAAATGGGAATGCAGCAGCAATTAATGAATTTTGCAGAGCTTGTAAACCACCGCTATATAAAAGAATTAATGCTACAGTTGACTGTGCAACTCCCCATGTTAGTTTCACTGAATTTGGTGGTGTAAGTGAACCATAAGTTGTTTGCATTCCCAACACAAATGTTGCTGAGTCGGCAGATGTAATAAAAAATGTACAAACAAGTGTTATGGCTATAATGGACAGAAGTGTCGACCATGGCATTTCACTAAATATCGCAAATAAGACTTCCTCTGTAGCAAAACTTGTTAAATCGATATTCCCCGCATTTTGTACTTCAATCGCTGAAGTACCAAACACAGCAAACCAGATAAAGCTTACGAGTGCCGGCAGTAATAAAACACCAATAATAAATTCTCGAATGGTTCTACCTCTTGAAACACGGGCAATAAAGATTCCAACGAACGGCGACCATGAAATCCACCATGCCCAATAGAAAATGGTCCACCCGTTAATCCAAGAACGATGTTCCTCATTAAGTGGAGCAATTCGGAAACTCATCTGTACAATATTTTGTATATATCCTCCTAATGTATCAGTGAACATATTTAAGATAAGGATTGTAGGACCAGCAATAAACATTAAAACAAATAAGGCAATTGCTAAGACCATGTTTGCGTTACTTAAATATTTGATTCCTTTCCCTAAACCAGTTGAAGCTGAGATCATAAAAAGGACTGTAACAATCACAACGATAATTAATTGTACCGTGAAATTAATTGGTACGTCCCATAATAATGACAAACCTCCATTAATTTGCGCTGCACCAAACCCTAACGTTGTCGCAACCCCAACTACAGTGGCGAAGACTGCAAGAACGTCGATAACTGTTCCTAAAGGACCTTCCACTTTTTTCCCCAACACAGGTTTTAATGTAGCTGAAATAAGACCTGGCTCATCTTTACGGAATTGAAAGTAAGCTAACGAAAGGGCTACAATTGCATAAATGGCCCAAGCATGAATTCCCCAGTGAAAGAAGGTATATCTCATCGCCTCTTTATGAGCAGCAGCTGTTCCACCCTCTGCTAACGGTGGATCCATAAAGTGGGAAAGAGGTTCCGCAGCTCCCCAGAATACAAGACCAATCCCCATTCCGGCACTAAATAACATAGCAAACCAAGAGCCTTTTGAGAATTCGGGCTTTTCATCAGGCTTCCCCAGTTTAATGGCTCCAACTGGACTAAAAATAAGAAAAACACAAAATACAACAATGATTGTAACCAATATTAAATAATACCAACCAAAAGCTGATGTCAGAAAGGCCTGCAGATTCCCAGTAGCTTCTTCAAAACTTTCTGGCGCTGAAACACCAAATATTACTGCTGCAAGAACAATTGCAACAGTGATCCAAAACACGTTTGATACTTTTTTCATCGAATGTTCCTTTCTTTCATAATCTTTTTCTTTAGAAAACTTCGTTATTATTACTATTCCCTTAATCACGACAACATTTCCATCAGGAGATGATTTCTTAATCACCACTGATTTCCAAGGTGTTAGACTATGTACTTAATAAAACGTTATAGATTACCGGATCAAAAAAATGTTGACAAAAAAGAATTACCTATACTACCTTAACATAAATTGATGCCTTTTTCCGCTCATAGGCATATTCTTTGTTTTTTTGTGTTCTCATCATTCATCTCCATCACAAAAAAGAGCCAATCCATAATGGATTAAACTCCTTTAGCTTTTAAACGGTCATCTTCCAGTTTGTTAGTGACAACCAATTTTCTTTTTCCTTATAATCAGGCATTATTTTCCCAACCAGTCGCCAGAAGGAACGATCGTGGTTTAAGTGGACCATGTGACACATCTCATGAACAACTACATAGTCAATAACATCCTGTGGCGCCATTGCCAATCTCCAATTAAATGTTAAATGAAGTTTTGAGTCACAGGTTCCCCAAGTTGTTTTACTGTCCGTAATACGAATAGAACGAGGTTTTGGTTTGAAGTTACTTTTATAATAAGAAACACTTTTTTCTACTAATACCTTACACTGCTGATAGTAAAATCGTTTTAAAGCTTGTTTATATTTATCATCATCAAGCTGCTTCACATAGACATATAGGTTTTCTCCTTCAAACACAACATGATCTTGGGTGATCTTTACATCATGTATGATGTTTATTGGATAGGTTTCTCCTAAATAAAGAAAGCTCTCACCATTCTCATATACTTTTTTCTGAGGTCCCTTCATCCTCTCGCTCTTTTCTTTTACTTTTCGCTGAATGAGATCCCAATTTTCCTCTAATGCCCAAAGTATTCTTTCATCAGGTGTCTTTTTCGGAGCCTGCACTTCAATTTTCCCAAAGCTATCAATGGAAATACCTATAGATTTCCGGTTTTTGTACTTTATTTCAACATGGATTGTTTCACCTAAGTATGTATGGATCATGTCATCACCTGTATTAAAAATTAATTTTTTACAAATAACCTGTCACTTTAAAAGCAACAGGTACGTTAGTGAATAGTATACACAGTATACATCGCCTATGGAACAGGTGGATAATTCAGATGAGCCATACCAAAATATGTTCTTTAAAAAGCAACTGTATGGTTCTCCATATCAGAATCCTGCAGCTGTTGTTTTGCAAGCTTTTGGTATAAATCATGATGTTTAACTAATTGTTGATGTGTGCCAATACCCGTAATATTCCCCCCATCCAAAACAACAATTTGATCAGCGTCTACAACAGTTGATAACCGATGTGCTATAACAAGCGTGGTCCTACCCTTCATTAAATGTTGAAGTGCTTTTTGAACAAGCAGTTCTGATGCGCTATCCAAATTAGAAGTTGCCTCGTCTAATAAGAGAATCTTCGGATCACGTATTAATGCCCGGGCGATTGCAACTCGCTGCCTTTGTCCACCTGATAGCTTTATCCCCCGTTCACCTACCTCTGTATCAAATCCTTGTGGAAGCCGGGAAATAAATTCTAATGCATTTGCGAGTTCTGCCGATGCTTCAATTTCCTTATCTGACACATTTCTTTCCATACCATACATAATATTATCGCGAATTGTCCCTGACATGAGCGGGCTTTCCTGAGATACATAACTAAATTGACTACGCCATGACTTCAAATTAAATTGCTTTATATTTGTATCTCCCAGTAAGATTTCACCTGTATTTGGTACATAAAATCTTTCAAGTAAAGCAAATAATGTCGTTTTTCCACTGCCACTGGGACCGACAAATGCTGTTGTTTTTCCAGTGGGAATGGATAATGTCATTTGCTTCAGTATAGAGTCACCTTGTTTATAGCTGAAGGAAACATCTTTGAAATGAATATCTTGAGAGGAGTTCTGGACTACTAGGTTATCTTCACTTGTTTCTTTGTCAAGCGAAAGGATGAGTTGAATTCGTTCGGCGCCTCCCATCGCCTTCTGAAATGCTGTAAAAAAACCTGCCATCTGACTAAAGGGAACAACAATTTGAAACACGTAAATAATAATCGCTACAAGAGAACCTGCAGATAAAGCACCAGATGCTACGCGAACACCGCCATACCCAATTAATAAGACAAGTACGACCATCATAGTAAATGACATTAAAGGAGAAATAACCGCAAGGATTCGTGCCTCCTTTAATCCATATTTAAATAAATGGTCTATTCTTTCATCTCCTTTTGCTTGTTCTGTTTTCTCGGCATGAAATGCTTTTACAAGCCGGATATCAGACAATACCCTCCCTAAATTTGCAGAAAAACCTGCCATTTCATCTTGAGTTAGCTTTGAAACTTTATACATCTTTTGTCCAAGTGGCATGATAATTGCAATGGATATTGGTACAGCGATGAGCATAATCAATGTCATTTTCCAATCAATAATAAGCAGAATAACAATCGAGCCGATAATGGTAATTAACCCAGATATAAACGTAATTAAGTGCTGAGTAATGAGCGTTTTGATCGTGTTCGTATCCTGGGTAATCCTGCTCATCGTATCACCCGACTCTTGTTGATCAAAATAAGGGATGGGGGAATGAAGAACATGCTTCCAAAGTCTTTTTCTTATTGAAGCTACAATTGATTCTCCTATATAGGTCATAAAATAATAGGATAGGCCTGATGAGACAGTTTGTAAAATAAATGCAAACAGTAATAAAAAGATAATGGACAATTCTAGAGTAGATTGGGAAAGCTGATCAACCAATGACTTTGTAAACAGAGGAACAATTAGTCCTGCTCCTGTCTCAAGCAGGCTTAAAATAGCAGCCACATAAAAAATTTTCACAGGCGGCTTGGAAACTTTAATTAAGGACCAAAAAGCACGAATATGATCTGCTCTAGGAATACTCTTTTGTTCCATCTCCATTGCTTAGATTCACTCCTTTCCTTTTTAAATAGGCATTTAAGGCACTCGCGATCCAATCTTCTTCTTCGCTAGAGAACGGTGAATGGAAAAGCCATGTTTCATCCTCTACTTCTTTATCAGCAATCTCTTGAACAAAAGCAAGATCATCTCCCGTTAACTCTTTTACAAGAGCCATCATCTCACCAATGAGTTCTTGAACACGATCATCTTCCGGAGCAAGGTCATTTAATTTTTTTAATTCTGTTGATATTTCGACCCACTTCTTTTCCAGTTCCAATTGCTTACTCTCAGGAACATCATAAATTACTTCAACAAGCTCTTCATCTATATATCCTTTTAACCATTCCTTTTGCTCATGTTCCATTTGAATAGTATTAATGAGTGTAATAAAAACAGAAGGGACTATTTCCTTACGATCTTCTAAAACATGGAGAGCACGATCCAATGCCTTTATCACATTTTCAATATGTTCTTTCTTTTTGATCATTTCTTTTCTTTGAAAGGAAAGAGTGTCCATTAAGTCCCATGTTTCTTTTTGAAAAAACCCCTTAATTTGTTCCAATGAATATCCTAAGTATTTTAATGTAAGGATTCTTTGTAAAATAACGAAATCATGATTTGTATAAAAGCGTCTGCCCTTTTCTGTTACATAAGAAGGCTTTAGTAGACCTAACTCATCATAATAGTGTAACGTTCTGATCGTTGTAGCTGTTTTCTTAGAAAACTCGCCAATTGAGTAACTTTCTTTCACGAATGATCCCTCCCTTTAGGTTCTATCATTATCATAAAACCTTACCTAACGTGAGAAGCAAGTGGAAATGTAATATCTTGAAAAAATTTTTATTTAACAAAATGATGTGAGGACCATCGAAGGCTACATGAAGTGAAAAAATGGAACACAAGTTAACTTTTAAAAAAGACCACTTCCATAATGGAGTGGCCTAAGTAATTGAATTAATTTCCATTTTTTAAAGAGTCTACATCAAGAAAAATTAAAAATTTCTTTGCTTATATCATTTCACTTTTTGAAATTGAACGGAAGCGTGGGTGTTCAGCAAGAATTGACTCCCTCATTTGTAATACGACGGGATTTTTCGAGTAAAAAAACTGATCTTTTGAATCGTAAAGTTCAATTAACTCTCCTTTTTCTAGAACACCCAATCGATCTGAGATTGTAAAAGCTGCCTTGATATCATGGGTAATAAATAAATAAGATAATCCAAAATCTTCTTTTAGTTCTTTTAACAATTCTAAGATTAAGCTTTGTGTAACCATATCCAAGCTACTAACTGATTCATCCAGTACGATTAACTTTGGCTTAAGAGCGATTGCTCTGGCAATATTAATCCTTTGTAATTGACCACCGCTAAATTGATGTGGGTATTTTTTCATATCCCTTTCACTTAGGCCAACTCTTTCCATTAACTCTCCAACTCTTCTCTTTTGCTCTCCTACGGTCAGCTTTTCATAGTTCTCTAACGGCTCGCTTATTATTCGTTCAGCTGTCATTCGGGGATTAACTGAGGAATAGGAATCTTGAAAAACAACTTGAAGATCTCGACGTAGTTTTTGACGAGTAAGCTTATCCATTTTATAAATATCATGCCCTTGAAACAACACCTGACCTTGCTCTGGACGTTGCATGCCAAGTATTACTTTTCCTAACGTACTTTTCCCCGCACCACTTGTACCAAGTAATCCTAAACATGATCCTTCTTCAATAGAAAAGGAAATATCAACAAGCGCTTTTTTTGATGTTTCTTTCCATTTAAAAAACCTGTTAGAATGATAGCTATGATTTATTTGCTTTACATCTAATAAGCTCATTGTTATCCCTCCTTGAATTCGTAATCACACCATATAGGTATAAGGATGCTTTTGTAAGTATAAGGTTGGCCTTGTTCTTAACAGCTTTTTTGTATATTCATGCTGTGGGTTATCAAATAATTCAATCACATTGGCACTCTCTACTATTCTTCCATGTTTCATTACAATTACATCATCTGCCATTTCAGAAATAACTCCAAGGTCATGAGAAATGAGTAAAATAGATGTTCCATATTCAGATCGAATTTTATCTAATAGCCGAAGGACGATTAATTGGTTATGAGGATCGAGTGCTGTAGTTGGCTCATCAGCAATAATAAGGGAAGGATGTAAGCACGCAGCCATAGCAATCACCACCCTTTGGAGCATCCCGCCACTCAATTGGAAAGGATAACTTTTTAATAATCTATCAGGGTCAGGCAAATTGACTCGCTTCATCACATCAATAACAAGCTCCTTAGCCTGCTTTTTCTTTAATGAGGTGTGAGTTTGAATCGTTTCAACAAACTGTTGGCCAATTGGAAAAACAGGGGTAAAAGCATTCATCGGATTTTGCATAATAAAGGCAATATCCTTCCCTCGTATTTTTTGCATTTCTTTATTACCTAATCCATTCAATTCCTTACCCTGTAGTGTAATACTTCCTTCGATATTCATATTTTTTCTATCGTGCAACTGTAAAATTGACATGCTAGTCACGGTTTTTCCACTACCACTTTCCCCAACAAGACCAAGAATATGTCCTCTTTTCATTTTGAAATTTATATCTTGAACAAGTGTTACTACACCATCCGCGGTTCTTACTTTTACATGTAAGTCTTTTACATGTAGAATATCTGAATTATTTATCTCCATTATTCAACAATCCTTTTTACTGACGACGTTTAATTCCAAATTGTTCTGATAGTGCTTCTCCTAATAAGTTAAAGGTAACAACCACTAACAAGATCATTAAGCCCGGATAAATCATTAAGGTAGGATTCGTTCTTATATATGACTTCCCTTCATGAATCATTGCCCCCCACTCCGGTGTAGGTGGTTGCACACCTAACCCCAAAAATGACATAGAAGATAAATCCATAATAGCCCATCCCATTTCCAATGTTCCCATTACAGCTATCGGTGGAAGTACATTTGGAATAATATGTTTCTTCATAATCGTCCATTGAGAAGAACCACTTATTTTGGCTGCAGCAATATAATTTTGTTCTTTAAGGCTTAAGACAATTCCTCGAATTACCCTTGCATAATAGACCCATTGGACGAGAATTAATGCTAATACCACTTGTTTAAGACCCGCTCCCCAAATACCGACTAACCCAAGTACTAGCAAAAGACTTGGAAATGCCATCACACCATCGCCCAACCTCATCAATAACTGGTCCACCCAACCACCTTTGAACCCAGCGATAATCCCGACGACTAAACCGATACTTAATGAGGAAATAAATATCAATGTAGCAAACCCAAGCGAAATCCGAGCTCCATATAAAATACGGGATAACGTACATCGTCCTAAGTGATCTGTTCCTAAAGGGTAATTCAAAGAAGGCGGCTGAAGTTTATGAGCTAAATTAACAGCGATGGGATCATTAGGTGCAAGCCAGGGAGCAAAGAGTGTGATAAGAAATAACACAAGCATGATAAGAGAACATATAACAATCGTTTTTTTACTTTTTAAATTATCCCGTAATTTCGCAATCATTAGTGTTGCCTTCCTTTTCTCGAAATACGTGGGTCAATATACATTTGGATAATATCTACAACCAAATTACTTATTAAGAATAACCCAGCTGCCAATAGCACATAGCATTGAATAACAGGAACATCACGATTAAATGTAGCCTCAATGAAATAACGGCCAAATCCCGGCCAGGAAAAGACTGCCTCTACAATAATTGCTCCAGTCATTAGTTTACCTATATTCATTCCAAGTCCTGTAATCATAGGGGAAATGGCCATTCTTAATACATGCTTTCCCATAATGACTCTTTCATGAATTCCTCTCGTCCGTGCAAAAAGTACATATGGTTCTTGTAAGTTTTCAAGAACACTTGCACGTAATAGCCGGGTATATAAAGCAATTAAAGGTAATGCCAGCGTGATGGAAGGTAAAATCACATGTTTCCATGTTCCGATTCCTTCAACTGGAAAAAGGTCAAGTTTTACAGAAAAGAAAAAAATCAATAAATATCCAAGCCAAAAGGAAGGGATAGAGGCCCCTAAAAATGAGAGGAATCGACTGAAATGGTCGATTCCACTGTTCTTTTTTATACCCGCTAAAAATCCAAGAGGAACACTAACTAAAATCGCAATGATGATGCTGACTATTGTTAATTGAATGGTTGCTGGTATTCGAGAAGAAACCTCTTCCCATACGGGTTTATTAGATACAAAAGAGGTTCCAAAATCAAGTTGGCTAATCTTTACAATGGAGTTCATATATTGAACTAAAAGAGGTCGATCTAAGCCAAACTCATGTCTTTTTTGGGCAAGTATCTCTTCTGTTGGTTGGATATGCGCAGCAGTTAAGTATGCCTCAGCGGGATCCACCGGTGATAAGTGAATCATACCAAATGTTAATAAAGTAGCTAAAAGGAATATAGGAATGATTGTTATAATTCTTTTCAGGATATATGTGCCCATAATAAATCTCCTAACGCTTACTTCTCGATACTAATACCTGTGAATGGATGTTCATCTCGATTAGCAGGGAATGTGAAATTAGAAACACTCTTTTGATAGATTGCTACTTGCTTAATATAAGAGATTGGTACGATTGCCCCTTGTTCTTGTAGTGAACCCAATATTTCTGTGTAAAGGTTTTGACGCTCATTTTCATCGATGGTTTGTTGAACTTCAGCTATTTGGTTAAGTAACTCCTCTTTATTCGGATAAGCTGAAATAGATTCCCTAAATCCGAACCCTTCTGTTGCAACGATATTTACAAAAGTATGTGGATCATATGGAGCGCCATAATTGCTAAAGAAATTCATATCAAACTCATTCGCTTTAAATCTTTCTACTTGAGTGGTGAGCTCTACTCCGGTAATATTTAATTTTACACCTATACCCGCCCACTCGGACTGTAATGTTTCTGCCATTGTTTTTTGAATTGATTCAGCCGAGTTATACATTAATTCAATTTCGAGGGGTTGCCCATTTTTTTCACGAATATCTTTTCCTTTAGGTAACTTCCAGCCTGCTTCATCTAATAATTGTTTCGCTTTTTCACTATCATAATTAACCTTGTTTGCACTGACATTTGAAGTGTAAGGGAAGTTAGTAGGTAAAATATAGTCAGCCTTCTCTTCTATTCCAGATGTCACTCCCTCGACCATTGCTTCTTTATTAAACCCATAATGTAATGCTTGACGAACACGTATATCGGATAGTTGTTCCTTATTCGTATTCATAACTAATTGTCTAGTAGCAATTGGTTCAGAAATACTAGTTTCATAGGAACCTGTAGATTCTAGTTGTTTAAAGGAATCTAAACTGATTACACCCTCACCATATACAAGATCTAACTCGCCTTTTTCAAAAGCAAGTACGCGTGTTTCAGCATCTGGAATGACTTTTACTTTAATCTTCTCTTCGCTTGGTCGTTCACCCCAATAATTTTCATTACGTTTAAAAATAGCATATTCATCTACTTTATATTCATCCAATACCCATGGTCCTGTACCGACCGGTGTTGTTATTCCCTTAGATGTGTCTCCATCTTCAGGGAAACCTGCTTCTCCTAGAAATCGAACTGGCCGAACAACAGCTAACTCCTGAATAGTAGGATAATAAGGTTCTGTTAATGTTAATTTAAATGTATACTCATCTACTACCTCTGTTTGAGCAACCTTCGGTATAAATCCTAACCAACTGTGTAAATCTATATTATTTAAAATAGCATCAAAGTTCTTTTTCACAACCTCAGCATTAAAAACTGTGCCATCAGAGAACTTCACATTTTGACGTAAATTAAAAATATATTCTCTTCCATCTTCAGAAATTTCCCAAGATTCAGCCAGGTGAGGTTTTAACTCACCATCATCCTGATAACTAACTAAAGGTTCATATACCATAGATTGAGCAAATAATTGAGCTGGATTATAAAGATGTGGATTTAAATCACCGATATCTCTAGGCCAAGCAAAAGTAAGCATATCTTCACTTTCATTTGAAGCTTCTCCTGAATTATCTATTGATTCACTTGAACATCCTAGTAAAGATAGGGATAGAATAAGTACTATTACAAAAGTAAATAAAGATTGTTTTTTATTTAATATGTTTGACATTTTACTTGCTCCTTTTATTGATAATGAGAACTATTGTCAATATAAAGTCTAAACAAGTTAATGTCAATATTATTTCAAATTATTCATTAAATTCACCAAACTATATTTCATAACCATAAATCACCATTTACTCTATTCTGTAATTAATCCGTAGGCAGAAATCCTCTTTATTCTGCGAGAGACGAGCATGGAGACCATATAGGCTAAAATAAGGATGCCTACACAGGGCAATAGAATAATTGGAAGATGAATAATAAAATCCAACCGTTTAACACCTGCACTTGATAGTAATAAAGAGAGCATAGGGTTAGTAAAAAAGTAACCAAGCACACCACCAACTGCAACACCCGACATAATAACAGGAAGAAAACTAATCGAGATTTGATTCATTAGTTGAATCGTAGAATAACCAATCGCTTTCATTACCCCAAACTCCTTCTTCCGCTTAATAATCATTGTTTTGATAACCAAATACAGAATCATTACGACGACTAGAACGGTAATAGCTAAAACCATCAGCATCACAGCAAAGACTGCAGCTGTATACATACCTGTTTGACTCTCTATATTTTCATCGATATCCATCATTTCAACAATTGAATCCCCGTTCTGTTCTTGGACAAGTTTAATAAAATCTTTGTTTGCTATGCCATCTAAATATACATAAAGGGACGTACCTTTATAATCTGAATGTAATTGCTGTATTCCTTCCATTGTGACTCCAGCTACCTGCCCCAAATTCCCAATTGATTGACTGAGGCCAGTTACCAAGTACCTACTTGTTTTGTTCCCGTATTCTACTTCAACTGTATCACCAATTCCTTTATTAATTCGATTAGATACAACCCAAGATATCGAAATTTCATTTTCATGCTCAGGTTGCCGCCCTTCAAAGACAATATTATTTTCCAATCGACTATATTGATCTGTAACATTTGTATATACCGTTTGATCATCAATTTTTGTTTCGATTAAGTCGAAGATATTTACCTTTCGAACATGATCCATTTTTTCAATATCCCTTAAGAGGTTTCTTGTATCTGCATCTTGCTTAACGGTGATGAACACATTACCCGGTTCAGATCCGAATAAGTTAATAAATGCAGTATTGTTTGAAGCAATGTTGTAATAAAGAACTGTAGAAAAGACAGCAGCAAAAGTTATCGAAATAATAATGAAAAGAATCATCATATTTTGTTTTATATTTGCTAACATCGATTTCATAGCAAGTAAGAAATGAAGACCTCCTCTTGCTTTCTCCAAAGGAAAATAATTTTTTCTGAAATTATGCGTTTGAATACCTCCACGAAGCGCTATAACTGGTGAAATTTTCCTAACATGAAAGGCAGATAGTAATGTAACGATCACAACACAAAAAACGATAAGGATGATACTGACTAGATTGATGATGATATCAATTCTTTGATTCCATATTAAGCCGGATAAGGATGAAATAATACCTCCGAAGAATGGCATTAGTACATATGACGATATAATCCCTGCCACACTTGCGCAAATAACAATTAAAATAAACTGTAGAATAATGGATGAAAGAATTTGCCTGCTTGTATAACCAACCGCTTTAAGAACACCTATATTTCCCATCCCATCTTCTATGCTATTTGAAACACGGAATCGAATGACGATCAGGGATACAAGCACGATAATGGCTGCAAAAGCTACTAAGATTGTAGCGATGAAGTTAATAGTCAACACACTCACATTTTTTACCAACTCAATATCTAATCCCAAAATATAAGAAGCCGGTTTATCTAATTGAAATTGCTGAACTTCCTTTAAAAAATCATTATTTAACTTCGACGATTGCATTTTATCTTCCATGATAGCAGATAAGCTCAACGCTTCTGATTGATCATCTAGTTCATTCTCTAATTTTTGATATGAGGTTTCCGGTAACATAAATTTCATAACACCTATGTTATTTGTTCCCATCATCGTTGTCTCAAAGAATCCGGAAATTCGATATTCATATTCATGTTCTCGGTACGTGAAGGTGATGTAATCACCTAATTTATACCCCCCATTCGTTTGAAAACTGTACGGAACAAAAATATCATTGGTACTTAATGTATTTACCTTTTCAATCAACTTTAACGACCCAATGTCACGATTATCATCTGCATTATAAAAAATTGCACTACTAGATAATTCACCATTACCAAATTTAAAATTAGCAATGTCCATATAGATAATATCTTCTATTTCCAATTCTGTGACCCCGGGATAGTTTGCTAGAAAGTCACCATATGCCGGCTGGTAACTTTCTTGGTCCATGACAAACGTGACGTGCGAATCATTTAATTGGTCATTTTTATGATCAAAAAATGTATTTAATTGTGTAATAACCATCAGGCCTATATTTAGTAAGAGCGAAGCAATTAATATAAATAAAAATAAAGAAGCCGTCGCAGATTTACTCTTTCTAATATTTGCCAAAGCTAGATTCATCATCTTCACACTACCACCCCATTTCTGCAAGAAAATGCTTAAGCTTTTCATGGCGCTCGAGATGCTCATTCTCACTGTACAGACCGAGATGCAGATCACCGCAAATGACGCCATCTTTCAAATATAAAACTCGATTTCCGCGCAAAGCTGTTTTTATATCATGGGTTACCAAGACAATACTTTGTCCATGACGATTTACATTCGTGAATACATCTAAAACTCTGTCACTAGATGCAGAGTTTAATGCACCGGTTGGTTCATCTGCAAATAATACTTTCGGGTTGTTAATGATTGCTCTAACAACCCCAACCCGTTGGGCTTCTCCCCCGGAAAGCTGAGTTGGAAATTTTGACCATGAACTTTCATTAATTTCTACTTGTTGTAATAATCCTTTCGCCACTTTAACAAGCTCCCGCTTATTTTTATAAATTAAAAGACCACTTGTCAGTACATTATCGAGTACACTCATATTGTCCAGCAAATAAATTTGCTGGAACACAAACCCACAATTCTTTCTTCTGAATATCGCTAATTGGTCATTGTTTAACTTAGAAATATTTTTACCTGCAAAATTGATTTCACCTAATGTTGGTTTATCCATACCACTAATTGCGTAAAGTAGTGTGGTTTTTCCTGATCCGGAACTACCCATTATAATAGTAAAATCCCCTTCTACTAAACTGATATCTAGGTTTTTTAAAACATGCTGCTGAATTCCTCCGCTAGAAAAGGTTTTACACAACTTCTCCGTTCGAATCACTGTTTTTGTCATCGTTTTGTTGACATCTCCCTTTGCATCTTTATTTCTTAGGTCATTAAAAAAAGACTGTAATGAAGCTTACAGTCTTATCATACAAAATGAATTCTTAGTAAATCTTTGTGCAATTCTTAACCAATTCTTAATTATCAAGCAAGCTTGATTTTCAAGACTACAGTAAAACCATCTCTTCGGTTATAACAGCTAATTTGGCCATCCAGATTTTCCATAAAGTACTTTGATATATATAGACCCAATCCTGAACCATTCTTACCATCGACATTTTTCCCTCGATAATATTTATTGAATAATAGAGGTAATTCTTCTTCACTAATTCCTGAACCGTAGTCAATGATATGAAGTTCAAGAAAATCCTGATGAATTTGAGATGTAATTGTAATCTTTGTGCCTGCATATTTATATGAATTACTTATCACATTGTCTATTACCTGCTGCATCCGTAAAGGGTCTGTTAAAATAATACATGCTGGTATTGGATCATAGACAATTCGATCATCATAATTAACATTCTCAATCATATCACCAAGTATTTCGCTTGATACTTCTCTCACTGTTAGTTTTAATTGTTGAAGTTCTTCTAATGTGGCATGAAACATATCAGTAACAAGTAAGTCTATTTGCTCTGCTTTTGAATAGATCGTATTCACTTGCTTCATCACCTTATCATCTTTTGCCTGCATAAGCATTAATTCACTAATTGCTTTGATTGAAGCAACAGGTGTTTTAATATCATGACTTAATGTGGCTACAAGCTCTTTTTTACTACGATTTAATTCATATTCTCTTTGCCTTGCAGCATCAAGTTCTTCACGCAGTAAATCAAAACTTTCCGTGAACGCACCAAAGTAATTGTTCTTCTCCATATTTAAAGGGATATCCAAATTCCCCCTAGCTACACCTGCTGCGAAATGTTGAAGCTGCTGAAATGGTTTTAAAAACGTTTTGTAAATATAGATTATATAAAGAATACTAAAAATCATTAATACACCAATAATCAAACTTATGGATGTAATCAGTTCTTCTTTCATTTCCTCCATGATTTCTTGTTCGTTATTGGAGATAATGATCTTCCCTACAATCTTGTTACTTTTCTTCAAATCTATCATTATGTCTCTATTTTTTATGGAACCATATAGGTCAACAAAATGATTGTCTGGTGTTTGATAAATCAAGTTCCCTGAGTGATCGATAATAGCAAATGGTTGATTTATATCACTGTTATGAAAAGTTTTTTCACTCACTTGCCCCCAGTTTTCCTCAACCTTTTTAACCACATCATTTATGGCTACAACATCTGCTTCAGAAATACGTTTATTCTTAATAACGATAAAGGAGAAAGTAACACTTGCAGTGAATACAATTAAAATGGTCACAATTAATAGCTTTACTCTCATCGACTGCTATCCTCTAAAACATATCCTGTTCCCCATACAGTTTTTATAAATTGCGGCTTATTAGGATTACGTTCAATTTTCTCACGCAAATGTCGAATATGTACATTTAGGGTCCCATCGCCTACAAAAGAATCTCCCCATACATGCTGAAACAATTCTTCTTTTGTGAGAATACGATTTTTATTTTTCGCCAAATAGGACAAAAGCTTATACTCCATCGTTTTCAGTTGAACAACAGCACCATTTACTATGACACGGTGCAGCTTTGTATCAATTCGGATCTGTCCAAACTCTAAAACATCTTGTTGGCTGTTAAAACCACTGCCATATCTTTTGAGTACTGCTTTTACTTTTGCTAGTAAGATACTTAATGTGTAAGGCTTTTGTATATAATCATCTCCGCCTATGTTAAGTGCAATCAATACATCGTCATCACTGGAACGCGCACTGATAAATAAAATAGGAACCTGTGTTGTTTGACGCAATTTTTTACATAAATCAAATCCAGAAGAATTCCCAAGATTAATATCAAGAAGAATCAAAGAAGGTTCATGTTCCTCCAAAAAACGTTCACACTCTTCGGCACTAGTAACAAATGCCGTTTCAACTTCAAACATTGTAAAATATTCACAAGTTGTTTCAGCTAAAGCAATCTCATCATCAACAATCAAACAATCTACTTTCATCGTAAATCCCCTAGAAAAAGATTATCCTTGTTTGGTAAGGATAAGTTAAATTATACATTACATTCGGTTAATGAAGTGTAAATTTTTGGCATGAATGAAGTGTGATTCTGTATTCTAAACTACCTGGTGAGCAGCCTATTACTTGTCATGTAATATGGAGAGTTTTCACATTATGAAACAACCCAATCTTTTTTTAGATTGGGTTGTTTTTATATTTATCTTCTAAATGTCTCAACGTTTTCCATATAGTCCATATAGAGTTCCCCAGTAACAAAATACCAGGTATGATCATAAACAAAATACTCCCATTAGGAGACTGGGCAAAATTTATGAAATAACCCACAAGAGGAATAGTAAATCCATTGTACACCGCTTCAACATTTTCAGCTAAAACAGGGTTTGTATCTGGCGCATTATTATTATCCCCCTTGGTCATATATTGAATACGGCTGTCTGTCTGTGTAACTTCAACGATTCGGTGGGTAACAAGTCTATTCTCTTCTATAAATGTAATAACATCCCCTTTATGAAGGTTTTCCCTTTCATCTTCGTTTACTGACTTCACAGCAATAACTGATCCTGTTTGAATCCCTGGTTCCATTGACCCTGACAGTACTGTTTTTAACTGGTAGCCAAATACCGATGGTTCACCATTAGTAAGTTTTGTGGAAAGCACGAGTCCTGCTACACTCACTAGTAAAAGCACTAATATACTCGTAACAATACGATTCACCCATTTTAAAAAATCCAACTCAATCTCCCTCCTATTCGTTAGTATGTTCTCCACTTTCTGACTGTATTTCTTGTTCTTCTCCATTTTCCTTAGCTCTCTCAATCTCTTTCTCAGTTTCTTCTTTTTGCTGTTCACTTTCTTCACTTTTCCAAGTACCAATGGTCAAACTTCCGTGTGCTTGCTTTTGATCACTGTAATATGCAACAGTACTTGTTGATAAAAATCCAGCTGACACTAACAGCAAATACCATATGAGCATAATTTTTATAATCACTTTAGTGTGGTAACTCTTCAAAACGATCTCCACCTTGCTTCATTACAAACTTAGTTGCTCTCTTTTAGAGGTCAGAATCCCCATCTCTTTGTACAGCTTCAAAATTCCAATTGAGTAATAATTCATCACCTTGAAAATGATTTTGATCTTCACCGTTATCTATAAATTGAAATTGAACGGCAAACTTCTCTTCTTTACTTCCAACAGGGAATTCTTTCAAAATTTGCTGAGGGTTATCTTTTAATTCAGATAACGTTTTTTCGACCACAACTCTTTCCCTAGTATTTACGTTATATAAATACTTCACTTTTATATGATCACCTAAATCATCCTCTTGATTTGACTTCCCCTTATCAACGACTTCATAAGAAGAATGTAAAATGATTTCTTTAATATTAACTGTTCCATCATTAGTAAGGACAAAATTACCATGCATCGTATCCCCCGGCACTATGTCTCCAACTTGGATAATGGTCTCTTTATTCATTCCAAGCTCTAATAATCCGGTTGTAAACGTATTATTTGCTAATTTTGTATCATTAAAATAAGCAACAGTTCCTCCAGATATGAAAGTTAACCCTAGTGCTGCTGTTGCGAAACTTAATGCTATATCTCTTTTAAGGCTCATTTTACTTCCTCCACACATAAGATTTTCACTTTGTTAATCTCATGATGAATACTAGACTCATAATATTTTAAGATTAGAAAAACTTGGCTTGTCGCCAAGTTTTTCTTATACTATCATCCATAAAATCATATACTCTCTGATAGTATAGAATAGTAGAAGAGAGAGAATGAGCTTCTCTCCCTTTCTACTTAAATAAAAATTTTATCTAGCTTCAAAAGACCAATTGAGACTTAATTTATCCCCTTGAAATTGATTTTGGTCTTCACCGTTATCCACAAATTCAAACTCAACATACATTGTGTCTTGCGTTCCAGCTGGTAATCCACTACCCTCATTTTCAAATCCAATTACGTTTTTCTCAACAGCATCTGGATTCATTTGTTGTAATTCATATAAAGTTGTTGAAAAAATAATATCATTAGGGCCATATTCTTCACTCTTATCACTGTTTTCAAGAAAATTTACTCGAATATGTTTACCAAAATCATCTGTATTGTCACCTTTTGCATCTTCAACCTCATAGCTTGTCGATAAAAGAACTTCAGAGATGTCAAGTGATCCATTGTTTACTAGATCAAAAGCACGAATCATCCAACTCCCTGGACTTAAATCATTCACATCAATAATTACCTCAGGATCTACTGCAAGATCTAACGTACCCGCAGCAAAAGTGTTACTAGCTTCTGCTGTATCACTAAAATAGGCGAACGTACCTCCACCGATTAATCCCATTCCCAAAACTGCTGTTGCTACACCTAAACCTAATTTACTCTTAATACTCAATTTCATTTCCTCCCCATAATCATATTAAGAATTCTAAAGACACGATCAAATCTACCATTTCCATCTAAACTAATTGACATCTGCCTCTAGGTGTACGGTGAGTGAGCTCCCTTCCTTTTGATAACTATTAGTGAACCATTGTTCTTTTTTAAGAATGAATACACTAAATAAAGAACAACACACCCTGCATTATAAAGAAATCTATTTTTACTTGAAAAACCTCAAAAACTGACAATTATTTATTTTATAGACAAGTTTCTCCTGTTTTCTTCTATTTTCTCTGGATACCATAATATATTCCATTTTATGTTAATTTTTAGTAAATAATATTTACATTAAATTTACTTTCAAATAGACTGCTTCTCAAAAGTTGTCGTTTATTCACATAGCATTTACATTTTTAATAAAACATTCATATTCTAAATGGGTTATTTTGTCGTTCCTATACTAAATACTTAGTACTTCTTTCCTCTCTTTTTCCTACTAGAGTACGTAATAATGAATTAACATGCCCTCATTACGACCAAATGACTAATCAAACTTATCCTTTATCTTCCATCACTACATACTTTAGGAACAAGTTCATCGTTTTTTAGGAAATTACATTAAATTAACATACCCTTTATAATTCCCTGTTAACTTTTCTACTAGAGCTAGTTTCATAGATGATTGACATCCTCAAAAAATAGTAGGGAGGAACATGTGGTGAATTTGGGGAAAAACGAACTGAACAGACGTGATTTCTTAAAAGTCGGCGGAATGAGTACTGTCGCATTAACACTAGGAGCAACTGGAGTATTGTCATTAACAGGAGGACCTGAAAGTTTTGCAGCAGCAAGTCATTCAAGAAAAGCAACCAGTGGATTTGAAGGGTTTGGTCCTTTAGTAAAAGATCCTAATGGAATTCTTGATCTCCCAAGAGGGTTTCAATATCGGATCATTTCAAAAACAGGAGATCCAATGCCTAACGGAGACTTGGTACCCGCTATGCTGGATGGAATGGCTGCATATAAGGGTGAGAAAAATACGACGATCCTTGTCCGTAACCATGAGAATGGAACAAACTCTGATTATCCTGTAAACGGAAAAAACCCTTGGAGCAAAGGAGCTGCTGGCGGTACGACAACTCTAATTGTGACACCTGACCGAGAAGTCATTGATGAGTATGTAAGCAACTCCGGAACAATCCGTAACTGTGCTGGTGGAGCTTCTACTTGGGGCACTTGGTTAACGTGTGAAGAAACACGCGATTTAGGCCATGGCTTTGTGTTTGAAGTAAATCCACTAGATCCTGAGAATGAAATGTCCAAAACACCTATTCGTGATATGGGCTATTTCTCACATGAAGCATGCGCTGTGGATCCTTCAACCGGCATTTGGTATTTAACAGAAGATAGCAGCCCAAGCTTCCTGTATCGTTTTACTCCGCATGACCGCAGCCAAACGCTTGGTTCGCTTCAAAAGGGTGGAATTCTTGAAGCAGCAGCGATTGATGAAATTTCAACTTCTTCACCTAGTCAGCTAAACAGCGGACAAAAGTTTGGTATCGTTTGGAAAAAACTAAACCCG
Source organism: Metabacillus niabensis (assembly GCF_020524345.1). Lineage (GTDB taxonomy): Bacteria > Bacillota > Bacilli > Bacillales > Bacillaceae > Metabacillus > Metabacillus niabensis_B. The sequence goes on from NZ_JAIVLH010000011.1 coordinate 151,018, forward strand.
GAACGTGCTCAACAGGATGCCAAGGATCTAGGATGTATTCAATTTAGCCGCTTAGAAGGAGCTTATTTTTCTGCAGGAACATTTTGGTTTGATGACACAAGTGCCGGCTCTAAAAAACTTGGTCGTGTGTATCGCTATTTCCCTGCGACAAATACACTTGAGCTTTTCTATGAATCTACTGAACAAAATGAATTAGAAATGCCTGACAATATCACAATCACTCCATGGGGGGACCTTTGGATTGCAGAAGATGGCGGCGGAAATGACCGCATCGTCGGATTAACACCGGAAGGCGCTATTTATACATTTGCAGAAAATATGATGAACGGCTCTGAGTTCGCAGGCCCTACATTCTCACCAGATGGAAAAACGTTCTTCGTAAATATGCAAACACCTGGGATTACCTTTGCGATCTGGGGACCTTTCGCTCGCAGAAATACTGCGCGCCAACGTGCGATGGGACTTGCCGCACCACCAGCATCTTTAGCACCTGCTGTTTCTGACAAGCTTCTCAGTTTTGCTGAAGAACAAGGAATGTCCCGGTTAGAAGCAGCAGCATTAGAGCGTCATGGAATGCCAATTCTTTAATCAGACTGAATTCATCTGGAGGTGAAGGAATGTTATCAAATATCGGAATCCCTGGTCTTATTCTCATTCTCGTCATTGCGTTAATTATTTTCGGTCCATCCAAATTACCTGAAATTGGACGAGCTTTCGGAAGCACATTAAAAGAATTTAAAAAAGCAACCAATGATCTGGTAAACGGAGATAATGATCAAGAACAAAAGAATTCTACTAAAGAAAAAAATAAGTTAGTGGGAATTGAAAAAACAGACAGTAAGACCGGTAGTTAAACAAACTGAACGATGTAGGCATAATTTTAATTCGCCTACATCGTTCACTTGTAAAAGGAGTTTATTTATGGAAGAAACTAAAATGAAATTCATTGACCATTTAGATGAATTACGTAAACGATTAATTATCACAAGTATTTCTTTTGTTCTTTCCTTTATAGTATCTTTTATATTTGTGAAGGATATTTATCACTTTTTAGTTAAAGATCTTGACGGTAAATTAGCTTTACTGGGGCCTGGGGATATCATCTGGATTTACATGATGATTGCTGGAGTAATGGCTATTGCTGCCACGATTCCGATTGCAGCATTCCAACTATGGCAGTTCGTCAAACCTGCCCTTACTAAAGAGGAACAAAAACACTCTTTAGCCTTTATTCCATCCTTATTTTTCCTATTCATTATAGGGATTGCATTTGGTTACCTAATTCTGTTTCCGATTGTTCTCTCATTCTTAACAGGACTCATAGATGATCAATTTGCAACTTTCTTTACAGCCGAAAAATACTTTAAGTTTATGTTTAATCTGACAATACCTTTTGGTTTTTTATTTGAAATGCCTGCGGTTATCATGTTTTTAACAAAATTAGGAATTATTAATCCAAAAAAACTAGTAAAGGCGCGGAAAATCTCCTATTTTTCTCTAATTGTTATTTCGATTTTAATTACCCCTCCTGATTTTATATCAGACGTTCTAGTTATCATTCCTTTACTACTCTTGTACGAACTAAGCGTTACCTTAAGCAAGATTGTTTTTCGCAAAAGACTAGCATCAGAATCGAATGTCTCTCCTAATGATACGGCTTTTAAAGTGTGATCAACCGTCAGCTGGGGGATATTCCCCTCTGATGATTGATTACACCTGATGCATGCAAATAAGAGGCAATATTTCTTTATTCATTTAACATACTGGACAATAGTCCAAACAATAGTTGATATTAAGATTGATTGTCCGATACCAAATAAAATTCCAGTTATAAAACGAATAGAGTTTGAACTTTTCCTCCAGCCCCATCTTTGTGTAAATCCATCAATTAATAGTGGAATTGCCATAATAATTGGAACCCAAAAAGGAAGAACCATATGAATAACTACAACAACCGGAGTGCACATATAGCCAAGCAACATGGCAAAGCATCTAGCACAAAGATGCATAGGTTTCCCCTTAAAATGAAAACACCTCTCAGGCATACGATGGCATGGGATTATGTATAAAATTTCATTCATTGTTTTTCCTCCCATGCTGACAATTAATTTGGGCTACAGTCACAATCAAATCCTTTATCTCCATCACAATCCATTTTTTTCATCAGAGAGAAATCCGGACAATCAATTGCTGCCGAGTTACAGTCTGTACAATCCGAACTACTCTTTTCTTTCTTATGATTTCTTTTTCGATAATACCTAATTAATAAAATCAATAATATAATGGCTAATCCTAATAAAATACTTCCAATCAAATAAGAAGCTTCTATAAGAAGAACAATACCCGCTATAAGCAATATTAGAAATACAGTTAAACCAATGAAAAACATCGTTTCCTCCAACATAGTAAATTCATCCATTCGATGGATTTTTTCAGTAATTGTTTACTTCTATTATAAAATCATTTGAAATATTTAACAGTATTAAATATATATCCAGTTTATAAATTTAAGAAAGATTAAAAGGCAACAACCTAGAATTAAGTTAGTTGCCTTGTTAAAAGTGAGTTAAGTTACACACCTATATGTGCACGTGAGGTTTACTGTTCCCTATGCCATCAGGATTCTTTTGAACCAAAGTTATCAAGCAATTCACGCACTTCCATTGTTGACTTTGTACTCATTAATTGATTTCTTAACTCACTTGCCCCTCTAAACCCTTTGATATAGATCTTAAAAAATCGATGAAGAGCCGTAAACGGACGCAGCTCTAAACCTGAATATTTATCATGAAGATCCATATGCAACCTTAAGAGATCCAGCAATTCCTTACTGCTATGTTCTTTCGGCTCTTTTTCAAAAGCAAATGGATTATGGAAGATTCCACGCCCAATCATAACTCCATCAATTCCATATTGTTGAGCAAGCTTTAAACCAGTTTGGCGATCAGGGATGTCCCCATTGATTGTTAAGAGTGTATCTGGTGCCACCTGGTCACGAAGTTCCTTAATTTCCGGGATTAGCTCCCAATGAGCAGCTACTTTGCTCATTTCATCTCTTGTACGCAGATGAATGGAAAGATTCGCAATGTCTTGTTTCAATATGTGTCTCAGCCAGTCGTGCCATTCGTCAACTTCCGAGAACCCAAGCCTTGTCTTTACACTGACAGGCAATCCTCCTGCTTTTGCTGCTTGTATTAATTCCGCTGCAACTTCGGGACGGCGGATAAGACCACTTCCCTTTCCGTGTTGCGTCACATTAGGTACAGGACAACCCATATTGATATCGATTCCTTTAAACCCAAGTTTCGCCATACCAATACTCATTTGCCTAAAGTATTCAGGCTTGTCTCCCCATATATGGGCAACAATCGGTTGTTCATCTTCTGTAAAAGTCAAACGCCCACGCACGCTTTTGTTTCCCTCCGGATGACAATAGCTCTCTGAATTTGTAAACTCTGTAAAAAATACATCAGGCCTTGCTGCTTCACTCACTACATGACGAAAAACAACATCTGTCACTTCTTCCATTGGTGCTAATATAAAAAAAGGTCGTGGTAATTCACGCCAAAAATTATCGATCATCTTCAAATTCATTTCCTTTCATTATGGGATGCCAAGGCAAGCCCTTTTCCAAAAGTTTAAAAGTAAAATGTCCCTGCTACCATACACTTATACCATGCTTAAGCACTTTTTATCAAACTTTCGAAATGTTTATTTTATATTCACAATTTTTGTACAATACAAAAGATATTTGGGTAAGAATTTCACAGGAAAAAGACCCTGAAATCGTATACTTATGAGAACAAAGTCGAAGTATTAGTTTAGACATCCATGTCCAATTCCAACTTCGCCAAGACTTCCACATAGCTTGAGTGAGTGATGGTCTAAGGAAAATCGGTAGCAGTGTTACCTTCCCTCAAAAGGGTCAATTGGAGAAGGATATATTTATGCCTGTTCATAATCTCCATTCACAAGTTATAGTAATTTGATTATCCTCTAACTTAGCATAAATACTCCCATTCATCTTTTCCATCAAACTTTTAGCAATCGGCAAACCTAACCCAGTACCTTTTCCTGTCCGTGTCTGGTCCGCCTTATAAAAACGGTCAAACATTTGATTTACATCCTGTTCATTAAGTTTATCGACGGTGTTAGAGACCCTAAGTTGAACAGACGCTTCAAATTTTTCAAGCCTGATGGCTACATTACCGGTTGAGTATCTAATAGCATTGACTACTAAGTTTTCCACGACTCTTTTAACAGCTGAGGGATCGATCATCATCATAATGTCCTTGTCTGGAATACGAATTTCCGGTTCTATTTTTCTTCTATTAAATTCCTCATAAAACCCGAATAGTGACCCCACAATCAAATCGTTCAACCTGACTCTCTCTACCTTTAAAGGATAATCTGCTTGTTCAATAATCGACAGCTCAAAAAAATCCTCAAGAAGGATTTTTAACCTTCCTGCACTATTTTTAATCGTTTTTATGTATTCCTTTTTCAGCTCAGGACTTATTTCATCGGACTCCAAAAACTGAATATACCCCAGTATCGATGTCATAGGCGTTCGAATATCATGTGAAATATGAGAGATAGCCTGTTTCAACTCGTTTTCTGTAGAACGCTTAACTGCCTCGGCCTGTTTTGTTAATTCAATCTGGTTATTAATTTCCTTTGCCAACTCCTCAAAATGAGAGTCATTATAGTTAATATCAATTTTCTTGGCTGTTTTATTTACGTTGAAATCATGGAGCTGCCGAGTCGTATTTTTAATTTCTTTTTTCAGCAAACAGAAACGAGTGAGGACATACACGAATGCTATCATGACAATTATGAATAAGTAGAACATCTGGCCTCACCCGCTTTCAAGTTTATTTAATTTCTTTCCTTTGAAAAATAAAGACTCCTATAACCCAAAATAATAGAAACGTTAGAATGGGAATTACTACAAGAAATACCATGTCACCACGCTTCAAACTGTCCACGATACTGATGTCGTAGATCAACTTAAAAACAGAATGATTGAGTATTGGTTCAAAAACTGGTACTTTTGCTGCTAACATTTGCAGCGGCCAGTCAGCAAATATAAAAAACATCAGAAGAAATCCTATCGTTTTTCCACTATCGGTAAACAGAATCGAAAAAATTGCCATGATTGATGCAAAGGCAGCAGCGTATAAAATAATCAGTCCGATGGTTTGGAAGTAATAGGTTATTCCAGGCATACTGTCAAATCCAAAATAAACTGCACTTGCCCCAGTCATCACGATAGGTAAAAGCAGTGATATGATTACCGCTCCAATTGAAAACACAATAAGCTTCGCAGAGTAGACTTGGAGCCTGCTTTTACCCGAAGATACGATACTTTTCATCGTTCCCATGGAATATTCACTCGTTATAAAGAAACCGGCGAGAATACTAGGAATAAGCTTTACTATATTCGCATGAGGTCCAAGAATACTTTCCCGGTAATAATCCTTTACAGCCGGCAGGCCTGCAGCACCATTATCAAATTCTATAAGAGGAAACAACACTGCAGCAGCAAGTAACATCCATGTCAGGAAACGGAATGATCGATCTTTCTTTAATTTATACCACTCTGTTCTCATTAAGTTACCCATGCTGCACACCCCCGATACGATTGCTGAAATACGTTTCCAAATCTTCTCCCATAGGCATAAATTCTTCGATGATCAAGCCCTCATCTGTTAAGAATTTGGAGACTTTTCCCGGTGCAGCAACAGAAGCAAACAATTTAATGGTTCCATCCGGCATTACTTCAAATTCTTGGGTAGATAACCTGCTTTCTATTATGGTTGCAGCCTTGCTTGGATTATCTACTTTAATATGCAAGTACTGCTGACATTTTTCTTGCAGTTCTTTAGCAGATAATTGTTCTAACAGCTCTCCTTTATGGATGATTCCATAATGAGTGGCTAATAAATGCAGCTCACTTAAGATATGGCTTGAGATTAAAATCGTAATGCCGTATTCCCTGTTAAGCTTTTTAAGAAGTTCCCGAATTTCCACAACACCCATTGGATCCAACCCATTAATAGGTTCATCCAAAATTAAAAATTCAGGATCTCCTAATAACGCAATACCCAGACCGAGACGTTGCTTCATACCTAAAGAAAAATTCTTAGCTTTCTTTTTCCCTGTATTATGCAAGCCAACCAAACTAAGCGTTTTTTCAATACATTCTTTGCCTGGTATTCCTTTCAAAAAACGGTGTGCTTCCAGGTTTTCTTTGGCAGTCATCTGAGGATATATAGCCGGCCCTTCAATGATAGTTCCAATTCTCTTTCTTGCCTCAATAATATCCCTCTCACTATTCTCTCCAAACAATTCATATGTCCCCGAGGATGGATACGCAAGGCCGGTTATCACACGTATCAAAGTGGATTTCCCCGCACCGTTTTGTCCAATAAAACCATAAATAGACCCTTTTTCGATTTTTACACTCACCTTATCAAGCGCCATATTCTTTTGATATCTTTTCGACAATTGGCTGGTTGTCAATACATATTCATTCATTAAGAGTTTCCTCCTTAAGTCCTATATTCAACTTGTTGCTTGAACACTCTTATACTATAAGAAGGGAAACATAAGAAAGTCTTAAGTGAAACCTTAAGAAAACCTTAAGATTTGAGTTTGTAGCCCATTCCCCAGATTGTTTCAATATACTCTGCATCTTGATTTGCTTTCGCAAGCTTACTCCTAATATTACTTAAATGAACATTTATGGTATTTTCGTCCCCATAGAATTTTTCATTCCACACGCTCTCGAACAAATTTGCCTTGGAAAAAACCTTATTAGGAGACGACATCATCAGGAGTAATATCTCATATTCCCGTGCTGTTAATTTGAGTTCCTTTCCATTCACTGTCACAACCTTTGCATTTTTATCCAAAATCATATCTTTATGGGTAATCTGATTGGTTAACCGCATACTCGATTGATCACGAAATCTTCTAAGGCATGAATCGATCCTGGCAGAAACCTCTTCAATATCGAAGGGTTTTGTAATGTAATCATCAGCCCCAGCTCTTAATGCATTAATTTTTGATTGAGTTTCAAGCTTTGCCGATATTATAATGACAGGAATATCACTCTCTTTCGTTACCTTTTTTAAAATATCTTCACCAGACAAACCCGGGAGCATCAGATCAATCAGAACCATATCCCATATCCCTCTTTCCAGGTATATCATTGCCTCCGTCCCGGAATAAGCCGACTTAGCCAAGTAGCCGCTTTTACTGACAATATTGCATAATAAGCGATTAATGTCCTCATCATCTTCAATTATTAAAATATTTACTGAATCATTCATCTTAATCATCCTCACAATTATTAACATGCTCATCCATTGAAATGAAGGTAATGTCAAGTGAATACAAAGTTATAAGAAGGACAAAAGATCCTCTTCATGATACTCAAATGAATCCACTAAAACCCTGACAATCCTTGCTAGCTATAACGATCTTTTTTACTATTCAATCAAAAACAGACCACTTCAGTAAAAGTGGTCTGTGAAAATTACCGGTTATTACTCCATTCAATTCTAGCAACTACTTCAACATGTGTCGTATGCGGAAACATATCCACCGGCTGCACCTCAACCGTTTCATATCCTCCTAACTCAAGCACCTGCAAATCCCTTGCCAACGTTCCGGGATTACAAGATACATAAACAACACGCTTTGGCTTCATATCGATAATGGTCTTCAACAGCGCCTCATCACATCCCTTACGAGGAGGATCTACAACAATGACATCTGCCGTATTCCCCTGCTTGTACCATTCAGGAATAACAACCTCCGCTTCACCAACAGCAAACTCTGTATTTGTCATTCCATTCAGCTCAGCATTTCTCTTCGCATCTTCAATTGCCTCAGGTACGATTTCTACTCCAAAAACCCGTTTTGCTTTTTGAGCCAGAAACAATGAAATTGTCCCGATTCCACAATAGGCGTCGATGACAGATTCTTCACCAGTTAAACCGGCATATTCAAGAGCTTTGTCATATAAGACTTTTGTTTGTTCGGGATTTACTTGATAGAAAGATCGGGCTGAAATGGCAAATTTCACGTCACCGATTTTATCGTAAATATATTCCTCTCCCCAAAGCACCTTCGTCTCGTCACCAAAAATAACATTGGTTCGCTTGTTATTAATGTTTTGTACGATTGATTTTACTTGTGGAAATTGAGTGGTTATTTCCTTTATAATGTCATTCTTATGAGGAAAATCTGCTGTTTTTGTGACAAATACAACCATCATTTCCTTTGTAACAAGGCCGTAGCGTACCATAATATGACGCAGCCAGCCTTTGTGCTTTTCCTCATTATATGCCCGGATTCCATAGGTTTCACATATGCTCTTTACAGCTTGTACAATGTCATCATTTTCAGCTTGCTGAATGAGACATCTTTCCATATCGATAATGTCATGGCTTCTTTTCTGATAAAAGCCAGCTACAAGTCCACCTTCACGTTCACCAATTGGGACCTGTGCTTTGTTTCGATAGTTCCAGGGATCGTTCATTCCTAATGTAGGATGTACATGAACTTTTGTTAAATCCAGTTTCCCAATTCGTGTTAAGACCTGTTCCACTTGTTTTCTCTTGAAGTCAAGTTGTCCTTCATAACTAAGATGCTGGAGCTGACATCCTCCGCATTGTGAATAGATGGGACAGGGTGCGTTTGTACGATGTTTACTTTGTTCATAAGTTTCAATTAATCGACCAAAGGCAAAACCTTTTTTCACCTTGATGACTTTTATTTTTGCTCGTTCGTCTGGCAGAGCATTTTCAACAAAGATGGGAAAGCCGTCCACTTTAGCAACGCCTGCTCCTTCATGTGTTAAATCCTCAAATATCACATCGTAGTATTCATTTTTCGCAACAGGTACTTGAATTTTTGACATGTCGTTCTTCCTTTACGTACAATAATTTTCACTATTTTACCATAGTTCAGTGAAAGTAAAAAACCTGGCTGTTACCCTATGCCAAGTTTCTTATTCTTCCATTTGCTTTACTTTTTCCGCTGACATGATAACATCAATATGCTGGTACATATTAACGAATTCTCCAGGCAGCAATCCACCATATTCACCGTCTAAATTGAGCTGCATTTTATCTTTATTTTGTACCTTAACACGGTTCGCTTTTGTATAAATAAGATGCTCATCATTAATATGCTCGCCTCTAAGGGCTAAGCCGGCAATTCGGATAAACTCTGCAAGGTTTGTCTTTTTTAAAATTAACAGATCAAACATTCCATCATCTAACCTTGAATCTGGTGCAAGCTTTTCAAATCCTCCAACTGAGTTTGTAAGAGAAACTAAAAACAACATAATTTCTCCCTCGTACAGCTTTCCATCATACTCAATTTCCACCTCAGCAGGACGAATGGACGGAAGCATCTCCATTCCTTTTAAATAATAAGCCAGCTGTCCTACCATTGTTTTTAGCTTACTTGGCACTTCATAGGTAAGCTCTGTGAGACGACCGCCACCTGCAATGTTAATAAAGTAATGGTCATTCACTTTCCCAATATCGATTTTTTTCGCCTTTCCGGCTAGTATGACTTCAACTGCTTGAAGCACATTATTTAACGGAATACCGATAGCCCGCGCAAAATCATTTGTTGTCCCAACTGGAATAACGGCAAGTGTCGGACGGTTTTCTTGATCAGCCACGCCATTCACGACCTCATTGATCGTTCCATCTCCACCAGCTGCAACGATCAAGTCAAAGTCACGTTCACATGCAGCTTTTGCTGCCTTCGTGGCATCTCCTTCACATGTTGTAGCATGACAGGACGTTTCATAGCCTGCTTGTTCAAATTTTTGTAATACCTCTGGAAGATTCTTTTTAAAAAGCTCACGTCCCGAGGTTGGATTATAAATAATTCTAGCTCTTTTCATACACATCATCCTATATTCATGAAATGACATTTAAGTCTTTTTTAAAATCATTTATATACTATTATCATTGTCTCCCATTTTGATGGGTACAAAACATTTTAACCCAACTACCATTATCACCATGTTTTATAATAAAAGTAAAGTTTTTCATTCGATTTTCCATGCAGAAGCAGTATGAACCCGTTCGCATTTTTGTTACAATTATTAGCAAATCATATGGAAGGCAGGTATACATATGGATGAGCTGAATGACCAGTATATTAGGCGTATTCAACTTTTAAGAAATTCTGTTCCTTCTTTTCAACAATTTCCCTTTAATCTGCCAAGTATAGAATTTCTTGAGGAAATATCACTTCATCCAAATGTAACGTTTTTGGTTGGAGAAAATGGAATGGGTAAGTCAACATTATTAGAAGCTATTGCCCTTGGTATAGGCTTTAATCCTGAAGGCGGTTCACTCCATTTTACATTTTCCACCTATGATTCTCACTCAAACCTTGATCACTACCTAAGACTAATAAAAGGAACAATTAGACCTAGAGACGGTTTTTTCTTAAGAGCTGAAAGCTTTTATAATGTTGCTTCAAATATTGAAGAATTAGACAAGGAAGGTCGGGGTCCCCGGGTCATCGACGGATATGGCGGGGTATCCTTACATGAACAATCACATGGCGAGTCCTTCTTTGCCACTTTTAAGAACCGATTTCGTGGACAAGGTATCTATTTACTGGATGAGCCTGAAGCGGCTCTCTCACCTTTACGGCAACTATCAATGCTCTCCAGAATTGATGAACTTGTTCATGATGATTCTCAATTTATTATCGCCACTCATTCACCGATTATTATGGCTTATCCCCAAGCAAAAATTTATGAACTATCAGAAGAAGGGATTCGTGAAACAAAGCTTGAGGACACAAACCATTATCAATTAATGAAACAGTTTTTTGATGACAAAGATCGCATGCTTCATCATTTATTACAACAAGATACCATGTAAAAGAGAGATCCCTTGCAGAGCAGATCTCTCTTTTTGCTTTTATCTTTTTTGGATTTCTTCCATCAATAATTTATTTACCATCGGTGGATTTGCTTGTCCCTTTGTTGCCTTCATAATTTGACCAACTAAGAAGCCAATTGCTTTTTGTTTACCATTTTTGAAGTCATCAACCGATTGTGGATTTGCATCAATCGCATCATTAACAAATTTACGTAATGTTTCATCATCGGAAATTTGAACTAAGCCTTTTTCTTTTACAATCGTTTCAGGATCTCCACCGTTTTCGATAAGCTCTTTAAATACTTGCTTCGCAATTTTTGAAGAAATCGTTCCATTTTCAATCAGCTTAATCATCCCTGCTAAACCTTCTGCTGTAAGAGCGACATCATTTAACTCTTTCCCTTCAGCATTTAAGTAAGCAGAAACTTCACCCATGATCCAGTTGGATGCTTGTTTTGCTTCAGCACCAGCTGTAAGTGTAGCTTCAAAGAAATCAGACATTTCCTTCGTCATCGTTAACACCTGTGCATCATACGCAGGTAGGCCAAGCTCGTCAATATATCGTTTGCGGCGAGCATCCGGAAGCTCAGGAATGGACGCACGAATTCTGTTCTTCCATTCATCATCAATATAAAGCTCTACAAGGTCCGGCTCAGGGAAATAACGGTAATCATCAGAGCCTTCTTTTACACGCATAAGAATCGTTTTCTTCGTAGCTTCGTCATAGCGACGAGTTTCCTGGTCAATCACCCCACCTGAACGAAGAACTTTTTCCTGACGCTTTTCCTCATATTCTAGTCCTTTTTGAACAAATGCAAAGGAGTTTAAGTTTTTAAGCTCTGTTTTTGTTCCGAACTCTTCTTGTCCTACAGGACGTAAAGAGATGTTCGCATCACAACGTAGTGAGCCTTCTTCCATTTTGCAATCTGATACCTCAGTATATTGAATGATCGCTTTAAGCTTTTCTAAATAAGCATAAGCTTCTTCAGGTGTACGGATATCCGGTTCAGATACGATTTCAATAAGAGGTGTACCTTGACGGTTTAAATCAACTAAAGAGTAGCCGTCATTTGAGTGAATTAATTTACCTGCATCCTCTTCCATATGAATACGCGTGATACCGATACGTTTTGTTTCACCATTTACTTCAATATCAATCCATCCGTTTTCCCCAATCGGTTTATCAAATTGAGAAATCTGGTATGCTTTCGGATTATCCGGATAAAAATAATTTTTACGATCAAATTTCGTCTCAGTAGCAACTTCACAGTTCAAAGCCATACATGCCTTCATCGCAAAATCAACAACTTTTTTATTCAAGACAGGTAATACACCTGGATAGCCCAGCTCGACTACGGTTGTATTTGTGTTCGGCTCAGCACCAAAGTGGTTTGGTGCACTTGAAAAGATTTTTGATTCAGTTTTTAACTCAACATGGACCTCAAGTCCTATGACCGTTTCATATTCCATTGTTTCCTCACCCCTTACAATTCAGGTTTTGCTTTATGATGTTCTGTTGCCTGCTCAAACGCATGAGCAACGCGGTAAATCGTGCTTTCGTCAAAATGCTTACCAATAATTTGTAAACCAAGTGGTAATCCATTTGATAAACCACATGGAACAGAGATTCCTGGTACACCTGCTAAGTTAACTGGAATGGTCAAAATATCATTTGCATACATTGTTAATGGATCTTTTACATTTTCACCAATTTTAAAGGCTGGTGTTGGTGTAGTTGGTCCAATAATGACATCATATTTCTCAAATACATCTTCAAAGTCTTTTTTGATTAATGTACGTACTTTTTGTGCTTTTTTATAATAAGCATCATAGTAACCGGAGCTCAATGCAAATGTTCCAAGCATGATACGTCGCTTCACTTCATTACCAAAGCCTTCAGCACGACTTTGCTTGTATAAATCAATTAAGTTTTCGGCATTATCTGAGCGGTAGCCGTAACGCACACCATCAAAACGAGACAGGTTTGCAGAAGCTTCAGATGAAGATAGTAAATAGTAAGTTGCTAGAGCATATTTAGAGTGTGGTAATGAAACCTCTTCCCATGTTGCTCCTAGTCCTTCCAACACTTTTAATGCATCAAGAACAGACTGCTTTACTTCTTCATTTACACCTTCACCAAGATATTCTTTTGGTACAGCGATTTTTAATCCTTTCACATCACCTGTTAGTGAAGAAAGGAAGTCCGGTACTTCTACATTTGCAGAAGTTGAATCCATTTCATCTATACCAGAGATCGCTTGCAGGAGGAAGGCATTATCTTCAACTGTACGTGTAATTGGTCCAATTTGGTCTAAAGAAGATGCAAATGCAACCAAACCAAAACGGGAAACACGTCCATATGTAGGCTTTAATCCAACAACTCCACAGAAAGAAGCCGGTTGACGAATGGAGCCACCTGTATCTGATCCAAGTGAAAAAGGAACTTCACCAGCAGCTACAGCAGCAGCAGATCCGCCACTTGAACCACCTGGTACAGTTTCTAAATTCCAAGGATTTCGAGTCGGTTTATAACCGGAGTTTTCAGTTGACGAACCCATCGCAAATTCGTCCATGTTTAGCTTGCCGATTGTCACTGCTTCAGCAGTTTGAAGATGTTTCACAACCGTTGCATCATAAATAGGATCAAAGTTTTCCAGGATTTTACTAGCACAAGTTGTACGTAATCCTTTTGTTACGATATTATCTTTGACCCCGATCGGCATACCGAATAATAGCCCAAATTCATTACGGCTTTCTAACGCTTCATCTAATTCCTTAGCATATGTACGGGCATTCTCTTCATTTAATGCAAGAAACGCTCCAACTTTATCATCAACCGCTTGGATGCGTTGATAAGATTCATCCACTAAATCAGAAACAGTTATTTCCTTCTTATGTAAAAGTTCTTTTAATTCTGATATTTTATGATCAAATAATGCCATGATTATCCCTCCTTTATTCTAAAATTGATGGTACACGAATATACCCATCAGCATGATCTGGTGCATTTTTAACAACCTCTTCGTTATCTAAACCTTTTTTCGGAATATCTTCTCTCATCACATTTTTCATATCCAATACATGAGAAGTAGGCTTAACATTTTCGGTATCGACTTCATTTAATTGCTCTGCAAATGTAATAATTGCATCTAATTGTTTTGTAAAAAGCTCCGCATCTTCCTCAGAAATAGCCAAACGAGCTAAATTCGCAACATGCTTTACTTGATCAGTTGAAATTCTAGACATCTAACACTCACCTCCACAAAATCGTACAATCACAATACTCTGATGATACCAAATGAACATATATTTAATCAACAATTGTAAAGAAAAGCTACCATACTTAGAGATCAAATTTATGGATTATCTTCGATTCTGAGGGTTTCATCTACGATTATTAAGTTATATCTTCGATTCCTTCTATCTTATCTTCGATTTTTTAAATTTATCGACTATTCGACAAAAACCTACAATTTGGGAATAAAAAAACGCTAGCTTCATACTAGCGGGACACGTTAAGTACTACTCAATCTCAATCTTCTTTGGCTTCTTTTTATCCAACTGAATCTCCAGTAATCCGTGTTTATACATGGCCTTCATATTTTTCCTCAATACATAATGAGGCAATGAAACACTTTTCACTCCACCAATTCTACGGTTTTGGTGTTGTTGTTCTTTTACATGAATGATAACATCATCACCCTGAATCTCTACATTAATATCTTCCTTCGGCACACCAGGTAATTCAGCAAGAATTTTGAAGTGTTCAGATGTTTCCTTTACGTCAACTAAAAAACTTGCTGCAAACGTTGAGTTCTTACGAAACGCATCATCAATCGAATCTAAAAGTGTACGTTTTGGTCGACTTTGAAAAAACTCATTGATCAATTTCATCGGATCATTCCCCATGACACACCCCTCCTCATATCCTCGTTACTTTATTATATGATTTAAGGAAGAGATTGCCTCTAAATAAAAAGTAGAGGTCAAATCATGACCCCTACTCTCTAACGCTTATAATTTCGCTTGTTCAAACTCTTCCTCAATCTCTTTTGAAGGAGCTTCTGTCACTAAGCTTACCACCATAGCAACAATCCACGCGAAGACAAATCCTGGGACAATTTCATATAGGCTAAATGGAATTACTTCCGCAGCGGTTAATTTCTGCCATACAACAACTGTAACTGCTCCTACGACCATTCCCGACAAAGCTCCCCAACGATTCATACGTTTCCAGAAAAGGGAGAGAATGATTACAGGACCAAATGCAGCGCCAAATCCTGCCCAAGCGTAACTTACAAGATCTAATACAGAGCTATCCGGATTTGAAGCTAGTAAAATCGCAATTAATGCAATAGCTGCAACGGAAATACGACCTACCCATACTAGTTCTTTCTCAGAAGCATCTTTTCTTAAAATGGCTTTATAGAAATCTTCTGCTACAGCACTTGAAGAAACTAAAAGCTGTGAATCAATAGTACTCATAATTGCAGCTAAAATAGCAGCTAATAGAATACCAGACACCCAAGGATCAAATAATACTTGTGTAAACATGATAAATACTTGTTCTCCATCTGGAAGCGGGCTATCTGCAAAATAGGAGATACCAGCGAATCCAGTAAATATTGCTCCAAACAGTGCAAAGATCATCCAAATTGTCCCAATCATACGTGCTTTTGGAACATCTTTCTTTGAACGTAGTGCCATAAAACGTGTTAAGATATGAGGCTGACCAAAGTAACCTAATCCCCACGCTAATAAAGAAATAATAGCTAATGCTGACATACCTGAAAATGCATCAAGGTAAATCGGATCGATATCTCCAACTTGATTAACGGTTTCTCCCCATCCACCAAGCTTGTTAATAGCAACAATTGGCACAATAATTAATGCTAAAAACATTAGAATTCCTTGAACAAAATCAGTCCAACTTACTGCTAAGAACCCTCCAAGGAATGTGTAAGAAATGATAACAATTGCCCCAATCCAAAGAGCTTGAGTATATGATAAACCAAATGATGCTTCAAATAACTTTGCTCCACCTACCATGCCTGATGAAGTATAGAACGTAAAAAATAGTAAAATAACTAATGCTGAAATAACACGTAAAAGTCTGGAACCATCTTTAAAACGATTTTCAAAGAAATCCGGTATTGTAATAGAATCATTTGCCACTTCGGTATAGACACGTAAACGTTTTGCGACAAATTGCCAATTTAAATACGCTCCTATCGCTAATCCTACTGCCAACCATATTTGGTTCATACCACCTGAAGCATAAACGGCACCAGGCAATCCTAATAATAGCCAACTACTCATATCTGATGCACCGGCACTCAAAGCTGCCACACCAGGACCTAATCTTCTTCCACCTAAAACATAATCTGATAGATTACTTGTCATTTTGTATGCCGCTACACCAATACCTAACATACCCACTAAATAAATAATAAACGTTACCAAAACACCTGTTTCCATAATTAGTCACTCCTCTCTGTAAATACTGTAATAATTGATATTGCCACTAATGCTAACATTGGTACGAATAACCAGAACCATGTAGCCCCTGTTAATGCGTGTTCCATCGTTTCTTCACCTCCTAAATCGCTATTACCAAATCCTTATGCAGTCATATGCAATTTCATGATGAAAGATATTTATAGGTCAATAGACTAACAATAGGCGCGAGACGTTTAACATCTTAACACAATTTGACAGATCAAACAAATTCCCATCTTGGATATTAAACAGAAATTGTATATTTATTCATAAAAACGCATCTATCAGTCAAAATACCTTGTTATAGATTATATCTATTCATTAAAATTCATAAAATTAAGTTCGCAAAAATTTCGTTTTTCCACATATTTTTTGATGATATTTGTCTTACAGCACTCAGAATTTCATGATATAATAATTTATTTTTCCCTCTATTTACTTATCTAAAACACTACTTATATTTTCAAGTTTCTGGAGATATCTATTAATTTATGGTAAAATTGGACGAGAATCATTTCGTCAGGAGTGGTAAAATTGAAGAAATTCTTAATTGGCTTTGGTGGATTTTTAATCCTCCTGGGTGCAGGTGGATTAATCAATCATATATCTATGACCTTTAAAGCTGCTGAGGCAGAAAGAGAAATGTATGGCGGGTCAATCGACTTTATGTTACTTCAAATGGTTGGTTCTTTCGGACCTTATTTATTTGCGTTGATAGGTGGAGGAATCATTATTGCCATTGCAGCCTTTTTAACTGCATACGAAAAAAGAAATGACCTCACATCACAGTTAATTCATACTTTATCAAACAAAGATTCAGATGAAAAAATAAATGTTATTTCTCCCCAACCACAACAAACAGAAAATACACCACAGCAGAATTCAAAAGAGGATGAAATTCCACTTTATGAACAGCCACAAAATGAGCGGCTTTATTGGAATGGATAACATGCTCAGACAAAAGAAGCCCATACTTATATGTATACTCTCAACCATGTTACTAATAGCAGGATCATTGGTTATCTCTCAATTTTACTTTAGTTATAAAGAGGTACAATCACTCTCTGGTAGTTGTAAGACCCAAGGAGGCTTTCCTATTATTGAAAGTCTGGTACAAAGATAGAATATTTTTATTGTCATGTTGAATAGAATAAAACCGCTTGGAGATGATCTCCAAGCGGTTTTATTATTTATAAATATGAACGGTTGGTTCCTCTTGATTTGGCTCTTTCAAAATGAGTGCTTCCTGACCAGATGTTGACATAATATTGACTTCTACATTCATGTAATCCGGAAAGTATTCCATGATTTTCCCTGTAACAAATTGAGTAAATGCCACTACTTCTGCTTTTCCATAAAACTGCATTGGAATTTCAATATCAAGGTAGTTAAGTTCCTCATTCTTGTAAAATGCTTTTCCGATTACACCTGTGTAATTTGGGAAAAACTCTTCGATATCCTGCTTAAATCGATTAAACATTTGTGCGTCATCTCTGTAGTCTTCTGTTGCTTCCGGTGATGGAAAGAAGTAGTAATCTTCATTTATATCTTCCCATTTCCCTAAATTGTTTGTTCCCTGTTTTACGGTTGTTTTCGCAATAAAATTACCAGGCACAATTGAGGACTTCTCTTCTTGTTCGTATAAAGCAATAACAATAGGCACATTTTCTAATCCGTTTGTATTTCTAACACGATTAATGACTTCCTGTGCAATCTCTTTCCCTTTTGCTAAGACCTCACTTCTACTAATGTTATGGTACCTAGCATAACCATCCTCTTGATTAAAGTAGTGCATAGAATTCATCGCTAACCCGATAACAACTCCACCAAGCTCTACGGTATCACCTTCACGGATTAAGTAGTTATGTTCAAGCATATGTGCTAAGTAAATAGGATTAGCTGCATTCTGTTGTTCTAGTCCACCTTCACCAGTCAGAGCAGGATTTAATCCTAAATCCACAAATTCCTCTCCATCTTCTTTCGCTTCTGCTTGTGCCTGTTTCAAGGCATCTCCTGTTAGCTTTCGTTTTAACCAGCTAGTAATAACATCACTTGTTAAATATTGTCCTTCCTGGTATAGATATTTATCTGTGGAAAATGTCTCCTGCGCAACTCTCATTAATCCTGTTTCAAACTCATCAATATCTAGTCGGGTATTTAATTGCTCTGAAACTAAGCCTCTTGCTTCCCCTTGCTTAAACGGCAAAATCATTTTGTAATATGAATCTGAAATATTATACTTTGGAATGATCGCTGTTTCTGTAGATTCATCCTCGGTTTCCTGAACGATTTCCTCTTGCTCTCCGAAATTAGGTGCACAGGCCGTTAAAAATAGTAAGCCTGTTAACACCATAACTAGTTTCTTTTTCAATGTAAGTCCACACCTCTTATTTTTTCCTATTTCACTGGGACGGATTGACGATTATTTATTTAACTCTTCTATTAATTGAGTTTCATTCCATACTTCGATATTTAGCTCTTCCGCTTTTTTCAGTTTACTTCCTGCGGCCTCGCCGGCTATGACAAGATCTGTGCTTTTGCTAACACTTCCAGTCACTTTACCACCTAGAGCTTCAATACCTTCTTTCGCTTCATTTCGTGACAATTGTTCAAGCTTCCCTGTTAACACAATCGTTTTTCCTGCAAAATAAGAATCACTGTCTTCCGCTTTTACCAGTTTAGGACCTTTGTACATTGTGTTAACACCTAATGCTTGTAATTCACTCACAAGATGCTGTACATCCGGGTTTTGAAAATAGGTTGTAATGGCATCTGCCATTTTCCCACCGATTTCATTGATTGCTACTAGCTCTTCCTCTGTACTCTTTTGAAGGTTTTCAATTGTTTCAAATTGTTGAGCCAATGTTTTAGCTGCTTTTGATCCAACGTGACGAATTCCCAAACCAAAAAGAAGTCTTTCAAGTGAATTCTCCTTTGATTGCTCAATTGCTTGTAACAGGTTGTCTGTTGACTTTTCACCCATTCTCTCAAGCCCGAGGAGCTGTTCTCTTGTTAAACGATAGAGATCTGCCACATCTTTAATTAATCCTGCATGGAATAGTTGAGCGACAACTCTTTCTCCAAGACCGTCTATATTCATCGCATTTCGTGATACAAAATGAATGAGACCTTCTTGAATTTGAGCAGGGCATTGTGGGTTAATACATCGTAATGCTACTTCTCCTTCAATTCTTACTAAATCACTTTCACATGCCGGGCAATGTGTTGGCATTGAAAATTCCTGTTCTTCACCTGTACGATGTTCCACTAAGACATTGACGACCTCGGGAATGATATCTCCCGCTTTTTTAACCACAACTGTGTCTCCGAGCTTAATGTCTTTTTCTCGAATTAAATCTTCATTATGTAGTGATGCACGTTGTACGGTTGTACCAGCAACCCTCACCGGTTCTAAAATAGCTGTTGGTGTAATAACCCCTGTTCTTCCTACACTTAGTTCAATATTGATTAGTTTTGTCATAACTTCTTCAGCTGGAAATTTATAAGCAACAGCCCAGCGAGGACTTTTTGCCGTAAACCCAAGTTCTTCCTGCTGATCTAAGGAATCTACTTTAATAACAATCCCATCAATATCATAAGGTAGTGTTGCACGTTTTTGTTGAAGGTTTTCAATCAGAGTAATCACTTCATCAATATTTTCACATTTTCTACGTTCTTTATTTGTTTTGAAGCTTTCTTTCTCAAGAAAATCTAGTGCTTCACTATGTCTTTGAATACCTGTTGCCCCTAAATCAGCGATACTATAAACAAAAATATCGAGATTTCTCTTGGCTGCTATCTTAGGGTCCAGTTGTCTAATTGAACCTGCAGCAGCATTTCTGGGATTGGCAAATGGCTCTTCCTCTGCAGCTAGTCGAAGTTCATTTAATTTTTCAAAAGATTTCTTCGGCATAAATACTTCGCCGCGTACCTCAAAGGACACATTCGATTTTAGCTTTAGCGGTATAGAGCGAACAGTTTTCAAATTTTCCGTGATATCCTCTCCAGTAGTTCCATCTCCACGTGTAGCACCTTGGACAAAATAACCATTTTCATATCGAAGAGAAACAGCCAATCCATCTATTTTTAATTCAACAACATATTGTACGTCGTCCCCAACTGCTTGTCTGACTCTTCGATCAAAGTCCCGCAGGTCCTGTTCATTAAATGCATTTCCTAGGCTTAGCATTGGCGTTCGATGAACAACCTTTTGAAAGGCTTCTAACACAACCCCTCCAACCCTTTGGGTTGGAGAGTCTTGTGTTTTAAATTCAGGAAATTCTTCTTCGACCTTTATAAGTTCCTGCATGAGGCGGTCATATTCTGCATCAGGAACACTTGGCTGATCTAAAACATGATATTCATAGTTGTAAGTGTTTAATAGCTTATGAAGCTCTTGAACGCGTTTTGTTGCTGATTGTTTATCCATTCAGATGTCCAATCCTTTCTTCCGGAACTTTGGTTTACACACGATTAATAGGAGCAAATTTAGCAAGGAGACGTTTAATCCCTACTGGACTAGGAAACGCAATATCTAATTCCTTTCCTTCTCCTGCTCCTTTTACACTTACAACCGTACCAATACCCCATTTTTTATGTTCAGCTTTATCTCCAACCGCCCATGGAAGTTCATCTCCCCCAGTAGAAGATGGTGTAACAACAGGCCTTGACACTGGCGGACGTTTTTCCTGTCTGCGTGCAGTATTGAATGAAGTTGAAGCTTTTTTCACCTGTTCATTCAAGTTCTCAATTAACTCACTTGGAATTTCAGAAATAAATCGTGATTCCGGATTCATGCTCGTCCTACCGAATAATGTACGCATTTGGGCATTTGTTATAAACAGCTCCTGCTCAGCCCTTGTAATCCCTACATATGCCAGACGGCGTTCTTCCTCCATCTCATCTTCTTCCATTAAAGAACGGCTATGTGGGAAAACTCCTTCCTCAAGTCCAATTAAAAAGACAACCGGGAACTCCAGGCCTTTTGCAGAATGAAGTGTCATTAAAACGAGTGCATCACTTTGTTCCTGTTCCTCTTCATCAAGTTTGTCAATATCTGATACAAGAGCTAAGTCCGTTAAAAAGGCAACAAGGCTTTTGTCTTCATTTTGCTTCTCAAAAGTTTGAGTAACAGATAAAAACTCATCAATATTCTCCAGGCGGCTTTGGGCTTCAAGTGTTTTTTCCTGCTTTAGCATGTCTCGATAACCCGACTTTTCAATAATTTCTTCAGCAAGCTCTGTAACAGAAAGATAATCCTGCATATTTCCAAGATTTCGAATTAATTCCCGAAACTCTACCATGGCATTAACAACTCTGGCACTTACTCCAATATGTTCAATTTCATCAAGTGCGCGGAATATAGAGATATCTTGATCGATTGCATAATTTGCAATCCTATCGAAAGATGTGGACCCAACACCACGTTTTGGTACATTGATAACACGGGCCAAGCTAATGTCGTCATCCGGATTAGCAATTAAACGAAGATATGCTAGTAAATCCTTAATTTCTTTTCGGTCGTAGAACTTAATACCACCAACGATTGTATAATTTAAATTTGACTTTAATAATACTTCCTCAATAATACGGGATTGTGCATTTGTACGATACAGAATCGCGATATCAGAGAGCTTCCGTTGTCCTGAATCCACCAACTGCTTAATTTTCCCTGCCACAAATTGCCCTTCTGATGCCTCACTATCAGCACGATAGTACGTAATTTTGGGCCCTTGCGGATTTTCCGTCCAAAGCTTTTTAGGTTTACGATTCGAGTTTTTCTTAATCACTTCATTGGCAGCTTCTAAAATAAGCTTGGTTGAACGATAGTTTTGTTCTAATAAAATAACATTTGCTTGAGGATAATCCTTCTCAAACGATAAAATATTAGCAATATCTGCTCCACGCCAACGGTAGATTGATTGATCAGAGTCCCCAACAACACATAAATTTTGAAATCTTGCAGCTAAAAGCTTAACAAGCATATATTGTGCTCTGTTCGTATCTTGATACTCATCAACATGAATATACTGGAACTTTCTCTGATATGTCTCTAGCACTTCCGGAACACGTTGAAATAATTGAATGGTCGTCATAATAAGGTCGTCAAAGTCAAGTGACTGATTTTTACGGAGTTTCTTTTGATAATCTTTGTATATATCACTAACGATTTGCTCATAATGACTTCCTGCTTGATTATCAAATTCTTCTGGTGTGATTAGTTCATTCTTGGCACTGCTAATCGATCCTAGTATACTTCTTGGATCATACTTTTTAGGATCCAAGTTTCTCTCTTTAAGGACTGATTTTATTACTGACAATTGATCTGTCGTATCAAGAATGGAAAAGTTACGGTTGATTCCCATTCTGTCACTATCTCTTCGTAAAATTCTTACACACATCGAGTGAAAGGTAGAAATCCAAATATCATCCCCGCCAGAACCTAAAATCCCTTGGATCCTCTCTCTCATTTCACGAGCAGCTTTATTTGTAAACGTAATCGCCAATATATTCCAAGGGGCAATTTGTTTTTCTGTCATTAAATATGCAATACGGTGTGTTAACACTCTTGTTTTTCCACTACCGGCCCCGGCCATAATTAGTAAAGGGCCGTCTGTTGTTTTTACCGCTTTTTGTTGCATATCATTCAAACCTGCTAATAACTGATTTGATAAAAATTGCAACATCCTCACCATCCTTTATAAAAACATATGTTCTATTTTAACGTCATCACAAAAAACCTTCAACTAAGAAAAGCGCAAGCGACTTGATCAGCCTAGGGCAAATAAGACGCGAATGACAGAAGACGTTCTTTGTCTTCAATTCATTTGTGACTAGACCCTAGAGACAGTCCAAAATTGCGAGTCAATCTCCACTTCTGCACTTGAACACCCTGTGCGCTCTATATGGCTAGGCGCTGGAGCTAGACACTCAACTAAGAACAAAACTGGTAAAAACTCCTGAAGCTGGAGTCAACGCGTTAGCTGATGAATCAAAATAGAATATATTAATTTTATTTATTCTTTAACTGCATCCACAGTCTTTAATGCTGCTGGTAAATTTTCATATATAACATTGCCCACTACAACCACATCTGCATATTGAGCAAATTCCTTAGCTTCCTCAGGAGTTGAAATTCCACCGCCATAGAATAGCTTTGTGTGATTTAACACCTTTTTTGTTTGCTCGACAACAGTAATATCCCCAAGTTTACCGCTATATTCCAAATAGAAGATCGGTAAGTGATACATATTTTCTGCTACACGGGCATAAGCCTTCACATCTTCAATGGACAATTCTGTATTTGCACCTGTTAAAGCTGCTGCTTTACATTCCGGATTAAGAATACAGTAGCCCTCAACAAGAATTTCATCCCAATTCATAATCTCGCCATATTCCTTAACAGCTTCATGATGTAGCTCCATCATCCACTTCGTTTCTTTACTATTTAAAACAGTTGGAATGAAGTACAAATCAAAACCGGGAATAATGGATTCTGCTGTGGAAACTTCCAAAACACAAGGGATAAGATAGCGTCTAATTCTCGCCATTAAGTTCAATACATTATCCTCTGTGATATTATCACTTCCACCGACTAAAATTGCATCCGTACCGGATTCACAGATCTTCTCTAACTCTTCATCATTTATCTCTTTATCAGGATCGAGTTTAAACACATGCTTCCACTCGGTAATATCGTACATGCTGGATTCCTCCATTCAAAAACATCCATTTCCCTATTATAGCAAATTACATGCTAGCAAAAAACTTAAAAGAGAAGGAAGATGTTTGAAGTTTTAGGCTGTTTTCGCAAACTTTATTCTTCGTACTTTGAGTTGAGTTAGGTTTTTTAAAAAGCACTT
This sequence comes from Metabacillus niabensis, assembly GCF_020524345.1. Classification (GTDB taxonomy): domain Bacteria; phylum Bacillota; class Bacilli; order Bacillales; family Bacillaceae; genus Metabacillus; species Metabacillus niabensis_B. Next base: position 175,310 of record NZ_JAIVLH010000011.1, read on the forward strand.
ATTAAAAGGTACCAATCTTATAGAAAGGTCATAATCATAGTTTTAAAAGTGTCTTTAAAGAGGGCAAATAAAAAACACCACATATTGTGGTGTTTATCTATTTATTCAACTTCTTCTGATTCCTTATTGCCATGAACACGTTCCAATGCCATTGTGTAGGCATCATTTCCATAGTTTAAGCAACGCTTGACACGTGAAATAGTGGCTGTGCTGGCACCTGTTTCTGTTTCGATTTTATGATAGGTATTGCCTTCACGCAGCATTCTAGCAACCTCCAGCCTCTGTGCCAGGGATTGAATTTCATTGACTGTACATAAATCATCAAAAAAACGATAGCATTCCTCAAGGTCTTTTAATGACAAAATAGATTGAAAAAGCTGATCAAGCTCTTTTCCGCGAAGCTTTTCTATTTGCATAATTCATTCTCCTTTTATTCTTGCGATTGAATTAGAAACATATCTAAATTTGGTACAATATTAATCCATGTTTTTCCCGGAACAAACTTTACGATGTTCCCGTCTTTTACAGGTAAAATCCTACCATCTTCATTTACCCATTCTACCTCTTGCATCAAACCATTTTGAAGTAATAAAGCTCTTCCTCCAGACGTCAAATCAATTCCTCGTCTTCCATAATCATCTACTATGTTATGATCCATTTCTACTACAAAAATATTAGAAAGTTTTACAGGCGCATTATTTTCAAGATCAACTGTTTGTTGAGTGTCACTATAGCGACTATAGACCTTATCAGTTTGATTATACTCGTAAGTTGCCTGCCAGGTTTGGGAATTGTCATATTTGATAACAAACTTGTTAACATGATCCCCTTCTAAATTAAGTACTTCTTCTTCAGATAAAAATTCAAAGGGTTCTACTTCTGCTGCCACTTCATATTGTTTGGAAATAGCACCTTCTAAAATATTTTCTTTTGATATATAGGAGTTGTGCGGTGCTTTCCGGTGGTCAGCTCTCCAAAAAAGCGTTCCATCGTATTCCATACCATTTAAGGAATCGACTTCACCGTTTGTTAGCTTTACTAACGCATCCGGGCTATAGCCGTGGGCAATATAAAGGGAATCATATCCTTTACTTAAATCAATAAAATAAGGTCTTGCACTTCTTACAGGCCCGATTATATCAGGTATATCACTTTGAAAGACAGCTAAAAACCTGGTAATATTTCCTTCAGCTAAGACTTCATAGACAATGTCAGCTTTTGATAACCCTGATTGCGGTCTTGCAGCAGGGTGATTGTTAATCATCACACTAACTGGACGTTGTGTGATATTTTGTTCATCTGTTTCTAAACCTGTTAATGGCGAGACAACGCTTTCTTCAACTACTTCCACTACTGGTTCTTCTATTTGTTCGGATGCTTCACCATTATCCGGAATACTTTGCTCTTGTGATTCATCATTACTGCAGGCACTCATAAATACACATATTGAATAGAAAGCGACCGCAAATTTTACATTCCTCAAACTAACACAACCTTATCTAATTTCCACTTTTATATTTTAACGCATTATAGATGGAAAGAGTACCGTTTTTTTCATTACATCAAATATACCTCTTGGTGTAATTCGTATATAGGGTAAATGAGTTGATGATAAAAAAAGCAAAGAATAAATCGGATCATCAAATCGGTATCCTCTCTCTTTTAATAGGTTATTTAATTTCTTTTGCTTTGTTATAACCTTTTCGAGTACTTCTTGGGAAGCTCCACCATTTAACCTTAAAGGCATTTCAAATATGATGCGCTCATTCTCAGTTAATACAATGCCTCCACCTATATCTTTCATTCGTGCAAAAGCTGACAGCATTTCTTTTTTATTTTTGCCGATCACAATAATATCACCTGTTGTTGAATATGAACTGGCAAAACCCTGCACTTTATTTGAAAAGCCTTTGATTACAGTATTAATCCGCCATTCCCCATTACGGTCGATTAATGCTAAAAAGCTTTCATCATGATCTTCCGAAAGTACATCGGAGGAACTGTCAATTGTAACTGAGTATGGCTCCATTATGACAGCATTACGCATTTTCATTCCCATTGGCATCGAAAATTGCAAATCATCAATGAGTAAATCCCACTTTATTTCAGCAGGTTCCAACCCATATTGTCCCCAGTCCACATCATCGTTATATTGCTGAATCTCTCTGTTTTTCACCAGCCATTTTCCCTTTGACATAACCGATAGAGGATCAGGATTATCAATATTTTCAAGGATGTTTAACGTTGCCATACGCCCCGGAGCAATAACACCGATGCGATCTTCCAGCTGATAATACCTGGCAATATTAAATGAAGCCATGTGATAAGCATCTATCGCAGGAACATTACAGTCCAAAGCGATGTCTATACACGTATTTATCATTCCACTTTCATAAAAAGTCGGTGTTGAGCCATCGGTTGTGAAATAGACATGATCATATACTGAAAGTCCCTCATTTTGCACTTCTTTTAATAACTTCTCCAGGTCCGGGCGAATAGATGATTGTCTTAATGCAGCAGTATACCCCATCTTTAAACGGTTCATCACATCTTTTCCTGTCATTGATTCATGATCACTGTCAACTCCAAATAACTTCATTTTTGTTAACGTATTATTAGAAGCACCTGGAAAATGCCCTTCTATTCGTTTTCCCCTTCGTTTTGTTTCCTGCAACCAATACAGAATCCAATCATCTCCATCAGCAAGCTTTGGCCATCCTGTTAACTCGCCACCCTGAAGAACTGACTTATGCTCTAACCATTTTCGAACAAAATCATGTGAAAAGACCTTTTCCTCAGAGTGCACCTCTGTTTGCAAATCAAACCTGGCCCACCAGAAATAGTGATAAGGCAGCTTTTCCATATCATCCATAAAAGTAAGCGCTTTCTTTTTACTGGACTGCAAAAGAAGAAAAAGATTATCGCCTATAAATGTTGTTGTTCCTGTTTGTGACACATATCTTGCTAAGGATTGGGGATTATATAACTGAAATGGATGTGCGTGTGGTTCAATATATCCTGGCACAATCACATTGGAAGCGCAATCAATTACTTCCATCTGAAATGTCTGCTCGGGTATTTTGTCCCCCACATAAACAATGCGATCTTCATAGATCCAAATATTTGCTTTCACCCATTGTCTTAAATATGAGTTAAGATATGTTGCATTTTTAAGCACAACTGTTGGAGCTAAATGATTCGTTAATACCTCTATTTGTTTTCGTATCTGACTATTTTTCCATTGAAATTTTTGCTCGGTCATAAAAGACCCTCCATTTTCTAGTTACTACTTAGATACTATGTTAACATATGGAATTTATTAACGCATTAAAGATTTTATTTCAATTTTATGACAATTAGGGAGGCTTATGATGGTTAGACCAAATATCGGGATTGTTAATGCGCTTATTCGGATTACTTGTGGGCTATCTGTATTAGCATGGGCGACATCAAAATATTGTAAGAATCCTTGGAGAGATTCTTATCTTATTGCGATCATACTTGGCGCAATGAAGGTTGGAGAAGGTATTCTGCGTTTTTGCCCAATCACCTATTTGTTTGAAAATAGGGATACTTATTTCTTTGAAGATGATGATGAAGATTATTTTGGTGAAGATGTGGAGGAAGTTACGTATAATCCTTCATAAAAATAAATTGGGACTGGCCTAGCCAGCCCCTTATTCTATCGTTTTAGGAGGTGTTGCACATGTTTTTAGAATATTTAACAGATATGTCTTTTCTTCTTATCGCCTTAATTGGAGGCATTGTTGCTTTGCTATATGTCTATATTAAGAAACGACGTGCTTAATAGCTTTGTTTCCAATGTCAGTTCTGTAAAACAATGCAGGAGCTGAAATTTTTTCAACTAGTTCATATGCTTGTTTTTGTGCAGCTTGAATGGATGAACCATAGCCAGATACAACAAGCACACGTCCCCCGTTATTGACAAACTGATCATCCACTTTTTTCGTTCCTGCATGGAAGATAACAGCTTCTTCATGCTTGGCAGTAAGAGAGCCGATCGGTTGTCCCTTTTCATAGTCATTTGGATAACCTTTTGAAGCAAGAACAACACCCAGCACTGCTTGCTCAGACCACTTTAACTCAACAGGTTCATCATTGAGAATAGCTAATAATGATTCGACCAGATCTGATTCCAATCTTGGCAGAACAACCTGTGTCTCAGGATCACCAAAACGAGCATTAAATTCAATAACTTTCGGACCAGTCGTTGTTAAGATGAGTCCGGCATATAAAATTCCTGTAAATGAACGACCTTCACTTACAAGCGCTTTTGCCGCAGGTTTTAGAATTGTTTCAACTGCCGTTTCCACAACATCTTCTGAAATTTGTGGCACAGGAGAATAGGCACCCATTCCACCAGTGTTTGGGCCTTCATCATTGTCATAGGCACGTTTATGGTCCTGAGCAATTACCATTGGGTATACTTGTTCATCTTTAACAAATGCCATCAATGAAAACTCTTCACCCGCTAAAAACTCTTCAATAACAACAGAACTTGATGCATCACCAAACTTCGCATTTTCCAACATATCTGTCACACTATCTAACGCAACCTCAAGTGTTTCAGCAACTGTTACACCTTTACCTGCTGCTAACCCGTCCGCTTTAATAACAATTGGTGCACCTTTTTCCTGAATATATGCCTTTGCCTTTTCAACATCTGTGAATGTTTGATACTCAGCTGTTGGAATATTGTATTTGATCATAATTTCTTTGGCAAAGTTTTTGCTGCCCTCAATAAGTGCTGCTTCTTTTCTTGGACCAAATATTTTTAAACCTTCAGCTTCAAAGTCATTTACAATACCATTTAGTAAAGGAACTTCAGGACCAACGATTGTTAAATCAATGTTTTTCTCTTTTGCAAAAGATACTAGTGCTCCATTGTCTGTTTCGCTGATGTCTACTCGTGTAGCCAGCTCATCCATTCCGTCATTACCAGGTGCAACAAAAACTTCCTCTACAAATTTACTTTGTGCTGCCTTCCAAACTAATGCATGTTCACGTCCGCCTTGCCCGATAATCAGTACTTTCATCTTCACACCCCGCTCTTGTTTTTAAAACATCCAAGAGCCAGTTCAACTGGCTCCATGTTTATCGTTTGGGAAATTATAAAATTCTTAAACTGTAGATAAGCGCTTTAACATCCAGCTCCGAAGCACAGGATGTGCAAGTGCAGTCAATGCGACAGGACGTCGCGTGTTTTGACTGCCAGCGCCTAGCCACTCAAGGTCATAAGCCACAAATGAATTGAAGACAAAGAACGTCTTCTATTCATTTGCGTCTTATTTGCCCTAGGCTGATCAAGGCGCTTGCGCTTTTGTCCTTAATGTTTAAAGTGACGTACTCCTGTGAATACCATCGCAATGCCATACTCATCCGCCATGCGAATAGAATCTTCATCCTTGATGGATCCACCCGGTTGAATAATTGCTGTTACACCTGCTTTTGCAGCTGCTTCAACCGTATCTGACATAGGGAAGAATGCATCAGAACCTAATGCACTGCCTTGTGCCTTAACACCCGCTTGTTCAATCGCAATTTTCGCTGCACCAACACGGTTCATTTGACCAGCGCCAACACCAACTGTCATTTCATCCTTTGCCAGCACAATGGCATTTGATTTCACATGTTTAACTACTTTCCAAGCAAGCTTTAGGTCTTTCCATTCTTCCTCTGAAGGCTCTCGTTTCGTAGGGATTGTTACCTCAACATCATCAAGTGAAAGGGTATCTTCATCTTGTACTAGTAAACCACCGTGTACAGATTGAAGTACTTTATCTTGTTTAGATGCTGCTTTTACATCAATTGTTAACAAACGAAGGTTTTTCTTACTTGTTAATACATCCAATGCTTCTTGGCTAAAAGAAGGAGCAATAACGATTTCAAGGAAGATTTCATGTAATTGCTTTGCAGTTTCTACATCCACTTCTTCATTTAGTGCAACGATTCCGCCGAAAATAGAAGTTGGATCTGCTTCAAAGCAACGTGTAAATGCTTCGTTTACTGATGTTCCAACACCAACGCCACATGGATTCATATGTTTAACAGCAACCGCCGCCGGCTCTGCAAACTCACGTACAATTTGTAGTGCTGCATCAGCATCTTTGATGTTATTAAAAGATAACTCTTTCCCGTGCAGCTGCTTTGCATTTGCAATTGAGGCCGTTGGTACGAATGGTTTTTGATAGAATGTTGCACTTTGGTGAGGGTTTTCACCATAGCGTAGAGATTGTTTTTTCTCAAATGTATATGTGACTGTTTCCGGATCTTCTTCACCAATTGTTTTCGTTAGGAATTCGGCGATTAATGCGTCATATGCAGCTGTGTGACGGAATACTTTTGCAGCTAAACGTTGCTTTTGCGCTAATGAAACTTCACCTGATGATTTTAGTTCATCTAATACGTTTTGATAATCAGCCGGATCAACAACCACTGTGACATCTTCATGGTTTTTAGCAGCAGAACGAAGCATAGAAGGACCGCCAATATCAATATTCTCAATTGCATCTTGAAATTGAACATCAGGTTTTGAAATGGTTTCTTTGAATGGATAAAGATTCACCACAACCATATCAATTGTTTCAATATTATTTTCCTTCAGTTGATTCATGTGACTAGGATTATTACGCACAGCCAGTAAACCACCATGGATATTTGGATGAAGGGTTTTAACGCGGCCGTCCATAATTTCCGGGAAGCCTGTTACCTCTGAAATTCCAATAACATTTAGTCCGTTTTCTTCTAATAATGATTTTGTTCCACCTGTTGAAATGACTTCAACACCTAATTCAATTAACTCTTTCACAAAAGGAACAAGATTCGCTTTATCTGAAACACTAACAAGTGCACGTTTTACTGACATGATTCCTCACCTCTATGCTTTATTTTGAAACTAGTTCTTGAATGACTTTTGGATATAATACATGTTCAACTGCATGGATTTTTTCAGCAATAGATTGAGCAGTATCTTCCTCTGAAATGTCTATTGCCTTCTGAGCAATAATTGGACCTGTGTCCATGCCGGCATCAACATAATGGACAGTTACACCGGTTACTTTTACCCCTGCTTCATATGCTTGTCCGATAGCATCTTTACCTGGAAAAGCCGGCAGCAATGAAGGGTGAATATTGATGATTTTTGACTCATAAGCCGTTAGCAGTGTTTCACCAATTAACCTCATGTAGCCCGCAAGGATAACGAGATCAATTTGATGTTTTTGTAAAATAGCTGAAATTTCTTGTTCAAACTTAGCCTTTGTTTCATATTCTTTCGGGATAAAACAGAAAACCGGGATATTTGCTGCTTCAGCTCGTGCAATTACACCTGCTGTTGGTTTATCACAAACAAGCAAGCTAATGTCTGCCTCTAAAGTTCCTCTTTTCACTTCATCTAATATCGCTTGAAAATTACTGCCATTCCCTGATGCAAAAACGGCTAACTTTTTCATTAAAATGCTCCCCCATTGAATGTTACTCCAGAGCCCTCAATGACACGTCCAATGACATACCCTTTTTCACCATTTGCATCAAGTTTCGCAAGCACATCTTGCAATTCTTCTTCTTTTACAGCAAGAACAAAACCAATTCCCATATTAAATACATTATACATGTCTTCACTTTCCAGCTGACCTTTTTCCTTCAGAAAGTCAAAGATAGCAGGCTTTGGCCATGAACCAAGATCAATTTCTGCTCCTGTTCCTTCAGGTAACATTCTTGGAATATTCTCAATAAAACCGCCACCAGTAATATGAGCCATTCCATCAACTTGATAGGTTTTAACCACGTCTAAGACAGGCTTCACATAAATTTTTGTTGGTGTTAGAAGAACTTCTCCTAAGTTTTGAGTAAAAGGCTCATAAACCTTATCAAGTTCAAGCTTTTGATCCTCTAACAGAATCTTGCGAACTAATGAAAAACCGTTGCTGTGAATTCCGCTTGATGCAAGACCGATTAAAACATGGCCGGACTTAATATGTTCACCTGTTACAATTTCGTCCTTTTCCACAGCTCCAACCGAAAAGCCGGCAACATCATATTCTTCCTCTTCGTATAATCCTGGCATTTCTGCTGTTTCTCCACCGACCAATGCACATCCTGATTGTTCACAACCGTCAGCAATTCCTTTTACAATTTGCTCGATTTTTTCCGGTTTTGCCTTTCCTAGTGCTAGATAATCCAAGAAAAATAAAGGCTCTGCTCCTTGAGCTAAAATGTCGTTCACACACATGGCAACAGCATCAATTCCGATCGTATCATGCTTATCAGCCATAAAAGCAAGCTTTAACTTCGTTCCAACACCGTCTGTTCCTGAAACAAGGACAGGCTTTTTGTAATTTAGTTCACTTAAATCAAACATTCCACCAAAGCCGCCAAGTCCACCTATTACACCAGCGCGCATTGTCTTGGCAACATGCTTTTTCATTCTTGTTACAGCTTCATAACCAGCTTCAATATCTACACCAGCTTGCTTATAAATGTCAGACATGTGTGAATCCTCCTAAAAAAACTAATCTATTTATCTATTTAAAGAGTCAGTGCGAGACTGTTCACTTGTACTTTAAAGTAAGACAGGAATCGAGCATTCGATTCCTATCACATTTTTTCTATTTACGCTTTTTCATGCGGTAAAACGGTATCTGCATAAATTTCAGTAGGATAACGACCTGTGAAGCAAGCTAAGCATTGACCTCTTGTTTCGCCTTCATATGGTCGCCCAAGACCTTCAAGTAAGCCTTCAACACTTAAGAAAGCCAAGCTATCAGCCCCGATAATTTGTCGAATTTCTTCCACTGAATGATTAGAAGCAATTAGTTCCTCATGTGTAGAAGTATCAATTCCATAGAAACATGGATTTGCGATTGGCGGTGAACTGATACGCACATGAACCTCTGTTGCCCCTGCTTCACGAAGCATATTCACAATACGTTTACTTGTTGTTCCACGTACAATCGAATCATCAACCATGACAACACGCTTCCCTTCAACAACACCGCGAACAGCAGAAAGCTTCATCTTTACACCTTGCTCACGTAATGATTGTGAAGGTTGAATAAATGTTCGGCCTACGTATCTATTTTTAATTAAACCTAACTCATAAGGAATTCCAGTTAATTCAGCAAAACCGATCGCTGCTGAAATACTTGAATCAGGTACACCTGTTACAACATCCGCATCCACTTCAGATTCAACAGCCAAGCGTTTACCAAGGTTTTTACGTGCTGTATGAACGTTAATGCCATCAATATTACTGTCAGGACGTGAAAAATAAATATACTCCATACTGCAAATTGAACGATTAATATTCATAGAGAAGCGTTCAGAGCGAATTCCTTCATCATTGATAATTAAAAGTTCACCAGGTTGAACGTCTCTTTCGTACTTTGCACCAACTACATCAAATGCACATGTTTCAGATGCAACAACATACGCATCTCCCATGACACCAATAGACAGTGGACGTAATCCATTAGGATCAAGAGCAACCATCATTTCATTTTCTGTCATAATTAAAAATGCATATGCTCCCTTAATCATTGTTAAGGCATTTTTTACAGCTTCTTTCATATCTTGATAGCCGCTTCTTCTAATCAGATGTGCTAATACCTCTGTATCAGAAGTTGTTTGAAAAATACTCCCTTGGCTTTCAAGCTGATGTTTTACTTGTGTTGCATTCACAAGATTTCCGTTATGTGCAAGAGCTAAGCTTCCACTATGTGACTTAAAAAGCAAAGGCTGGACATTTTCATAACCGCCTCCACCTGCTGTTGCATAACGAACATGGCCGATTGCCGCTTTACCGGATAGCTCTTTTAATTTCCCGTTTGCAAATACTTCATTGATGAGTCCTAACCCTTTCATACCAGTTAGCTTCTCACCATCACTTGTCACAATCCCGGCACCTTCTTGACCTCTATGCTGGAGACTATGCAAACCATAATACGTAATTTGCGCTGCTTCCGGGTGACCCCAAATTCCGAATACACCACATTCTTCGTTTAATCCCTTGAGTTCAGCAAGCATGGGATTGCTCCTTTCCATGCATCTTTTAATTCTTCAACAGATGCATCGACAAGTGTTTCATCCTGTTCATTTTTAATCACCAGGTTACCAGAGTTTGTTACTTCCCCGATACAAACCGCTTCAACTAATTGCTCAAATGTTTCTTTGTTTTCCTTTTTCACCGAAACAATGAACCTTGTTTGTGATTCACTAAATAGTGCTGCAGTTGCATCACCTGAAAGAGCTACTTCCGCACCTAGACCTTTGCCGCCGAATAATGGTTCAGCTAATGCAACCGCAACTCCACCCTCAGAAACATCGTGTGCAGATGCAACTGACTTTGCACGGATTGCTGCTGAAAGCTGTCCTAGTACTTTGCTTTCCTTGTCTAAATCAAGTTCAGGTGATTGACCAAAGATTTTTCCGTGTGTAAGCTTTTGAAGTTCACTACCACCGAATTCTGCTTTTGTTTCACCTACTAAATAAATTAGATCTCCAGCTGACTTGAAATCCTGTGTTGTAATATAATCTGTATCTTCAATTAATCCAACCATTCCGATAACAGGAGTTGGATAGATTGCTGTTCCGTTTGTTTCGTTATATAGTGAAACATTTCCGCCGATAACCGGTGTATTTAATACTCGGCAAGCCTCACTAATACCGTCCGCAGCTTTTTCGATTTGCCAGAAGATTTCAGGTTTTTCAGGGTTACCGAAATTCAAGTTATCCGTAATCGCTAATGGAGTAGCTCCTGAACATACAATGTTACGTGCTGCTTCCGCTACAGCAATTTTTCCACCAACTTCCGGATCAAGGTAGAGATAACGAGAATTACAATCTGTTGTCATTGCCAATGCTTTTTTCGTATCACGAATACGAACAACTGCGGCATCTGAACCTGGTGCTACAACTGTATTTGTACGAACCATGTAATCATATTGATCATAAACCCATTCTTTAGAAGAAATTGTAGGTTGTTTTAATAGGTTAATAAGTGTTTCTTTATAGTTATCTACTTGAAGTGGTGCTACGTCCATTTTTTGGAACTCTTCATAGTACGCAGGTACTTTAGAAGGCTTGTGATAAACTGGCGCCTCTTCAGCAAGAGCATCAACTGGAAGCTCACAAACAACTTCACCTTTATGGAATAGACGAAGCATTTTATCATCTGTTACTCTACCAACTGATACAGCCTCTAAATCATATTTCTCAAAAAGATCAATGATTTCTTGCTCTCTTCCTTTTTCAATAACAAGAAGCATTCTTTCTTGAGATTCAGAAAGCATCATTTCATATGGAGTCATTCCTGTTTCACGTTGTGGGATAAGATCAAGATCCATTTCCATACCAGAACCAGCTTTACTTGCCATCTCGGCTGAAGAGCTTGTTAATCCAGCTGCCCCCATGTCTTGAATACCAACTAATGCATCATTCTTAATCACTTCTAAGCAAGCTTCTAATAAAAGCTTCTCCATAAATGGATCCCCAACTTGAACTGCTGAACGATCTGCACCAGAATCGTCGGTTAATTCTTCAGAAGAAAACGTTGCACCATGAATTCCATCACGTCCAGTTTTCGCACCCACATACATAACTGTGTTGCCAACACCTTTAGCCTGACCTTTTTTAATATCTTCATGATTAATTAACCCAACACACATTGCGTTAACAAGTGGATTTCCCTCATATGAATCATCAAATTGAATTTCTCCACCTACTGTTGGAATACCGATACAGTTACCATATCCTGCAATCCCTGCAACAACCTCTTCAAATAAGTATTTCACTCGAGGTGTTTTTAGTTCTCCAAAGCGAAGTGAATTTAAGATTGCAATCGGTCTTGCTCCCATTGAGAAAACGTCACGGATAATTCCACCTACACCTGTTGCAGCACCTTGATACGGCTCAATTGCTGATGGGTGGTTATGACTTTCGATTTTAAATACGACGGCTTGGTTATCACCGATATCAACAATCCCTGCACCTTCACCAGGACCTTGTAATACTTTTTCACCTGTAATAGGGAATTTTTTAAGAATTGGTTTAGAGTTTTTGTAACTGCAGTGCTCAGACCACATTACTGAAAAAATACCGATCTCTGTGTAATTTGGAAGACGTCCAATAATTTTTTCAATCAGAGCAAACTCGTCATCACTTACACCCATTTGTCTGTAGATTTTTTCATCTTTTATCATCTGTTTAGTTGGTTCAAGCAGTAGTGACATGAGATTCCCTCCAGTTTTTTACGATTGATTGAAATAATTTTAATCCGTCTGCACTTCCTAATAGCTCATCAACAGCACGCTCAGGGTGAGGCATCATTCCTAATACATTTCCGCGCTTGTTTGTAATACCTGCAATATCAACTAGGCTGCCATTTGGATTCGTTTCGTACGTAAACACAATTTGATTGTTTTCTTTAAGCGTTTGTAGTGTTTGCTCATCACAATAATAGTTCCCTTCTCCATGTGCGATCGGAATTGAGATAACCTCATCCTTAGCATAAGCTGAAGTAAAGGCTGTTTCATTATTTGCAACCTTTAAATTAACTGGTCTGCACATAAACTTTAAGTTTTCATTTCGTTTCATAGCACCTGGAAGTAATCCTACCTCTAATAAAATCTGGAATCCATTACATACACCTAGTACAGGCTTACCAGCTTCAGCAGCTTTCACGACTTCCTTCATTACATTTGAGAAGCGGGCAATAGCCCCTGAGCGTAAGTAATCTCCGTATGAAAAACCACCTGGTAGAAGAATTCCATCATATTGGCTTAAATCTGTTTCATCATGCCATACATACTCCACTTCTTCACCGAGCTCATCTTTAATTGCATGATACATATCAACATCACAATTAGATCCTGGGAATACAATCACAGCGAATTTCACTTTGTGACAACCTCCTGTACCTCATAGCTAAAGTCTTCAATCACTGTATTAGCAAGTAACTTTTCACACATTTCACGAACAGCTGTATCTAAATCACGATCTGACTTCTCAATCGTTAACTCCATATATTTCCCGATACGTACATCTTGAACTTCATTGTAGTCCATGCTGTGTAATGCACTCTTTACTGCACTTCCTTGTGGATCTAATACACTTTCTCTTAACGTGACATAAACTTTTACTTTGTACATGTTGGTTGGCCTCCAAGTCTAGTTAAAATAACTTCATATGCATCTGTTAAACTACCAATCTCTCTACGAAATACATCTTTATCAAATTTCTCATTTGTATTGATATCCCATAATCTGCATGTGTCAGGTGATACTTCATCAGCAAGGATAATCTTTCCCTCATCTGTCATACCGAACTCTAATTTAAAATCAATTAATCGAATATCACAGGAGAGGAAATGGGCTTTAAGCACTTCATTCACTTGCTTAGCAAGTGATTTCAATGTTTGTACTTGCTCTGGTGTAGCCACTTCTAGTAATGCGATATGATCTTCTGTAATCAATGGATCACCTAGATCATCATCTTTATAGTAAAACTCAACTAGTGGATTTTTAATCTCTGTTCCTTCTTCAATACCTATTCGTTTAGAAAGGCTACCTGCTACAACATTTCTTACAACGACCTCTAAAGGAATGATCGTTACTTTTTTAACAAGCTGCTCTGTTGCTGATAATCTTTTCACAAAGTGGTTTTCTATGTTATTTGCTGTTAGCTTTTCAAAAATTAATGTTGTGATTTCATTATTTAAACGACCTTTACCAGTAATCTCTTCTTTTTTCACACCATTAAAAGCTGTAGCAGAATCTTTGTAAGAGACCCAAAGAATATTAGGTTCGTTTGTTTTATAAATTTGTTTTGCTTTACCTTCATATAGTAATTCAAGCTTTTCAGTACTCATGAAAGCCCTCCTAAACTGAATATTGGGAACCTTTAGATTATGTTTTGTTAGATTTTCTTACTAAGTTATTTTTTCAAAGAGATAGCAAGGGACTTTTTGGACCCTTGCTATTATTTTGTTTTACAGACCAAGACGGTCAAATATTGTATCTACACCTTTTAAGTGATAGTTATAATCGAAGCAATCAGCAATTGTCTCAGCTGAAAGACGTGATGTGATTTTTTCTTCTGCTTCTACTAATCCACGGAATGGAACTTGTTTTTCCCAAGCTTCCATTGCTTTTGGTTGAACAAGATCATATGCTTCTTCTCTTGTCATACCAGTATCTATTAAAGCTAGTAAAACACGTTGAGAGTAAATAAGACCTTGTGTACGATCCATATTACGCTTCATATTTTCCGGGAAAACCGTTAAGTTTTTCACGATGTTACCAAAACGATTTAACATATAGTTAAGAGCAATCGTTGCATCCGGTAAGATAATACGCTCAGCAGAAGAGTGAGAAATATCTCTTTCATGCCATAACGGAACATTTTCATAAGCGGTTAACATATAACCGCGAATGACACGCGCAAGACCAGTCATGTTTTCTGAACCAATCGGATTACGTTTGTGCGGCATTGCTGAAGACCCTTTTTGACCTTTTGCAAATGACTCTTCCACTTCACGAGTCTCACTCTTTTGTAACCCGCGAATTTCAACAGCAAATTTTTCGATTGATGTTGCTACAAGTGCGATAGATGCCATGTAATCAGCATGACGATCACGTTGAAGGGTTTGTGTTGAGATTGGAGCTGGTTTTGTTCCTAGCTTTTCACAAACATATTTTTCAACAAATGGATCGATATTTGCATACGTTCCTACTGCGCCAGAGATTTTTCCGTACTCAACGCCTTCTGCAGCACGTTTGAAACGATCTAAATTACGCTTCATTTCTTCATACCATAAGCCAAGCTTCAATCCAAAAGTTGTTGGTTCAGCATGAACACCATGAGTACGTCCCATCATAACTGTGTATTTATGCTCTTGAGCTTTTTCTTTTAAAATTTGGATAAAGTTCTCAATATCTTTCAATATGATATCATTCGCTTGCTTTAATAAATATGATAAAGCTGTATCAACAACATCTGTTGATGTTAAACCGTAATGAACCCATTTACGCTCTTCACCAAGAGTCTCAGATACTGCTCTTGTAAAGGCTACAACATCATGACGAGTTTCTAGCTCAATCTCATTTATGCGATTCACATCAAATGATGCATTTTTACGAAGTAGTTCTACATCTTCTTTGGGAATCACGCCAAGCTCAGCCCATGCTTCACATGCAAGAATTTCGACCTCTAACCAAGCCTTAAATTTGTTCTCTTCCGTCCAAATTGCACCCATTTCTGGTCTTGTATAACGTTCAATCATTTCTTTTTGCCTCCGTTCAATTTTGACCCCATATTTTATTAATCTTTTCTATATTATCCTGAATTGGTTCAATAATAAATGTTATATGTCCCATCTTACGCTTAGAGGCAGGCTCTTTTTTCCCGTAAAGATGAAGCTTAGCATGTTGCAACAGTGAAAGATGTTCACTTACTATTGATAAATCTTCTCCTAAAAGATTGACCATCATACCACTTTGTAATAGCTTGGTTTGCCCTAAAGGAAGATTACATACAGAACGTATATGTTGTTCAAACTGATCTGTTTCACATAGATCAATGGTGTAATGACCTGAGTTATGCGGGCGTGGTGCCAACTCATTTATATAAATTTCTTCATTATCTGTTAAGAACATTTCAACAGCAAGTGTTCCTACAAGTTCAAAACTATTTGATAGTTTAATAGCAAGCTCTTCCGCCTTCTGAATGACATGATCTGATACTCTGGCAGGAACGATGCTTTGATATAAAATATTGTCTTTATGAATATTTTCAGCTACTGGGAACGTTTTTGTTTCTCCATTAACAGATCTCGTCACAATAACTGAAATCTCCTTTTCGAAAGGAACCCATTTTTCTAATATACATGTTCCGTGAGTTAACAGTTCCTCAGCTTTTGAGAGATCCTTATCTCCTCGAAGCACGACTTGTCCTTTACCATCATAACCACCACGGCACGTTTTTAAGACACATGGATACTGAAGCACTTCTACTGCCTTTTGCAGTTCTTCTGCGGAATGGATAATCTCATATGGTGCAACCTGGCACCCCGCATTTACAATCGCAGCTTTTTCTGTTTCACGATCTTGTGTTAGTAAAAGCAATGAACTCTTCTGTGGTAATGATGCATGCTCTTCTAACCAACGTAAAGCTGTGTAATCAATGTTCTCAAACTCATATGTTATAACATCACTTACCTTAGCTAATTCTTTAATTGCATCAAGATCATCATAGCTAGCTATTATTTCGATATCAGCAATTTGGCCACAAGGACAGTCTTTCGTCGGATCTAAAACAGCAATACGATAACCTAGTTGTCTCGCAGCAATGGCCATCATTCTCCCAAGCTGTCCACCACCGATGATGCCAATTGTACTGCCTGGTAGAATCGTTTGATTAGTCAAGCTCATCACTGCTCTCCAAAACCTTTAGTCGTATTTCTTCTCTTCTCGTATCTAATCTATCAGCTAATGCTTGATCATTTGTGGACAAGATTTCTGCAGCTAATAGTCCTGCATTTGTTGCTCCAGCTTTGCCAATAGCAACAGTTGCAACAGGAACACCACCTGGCATTTGAACAATTGATAATAATGAATCAAGACCATTTAAAGCCTTTGACTGAACAGGAATACCAATGACTGGCAGAGTTGTTTTTGCCGCAACCATACCTGGTAAATGGGCTGCCCCACCTGCACCGGCAATAATAACCTTCAAACCTCTGCTTCTAGCATTCTCAGCATATTCAAACATATAATCTGGTGTACGATGTGCTGAAACTACCTTTTTCTCATACGGAATACTAAGTTCCTCCAGTATATCGCATGCAAATTTCATCGTGTCCCAGTCAGAGGTACTTCCCATTATGACTCCAACAATCGGATCCATTCTTTCCCCACCTTTATAAAAAATCTTAATAACAAAAAAGCTCGATATTTAACCTTCTCAACTAGTAGAGAAAGTTAGATATATCGAGCTCGGATTTGTCTATTTCCGATTCGTATATACACTTTCCCTCATAGTCCGATAATTTACGGTCATCGGGTAGAAACTTCTGGGCCATATTCCCAATTATATATGAGGTATATTTTAAATTAATTATTTACATGTTTATATTAACAATGAAGCTATCCCATGTCAACGTAAAATCGAACGATTTATTTTAATAGTTCCTTATTGTTCGGTTTTTACAGGAGTTTCCCTTCAAATGTAATCATTCTTCCACACGGGACCTGTTCAACCACATTATTCCGGATCTCCTCCTTAAAAATTGGCTGTTCTGTTCTTCTAACCGGCATATACCCTTCCTTACTCATCCTGTCGAGACAATCATCAATTGTTTCATTTTCCTCAACAATAAACTTTTTCTTTTTTGGCTTAGATGTCATGCTCTTACCTCCATGCTCACAGTTCTATGTATTCTACATTCTACCACTATTTATGTAAAGATATCCTTTATATAAATAGTGACTAATTTAGCAAATAAAAAAGAATGATTAACTAAGGAGATCCTTAATCATCATTCATAATATCGAAAATTCAATATTATGTTTTTCTTGTTTAGCTTATATAACGTTACTTATTCTCCTACTTAATAGCCATAACTCTAATACGTTTATAATCTGCTTCCCATTGCTGATTCTTATATAAAATGGAACGTAAGCTATTTTCTACATTCTCTAACACCTTCGTTTCAACTTCAT
This sequence comes from Metabacillus niabensis, assembly GCF_020524345.1. Lineage (GTDB taxonomy): Bacteria > Bacillota > Bacilli > Bacillales > Bacillaceae > Metabacillus > Metabacillus niabensis_B. Next base: position 193,045 of record NZ_JAIVLH010000011.1, read on the forward strand.
TAGGAAGTGAACGTAGAAAATCCGGCATAAACATACGTAACCAGTTTCTAAGCCCTTCTTCACCATAAAGAGCTGTTGGTCTACTAAAATGTACCGCGTAAGTCACCTTAAAACCAACTTTCTCCATTAATGATGTATACTCCCCAATACTAGGGAAATACCAGGGAAGCAATTCCCTTTTTACAGGATACCCCTCTTTTTCACACTGATTCCTAAACTCATTCAAAATCAGCTCAACATTACCAGCACCCCCAAATTCTGCAACAAAACGTCCTCCTACCTTTAAGCTTTCAAACATCTTTTCTAAAGCTACCATTGGCTCTTTTACCCAATGTAAAGTAGCATTTGAAAAAACAGCATCAAACTCCTCTTTAAAACCTAGTTCCAACACATCTCTGACTTCAAAGTTTAGTTGTGGATACTTTTCTTTAGCTTTTACTATCATCGACTCAGATTGATCCACACCTAAAACAGATACACCTAAGCGACCCAATGTACTCATTAAATCACCAGTACCACATCCAACATCAAGTATTCTCTCACCTTGCATAGGATTTAACAGCTCTACTAAACCTTGACCATACTCAGAGACAAATGAATGATGCTGATCGTATAAATTCGCATCCCAATGATTTCTTCTCTCCATTTCGCACCTGCCTATATGTTTTCTTTAATATAACAAACTTTTTTTGTGAAAAGTTGGTATCTTGTTAACCTTCGACTCATGGCTATTGTTTTATTCAAACAAAAAAAAGACCAGTATCTCTACTGATCTTTTTCCTCTTTTTACTTGGCAACGTCCTACTCTCACAGGGGGAAACCCCCAACTACCATCGGCGCTGAAGAGCTTAACTTCCGTGTTCGGCATGGGAACGGGTGTGACCTCTTCGCCATCATCACCAAATAATATAGTTTACGGCTTCCGATAAACTTCACATTTCTGCGTCATCTCATTCGTCAACATCCTCACGTACTGAAGTACGCTCCGGTGTCTCCTCAATCGATTAATTGAACTGTTTGTTTCTCGAAACCCTCTTACTATGAACTTAGATTGAAAGAATACATATTCCTTCAAAACTAGATAACGATACACAATTCATTTCACTAAGTTACGCTTTTATTAGGTTAAGTCCTCGATCGATTAGTATCAGTCAGCTCCACACGTCACCGCGCTTCCACCTCTGACCTATCAACCTGATCATCTTTCAGGGATCTTACGTCACTAAGTGACTGGGAAATCTCATCTTGAGGGGGGCTTCATGCTTAGATGCTTTCAGCACTTATCCCTTCCGCACATAGCTACCCAGCTATGCCTTTGGCAAGACAACTGGTACACCAGCGGTGCGTCCA
>NZ_JAIVLH010000012.1 GCF_020524345.1 Metabacillus niabensis
CACACACCTAGCTAGGTTAAGCTAGGTGTGTGAGAAGCTTTTTCTTTGGTTATCTTAGGAAATTTATTAATCTTTATAAGAACATTTTAAGAAAATAAAAAAGCTTGTAGAGAAAAACATCCACTTTCTCTACAAGCTGAGAGCTGGTACCAGCTCTTTTTATCTTTTATTTTTTATGGAATTTTTATTTTAAAAGAGTCAAACTCAACCGGCTTTATAAGATTCCCTTTATATTCTAACTCTTTTTCCTTGCCATTTTCATCAATTTCCACTCCTCCTCCGCCTGACGGAATGACTAGATAAGGAGTAATTGTTAATTCAGTAACAGTAGGATCAATAGGATCAAATTGCTTACTACTCTTGAATTCAATTTTATCCTTAACCAATTCTCCTGTAGCTCCACCAGATCGACCTGTAAGTTCAGTTCCATTTTCATCAACTACCCTAAATTCTATATTACCTCCGCGACTTAAATCGAAATCTGTTTCTTCTTCTGAGCTCTCATAGGTTATACTCGCACCTGTTTCACTAAAAGAAAATTCTGTTACAGTAAGAATCAAACCATCGACTGTCTGTGAATGATTGAGAGGAATTTTTTGTATGCCGGTGATTTTTTCAATAGGAGTTGAGAAAAACCATTTTTCCCCATTCTCTCCACGAAGGATTAGTCCCAGTTCAAACTCTTCCGGCATTTCCTCACTCACATTTATTTCTTGAATGGCGGTCCGAGATGTTGCCGATAAAATATCTTCACCGTAACTACCAGTGGAACCAGCAGGATTTTTCCCATTAATCGTAAAATCCATTCCAGCACCAAAATAAAATTCATCAAGTTCCTTATCAGATTCAATGAAAAGACCAATCGTGATATTATTCTGATCATATAAAATTTCATCAAGTGTAACGGAAATTCCATTGATCGTCTCTGTCTCTCCAATTTTACTTGTTAACCCATTTTTTTGAGCTTTTTGTAAACCAATTAGATCAGAGTTCCCAAATACAGAACCGATAATCGGTATTTGGGACAAACTACTTGCCAAAGCTGGAGAATAGTATAAGGAGCAAATAAAAATTCCCAAAACAGTTGCCACACTACACAAAGTAAATAGTATCTTTCTTTTCTTCTTCTTCATTCGCGGAGAAAACGTATCTACTTGCTCTTTAGCCTGAATAATTCCCGAACGAATGGCTGCACGAACTTGATCTTGTGGAAACTCCTCTGAAGGATCATGTGACTTTTTCATTTAATTTATAACTCCTTTCTAACTCATGTTTCAATTTTTTTTTCGCTCTACGTAAGTTCGTTTTTACTGTACTAACTGGTTTTTCCATGACCACAGAAATATCTTTAATAGACAAATCATGATAGTAAAACAAGATAATGGATGTTTGATAGGACGAACTTAGTCTCGATAATGCTTCACTTAAATGAAAAGAATCTATCTCTACGTCCTGTGTGCGATCTAATCTCTCCAACAGCTCTCTCTCACCATAAGGAATCACAAGGTCTCGTTCCTTTAACAGTCTGTAACATTCGCGTATTAAAATTCTAAACAACCAAGTTGAAAAATACTCTGGATTTCGTAATTGACCTATACCTAGGAATGCATTGTACGTCGTTTCTTGAATAGCATCCAAAGCATCTTCTTTTTTGCCAACGTAGGAAAGTGCCTTGTAATATAGCATTTTTTCTTCTTTAAAAAGCAATTCTTCAAAAGCACTTGCATCCCCATTAATTGCCTTTTTCACAGTATGTATATCATGTTTCATTACGTGATTTCCCTCCTCTCATTAATTAGAGAAAGATAGACCTGCAAAAAGATTCACTTTTTCATTTTTTTATAAAATATTGTGGATGTATAATATAAATTTTCTAGAATGACATAAGGGTAAATAAACGAAAAAAGTATTAACAAGAACGTTAATACTTTTTTAACTCACTTATTATTATTAAATTTTACTACTAAATGAAAGCCTCAATATCGCCTTTTAATCACATTCATCAAGATTAACATACTAAACGAAATGAATAAAATGACAAAAACCCATGACCACGCTAACTTCATATTTCCCGAATCCATCGCAACATAGATCGCCGTAGGAATGGTCTGTGTTTTTCCAGGGATATTTCCCGCAAACATAAGTGTCGCACCAAATTCACCAAGAGCCCGTGCGAAGCTTAAAATGGCTCCTGTTATGATGGCATTTGAAGCCAATGGCAAGGTGATTAATGTGAATACCCTAAATTCGTTGGCTCCATCCACTCTTGAAGCATCTTCAATATCCCGATCAATTGTTTCAAATCCTGTTTTAGCTGATTGATACATAAGGGGAAAAGCAACAACTACCGCAGATATAACAGCTGCCCACCAGGAGAAAATGATGGATTGAGAAAACAGCTGTTCAATTACCTGCCCTAAAAATGATCTGGTACCAAATATAACAATCAATAAAAACCCAACAACAGAAGGAGGCAAAACCAGTGGTAATAGCAATATTGTTTCAATAATTGATTTCCCTTTAAATGTTTTATTAGCCATGAATTTTGCGGCCACTATTCCAACAATGAGTACGATGAAGAGTGAAAAAGAAGCAACTTCTAATGAAAGTTTAACAGGTGACCAAAACGTATCATTAGCGATCATTTTAGTAAATTTGAAAACCCGTATTCTTCTAGAATGGCTAACGCTTTTTCAGATTGCATATAGTCATAAAATACTTTCGCTTCTTTTGGATGATCACTCTCAGTCAGGATGCCTAATGGGTAAACAATTGGCGTGTGTGTCTCTTCTTCTGCTGTTGCAATAACATTTACTTCAGATGAAATGAAGGCATCTGTATGATACACAATACCTGCATCCACATTTCCTGTTTCTACATATGTTAAAACTTGTCTTACGTCTTTAGCAAAAACCATTTTATCCTTAACCTCATCCCACTCATCAATATTTTCCAACATCTCTTGAGCATATTTTCCGGCTGGAACTGTCTCAGGGGTACCGATTGAAATCTTTTGGACCTTATCTAAATCTTGAAATGAATGAATATCAGTCTTACCTTCTTTTGGGGTAATTAAAACAAGTTGATTTCCGACTAAATCGATTCCATTCTTCTCATCAATCAAGTCTTCATTTACCAACACATCAAACTTATCCTCTGCTGCTGAGAAAAAAAGATCAGCCGGTGCTCCCTGCAGGATTTGCTGTTGCAATGTACCGGAGCTTCCGAAGTTATATGTAACCTTAATGTTAGGATATTCTTTTTCAAATGATGTTGTAATGTCATGTAAAGCATCCGTTAAACTAGCTGCTGCTGAAACGGTTAGGTCTACATTTTTAGATTCTGCTGTATCTTGTCCCGAAGATGTGCATCCTGCGGCATTTAACATGATGATCGACACAAGTATTAAAAGAGATAACTTTTTCATAAAATCTAATCCCTTTCTATATTAATTAGAATTAGTTATAACTAAATATATCTAATTATAACGAATATTCATCTTTATTGTTAGATTTATTTCCATTCCTTTTTATACTTGTTTTCTAATGAGCAATTTATCGTTACAATAGCTTTGAGGTGGTTAACGAATGACAAGTGAAATTTCCTATACTGTTGAAGAAGTAGCAAACCTATTAAAAGTTTCAAAACTTACTGTTTATGACCTGTTAAAAAAAGGGGAAATCCCTTCATTTAAGGTTGGAAGACAAATGAGAATCAATTCGAAGGATTTGGATTCCTTCATTAGTGGAAAAAAGACAGAACCGCCTGCTTCAACACTACCTCCTTCTCCTTCAAGAAAAAATCAGGTAAACGATACAGGTACACGTAATCTTTTAATTAGTGGTCAAGATATGGTGTTGGACATCCTTGGAAAACATTTAGAAAGTAAAGGGAATTACAAAGCCTTAAGATCGTATGAGGGAAGTTTAAACAGTCTCCTGGCGATGTATAAAGGGGAATGTGATATTGTCAGTTTACATATGTTCGATGGTGATACAAACGAATACAATGTTCCCTATGTTAGAAAAATTTTAATTGGGTATCAGTATACAATTATAAATTTAATCTCTCGAAAAGCAGGATTAATGGTACAAAAGGGAAATCCCCTTAACATCTCAAATTGGCCTGATTTAAAAAAGAAAAATATTCGCTTGATCAACCGTGAAATAGGTTCAGGAGCAAGAATACTTCTAGAAGAGCAATTAAGAATTCATCACCTATCAGGTTCAGATATTGAAGGATATGAACGTATAGAAACGAGCCATTTGAGTGTGGCATCTTCTATTTCTTCAGGTGAAGCAGATGTAGGGGTAGGCACGGAAAAAGCTGCCAAAATTGTTGGACTGGATTTCATCCCTTTAATTACTGAAAGATACGACCTTGTCATGATAAATAATAAAGAAAATATTGAAATATTCAACATCTTAACAGACATATTAAATTCCGCATCATTCAAAAAGGAAATTCAAGCTTTAGGCGATTATGATATCTCACAAACTGGACAAATCATCTATAAGACAAGCTAGGGCGCTGTGTTATTTTTGAGTACCCTAGCTTATTTGGCTCTACAAATCTTCAGGTAAATGTTGTGTATATAGCTCATACGCATCATGATTTTCTTTTAATACAGCTACTGTTTTTTCGTTCGGCTTTAAATAAATCATTGGATAGTCCCTCTCATCAACTTCTTCATTTACCATAAACGCTACTTTTTCTTGATCGGTTGAAAATTGAGCATCAACACCCGGTTTATTTCCTCGAGCATCTATCCGTATCCATTTTCCCAAAGAATGAAGATAAACAGCATTCAATGCATGAAGTGAATATCCTTTTTCAGGCGTATCAAACAACATTAACCGCTGATAACAAAAACCTGTTGGAATTCCTTGGGAGCGCAATAATGCCGCTAATAAATTGGACTTTGCATAACAAATTCCTTCACCAAATGTTAATACGTCTGATGCTTTACATGTAACGCGTGTGCCTTGAATATCCCAGGAATGTGGAATTTCATCGCGTACAAATTCAAAAGCAGTTCTTGCTTTTTCTACATCTGCTTGAGTCGGGCTAAAAAGTTCCTTTGCTTTCTCTTTAATGATATGATGAGAAAAATCGACATCCTCTAATTCCAGTAAATAATCTTCCAAATTGACAGATTCACAGACTAAGTTCATTAACCATTTCCCTCCGGTCCTAATAAAATTTGGCTGTTTTCGTGTACATTGTTGTTATTTAATGCAGGTAAAGGTGAAAATTAGTTCGCTCCATTGCGCTCCAGACACTTGCTTTCCCGATTACTTCAATATCCAAAAAGCTTTTATTGATACTATACTAATAGTAAATCCATCATTATTTGTCCATGTTGTTTGTTCACTAGTTAGCATTTCACTTCCCCCCATAATTCAAATATGTATATTTATACCACTTATTGTTTATTTATTCAACCTTCAGTTTTTTATGATAGGCGGTTCAATATAAAAAGCACTATTCTAATTCAAGAACAGTGCTCGATAAACAAAAAAATTCATTTATGTTTGGTTGGTAACTTGTGAAACCCTATATTGAAAGCTAATCTTGATATACTTTTTGAGTTTCATATTTAAATCCATGATACTGATAGTTTTGTTTTTTATACATTTCTCTAGGGGTATCTTCTCCGTCAGCTACTAATATGACAGTTTTCTCAGGAAATGATGCCATTACATATTTTTGTAATCTGCTCCCTATTCCTTTGTTTTGATAACGCTCATCAACAGTTAGATTATCAATTTCTGCTGTTTCATTAGAAATAATGACATCTACATAGCCTGCTGGAGTCCCTTTATAAAAGGCAAGAAGCTGCTGAATATTTTGATCTTCAAATTGACGTTTTATAAGATCAGCCTTCTGACCAGCAAATTCACTTCCATAGTTTACGTCATGCTTGTATTGTAGAGTAAGAAGTGCTTCTAAACTTTTATCCGTCACTACTTGAATGTCTATATCCGGGTTGTCTGACACTTCAGGAAAGTGTTTCGGCTGTATAGCATATAGTTCTAGAAAACCTACTTCATATCCCATATCAGTCAGGTAAGCAACTAGTTCTCCTGTTGGCTTTATATTAGCAGGAAAATAGAACTTCACATGTTTTTGCCCCTTCTTCAGATGATATTCCCTCAAATAAGCTTCGGTATCTTGAAATTCAGTTAAGGATGGTAACGTTTTAAATTCAATGAAATTACTATCATACCTACTTAACATCTTAGGGTAATGAAAGTGTCTAAATAGATCATTTTCAGCGACTATTATTCCCAGCTTATAAATGTGTTCAAATGTAATTTGCTTCATTATGATTCTCCTCTTATTCTTAGTTATGGAACCCATTAACATGTAATAGTTCCAAATATGGATTGATAAATATTTCTTTACTTCTTCCTCACTATTTGTTGCTGTATATTAAACACTAAACGCCCTTTTCCAAAAATTCATTAGTAGCAATAAAGCAGGTAATTTAACAATATAGTCATTGACTTTAAAAGGAGTTAAAAGTAATGATAAACCATTAGTATAATAGTCATATTGTTAAAGAATATTACTAAGGTAAATTCAAATAGGTCATACCTCACTGAAATATTTACAATCCTCTAAAATTGCCCGGACCAATTTTCTTATTTTTTCCGATGAATCCGTTGATTCTACAATATTCTTCTCTTAAAAACAGCCTTCATGAATACTAAATCTGTCATTAATAAAGTGTTTACATAGTAAAGTTATACTTTCTATGTAATACATAACAAGGAGGAGATTGAGTTGAAAAAAGTTTTAAATCCTGTTTTTTTATTGGCCATTGTAACAATGTTGATTTCCAGTGTCTTTTCAGCTACATCAAGTGTGCTAGCTTCTGAAAAGGCAGGACAAGTCACTGAGGTAGATCTAAAGGTGATGACATATAATTTAAGGTATTTAAATAGCAATGATCCCTCACCTCATACCTGGGCAGAAAGAGTTCCGGCTATCAAAAAACTGATTCGCAAGGAACGACCTGATATTTTTGGTACTCAGGAAGTCTTATATCAACAACTTAAGGATCTTGAAACAAATCTAAAAAATTATGCTTGGATTGGCTTAGGTCGAGAGGGAGGAAGCAATGGCGAATACTCTGCTATCTTTTATAATGAAAAGCAATTTACCCCCCTAGAGTACGATCACTTCTGGCTATCTGATACACCAGATGTGATTGGATCCAAGTCATGGGGTAACAATATTCCGCGAATGGTAACTTGGGCAAAATTCCTTGATCATAAGAGCAAGGAGAGCTTTTATGTTGTGAATACTCATTTCGACCATCAATCTGCAAATGCGAGAGAAAAGAGTGCAGAATTAATTATTGAAAAAATAAATGAATTCGATCCAGAACTTCCAATTATCTTAACAGGAGATTTTAATACAAGCCCTGATAGTGTTCCACATCAAACACTAACAAGTGAAGAAGCATTTGTTGATTTATGGAATACTGCTGAGGTTAGAATCAATGAAAACCTCGGAACCTTTAATGGATTCAATGATCCAACTGGTGGCGGGCCCGAAAAACGAATTGATTGGGTTCTTGCGAAAGGAAACGTATTTACACATAAAATTGAGATTTTAAATGATTATAAAAATGGACAATTCCCTAGTGATCATTACCCAGTCAGTGCAGATGTAACATTGTCATACTAAATTTCAATCGATAGGTCTCAATCTGTTATTCAAAAAAAGGGTTGAGACTCTTTTTTTTGCTCTGTTAAAATTTAATGTTGTTGTTATATATCAATTTAGGGAACAATTATTATTATCGTTAAATATAATCCTTCCTACCAATAATTATGGATATAATGGCAAAAATGATTAAAAAGAAACTAAGAATCCCATAAACTCCACCTTCGAAACCCCTAATAAAAGCAAAACCAACATAGAAGCAGATTATGGCAAATACACCTAATACTGTTCCAGGCAACATCCTAACAAATAAAGAATAACCATTTTTGCTAAACCACCACGTAACCATTGACATAATAATCCCTAGTATCGAAGCGATTAGGAAAGGTACTAAGAAAAACATCAATATCGCCCTCTTGAACATTTTAACACTTGATTCCATTTTACAGGATAATCTTTTCAATCCTCAACTGATATATACTCTTAGATGATAATAGTTAAAACTTAGATTTTAAAATGATAATAAACATTTTTAATCGTCCTTTTGTTTCAATAACCTTATTCCATTATCTGACCATTTTTGTTGGATTTAGTATAGTAATCCCTTACACCTGATTAAAAATTGGTGTAAAGGGTAGTATACCTCTATAAACATGAATGAGGTGATGGAAATGTCTAACATGATGAATCAAGAAGAAATGGAAACTTTAAGAGAGTTAATCAAAGACATAGACACGGCCATGCTAACTACGGTAACTGAAGAAGGGCTTATTTCTCGCCCTATGAAAACACAAGAAGTAGAGTTTGATGGTGACTTATGGTTTTTCACTAAAAAAGAGACTAATAAATACGATGAAATTTTACATGATCATGATGTAAATGTCGCATATGCAGGTAAATCCTATGTTTCCGTCCGAGGAAGAGCGGAAATCGTTGAGAATTTAAACAAGAAAAAAGAATTGTGGAGCAAAACATATGAGAAAATTATGCAAACGTCTTATGATGATCCTAACGTTGTCTTGATAAAGGTTAAAGCGGAAGCAGCCGAATATTGGGAAACCGGTAATCTCACAAAGAAAATTGCCTTTTTCTATAAACGCATGACAGGGCAAAGTTCTAAATCGACAGATGTTAATGAAACAGTTGAATTGAATAAATAGCCGCGAAAATGGATTGTCTGGTTAGTGGACAATCCATTTTGTTATTTTGATTATGTTACTAGCCTAGCAATTCAGGGCATACGATAAATACAGCTTCCTTATGTTCAATTTCTTTGTCTTTGCTTACCCACATATCAAAAGCACCTGCATTAAATGTGCAGATGCTTTTGATATGTGGATTATGCACTTTTCTGAGCACTTACTTTTATACTTGCATTATTAGCTCCCTTATGATTAAGGATTAAGCAAAAAAGGGAAAGAATCGATAGTAACAGAAAACCTAAAACATAATCTCCTGCTAAATCTTTTGTCAAGCCAAGGACAATTGGAGGAAAAAAGCCTCCGACTCCTCCAATTGCACCGACAATTCCTGTTACCACACCTGTATTTCCAGCAGAGATTTCAGGTACCATCTTGAAAACTGCACCATTTCCTATTCCTAACAATATAGAGATGACCAAACAATTTATACTAAAGAAAAGGAAGTTTTCCATAGTAAAAGCAATGATCAACCCACAAAATGTTACTCCACTAAAAACTAGAGTCAACAATCCTTTTGCTCCAAAACGGTCGGAAAGATAACCTCCAACTGGACGTATAAGCGTAGCCAATACGACGAATATAGCTGTTTGCATTCCAGCTTCAAGGGCTGTAATACTAAAGAGATCATTCAAAAATGTAGGTAAATAAATACTGAAAGTCACAAACGTTCCAAATGTAAGAAAGTAAAAAGCCGATAAATACCATGTTTCTTTAAACTTTAATACGGAAAGAGATTCCTTTAAAGTCTTATGTTCATTTGTCCTTTGTCCATCTTTTGTTCCTACCCAGAAAAGAATTGACATACAGGCCATAGCAATAGCAAGACTCCAAAATACCCACGAAAGTCCATAAGAGCTAAAAATGGATGGTATCAAGAAATTTGCAACAGCTGATCCTAAATTTCCGATCCCTGCAATCCCTAAGATCAAACCTTGTTTTTGTGGTGGATACCATTTAGATACATAGGTTATGGAAATAGCAAATGTTGTTCCTGCCATTCCGATAAAAAATGCCCAAAATAACAACATGGCAAAAGAATTTGTAAAACCTGCTCCAACCATGGGGAAAATAAGAAGTAACATAGTCAACGCGAAAATTCTTCTCCCGCCATATCGATCGGTTAAAATCCCCATTGGAATACGCATTAAAGACCCCAATAATACAGGGGTAGCAATAAGAATGCTTGTTTGTGTAATACTTAACTGATAAATTTTTTGAATTTCTGTAGCAATCGGTGCAAAAACCGACCATACGGTAAATGAGACAATCATTGACATAGTTGATAGAACTAATACCGATGTTTGACCATTTGTATTCTTCATAAAAACCACCTTGTGATTCTCTTGGTGCTATATGTTTAAGTTCCAAGATACTATTTAGTTAAATCAAAATTATACATATTTACAATTCTCTTTGAGCACATTTGTTGATCAATAATTTTATGATAAAAATACTTATTTCAATTAATAATTAATATAAAACAGGTGCTTTTTTTGAAAATATTACTCTTATTACTAATATTAAAAATGATAAATGACCGATGTTTTTCATTGTGATTCCCTCCTAATTTGTCTGAATTTTCTCATTACTATTAAAATATCACTTCTTTTAATATCTTCACATTATCATGTAAGAAAATGTAACGTGAAATTTCTGCAAGTGTAGTGCACCACTTGTTTTTTTAGATAATTGTCGATGTGATGACCAAAGTAATGACTAAGGAAAAACAACGGTTAAGATTATTTTAAATAGTTATTGATTTTAAGTAATTTTGAGTAATATGCAATAAATGACTTGAGCTATAGCTACACAATCTGGACCGTTTGTGAAAGAAAGCGATATAGATAGAGCCCCTGCTGTTTATCCTCCAAGACGCTCTTTTCTGTTAAAATAAAAAAACGTCTAAACCCCCATAATTTCAAGGGTTTAAGACGTTTTTTCATACTCGAATTTAGTTGTATTAATTGATATTTCTCGCGAAATCTATATTTGAAAGAATAAAACCTGGGGACATGCCCCCGTTGCTTTAAGATAATCAAGTTAAGCTTTCTTTTTTGTCGGGTATCCAATTAGGATAGCGATAATTCCGCAGATTCCTATTAGGATTGGATAGAAAGAGTATTGCAGGATGCTCACTGGAGATATTCCCGCGACACTTGCAGATGCCAAAAGTTGGGCTCCGTATGGCAGAAGGCCTTGGATCGCACAGGAGAAAATATCTAATATACTGGCTGACTTTCTCGGTTCAATTCCATACTGATCAGCAATATTTTTTGCAAGCGGGCCGGCAATCAAAATAGCAATTGTATTATTGGCCGTGGATAAACCAGTTAGGCCCACAAGACCGGCGATCCCAAATTCCGCACCCTTTTTCGATTTAATCCTTCGTGTCGCAAGGTGAAGAAGAAAGTCAATTCCTCCGTTATATTTAATAACCTCCACCATTCCAGCTATTAATATCGCAAGAAAGGCGATTTCATACATGCCTGCCATCCCTTCGCCAATCTTTTGCAAAAGGCTCATTAAATGATAGCTGCCATCCGCTAAGCCAACACCCCCTGCGAGAACAGTTCCTAATGTAAGAACTAGGAAAACATTCATTCCAACTAACGCAAAAATAATGACCAATACATAGGGAACAATTTTTACCCAATTATAGCTTAAATGCTCCACTTGTGCCGTTTCACCCATTGTAATAGCCCCTAAAATAATGCCCGTTACAATTGCTGCCGGCAACACAATCCAAAAATTCACCTTAAATTTATCCTTCATTTGTACTCCTTGTGATCTAACCGCAGTAATGGTTGTATCTGAAATAAAGGATAAATTATCGCCAAACATCGAACCGCCAATAATCGCCGCCATTACTAAAGCAACGGAAAGATCGGTATGCTCGCTTATTCCGACTCCAATTGGCGCCAATGCTACAATCGTTCCCATCGACGTACCCATTGACAGGGAGATGAAGCAGGCAATAATGAACAAGCCTACAACAAGCAGGTTTTGCGGGACAACCGATAAAGCAAAGTTAACAGTGGAGTCTACTGCCCCCATGCCTTTTGCTGTTTCTGAAAAGGCCCCAGCCAAGAGAAAAATAAGAACCATCAGCATGACATTTACATTACCTGCGCCCTGGCAAAAAATATCAACCTTTCGCGCAAACGATTCTTTTCGATTCATCGCCAGAGCCACAGCGCCCGATATCACAATGGCTACTATGACAGGAAAGGCATAAAAATCACCTGTGATAACTCCTGAACCAATAAATAAAATTAAAAAGACAACAAATGGAATTAACGCCCATGGATTTCCTTTTTTCATTGTTCCACCTCCAAAAAATAAATTGGGACAGGTCTTTTGACCATTCTTTGCCCCATTAGAAAAACTTGGCTTATCACCAAGTCCTAATGGTGAAAGCTCTAATTTTTCTTATACTATCATCCATAAAATTTATATACTTTCTGATAGTACAAAAAAGGCCTCAACTTATAACAACAAGAAGAGGCCTTATATCTATAAAACACTCTTCTCATCTATCAAGCCTTTGCTTGCTGAAATTGGCACAGCAACTTAATTACTAAGTTCCGCTGCCGAGGTCTCATCGGGCCAGCCCCTCCATCTCTCTTGATAAGAAGAAAAAATCTTTTTTTTGTCACAGTATAGAAGATTACATGATTTTTATTATTATATCAACAAAATTTTTATGGATATTTTTAGGTTCCGGACAGAATTGAAAATTCCACTGCTGTTATACCCTCGGAAAAGTATGAATTATATATGAAAATCGCTCCCAATTCCGAGTGGAGAAGATGTTTTCAAGAGTGAGTACACTATATGGATAAATCGACCGATTAGTGAAAGACAGAAGAAGCATGAAAAACTCTCACAAGAGATACTAAAGACTCACCTTGATTAAGGAATTATGGAGCAAAGTATATGAGAAAATTATGTAAACTTCTTATGACGATCCTAACGTTGTCTTGATAAAGGTAAAAGCGGAAGCAGCCGAGTATTGGGAAACCGGTAATTTCACGAAGAAAATCGCCTTTTTCTATATACGCATGACAGGACAAAGTTCTAAATCGACAGATGTTAATGAAACGGTTGAATTGAATAAATAGCAGCGAAAATGGATTATCTGGTTAGTGGACAATTTATTTTCTATGTCAAAGCATGTCTTTTTTTGATAGCAAACTTCCCCTTTAAAACGCTATTCCACAATTATAGTGCAGTATATTATTTTCAAATAAATAAATATTTCACCATAAAAATAAAGAACAGTACTTTGATCCTAAAGTATTGTTCTTATATGTAATTACTGTATTTGAATGAACTTACTTCAAATAATAATAAGTAATAAACCAAGAAGTAATCTTACCTATAAACAACTTCAATTACTATAAAAAATCCTTTTTCATTATTTATATTTTATTAATTATCCTTCCGTTTACTGTACCTGTTACCTCGCACTCAACGGCTCCTTCATTATATAGATTTCCACAAACTTGCCCTCTAATGGATGCTTTAGAATATTTCATTAATCTAACATCTCCTTTCACTGGGGCAAATAAATCTAATTTAGCTCCTGATAAGACAATAACATTGCCTTCAATTTCCCCAAAAACTTTCGTATCTGCTTCTATAATTACCTCACCTTTTTGAATTTCAAAAGAGAAGTTCAATGTTAGTCCCCCTTAAGTAATTGAGAGAAGTAAATTTGGAGTCAATCAATATATAGACTATTTAAATGTAAAGTGTAATCTTCTTGATATTGAGACAAATTTTCATTTTTAATAGCGCCTTCATACAATGGTTTCCATGTTCTTAAGTCGGTAACGACAATGGATGCTTCTGTTTCTCTATCTTTTTTTGTGTTTATAACATATAATTTATTGTTCTCTATTTTTATAATTGGATTGCTACTTACCTCAAGGCCATTAATCTTAAGTGTTTTTGTTGGCATAAGTTTCCCTTCGTCTATTGAATATACAAATGTTTCAAGACTATCCTTTGCAATTTTGAACATATAAACTTTCGAGCCATCTATAATAATGGTATTGTATTTTAATTGTTCCTTACTAATGGGTAATTCAATTAACTTACTTGATTCAAAGTTATAGGCAATTAACTCACTATTCGATTCTTTTGTAGATTCACTACTATCTGTTACTTCTTCATTAGATTTCTGGATCAATAGATATTCTTGATAATCAATATCATCAAAATCTGATAGTATATCTTGTCCATTGGTTTCAGAAACAAGTGTTTCATCATTAATTAACATTTGACTATCAGTATCAAAAGTGTAGACATGGATTTCTTCACTATATTGATCACCGTCAACAACTCTTTTACTTTGGCGAACAACAACCTTTAAATCGCCATTGATCATTTGAACATCTTCAACAAAAGCATAATCATAAACATTTTGGTTTGGCATAGATTCATATATATCAACAACAGTATTTGTTTGTTTGTCTAAGACTTCACCTCTAAATGTAGTTTTGCTTGGACCGAAATTCTCTCCACTAAAAACCATATCAGTAGTCATATAGGCTATGTAAGTTTCATCTTCAAAGAATTGAACAGGTCTCAAATCTTTTCCACGCATAAAGTTTCGATAGTCATTTTGGAGTCGTTTTAATTCTGGTGTAAAGAACATTCCATTTAAATCTTCAAGATAAGAAATTTCTTTTTGATAAACAGTCTCCTCTTCATCTATATACAAATTTTCATGGTATCCTTCTGTAGTGGAAATCTCTCCGAAAACTTTTATATTGTTTCCTTCATCACTACTTCCACTTATTTTATTTATGGAAAACTGTGGATTGTTACTCGCTGCAGTAGCAGATTGATAATAATGAATACCAATACCTAAAACTATAACAAGAACAACTGAAATCAACTTCCAATATCTTTTCATTTTCTTCCTCCTCTTAAACTGTAATTTTATTATTTAGTAAGTAGAGGCTTACCATAATAGAAGCTGTAGTAACTATCAAACCCGTAATTACTATAAGCCCTAACAGCTCAATTGGATAAAAGAAATTATCTAAAAATGTGCTTTGAACTATTAGCGGTGAAGTGAAAACGAGCGCTGACAGTATGCAATAGATAATTCCAATGGCAATGCCTTTCCAACGAAAACATCTTTCAAATAAAATTACGGTGAATAAAACTAACACACCCATTAAACCCACACTATAATAAACTGAAAATTGCATAAATGTATTCGGAAAAAGTTTAACCAAGAATTCATACCTATAAGTAAACGTTTCATAGACTGGTAAATCCATTATGTATTCAGAAGGAACTATTATCCCTAAAATCATATTTTCAATATGCAGTAATAATAGTTGTAAACCAACTAATCCAAAGACCAAAAGCATTATTGTTGTGACCTTAGCCATATAAAGATTTACACGTGAAGTTGGCAACATTAACAGGCGGTAAATGAATGAGTTTTTTCCCAACCAATCGCGGTACCAAATAAAAAACAAATAGATTAATAACGTCACAATGCATAAGGCAATCGGCCCAATAAACCAAACACTAGCAGTAAGCTGATGAAGAGACATATAATCATATTGTTCAATAAATTGTTCTTTTGTCATGCCTTCTCTATAAACCAGTTGGTTGAGATTACGTAGATAATTATTTGCTGAAGTAAAAACACTTATAATTTGAGAGACAATTGTTATTCCAATCAAGATAAAGAAAATGTTTGAAAAACGATTAAATTCAAAGTGAACTAACTTAATATACTTGCTCATTTTTGATACACCTCCCGCATAACGTCTACAACAGATTTGCCTTCTTTTTCACGAATTTCTTCAGTACAAAATTCCTTTAACACAGTTCCGTCGTATAATAGAATTGCTTTATCGATTAAATGCTCTATTTCATTAATTTCATGAGTTGTCATAATTACTCCCCGATCTTCAATAAGATCACTAGTAAATACTTCTCCAATTTGTTCACGACTAAACAAGTCTATACCTGAAAATGGTTCATCCATGATAATGAATTCTACATCAAGGGATAACCCTAGAAGGATATTCAATTTCGCAATATTCCCTTTAGATAGTCTAGAGATTCGTTCATTTTCACTTAATGTAAAAAAATCTAGAAGTTCACTTGCTCTTTTGTGATTCCATGAAGAATAAAAATCATCCATAAACTGCAAACCTTGTGAAATTTTCATTTGTGGGGACATGCTTATCGTATCAGGTATATAACTAATTTTTTCATAACTTGCTTTATGTAACACTTCTCCGTTTATGAGAATTTGACCACTTTGTATAGGTGTAAGACCCATGATGGCATTTAAAATAGTGGTTTTACCAGCACCGTTTAATCCAATTAGGCATGTTATATCTCCCTTTTCAGCAGTAAAAGATATGTCCTCTAATACAGTTTTTCCACCATATTTTTTTCTAATATTTTTTACCTCGATCATTTTAATACCCCCAATTATTCATTTTCCATTCTGATACTTTTGTTTGATCAATTCTAATGCATCATCTAATGGGACTTGAATAGAGCGCACCGAGGTTATAAAAGAATCTACAGCTTGTAATATCAGTTCTTCTCTTACTTCTTGTAAGATTTGTTTGTCCTTTGTAATGCGACTTGGGGAATTTCGTTCCGTATAGATCAAACCCTGATCCTCCATTTCTTTATAAGCTCTTTGAACAGTATTTGGATTAATTTTCAACTTGCTTGCCAATTCTCTTCTTGATTGGATTTCTTGCCCTGGTTCAAGATTCCCAGATGCCATCTGCTCTTTAAAATGGCGAATAACTTGAATATACACAGGCTCCCTATTATTGAAATTCATGACCTCAACTCCTAAATTTCTTTATCATGTGTATTAATGTATTATGTTATTAATACACCATAGACAAAAAAATATGTAGTTAATGTATTAGAACAATGTAACACTTGGTGTATTATTGCCTTAATACGCTAATATATGTATATTCTAATGTTTAAATCAGTTCATTGTCAACCAGTTTTTGTAAATGTGTTAAATAGGTATATACATAGATATAGAGAAGAAAAAAAATAAAAAGACGCCTATTTCAAGATAATCACTCAATTATTGAAGATCACTCGTTCACTATTTATGCGAACTGCGCAGTAAAAAATCTTGTTATAATATACCTAAAAATTGTAAAGGTAGGAATTAATTTGAACTTGAATGCTGGTGATGTAATATTTCAACTGATAATGTTTCTTTTTATTTTTGGTATGTTTTTTGTTGTCTTTTTTGTTGTTCGTTCACTAATCACAAAGCAACAGCAACCGAATAAATCTGACGACATCGAGCAAAAGCTTGATAGAATAATTGAAATACTTGAACAGGATAAGAAATAGTGAATTTTTTATCCTTACTAACTTTTTATTTTGCTTCGCAATTTCCATCAATTCTATATTTTTCAAATCAGAAAAAGGCACTTTTTCATTGTTCCAGAAAAGCGCTTTATTGCTGAAGATCAAGATAAAATTATTGAACCGTTAGTTTAACTAAGTTTAACCTACAGCTAAAAATATTCTCTATAAAATATAAATGTATTCCACAATGAATGAAGTACAATTGCTGGTAGTATTGATTTAGAATATCTATAAATCACCAAGAGTATCAAACCCATTATTCCCCCAAAGACAGCGTAATCACCGTGAACAACTCCAAAAGCAATTGAAGATATTATGGCAGCTATCCATACTCCTAATTTATCATTTATCCACCCAAACAGAATTACCCTAAAAAATACTTCTTCAAAGACTGGAGTGAAGAATATAGTCAGCATATACCATATTAATGGTTTAGTAGCCATAAATAGGTCATTTTCATAAATAACTCGCAGTCCATCACTAATAAAAATTCCATTAAGAAAAATTATTTTTTCCGAAATCATTATTAAAAAAAGCATAATATTAAAGCAATATATATTTTATACTCTTTAAAATCCTTAAAACTGAAAGCAACAAGGACGCTTTTTCTAATAGATGGAAATAATAATAAGGAAATCAGTAAGGGAAATCCCATTATTAAAGGCGTATAATCGGAGTATAAATAGTAATTTGATACCAAGTTCAAGAATGGTTTCAAACCATACCATAAGATGATGTATATAAGTAAGAATACTACCATTTTTAGATTACTAATACCATTTAGTATACTTTCTTTATCTTTATGTATTTTCATTTTTATTATGGCTTCTCCTCAAAATTAGTATTTTTTAACAAAAACAGAAAAGATATAATTCTTGTTCGACTATCCTGTCCGTTAATGTAAGTAATATTTTCACGAAATCACTTTATTTTAACATATATATCCAACTGAACTGGCAGGTGTTGTTCATCAATCTCCTTATTCAAGAATGGCGCTTTGATGCTGAGATCATAATTTTTATTATATTCAACATAAAGTAGCTCATTATTTTATCTATGAATACTACTTTTTATCTAATAAAAATACCTTTTTGGTAATAATTAGCCATAATACATATAAAAAATAAATGATGATTGTTCCTATTACACTATAATATAGTACCGATACTGAAGTGGGTGCCCATACTCTTATAAACCCCCAAGTCATTTCGAATAAAAATATAGGAGTTACCATCATCAGTATCAAAATCGAAGTTACAAACAATGAATGGAACACTAATAGAAAAATTCTCTTCCCTTTTAACGATACCCAAGAACGTTGTTTTCTTTTTAATTAATTCTTAATTGTATTTTTAAATTCCGATAATTCAAGTGATTCTTTTAATTCAAATCTCACTAATAACAGGAATTGTTCGTCAATCTGGCCTGATTGCTGAAAATCAATAGTAGATGATATTACCAATAATAAAATGTGAGTAGATGCTACTTTTTCAATGGAATTCAAAAATAAATTATAAAAACGGCGAAAATCAATCCATTCGCCGTTTTTATTCATATTATATCTAATCTTTCACAATTAAAGGATATATAATCCCCTTCATTTATATCTCCGGGAATCAGACTACTATCTAATTCAAATAAGAATTCTCCTAATTTTACAATTTCATTATTTTTATCAATTAGTTGTCCTGTTAATAGATAATTAAAATTATTACCTAATTTGACAACTTCATATTTATTTTCTTCTGCTTTTATTATTTGAGTAACATCGTAACAATAGATTGGATCCTTGAGTTCACTTCCCTCATCCTTTTGCAACGGATGCGCAAAACACTTTACAAAATGTTCACCATCAGTAACTTCTACTTCTGCCTCTAAAATTTCTCCTGAAAGCCATTCAATTTTCGTTATTTTCATCTCTAATCCCCTTTACTTTATTCCCAAACTTGGTGCTTTTTTAGAAAGTTCCTTTGCGGTTTTTATATGGAAAGTAGTTGAATTTCCAGTATTTCTGTCTAATTCAACAAATGCATATTTTGCACTACCCGATTCCACCAATTAATTTTACGTAACCATTTAATTCTGATACATACTTCCCAGTATTTTTCACGTAATTTGCATCTTCAAGGTAATTCTTTAAATTATATTGACCCTTACCCATAGCAGTCATAATTTCTTTGCTATGTCTTTCAAAATGAATTATCGCCTCATCGCCTTTAAACTTTGTTAGGTTTTGTAGTAGCCTCTGCTAATAGTGACTTATCTATTTTTAAAGCTACTTTACTTCCCGTCTTTACTAATTTCAATCCAAGATTTACTGCCTTACCTCCTAGAATAAAACTTAACCCAGCAATAACTTTATCTATAGTATTTGCCTTTGGGTCTACTTGTGTTTTTAAATCATCTCCAATTAGAAAATCAAACCCTAGTTTACCTATTCCTTTTAATGATTTTGAAACTTCACTCCAAGTGGAATTTTTATTTTCAACAATTTTCTCATGTGATGCGTATATAGTTAATGAATTATCGATTTTAGGATTCGGAGGTGAATATGTTTTATAAGGTTTATAACTCTTCAAATGTGAATATGTTTGATTCCCAGCAATGCCATCCGCCTTTATTCCAATTTTCTTTTGAAAAGCAATTACTGCTGATTCAGTTTTACTTCCAAATTTGCCATCAACAGTCCCTACGTTAAAACCTGCTTCT
Organism: Metabacillus niabensis; assembly: GCF_020524345.1. Classification (GTDB taxonomy): domain Bacteria; phylum Bacillota; class Bacilli; order Bacillales; family Bacillaceae; genus Metabacillus; species Metabacillus niabensis_B. The sequence goes on from NZ_JAIVLH010000012.1 coordinate 19,986, forward strand.
TTTAACATGTTTTACAGGCTTTTTCGCTACTCCCCTCTTTCAATGTTTGCTCCGTCCAAGAGGAAGTTGTTGAAGTACTCGGCTTTTTATAACTTTTTATTTTATTACCTACAATCCCATCCTGACTGATTCCTACTTTCTTTTGCAAGGCTTTTACCGCTGCTACGGTTTTTTCTCCATATACACCGTCAACTTTTCCTACGTCAAAACCTGCCTTTTCTAACATATTTTGCAGATCTTTAACAGCCTCTCCTTTACTTCCTTTTTTTAAAGTCTGCCCTGTCCAATCAGTAGAATTGGTACTAGGTTTATTAACTATTGTAGTTTTTGTATAAGTTTTCATAGTTTCGGTCATAACTTATTATTAATTGAGAGAATAAAATTCGATACAAAAGAACTATATTTCCAGAGTTCATTTAAACTCTATCCTTAGACGAACTGAAAAATTCATATAGCTTTTAATACTAGAAGAGCTCATTATTAATCAATTCAAAAAAACAGCGAGTATAATAAACTCGCCGTTTATAAAGTGTTAAATTCAAACATTACCGCCACCTCTGGTTCACATTACATTTCGGGCTGGACTTTGTCTGCAGATATTTCGGATTCCCCTTCGCGGGGGAACACCTGTCAATGCTCCTCAACATGAAGGAAGCTTTCTCCTTCGGCTATGGAACTTAAAAAAGATAAAGTTAGCGAGTGGATTTTAACCACTTATATTGTATGACTGCGGGGCACACAAAAAAACGGCGAAGATTATTCCGTTCGCCGTTACATTTCCGCTTTTATACGGATAAAACATTAAAGTAATTTTCTATAATTACAGTATTCTAAAGGAAGCTCTAACTAAGGCTTTAAAACCTCTTTCCACTGAAATTATCGTGTATTCACTATTAATTTTCCAAACTAATTTTTCTAAATTTACATCTTGATATTTCATATAAGTGCTAGTATTATCTACAGTTGGTCCATGAAGAATATAAGCCGTGGGTCCAAAAACCTTCCCATTTGTAATAATAAATATCCCCTCATCCTGCGTTCTAATGACATCCCAACTTTTAGGTTTATACCTTTCAATTTCAAATTGATTATTTTCACTCAAAACAATGACTTCCTTACTTATAGAATTACCTAATCATGTTTAATTTTACATTTTACTCTTAGCGAATCGGAATATATTTATAAAGAGGAGTGAATAAGACTATCTATTTTTTATTACTCTCTATTACTTCACGTAATTTCTTTATCTCTTCTGTTTGGTCCAAAATATTGTTATTAACTTTTCTTAAAGCATCAAACACAGCAAAAATTCCTGCAAATATTAAAATACCAAAAAGGATCATCATTTTTACACCTTCTTACATCGAATTAAATATAGTCAATAAAACAAAGGAAGAAACACAGTCATTCTTGAAAAAATGCTCACGATTGTAGAATGAAATAAAGATTGATATCTATTATTCTTTATTTATGAATCTTAATCTTGTATCCATTCTTCATTAGGATATTCCTGCTTAAGTCTTTTAACTAGTTCTATTTGTATTTCTTTGTAACCAATTAATTCCTTGTTTAGTAATTCTTTATAAACAATAACAGGCTCAGAAATATTATTTCGGATTGCATCAGCAAATTCAGATGTATAATGAGATTCCTCATTGTACTTTCTAATTGCCTCTTCTGCCATTTCTGCATATTTTAAGGAATCCTCAAGGCTTTTTAATAGAGATAACTCTGACATCATATATAGTTCACTAACATCCGTTTCCTTCATTTTTTGTAGCGTATCCATCGCCTTCTCGAATTCACCTTGTTTTATATATACATAGGGTAAGCTTCGCTCGACATTCACATCGTAGGGATCCAAACTAGCAATCTTTAAATATAAATTCTCTGCAACTTTAAATTCCTTCTTTATTTCTGCTTCACCTGCTTGTTCGGACAGAACTTTTATCTCTTCTCGTCTATTTAAAAATGTTGTTTGAAACTCTTCTATTTTCAAGCCTGTTGTTTCTTGGAAGACTGTATAGAAATCCTTATCATTTTTTGTACGGATGAGGATGCTTGGGATAACGTCCTTTCCATGTTCAATAACAAGTTCTTTGACTGCAAAATAACTTTGAAGATATGGATCAAACCCATCTCGTCTTGCTTCATGAAAATCGTTATTCGTATCAATATCTTTAAAATTGATCTCTTTATTAAGATCTATTTCAACAGACGTATGCAGGTTCATAATATATTCCGATATACCTTCATTAAACCATTGTGGGATACTCGTACTTGAAATATGATGATGTTCTAAAAATTGGTCTGTACGATAATGAGTATATTCATGAGTAAAAGAGTCTTGAAATTCGTAGGGTGCAACACTTTTCTCACTTACGATATGAATGGATTGGTTACTTGGAACATAAAATCCACTTAACTTCTCCTTATTTGTTCGAGAATTTAGTTCATCAACACTTTCATATATCATGATGGTTAAATCGACTGGGGTATCAGCACCGTATAGTAAATCTAGTTCTTCTTTTACATTTGGATATAAACTCTTTATTGTATCAATGGATGTCTCTTCCCCTTTAGGAAAGTGAAAAGTAATTCCATTATATTCTTCAGTAAGTAACCCTTCTTTATATGCAACTGGAATAAAGACATTGGTTGCAGCAAGAACACTTTCTTTCAAACTCGGAACTCTATCTATAGAAGTTTCTTCTAGAATTATAGTTAATAACCCTAACGCAATTACAAACAAAAGATAAAAAATAGAAACAGCAAATAGTACAAAGGAACCTATTCTTTTCCGAATCTTCAACATAGCGATATTGCCTTTAATCATTCCATACATACTGATACTAATAGGAATAATAAGTATCATACTTATTACGAAACTAATTGCTAAGCCCTCTACGCCATTTAGTGATAATACAATAAAATACAATACTATCGCTAGGGAAATTAGGATAGATAATAACGCGATACCTTTTAAAAATGCCTTCATTAATAACTCCTCAAAAAACTTATTTATGCAAATCTTCAAGAACCTGACCAAATACCAGCCACACATTAAAATCTATCGTTATATCTTTTGTATAAGAATACTATATCTTCCTAATTTTAACATAATTCTCAATCCTTGTTGTTCAACAATGTCGCCTACATGAAAAAGGAGCAATTCCCCACATAAGCGCCCCTTATTGAACATTCATGTCCATTCTGATCCAAATTTCCGTATAAATGAAATATCCTTTTCATAATGTTCAAGATGTCCTTCATCTATCATCTTTTTGAACGCAAGGTCACCTTCACTGGCCTTTCTGTTAATTGTTTTACATAACCCTTCTACTCTTCTTATGACCATTTCTAAATAATCTTCTTCTCGTTCCTTCCCATAAGCTTCAAAAAACAACCTGATTCTTTGTTTTATTCGATTAGCATGCCGTTGTGTTTGATAATGAATTTCCTCACCTGTTTCAGAAAGGTAGAATCTACTTAAGGGTACACACGTATAAAGAGTATAGGCTATATCCCAAACTCTTGGACCAGGTGCAGCAACATCGAAGTCAATGATACCTACCGGTTTTTCTTTGTTAAAAACAATGTTGTATCTAGCAAAATCATTGTGGCATAACACTTCCACATTATCTGGTGTATTGTCTAACGGTTTCCATTCTTCAGTAAATGGGAAATCACTTACCGCATCATGATAGGAACGGAGCATTTTGGCTATATCTTTTAAGGCATCATCAGACCACATATATTCTTTTAAAGGATCGTTTCCAGCTTCTCCTTCAATGAAGGACAATATTTCTCTTCCTTTTTCATCAATTCCTAAAAATCTTGGCGCATAATGAAATCTCTTTTTCTCCAAGTGCTTTAGCAGTTTGTGTACTCTAGAGCTTTCAGGTTTTAAGTCTCGTCGAACAGTATTCCCCGAACGATAAATGCTGGAGACATTGCCCCCTTTTAGCTTTTCTTCGCGTTCCTGATCGTTCATATAGCATCACCCTTACTCGTCTAATTACTAACTTACCAATTCTATCTATTTATTATTCTCCCTTTATCTACACCTTATATGGAATGTCTTATCATTTCCCTAATGAAAACCCCTCAAACAAACGTCCACCATGCGGTTCTAATACCTTATCAACTAATTGAACAACTTTATCTTTCTCACCTGTCAGATAAAAGGCATTAAAGGCTTCTACAAACTCTCCTGTAAATTTCTCATCATATTGATTCAGAGCGCGAATAATCCATTTGGAAGAACCAATCCACCGACGATTTGTTCTTAAGACAAACTCATGAACTAGATCAGCTATGGTATTAGCAATAAATATTTCTTCAGCTCGGTTCATACATCCTAAAAAATCATCAAGTGCATCCGTTAAAAAATATCGCTTCGTCCTTATCATGTCTTCAGACCATTTTTCAGGGCCTTTATCTAAAATATCTTCAGCTTCCTTTTTTATAGATTTTAAGATTCCTTCATCTTTTATAATAATCCCTTCAGAAATCATTCTTGGCATAGAAGGCCTCGCTGCTTTGCAGTCCATTTCAATAAAGTATTTGTAAGAAGATAAATTATGGACAAAAATCTCTATTGCCCAACCAAAGGCAAACATTGACTCCCTATATGATGAAGAAAGTCTTTTATCAAAAATAACGATATCTAGATCTGATGTTTCTGTTGCCTCCCCCCTAACTACGCTTCCTGCTAATAAAGCCCCTTGGCAATTTGAAAAGTACTTTTCAATAAATTGATTCGCTGCTTCTATTGAATCTAATTTCTCCATAAGATTCACCTCTAACACTCTTTCTATTAAACTGTAAATGTCTATTTGTTTTTCTTCTTTCTATTTGCAATAAAAATTGCTCCTACATAACATCCAAACCCTATTACATGCAAAATAGTATTGCCACTCTTACCGAAGTCATCAATTGTAAGTGCCATTAAAATGGCCCCAAATATCATAAGTAAAACACAAAAAACATTTTCAGATTCTACTCAATCCCCCAGGCCCACAATAAAATCAATTCGTCTCTTATTAAATCTCCGCTCCTTTAGTTGAGTAACAAAAGTAGTGTTTTAGGATCTAGCTAAAAGACATATAGATAATATGGCATTGCTGTACAGCAAGCACCACCTTAATCACAACCTTTTCCTAATTTTAACATATTCTTCTTGCTAGTTATTCAATATATTGCTCGTTGCGGAGGAAGAAGGGTTTTACAAAAAAATAGTGGAATAGAAAAGAGACTAACTCAGGGTGCCATATACCCTTGAGTTAGTCTCTTTTTTAAAATCGTTACTGTGTGCTTAATTTTCTTCTCTTTACAATCATCCATACAATGAGTAAAACGATTGGAATTAACAAATAATTAGCATATTGACTAAAGATTTCACCAGCATTTTCCCACTGAGGTCCAAGACGATAGCCTAAATAGACATATATTGCAGTGATTGGAAGCATTGCCAAATAGGTATAAAGAATAAATTTCCACACATTCATCTTAGACATTCCACACGGAATCGAAATAGCCGTCCGAACACCTGGGATAAATCTACCTAAAAATGCGACACTTCCACCGTATTTTTCAAAAAATTGGTCTGATTTATTAATATGCTCTTCTTTTATGAAAAAGTACTTCCCGAATTTTATGATCGCTACTCTACCACCATATCGACCTAATGCATATAAAGTAAGTGGCCCCAGTACACCACCAATAGATCCGGCAAAAATGGCCCCAAATAAATTCATATCTCCTTCGTAAACCCAGTAACCAGCCAATGGGAGTACAAGTTCTGCAGGAACAAATTCAAAAGTTAAAGCAAGCATAATGCCAATATATGATAACTCTTTAAAAGCTTCCATCATTTGCAAGATTAGAGCATCCATTGAGGATTACCTCCTTTACAGTTTTTATATGGTCAAAGTACTTTGAATCAGCAAAAACTAGTTTTTAAAATGCGCAAAAGTAAATTATATCACATACTTAATAAAGTCGGAGCATTTTGGCCATATAAAAAATAACACTTGCAGTTGCTTTTTATTGATTATAAATTTGTAATGACTTATAAAGTTGTTAAGCAATTATATTTGTAGAATGATCATGAAGAATACATTATCTAGTTAAAAGGAGTTTATACATGAACAAAAATAATAAGACATTCCGAATGGTCCTATTAGGGATGCTTTCTGCCATCATCATTATTCAAACGACAATCCCGTTTTTAGGATATATCCCGATTGGGCCGCTTAGCTTGACGATTATTCAGGTAACCGTCATTATCGCAGCAATCGTTCTCGGAACAAAGGAAGGAGCCATTGTAGGCGGCATATGGGGAATCATTACGTTCATCAGGGCATTCGTCGCTCCGACAAGCGTAATTGCACCCATTGTTTTCACGAATCCGCTTGTGTCCGTTTTGCCTCGTATTTTAATTGGTGTGGTTGCGGCATATGTGTTCCACAGAATACTCAGCGGGAAGCTCAATGAAACAGTAAGAATGAGTGTTGCCGGTGTGCTGGGATCTTTAACAAATACTGTGTTAGTACTTGGATTTATTTATTTATTTTATCGGGAGCCCTATGCGAACTTTTTGGAGTTGGACATGGAGCAACTCTTGCCTGCACTGATGACCATTGTAGCCACTAATGGAATTACTGAAGCGATTCTTTCAGGAGTATTGGCACCGGTTATTTCAAAACCGTTATTAAAATCGATAAAAAAATAGCGCTATTGGCTGCTTAAGGCTGACGAAAAACTTATATGATTTAAGGTTTTTCGTCATTCTTTTATTTAGGTTAGGTTGGTGGGAGGAAAGGAAACCACCTCAACTAATAATAACGGGAATAATGATGCCGTATTGGGTGTGATTTTACAGATAACTCACTCATTGATATCAACCGATCAGCGTTATCATTTACATATGTTGAACATTTACAAAACTAAGTTGAGGATAATCCTGAAGAAAAAAGAAGATTCTGTTGATGATATATATTTAAATCAAAATAATCATGTTACATGGTCTTAGAAAAATCATTGTTTGTTATAAATTTGTCCTTTGCTATTAATCTGCCTTCTATCTTGTGCAAACGCCAAACGATACAATAAAATATGAATACTCATCAAGAACAAGTAAATGGGAAAGGAAAAAATCAATTTATAACCGTGTTTGTAATGGTATACTCCTATCTGTACACCTAGCCATTCTAACCCGACAGCTACTGCAGCCCAAAATAGGATATAAACAATCATCTTTATTTTGAACATTCGCATCTGTTCATACCCATAAATAAACCAATATCCAAACGGCGCATACATCATATAGGAAAAAATATCCATTAATTCATATTTTGATTGGTCTCCCAAATCGTAAAGTTCAAGTGGAGGTATCTTTAACGTATGATCAAAAACGAGTCCGAATGCAACGCCTATAAGTATGTTAAAGGTTGTTTGTAAAGGAGAATATCGCTGTGGAAACAACCAAATCGATGCAAAACCAATGATACCTATACCGATAACGAACCACTCATTCCCATTGAATTGATTATCATAAACGATGTTTTCCATCAGCGAATCCATCCTTCCTTAGACGCCATACGTTGAAAGAGTCTTCCTAAAAGCAATGTATAAGTCATAACAATCACGATCATCACTGACTCCATAACGAAATTCCAACCCTTATCAGTAAGTACGTGATTCCATCGAAGCATCGCTCCGATGAATATTTGGAACAAAAACGTATAGATTGATATCCCCCAGCGGATGCTGGATTTGGATGTCGTTAGAAACACGTTAGCATAGGTAAGAAGAACAAAAGTAACAGTGAAATCGTTGTGTAGGATCATGGACAGGAAGTGAGGGATGCTATTTGTATTAATTTTGAATAGATTTAGATTGAACGCGGAAATCGTCAGTTTGTTTGTTAAGATAGCATCAATGGCCATAAACAAAAGGAGGTTAACAGACAATGGCAGCTTCTTTGAGAGACTAACTTGAACCATAATACAGAACCATGCGAAAAAGAGAAATGTCACGACTACCAATTTAAAATGTCCTTTCCAACATATATTTTTTTGTATTTTTATCATGCCCCTTTTACTTCAGCGTAATGCATCAACTCGTGACGTTTCAAGAATTAGCATATTACTAATGTGATCTAAACATCACATTAATTAATAAATTGCTCACACCCTCTAGCTCGAATTTCTTCATTGTTTTAGCCCAGTCGGTAAAAGGCTAATCAATTCTCACTTTATCCCCTCTATTTCACCTGTGCATTTCAATATAAGTCCAATTAATCCTCAACCGTAAAATTCGAATATTAATTAATCACGAAACACAAATTGACATATCGTATTTTTTAGATATAATAAAACCATGAAACCTATTGAAATCTTTAAAGCCTTATCAAATGAATCAAGGTTGCAAATTTTACACTGGCTAAAAGAACCTGAACGTCATTTTGTACCCCATGAAGGGATTGATATGAGAAAAACAGGGGTATGCGTTAGTCAAATAACAGAGCAATTAAAAATGACGCAATCAACCGCTTCTCAATACCTAAATATACTTTTGCGAGCTGGGTTGATTAAGACAGAGCGTATTGGAAAGTATACGTATTACAAAAGGGACGAGGAAGCCATAAAAAATATTGCAGCTATTCTTGAGCAAGAGATCTAAAGTAAATGTAACTGAATCCTCTCTAAGGATTCAGCTTTATTTAAACTAAACATATCGAAATATCCCGATATGTTTATATTTATCAATTACATATCGTCTTTTCTAGATATGTAGATACAATATACAAAGGAGCGATTATTTTGTCTAACACATTTAAAATTTATATTTTAGCACTTATTAGTTTTTTAGTTGGAACATCAGAGTATATTATCTCTGGTATATTGGATCACATTGCAGATTCACTGGGAATCACTTTAGCGGCTGCAGGACAATTAATAACCATATTCTCGCTTGTCTATGCAATCTTTACACCCATTCTTATGGCACTAACATCAGGCATGGATAGACGCAAGCTTATGATCGTATCTCTAGGCTTTTTTGTGATAGGAAACATACTTGCATTCGTATTGCCAGGTTACCCCTTATTTATTTTATCAAGAATAGTAATGGCACTAGGGGCTGGAATGGTCGTCGTTACAGCTCTGACTATCGCGGCAAAAATAGCACCTGAAGGTAAACAAGGTAGTGCAATTGCTACTGTAATCATGGGCTTTACAGCATCTTTAATCATTGGTGTTCCTCTAGGGAGAATGATCACAGATGCATTCGACTGGAAAGCAGTATTTGGCGGAATTGCTTTACTTGGATTTTTAGCGATGATCATCATCTCATTAGTAATACCACCAACTAAAGGAGATAAATCGGTTCCATTAATGCAACAACTTGCCCTTCTAAAGGATCGAAAAGTAGCAATTGGTTTATCAATCACCTTCTTCTGGCTTGGCGGGTATTCAGTCGCTTACACCTACTTATCTCCTTACCTTTTGAACATTTCGGGTATCAATGAAAAATTATTAAGTGGAGTTCTGCTTATATTCGGTGTCGCTAGTTTATTCGGCTCAAAATTCGGTGGTTTTAGTACAGACAAATGGGGTGTGTCACGTACACTAATAGGTTCGATGCTTCTACACATTGTCATGCTTATTCTTTTATCATTAATTACTCACACTTATGTTGGTGTTTTAATCATACTAATATTGTGGTCTTTTGCAGCGTGGACATCAGCTCCAGCACAACAGTTCAACTTGGCAAACATAAAACCAGAATCATCAGGTGTCCTTCTAGGGCTAAACCAGTCAATGATGCAATTATCGATGGCTGCAGGTGCTGGAATTGGTGGCATTTTTGTAGAAAAGGTATCGCTAGGTTCCATCACTTGGGTAGGAGTACTCGGATTAGCTATAGCCATTTTTATGGTATTAAAGTCATCCCGTGGCAACTTAAATAAATAGATGATAACAATGTAGTAAGAACAAAAGATTTCAAGTATAAAAGGTTGCAGTTGGACTGTAACGGGTTTCTTTTGGCGTACAAAAAGTAAAAAAACAATGAAAATCGTATACTAATTAGCAGCTAAATTAACAATCCAATTAGATATGTAATTACCATTAAAAACGACCAGATTTCTAGTCTGGTCGTTTCATATCCTTTTTCCCTAAAGTGCCCAATAGTTGAATAATGCTAGTATGTATTTATTTTTTCTCTATCGGTATTTTGTTCAATCATATCTGAAATAAAAGTATAAATATTCGGGGGATATTCAGCAATACGGTGAACTAAATATAAATACCATTCACTACCATATGTTACATAAACTTTAGCTTGAATATTATCCTCCTTTAAAGATTTTAATAGATCAGGTCGAACCCCATCTAACATCTCTACTTCAACATTCGGGCTATAAAGAAACCCTTTTGCTTTTAAGTCCATCAATATATTTTCATCATGTGTAGCAACAGACAGTGGATGATTACTATTTATACACATAGATACAAAATCTATATACCGTTTATTTAACTCTTCGGATCTTGGAATATATATACCTTCAGACTCTTGATAAGCCCCCTTTACTAAACGTATTCTACCCGAGGTTTTTAATAGGTCCTTTAGGTCAATAGATGAACGCTTCAAATGAACTTGTAATGTTATCCCAACATTTGAGAATGAATTTGAAATTCTTCTATATAGTGATAAAATTTTATCTGTTTTTTGTGATTCTTCCATACTTATCATTAGTTGAATATTATATTTTTGTGCTTCTCCTGCTAATTCTTCTAAATTAGTAAATGCTACTGAATCAGATATCATCATTCCAATATGGGAAAGATCAAAGGATACGGTAGCCTTCATGTGATTTTTCCCGAGATCTTTTATTAAGTCTTTGAATTCATTTTTGGCAAGCATACATTCTGCTTCGGATGTTGTATTTTCACCAATAAATTCTAATGAAACCTGATACCCTTTGCTATATAGATTTATAACACGTTCAATCCCTTTCGTACGTGTTTGTCCAGCCACAAATCGGTTAGCACCCTTCATAAAAATTGGAAAAAGTTCTTTTGAATGTTGAACATAGGATTTTAGTTCTTGATCTCTAGCAATCGATTTGAGAGCTTTGGAAAAGCGACTTTCTTCATTAAACATAAAATAATCACATCCCTATTTTTATCATATTTGGGATTACATTTTTCCGACGATGACTTTTTACGCACGAAAATCAAACTCCTACATTTGAGTGAATCCTAAATGAAAGGTAATGAATGCGGGAAATTATAAAGCAGATCATTTATCATTCTGAATAAAAATATCCCTGTATTGTCCGGGTGTTAATCCAATAAATTCCACAAAGAAATGACTAAAATGACTTTGATCTACAAAACCTGTCTCTATTGCTGCATCAAGGGGTTTTACACCCTGTTCCAATCGTTTCTTTGCTTCATTAATACGTACCGTTTGTAAGTAACGATACGGGGTAATCCCCCGAATTCGGGTAAATGAGCGTAACAAAGAATATTTGTTCATATTAGCTATCTTTGCTAAATCATCTAAAGCAATATGTTCTGCATAATGTACTTCTAGGTAATGACAGACATTTTCAATTTCTTGTTTAGTAACTCTCGGTTCTGTATCTTCGATGGATTCAGTATATTCTTCAATAAGCTGTTGAATAAGAAAATAAAAAGTTTCTTCTTTCTCAAAACCTGATATTTCATCCATAACCATCTGGTGAAGTTTATTCAACAATTGAGCTTTTTCACTACGATAGGCAACCGGAGAGGCAAAGGAAGGCAGATAATCTTCTCCTGTAATCTCTTTTGCTACTTTCCGCATGATTTCAGGCTTGATATTCAAGCAGCGATAGTCTAATGTTTCGTTGTCAATTGATTCACAGGCATGGTTGTCCAGAGGGTTGAAAAATATAATATCACCAGTTCCTATTACATATTCTTTGTTCTTACAAGATAAGTGTCTTTGTCCACTCTCTATAAATCCAATCACATAATATTCATGGAAGTGGTTCGGAAATTTTTGCATGATACCTTCAAAACGATAAGCTTCTATTTGTAAATCATAATCATAACGCACTGTTCTTTCTTCTTGTCCCAACAAACAACCTCCTTTTGCTTTATTTCTGATCGTTAGTGTAACACATATGATTAAGGCTCTCTTGTAAGATATTGACTAATAAAAAGTAAACCTCCAACTAGTATTTCCCACATAGAAGTATCATCCTTCTTTCGGTAGTTAGCCGAAAATTACAACGTAATTTCATACTCCATTCGTTTTGCCGTCTCAACAGCTACATCTTTTCCATGCAGTCGAGATATCAGATGAAATGACATATTAATTCCTGCTGAAATTCCTCCAGATGTTATAATTGATCCTTCATCGACAAATTTAACCTCACGCTGGACTGATACTTTAGGAAATTCCTGTTCTAATCGATCAATATCCATCCAATGTGTTGTCGCTTTTCTTCCATCAAGAATTCCTGCTTTTGCAAGAAGCAGCGCACCAGTACAGACTGAAGTCAGAAACTCTGTTCTTGATTGCTGGGCTTTAATCCATTCAATGATAGTAGGATTGTCTATTTCAATCTGTTCAGCACCATACCCCCCAGGAATAATTACGATATCTAATGAAGGATGGTTAGTGAAACTAAAATCAGGAAAAACTTTCAGACCATTCCTTGCAGTAACTAAGTCTCCATTTTCTGATATTGTTTTGACAATAAACGGCTTTTCATTCGAAATAGGTAAAGTTGTTATAGAAAAAACTTCAAATGGTCCTGCAAAATCTAATACTTCAACATCGTTAAATAGTAAAATACCAACTGTACGCTGTTGCATGCTTTAAACCTCCTGAAAATAAACTATTTGTAACATTTATATATATAAATAGAATGATTAAAAATACGACATGACTTTAAGCTAATGATCCTTTTATGGGTCAGATGATCAAATTTGCAAGACTCAAATACCTTATTAATAGAGATAATCAAATATAGCTTTTCCATGCCTCTCGCGAACTGAACCGCATGAAACATGGTGAATGGAAAAATTATATATTGATGGAGGCTCATGAAACGGACTTACCATGGACCTACTTTTTACAAACTAGAACTGAGATCAACGACTTTTTAAAAAGGTTAGTATTTAAACGTATTCTTTCAATATAAACATGTACATACAAAATGAATTAATAATGACGAACTAAAAAATTTAGCCATTATTCGCCATAACCACTCCTGATAATTGAATAAGCTTATTTTATAAAATCTTTAATTAGTTGCTCAGTTGTAAGTATTGTGGCAAATTCATCATGCAATGTAGCTAGAGATATATTGTGTATAGTTTCTGCATCATAAAATCTATCGTTTTGGTCTTTCAAACCGAATGCTGCTGTAGCATCTGAAATCAGGTATGTACTAAAACCTAAATTTCCACTCATTCTTGCAGTTGTTGATACACAATGAGGTGTAGTCAATCCAGTGATTATAACTGTTGATATTTCATTTTCTTTTAATTGCTCTTCTAAATTAGTACCAATAAAGCTACTATTTACTTTCTTTGTAATCATCACTTCATCTTTAATAGGTTCTACTATATCTTTAATAGCAAAGCCCTCATTCATCGAATGAAATACTGAATTAGGATTATCAGACATGTGTTGTATGTAGATTACTAACCAGCCCTTTTCCCTCCATAATTGTAGGATCTTACTGATATTTACTTCTGCATTTAGATTATTTCGCTCTCCCCATTTTTTATCATCGAAAGCCTTCTGTACATCAATCAAAATTAATGCTTTTTTCTTTTCATCCATCAAATTCCCTCCAACAATGTTTTAACTCTTCATTAATACCTATAACCAAATTTTAGATGCAGATTATTGTTCTACGTTAATTAAATTTACTTGTTGAATGATTTTATGTAGTGGCTTTTTTATGTGTAGGAATTCCGCTTTTTTCAAGTAATAATAATGGAATACAGCTAATAGCAATTGCTTCTTTTTGCTTCAAATCCGTCATTCAATAATAATATCCTCTTTATTTCACAAATTCCCTATCGATACCTTATTTTATAAAAATATAGAAGGCCTATGAATAAGTTTTATAAGGATATTTGATTGTTTGTCTTTAATTAATTTCGAATTTAGGTTATTCTACATTATAAAAAAAGGTTGGATATTTTATGGATCAAATTGATGAAAACATCTTGAGGATATTACAGTCAAATGCAAAAATTTCAATGAAGGATTTAGCAGAAGCTGTTCACTTATCTTCTCCGTCCGTTACTGAGAGAGTACGAAAATTAGAAGAGCAACAAATTATTGAAGGTTACCATGCACATGTTTCACTTAAAAAAATGAACCGTCCAATATCTGCACTTATATTGTTTGAATCAAAAGATTGTAAATCATTATCCCATTTTTGCCACAACCATCCAGATGTACTTGAGTGTTACAGAGTAGCAGGGGAAATTAGCTATATTGTCAAATTAGCAACGTATTCTGTAGAAAGTTTAGAACAATTTATTGATGATTCAATGCAATATGGTACGCCCTCAACAAATATCGTGTTATCTTCTCATGAAAAAAAAGTAATTGACCCTTTTACTATTGATTAATAAAAATATAGACAAAAATTAATTAACTATTAGAGATACTTTCTTATTTTCCTCTCCTCTCCTTGAGTTATTCTAATTGAATCTTTCAGCAGCTATATGGCTACACCTCAATATCCTTAATAGATTCAGATAAACACATTTGGGAATTGAAAGGTAGTAGAATCCTAGTTTTGAGAGCTTATTAGTGATGGTAGTGGGTAATTATTGAGAAATAGTTGTAGCTTGTCCCACGTGAAGGATTTTCTCTGACTTCTTCTATTGAGCCATTTGAACAGTAAATACACGATTCTAAATTTAAATTTGCTGACACTTGGCAAATTATCAGGGATGCAATAATTGTTATAATATCCTATAAGAGAGCATTTAAATTGATCCATAATCATATGAATGTCTTTAACTCTATTCTTCTTCAACCATTTTTTCGATTCTTTTAATTTAGCTTGACTGCCTGGTCCAGATCCTTCTCAAGTATCTTGTCGAGTAGGTTTCTTTCGTTCATGCTTGTTATTTCCTTTCCTCGTAGGTCGGTAACCACTTTTGTCGCGGTTTGCCTTTGGGCTTCCCTTCAGATTCCACGTCACCATGGACACCCTTGCCTTCAGCTATGTATTTGCCGCTACCAGGCAATACTCGGGACTTTCACCCGTTAGAGTTCGCCCATGCTGGGCGAACAAAATAAGCACCTTTCCTTGTTCCAGAAAGGCGCTTTGTTTGTTTAAGATCAAAAGTGTATTTATTAAAAGGTTTTTTGGTAACTTAATGTGAATTACTAAGGTCAAAACGTGCGATTTCTTCACCTTCAACAGAAACAATTAAAGTTGCATCCAAAGCATGTTCTTGCAACTTCTCTAATTGTTCGGATGACGGGGCAAGTTGTATTTCAGGATTCTCTTCTAAAGCACCTAAAGTAAAATCAAAAGTGTATTTTCCTTCTTGATTAGGTTCAAGAACAGGCACACTCGTTTTTCCTATATTTAAACTTTTTTCTTCGCCTTCGTCATAGATATTAATGCCCAATACTTCTTCCGAAACCACTTTTAACTTTTCATTAGGTTCGATATAAACTTTTATTCCGTCGTTAAATTCGTATGTCTCGTTATTAAGTTCTTCCATTCCACCAAGATTCTTCCCACCAGTATTCTTTAAAATGAAATTGTAACTAAGTGTTATGGGTTGTATTATTTCACCTGTCTGCTCTCCAGAAGTAATCTCAATTCCTCCAGACTTATTATCCCTAATTTCAACAGATGAACCTGTTAGTTCTAAGGAAGGTTTACTTGAACAACCTGCTAACAATATGATAACTATGAAAATACTTGTAAGAAACTTCATCAAATCCCCCTTTAATCTGTAAAATATTTCTATTTTTATTATACTTTAAATACAAATAACCTGGGAACAATTGTTTAATATCTGAATTACATCTCAATCTTTTGTACCAAAAAATACGCTTACCTACTACAGAAAAGCGCTTTATTACGGAACATTTTTTATAAAGTTATAGTTCAAGTCCTTCTATTTCTTTGAAGGTTCTTGAATACATTTCTTTTATGTGTTCTTCTGTCTTTTCATCATTATACAATCCGAATTCCCAATTTCTTAATGAGTCTCCTTCTTCAGACCTAAGAACCCCGACAGTATAACTATTACCAGGAGTCCAATTCCAAGACTCATCATATTCTGTATCTTTTACAGTAAAAGGAATATGGCTTTTAGCAGATATAAAAAAGAATGGGATATTGGTATTTAGATAAACATCTGTATATTGACTTTCAGCAGCTTTGTAGAGATGATCCTTCATAATAAAGACTGCATCAAATGAATCTAACTCTTTACTTAATAATTCATCAAAAGAAATTTCACTGAATCTCACTTGTTCCTCTTTAATATCTGGTGGTTCACCAACTACCGCTATTCTTAAAGCTTCACCTTCATATAATTCCAAATCAGGGTTGAGGGAACAAGCTGATAACGCAATTATCAGTGTAATAATTAAAATGTATTGTTTTCTTTTTCTTACTTTCATATACAATCTCCTCATAAATGAACAATATAAACTAAAAACCCTTAGAATAATAATCTAAGGAATAAAATAATAGCTCAAAGAATCCTCCACTTTAGTTTAGCATTCAGCAAACCTTTTGCGGAATGCTCTCTTTCCTTTACTCCACAAAATTGCCTTGCATGCAGAATAGGCGTAGATCCTTATTCAGGAAATGCGCTTCTATTGTTGAAGATGTTATTTACTTAATATGTTCTTTCTTTCATACACATGAAAATAGTAGTTAAAAGGATTTTCATCATCTTTTATCCCTTTTTGGACAAATACCTCATTCCATTCATCATAATTCACTTCTGGAAAAAAAGTATCTCCTTCGAATTCATGTTGTATTTTTGTGATAAGCATTTTCTCGACATAAGGGAAAAACAAATTATAAACCTGTTCTCCTCCGAAAATAAAAATTTCTTCTTCGTATTTACATAACTCAAAAACATCTTCTATTGAATGAGCTATTTCGCAACCATTATAGGTAAACCCTTTATCTCTAGTCAAAATTATATTCCTTCTGTTAGGTAAAGCTCTTCCAATTGATTCTAGGTTCTTTCTACCTAAAATAATTGAATGTCCCTTTGTGGTATGTTTAACATATTCCCAATCCTTCGGAATTCTCCAAGGTATGTCATTCTCTTTGCCAATCACTCTATTTTTATCCATTGCAACAATTAAAGAAACTTTCATATATAACACAGCCTTTTTCAACTATTTTACCATGTATTTTATTATTACTATTAAACCTCCTTGTTCCACGATGCTGTATCTTTACGTTGAATACGATCCTACACAATCTCTCCTATTTCAACGTTGATCTTCTCCAGTCTGGCTGGCATTGTAAATAAAAAAGCGTCTATCCTTATTTCAAGAACAGCGCTTAGTTTGCTGAAGATCAATGTCAAAAATCATTAATATCTCAAAGATTAAGGTACTACATATAATTATCAGACTTACATTTTTTTACAAAATGTTTTTTCGTTAATATATTCAATATTGGGGAAATTTAAGGCTATATCTAATATAAGGAAATTATGGTTAAAAAATTTTCGATTTCAATATGTACTTTATTACTTTTATTGATTGCGGCAACACCCTTAGAAACAAAAGCCCTAACCTTTGAAGAATTACCAGTTAAACAATCTTCAAAACAGTGGTCAGTTCAGATAGGTGAAGCTGAAAAAGGAAAAGATCTAGCAAAACCTGTAAAAGGAAAATTTCATACTTGCTCTATAGATGTTAATAACATAGGTAAGGATGTATACTCTGTAGAAATTAATATGTTTAGAAATGAACCTAACTTTAAGACAAAGTACTCGCTTTTTGGTTGTCCTGATGGACAAGAGTGTAATGAAAACCTTTAAATCCTAGCTGCAAAGAGCAAAATATTATATGATATATTCTAATTTTCAGAACACTTATTCCAATTAATTGGCTTTAGTCGAAGCCTTTTTGCTTTCTTTTCTCGTACCGACATAACCACCCAAGCCTTACCTTCTTTATGCAATTCCTTTATGACGTTGTTTCCATCGGTTCTTTTATAAAGAAAATAACCCTTCGTACCTTCTAAACCATGCTCTAAGAACAATCTCATCGAACCAATACTTCTTCCTACAAATAAATGCTGTAAGGAAATTTTGTCGGAACGATCATTAAGGTTATCCCCTACTTTTAAATTTAAGCCATCATGTGTAAATTCTTCATAGCCCGATAAATTTAAGTTATAGGTTTTAACAATATCACTTAACACTTTGTTATTAAATTCTTTCATGTTCTTTTCAAATTCTTCTATACATACGCTTTTAGGAGGTTTTTCTCTTTTTAAATCGGCAAAAACAGTTACATTATTTGTTCCATATATTATGACACAAAACATAAGTAGCAAAAGAGAAAGCTTTTTATTCATTACATCACCCTAAATTATATTTAGGTATATTCTCCCCGATCCCTTTTCCAGTATTCTTCTTCAAGTACCTGTCCGTTAAAGTACGATATATTAGAAAGAGGCTGCCTATTAAGCAACCCACTTACTTCTTCTACTCTAGCGCTTGATTCTGGAATAATTTTATTTTTTTGATTATCATTAAATGATTTTATGTAACGATAACCATTGCTCAAATTTTTGTGCCCCTATATCATAAGTAAGTTCTTTATTATGGATAGAAAAAATCCTTTTTCCAAATCCATCTAATGATAATTCGTTTTCTGGGCTAATATCTCTCAATCTATACTGTTTAAAATCAAAGAAGATATCCCATACATCTTCTAATTTTCTTTTTAAGGCTATAGATTCATAATCAAAGTTATTTCCGTAATAACCTAAATGCAGATGATATCGATCATCATATAATATATCCATTTCATACCTCTTTCAATTTCATTAAATGTTTCATTAAAGCGCCCGATGGTTGAAGATTAAAGACTTTTGAAAGCTGGCTTGCACTTATTGAACTAACAACCAGTTACTTTAAGTACAATACTTCATATTCTAATACCTATGTGCTATGTAGAAACTTATTATGTGGTAAGGGTTCCTTGATGAAATATCATTTGCCATTTACCTTCATTTAATTTCCAAATGGAACTTCGTAATGCAAGTTTACTATCGTTATGTCTAAATGTTCGATATGTTGCTAATAAAACAGCAGATGATAACAATTTAATATTAAAATCTACTACTGTAAATTGTATGGAATTATTAGTAGTGGTTCTGTTTCTAACTGCATCAAGTTGTGATATTTTATCATATGAATTCCCAGAACTTCCAAATTCCAAAAAGTCATCTGCAAGAAGCTCTTCTAATTCTTTATAATCATAACTCATTAATCGCTTTTCAAGATGAAGAATATGTTCTTTAAGTAAAGAATGTTCCATCAAGCTCTCTCTCCCTATATAAAGCCTTTGCCTTTCTTATTCTTCAACTCTTGCGCTTATATTGCTGAAGATCACAAATTAATTACTATTAACGGGTTTCGCTGAAGAGTGTTATGAACTAACACACCCATCTAGCATATTAAATAACATATTTTTCAGAAATTTTTTGTTCTTTGTGCCATTAAGAATTCTCTTTATATTTTGTCGATGAAGGATGATTATTGACACGCTTATTAGTAGAGAAAGTTACGGGTTCTAGCTATTCTCCAAAAGCTTAATTTCACTATCTAGTCTTTTTAAATACTTTTCTATTACTTCATCACGATTCCTTCCATCGTTTTTCAGGTCTATTGGAGAACCTATCATTATCGTTGATTTCCTACCTCGTAGTAAGTCCTTAAGGGTAGTTGGCCCATTATATGCCGCAGGAACTAAAAGTGCATTACCCTTTAAAGCAATTGTTACTGCCCCTCTTTTTAATGGAATTTCCTCAGTGGTTCTTGTGCCGCTTGGAAAGATACCAACACATTTCTCTTCCTTTAATAGTTTCAACGGAATTTTTAATGTACTAGGACCAGGATTTTCCCTATTTACAGGAAAAGCATGAATTGAACGTAAAAATTCACCTGTAATTTTTGAGTTAAAGAGTTCTTTCTTAGCCATAAAATGAACTGGTATTGGATAAAGAGCTAAGGCAAGCATGATAACATCAACCCACCCTTTATGTGAACATGTAACAACAAACCTAGTGTGAGTAGGTAAATTTTCTTTTCCTTTTACTTTTAGCAAATTCAGCATTTTTGTTAATACATATAGGAAAGTACTAATGAACTTGTACATATTTCCTCCTAAAATCACATAAACCTATAAAGTCCATCTAATTAATAACCCTGCGTGTGCTAGTCCCCCACCAAAACCATACAGTAATACCAAATCTCCCTTTTTTAATTTATTCTCTAAGACTCCTTTGTCAAGAGATAAGGGAATTGTTGCAGACGAAGTATTTCCATAATCAACTAAACTATATAACGTTTTTTCTATTGGTAACCCACTTCTTTCACATATGGATTCAATCATCCTTAAATTAGCACTATGAGGAACAAACCAATCTACCTCATTTAAAGCGATAGCAGCATTGCTCATAACATTTTCTACTCCTTGAGGTACAGTAGTTACAGCCCATTTATAAACTTCACGACCATTTTGAACAATTTTATTCGTATTCGTTATTTCTTGTTCAAACATTTGGTCTGATAAATTTGAACAGTATAAATGTTTACCGCCTTCTCCTTCCGATCCCAAATGTGCTGAAATGAAACTTGGTTGATCTGCATCGTATTCTACAAGAACTGCCCCTGCTCCATCACCAAATAAAATACAAGTCGTTCGATCCTCATAATCTGTTATTTTAGACAGGGTTTCTGCACCTACCACTAATATTTTCTTATGTAATCCAGATGTGATTAAGCCATTTGCAACATGCAATCCATATGTAAACCCTGCACAAGCAGCATTTAAATCAATTGCTCCACAATTCCTTAAACCTAATTTAGCCTGAATCATTGAAGCCACACTAGGTGTCTTGAAATCTGGTGTCAATGTACAAGAAATAATCAGGTCGACATCCTCAATAGATATTGGATAGCGTTCAATTAAGTTTTGGATTGCTTTAAAACTTATATCACTTGTATATTCGTTCTCTCCTGCAATTCTTCTTTCTTTAATACCAGTACGCTGGATAATCCATTCATCAGATGTTTCAACTATTTTTTCGAGTTCATCATTCGTTAGTTTCTTCTCTGGAACATAAGAGCCTATTGCTGTTATACGTGCTTTTGATTTAAGCATATCGGTTACCACCTTTTTATTATCTACAACTAGTATCAGGTACTAATTTTTAATTAAAATAAAACAATCAAACCGAAACTGGAATGATTGTTTTTTCATATAAGAAATTATAACTTAATCTTCCTTATTATTCCATATTTTCATCATTTAAAAGTACATTTTATTCAAACGCGCTTTTTTTGTTGAATAAGAGATAGTCTCTTATCTTCATTTATTTCATAGAAAAGGTAATAGTGTCTATGGTGTCTATGGTGTCTATCACCTTGACCTTAAAATTTCTATTCCTCTAACTCAAAAATAGAATCAATTATTATCGGTAGATTGTCTCTAACAGAAACTGCACCTAATACCGAACGGGCATGATTCCCTTTATCTCCGAATACTTGTAGCATTAATTCAGAACAACCATTTAAAACTTTATGATGATCTTCGAACTCTGGCATTGCATTTACAAATCCCTGAATTTTCACTACTCTCTTGACTTTATCTAAAGAACCTAAAGCCTGTTTTAATACAGCAAGGATTTCAATTCCAGTTTCACGTGCAAATTCATACCCTTCTTCAGTTGAGAAATCCCCACCTAACTTTCCTTTAGGATTGCCTGTAGGACCTTTTCCAGATACAAACATTAATCCATTTACTATAGCAAAGTTAGAATACTTAGCTTGAGGGTCACTTGCGTCAGGCAAATTAATACCCAAGTTCTCTAGTTTTTTTGCAGCAGTCATTTCTGTCACTAAAATCCCTCCATATCACTGGTATAAATATCCAAGTTATAAAGTTAATCTTAACATTTATTTACATAATAGAGGAGTGTTATGTAAATTTTTTCATCGTTTTTCTACTGACAAATCTACTATTGAGCTTCTCCAATCTGGCCCGATTGCTTAATAAACCACCGTGTTAATGAAACCACCTAAAAGTACTAAGAATACATACAGAAAGACAACCCAAGCTGTCGGATTGCCCTGTCATTATATTACCTTTATTTAAGTTCAGCTATTGCAGTGAATATTCTACAATATGCATTTTAAATAATCTTATCTTTTTTCATGGTATATCTATTTTCCAATAAGTTATTTTTTCACCTTTATATAACTCTGGTAGCATACTAAAATAGGATGTTGATAAGTGAAGTCCTTTAATTACCTATGCTTTTTTTACAACTATAGGCTCATTCAAATTAGTCTTATTATCTTGTAACATTTTCCTTTGATATAAGTTATTCATGATTAGTGAACTAATTATAATTAGTGTTCCGACAATCTCTATAGAAGATATTTGATACCCTTGTATAACCGAAATAGTAATAGTAGTTATGGGTACTAGATTAATAAAAAGGATACCATTTGTTGGTGTAAGAGCTTTATTACCAGCATTCCAACAAAACACTGCTAAAACACCTGCAAAAAGGATCATATAACCTAATTCAAGCCCTACATTTTTAACAAGTGTAAGTGTGGGCAATTCTAATATTCCAAATAAGCTAAAGGCAAGCACAATAAGATTAATAGAGATTGCACCGAGAACACAACTCCAAGTTGTATACCTTAACGGTGACCAACCACTAAACTTATTAGCCCCCAACGTGTAAAACACCCAACAAATCACACCAATTAACATCCATAGCATGGGTACGACATTATTCCCTGCAGAAAGAAAAGCTTCTGGATCTCCTTTTGTAACAACCAGTAAAGTTCCAATGAGTGAGAAAAAAATTGAAAGCAAAACTATTGAGTTTGGCCTTTTTTTCTTAGCGGTCGATATGATGATTAAACTAATCAACGGCATTAAACCCAGCACAATAGACGCTAATAAGGCACCTGTATCTCCCGCCATTTTTTGACCTGAAAACATTAAAAAATTAAAACCCACAAATCCTATCGTACCGTAGAACCATAAAAGAAGAAGATTCCCTTCAACCTTTAGACTTTTCTTACCCTCAAATAATAGGAGAAGTAATAAAAATATAAGAGTAGCAGCTGTATAACGTATAGCTGTAAATGAAAATGGATCTATTTGTTTTAATGCACTCCGCATAATAGGAAACTGTCCTCCCCATGATAGAACAGTTAGTAAACATAAGATTGTACCTTTAATTAATTGGTTCTTGTTCAACTTCTTCTTCTCTCCATTCCAGAATAATCCTTAAAAGCCACTTCTATGTTAGAGATGATAGAAGTGGCTTTTATTAATGAAATAATAGATACCTTTATACTAACGTCTTTAAAAGATTAAAAACTCTCTAAAACAACTTTACCTATCATTTGACCAGTTTCCACCATTTCATGGGCTTTACGAAGGTTATCGGCATTAATTGGAGAAATTGTTTCTTTTAATGTAGTACGGAACTGACCTTCTTCAATTAACTGGCTTAATGAGGTTAATAATTCATGCTGTTTAACCATATCAGTAGTTTGATACATTGCTCTTGTAAACATGAACTCCCAAACAAATGTAGCACTTTTACTTTTTAAAACGTTTAAATCTAGTGGTTTACTGTTTTCAACAATTGAACAAATTTTACCTTGAGGAATAATGACGTCACCCATACTTTCCCAGTGCTGGTCTGTATTATTTAAGCAGAAGATATAGTCAACTTCACTATAACCAAACTTTTCTAATTGGGGTCGGAAAGATTGATGATGATTAATCACTAAATCTGACCCAAGTTCTTTAACCCATTTTGTGCTTTCTTCTCTAGAAGCTGTTGAGATAACTGTTAGTCCAGCCAATTTAGCCAACTGAATAGCAGCAGACCCAACTCCACCAGCTCCACCAATAATTAAAATAGTCTTGTTCGTATTCTCTTGTTTGTTATGCAAATCAATACCTAATCGATCAAATAGACCTTCCCATGCGGTAATGGCAGTTAAAGGTAAAGCAGCTGCTTCTGCATCACTTAATGTTTCTGGTTTTTTTCCAACAATTCTTTCGTCTACTAACTGATATTCACTATAACTTCCTGGTCTAGTGATACTACCTGCATAATAAACCTTATCTCCCGGTTTAAAGATTGAGCAATCCGGGCCCACCTCTTCAACTACACCACAAGCATCCCAACCAAGAATTTTTAGAGCTTCTTCCTCCTTTTCTTTAGGTGAACGAACCTTTACATCAACTGGGTTAATGGAAATTGCCTTGATTTTTACAAGTAAGTCACGCTGAGTAGGTACTGGTCTATCAATGTTTTCCTCAATAAGACTCTCCTTATGTTCAATTGGTAAGTATTTGTATAAACCTATAGCTTTCATTGTAATTGCCTCCTATAAAAGTATTTTCAGCTACAATTATAGTAATTCAGGTGGTGAAACGTAAGTAGGCACAATTATGTGAGATAGTTACATTAATGTTAGTTATGGAGTAAACCTTTTTAGTAAGCGGTTACTAAAACTTTTAAGGAAAGAAAGTAACGAAAGAGTGGGTAGATTAGAAGAAGGTGTAAAAGGAGGTTTATTTTTTTGATTATAATTATTAACTCATTTAGTTCGTAGGATGATTCTTTATTCTTTAGTTATCTCGTAATCCCACTTTTCTCCCCACTTTCGCATTTCTTCAAAGATATAAAGCAAATCGATACCTTTTTTTGTTAACTGGTAATCTGCATGAGTTGGAACAACAGGATATATTGTTTTTTTAATGATATTTTGCTTTTCTAGCTTCTTTAAACAAGAGGTTAGTGTTTTCGGACTTATACCCTCTAAACATCTCAGTAATTCGCAAAATCTTTTACAATCACCATTTAATGACAAAATTATTTTATAGTTCCATTTGCCCCCAATAACCTCTAGAGCACTATTGATAGGACAATTAGTTGATTTTGTCATTTGCACTACATTTTGGTTATGAATATTCATATATATCCCTGCTTTCTTAAAGGTAACAGCACTCCCTCTGATAAGTTAAAATACTTAATACGAAGTAGTTCAATTATCACGAAAATCTACTTTCCTAGAGGTAACTATGTATAACGAATGTAATTAGAATAATAGAATGTAACTACTTTTCAAACAAATTTCACAACAATATAATTGGTTTGTATTTCCTAACAAGGAAAAACATACCATAAAATTCGAGTTTAGGAAACTGAATAGAAAGGAGGGATATTAAAATCTTAATGGTTTCGAAAAGGATAAATGAGGTGTGTCGTTATCTCGCAATGTTTGGCCGCATAAGAGATAACGACACAAGAAAACGTTTTCTAACGTTTATTTGTTATCATTTTATTACTTTTGAAACCCTTTAGCAATCATTTTGCATTTCAAAAACAGCAACTTTTAAAAAAATCAGGAGGGTTTTAAAAATGAAAACAGGTTATTTAAACATTAACAAGGGATTTTTTAAGAGAGCATTACTCACTGAGTTAATAGATTCTATTGAGGAATTAAGAATCAAAGCAATTAAAGCGATTGATCCAAAAGATGATGAATTTATCAAAAATACGCCTTACGCTATTGAGGAATATTACAATACTAAAGAATTATATGAAAAGGTACAAAGAGAGCTGGAGTTACTTGTGAAAGAGTTCCCTAATTTAGAGGAATTTCAAATGCTACTCCTTCCAGAAATTAATAAACTAATGAATGTAAATATTCATACAACTGAATTATTAGATAGTTTTTATAAGATTTTTTCAATTCTTCATATTCACTTACAGACGTTTGAAAACTGTGATGAAAATACAAGTGAAGTATATGTAAATAATGAATCATTACATATACTTATCAACTTAATTGGTGAGAATAAAGCTAATACAAGGGAATTATCAATTTCTGAATATTTAAATTTAATTAGTACTCTTATCTCTACTTTACGCAAACAGGAACGTAAACCAACATTTGAAGAACGTCTAGGTATTCGTATTGCCTATGAGTTATTAGCAAAAGGGAATCGCTTTGATAGTACCATTATTCCATGGGGAAATTCTGGTTTCCGTGATGTTCAAACATATGCATCGATTACAGATCCAGGAATTGGTCACTTATATGGTACCTTAGACAAAAACAGCAACTTAAAAGGTGTGATTGTCCACATTGAACATCTTGAGAGAGGCGGAGACCAAAATCGTGAAGAAATGGAACCGTATCGTATCCCTAACTTCAACATTATTGGAAAAGTGAAATTAAATGTTGGTAAAGATGCACCATCTTCTTCATATGTAGGTAGACCTGTATTTGAAAGCAAATTCAAACCTTCTGCTTTAAAAACCGTTCATACCCTTGCTGCAGCATGCTCAGCTATTTTTATGGATGGCTTAACAGAGTGTAAATTAGCAATCGAACGAATGACAGCTTCCGAAGCTATCACATTCTTAAAATACATGTCTGGTAATATCAGAAGAGACAAGTATACACAAGCCCTTTCAGCTGCATTTAATATCAATACCCCTATTCTAGATGATCGGGATGAAACCTTGGTAGAGAATAATGGTAAACCTAAACTAATAACCAGTCGCTTCGAAATTGGAATGCTAGGAATAGAGATTGTTAAAGCGGGTGGATTTGATAAAGTTACTTGGGATGGAACTGCTAATACTTACCCGAGCAAATGTGTAATCGAACAATTAACGTTTAGTGAGGCTCTAACATTGGTTCATAAAGCTCATGAAGAAGGATTAATCACTTATTTTTCCGCTGGATTTAGATTTAATCATTTACCACAAGTAATTTACACAGGGGTTGATGGCATTGGTTTAGGAGGAGCACAAATTCTTCGTTATATGGACAAAGATACAGGTTATCACGGTCCATTTAAAGAAGAAAACATCTCTAAAATTATAGATATACGTGAAGAAGCAATAAAAGATGTAAGAGGAAAGGCCGCTATTTTATTAAGTAGATTAGATCGTATGTATTTTGAAAAGAGTATTACACCTGAAGATAATGAAAAACGCGATGTCCTTTACAAACAATTACGTGATGAAAATGTAGATGAATTAGCTACTACTATCGACGAATTAGCTCATATTGATTCTTTACCTAATGATGAATCTCACCCATTAATTGGCTGGGCAGGTCGTATAATCTCGGCTGGTACATCATCTATCGCAGCACAATCTATCGGTAGATGGGAAGAGTTTATTGTATCGTTACGCGAAGCTATGGTCAATCAAGACTATGAAAGGCTAGCTGAACAATTACTGTCTATTCAAGAGGCTTTGAAAGAATCTCACCGAGAACTTGTAACAGTATAAATGAATAGTTAATCCTTAATGATAATGGGCTGCTTACTTACGTAAACAGCCCTTTTTTCAAGAATATTGTAGTTTATTTTTTTTGTTTAATACGCTGATAATTGCCACTGTAAAGTGTTTTAGATCATCTGGAGTTCTACTTGTTACTAGCGAATGATTCCAAACAACAACAGGTTCGTCATAAACAATAGCACCTGCGTTACGCAAATCCATATGAATTGATTTGTATCCAGTCATTTGCTTGCCTTGTAATATGTCGGCATTAATTAATAGCTGAGGGCCATGGCAAATAGCGAAGATCGGTTTATTTGTAAAGTCGAATTTCTTAACAAATGACACAAAGCGGTCGTCAGCTCTCAAAATGTCCGGTGAAAATCCTCCAGGTATGAAAAGAGCATCAAAATCCAGAGGGTCTACTTCCCCAATCCCTAACTGAGTCTCTACAGTCCCCCCATATACACCTTGTAATTTAATGTTTGCTTCTTTACCAATTAAAGTTATCTCATATCCCGCTTCCTCAATTGCATTTGCAGGAACTTGTAATTCTTCATGGTGATACATATCCCCTACTAAGACAGCTACTTTTCTCATTTTTTCTCATTCTCCTTACTGTAATTTTTTATGATACAAACAAATTTTAAATACTTTAGGAGGGAGGAAAAAGTACGCACAATCATGTAGGATAGTATCATTTTTTATACTTATGAACACCCTTTATTAATCCATAAGACTTAAATTTATAGGATATTTTTACTGTATTTACCTCATTTTAGAAAATTATTCCTTAAACATGGTAAGATTAGTATGCATTAAAACAGTATTATTTATCTAAAAGTTATAGAGAAAAAACAATTGTTTTAGGAGTGACTGAGAAATGAGAAATAGAAAAAGTGGATATGGTTGTCCTGAGGGATGTCCGGTAGAAGCAACTCTGGATGTTATTGGTGGAAAGTGGAAAGGAGTTATTTTATTCCACCTTATTGATGAAAAGAAACGATTTAACAAACTTAGAACATTAATGCCAGGTATTACTCAACGCATGCTTTCTTTACAATTAAGGGAGTTGGAAAATGATGGCATTATACATAGAGAAGTGTACCCTGAAATTCCTCCTAAAGTAGAATATTCTTTAACTGACTTTGGGAGAACGTTAGAACCAATTATTCTCTTAATGAAAGACTGGGGGGAGAATTATAAAAAACTTATGATCAAGGAAAAAAAGGAGAATATTAACTAGAACAAACAATTGTATATTTCCCCAATAATTAAGAAGGTTTCCTTTATGGAACCCTTTCTTTAGAGATGATAAGTACCTCTCATTTCCTTAAATTATATAAACATCCAATCCTTTCCTCCTTGATCTCCATTGGGTATGGACTTAACTTTTATATCCTATATAAAGTCATCTATATACTTTTTATAACTTTTACACCAAGTTACTTCCATCAATATTCATCCATCCTTCTTTAACATAACCTTTGATCCTCCAGATCTCTAACTATATGGCCAGCTCTTCTAATACAACATAAGAACTTTTTAACGTTTCAGTCGATTGTAAGCTAAATTCGTTGGCTTAACCCGCATATATTATATTTGGTTAGGGACTATTTGTCATCACGAGCTATATTCATGGATAACCGTAAAGTAGCTGTTTATACTTCTTTTGTTTTCACAATTTTTTACTCAGCTTCGATAAAAACTAACGATTAGAAATAGAAGGCATTATCGCTGGAAGTGATTTCGTTGCAGCCGGATTAATAAGATCTGCTGTTAGAAATAACATTCAAATACCTCAACATTTTTCAATAGTTGGTTTTGATAATCATCCAATATCATTAGTTACGAATCCACAAATTTCCTCCATCTGAAATCGTATTCAAGATATGTCTAATGACTTAGTAAATCACATAGTAAATAAGATTAATGGTGTAAAACAAACTCCTATCAAAAAGGTATATAACGGGGAGTTTATTAAAAGAAATTCTAGTTAGTATTTAATACTATACACTCAGGAGATCAACTTATACCGCTATTATTAGTAACGAATTCGGTTCAGAAGGAGATACAATGGATTCTCAAACTCAATTAACAGCTTAATTAAAAGCGTGATGTAGGTAACCATTACGCTTTTTACAATTCGGACCATTCTATAGTTGAAAACGAAATGTTAACTAAAATCAAAAAAACTTCTTCATTATAAATCAAACACCTAAAACGATAAAAGTACATCGCTAATACCTAACTTGATTGCCATAATGGTAGGAGGTTGAGCTTTAAATACTCCTATTACAATTGTAAGCCTTTCACTTGGGATACGTCCGTGATAAGCCCAAAAACTGCTATAAGTAAGGTGAAAATAAACTTGTTTACTTTTGACGGCGTGAAGCCGCATTCTGTCGTTGAAAAATTGCGTAGTTGTTTTTAAAATGTTCTTTACTTTTCAAACTTACCAAAGGTTTTACACTTAGGCTTTGTGGTGAAAAAGTCTTTTACCGTTATTCCACAAAAGTGCCCGATCGATTGTGGAATAGCGGATTCTTTTAGCAGGAATATGAATGGTGACGCTTAGCACAGCTTACCATTTGTTAATATAATTGCTTTTCCGCCCAATTGGTATAAATTTCATACAATCACCACCCAAACAAGGGTTAATTCCAAATTAATGTTAATGCTAGTATTGTTTATGGACACATCTTAGTTAAGTTTTCTAATAATTGATCATAATAAAAATGAAAGATTGTGTCCTTTATGGGAAATCATAATGCAAGCAAAAAATTTAATGAAGACGTAAAAAAATTGGTGGTCTTTACCGTTCTGGTAGTTCAGTAAACAATTTATACAGTAAATATTGCGTTTCTGATGTAACCATTTACAAATGGATTAATCAATTTCCCCCAATAGAATTGGAAGATGGAACTTCCGTTACTCCAGACGATTTTGCCATTCTACAAAAACTGATTCGTCGCTTTCAGGAAGAAAATAAGATCTTAAAAAAGGCTATAGCCATATTCGTGAGAAAATAAGTCTTACTGAGCTAACTACTGTTATAGATGATTATAGGATCAATATGCTGTTAAGACCTTATGTAACGTTCTAGGGATTTCCAGAAATACGTATTATCAGCCTTTGCAAGATATTGAATCTAATCGTGAACGTGAAAATAAGAGATAACCCATTTTAAAATATTTTCAAATTTAGCATTTGAAGGGGGGGGGGCATAATTATTTATGGAATCCGAAAAAATAAACTCTTTCCAATTATTTTGTTTAATCATACTTTTTGAATTAGGTACAGCCATGATGGTTCCTTTGGGATTAGATGCAAAACAAGATGCCTGGATAGCCATAATAATTGGCATGGTTGGGGGTATATTTATTTTCTGTATGTATTCTTACCTTTACAATCATTTTCCTCATTTACTGTTAACCGGTTACGTTAGGATTATTTTCGGAAAGTATATTGGGACAGTTGTAGGAATATTATACATTCTTTTTTTTATATATGGAGCTGCGAGGGATTTAAGAGATGGTGTAGAATTGTTAGTTCTTTCTTATAATGTAACTCCTATTTCAGTTATTAGCATTATACTGATGATGGTTATTAGTTATGCTTTATATAAAGGGATCGAAGTGTTATCACGATCAGGAGAGATTTTTTTCATTTTCATTCTGTTTACAGGAATTTTGGGAATCATATTTCTGCTGTTATCTAATGTAGTGAATATTGATAAGGTATTACCTGTATTGGAAAATGGTTGGAAACCCATATTTACTGCAGTTTATGAGCAAACAGTGATGTTTCCTTTTGGAGAAATGATCTGTTTTACTATGATTCTTCCCTATTTAAATAACCCTAAGTTAGGGTTCAAAACTGGAACAACCGCTATATTTTTGAGTGGAGTTATTATATCTTTTGTAGTCTTTCTTGAAATATCTGTGCTTGGAGTAACGATGGTAAAACAATCAGTTTTTCCTTATTTATCAATGGTGCAGCATATTTATGTAGGGGATTTTATACAACGGTTAGACGCTTTTGGAGTAACTAGTTTAATTATTAATGATTTCTTTAAGGTAACCATTTTTTCTTATGTTGCGCTAATTGGTACTGTAGATTTGTTTAGGATACAAAAAAACAAACTTGTGATTCCACTCGGAGTCATCATTTTTCTAACTTCATTGTTAATAGCTCAAGATGTTAGCATGCATTTTGAACAAGGGAGATTTGCTTTAAAATATATATTTCCTCTATTTGCAGTGGTAATCCCATTCTTGTTGATGACTGTAGAGATGATTCGCAAAAGTTTTGGTACTGGAAAAAAGTAGGGGCTGTCTTATAAGTCCCTAAAATAGAAAAGAAGCTGGAAAACTGTATATGAAATACAAATCTAGTACACATAATTGCAATTTTAAGAAGTTAGAAAAACGCCAAACCCATGTATCCAAGGGTTTGGCGTGTAGTCGTTTTTTATGGTTATGCATAATTTTATACATCGTTGATTTATCAATGTTTTTGCTTCGAAGGGAGCTTGGAAACTGCATGAAAAAGTGGTGTTTTATGCAAAACTCTTATTCGATTAAATGGCCTGTTTGCTGAATAGAGGATACAAATTACTCATATATATAGTGAAAGATACAAAGAATCCAGTTCGTAATAGTCAACTTAAATTATGTATTTGCAAGTATCCAGTTCTCCCCCCAAAACTTATTAATGATACCTTTCGGTCTTTTTATGAATATATATAATAAGAAAAAACGTCTTAATTCCCAGTTCTAACTAGCAATTAAGACGTTTTTATCTGCTCCGGTAATGATGTTAATGACGGTAATCCATTTTCCCAAAGGTAAATTATTTCCCTATTTTGGTTTCACCAGCAAACCCTCAAGTAATTCTCGCACCTCACTCCCATCCTCCTTTAACACATCCTTCACATTCCCTCCAAACCATTCTAAAGAAGCGTTGATGTCCATTGTTTCAATAGCTTCGCTTAAAAACTCTTGGTAATCTACTTTCCCATGAAATAGCGGCACCATTCCTTCTCTTGTTCCTGCAGCAGCGTAGACATTGTCAGGTGCAAATACTGATAGCTTTTCACGTGACGAGATGTTTTTTAGATGAAAATGAGAGATATATGGAAGAAGCTCTTTCATTGCTTTAATTGGATGTATTCCTGACTCCCACACATGCAGGACATCAAAGTTAATCCGAAGTGCCGGATGATGAACCTCTTGTAATAGATTTAATGTAGAATCAAGTTGATCTGCCAGTGTATTGGGATGAGTTTCTACTAGAAGATATTGTCCTTTTGCGTGTAATTCTTCACAAATAAGACGAACCTTTTGTACAAACTCTTTTCGCTCTTGACGGCTTGTTTGTTCACTTCCCTTTCGTCCGACAAATGTTCGAATTTTGTTTGTGCCCCAATGTTTCGCGATGTTTGAAAGATCGTTTGTCTCTTTGATCATTGTGTCAATATCGGCATCTAAAGGAAGGTAATCACTTATCATACTTGTTTCTAACCCATAGGCGTTGAGCCATGCTTCTCCATAATGGGTATCGTCCCGCAAATTTTTGGCATGTACTCCCCAAAGCTCGATTCCGTCAAACTGATGTGACTTCGCCCAATGAGCAATTTGATCAATTGAATACAGATGGTGTCGAAAAGAGATCGTACAAATTGAAAGCTTCATCGCACTGGTTCACCTACTTTTTGAGAAAGGTTTTGCATTTGCAACCATTTGTTGAAACAAATCTGCAAACCTTTCTTTATTTTAAACTCCAGTTCATTTTGTTCTTGCAGTTTTTCTTCTATCAAATCAAGAATAAAAGGCTCTTTCGTTACTTCATACTTCATTGCGCGGTATTGAATCGTGGTAAAGCCTTTAACAAGATGTTCGATTTCTGTACACCACTGTTCAAATCCTTCTTCCTCTAGATCGAGTGCTTCCCAGAAATAGGCAAAAGCATGTTCATAGGCATATTTTCTAATTGCTAAAACAGGCAGCTGTTTTAAAGCTTGCGCAAGCTTGATTTGGTGAGGATTTCCTGTCGCAACATCACGTATGATCTCACCAATTGCCTCTGTTATCGGATTTACATCATGTTTGATGCATGTATGAAAATAGGCTTGGATTGTTTCTTTCGTTGGCGGTTGAATATGTGACGCGTGAAAATAATAACCACCTTCAACACTCGGTTCATTAATGGCTTGAAGAATTTTTTCTTTTGGGAGGATGCCTTCCCATCGAAAGTCAGGGTCATACATGAACCACTCATCTTCTCTCTCTGTCTTTTCAAGCATGACATAATGAGGAAACGGTCTTTGATGAAATTTATTCTCCCGTTCCGGCAGCATCGATAAATCAAGCATCACCATGACATATGTGTGGTTGTTTTTTTGTTCTATCAACCTTTGGAGTTCTTTTATATTTGCAGATTTAGACTTCTTTTCGTCATACCATTTAAACAGCTTCACTCCATAAAGCAGTTCATACCATGTCTGAAAGAACTCATGGTCAATTTGATCGGAATGATAGGTTAACCTTCCGTTTACCACATCAAAATCTGCATCCCACACACCAAAATAATAGGGTCTATGATCGACTCCTTTCGTTTTCTTGATCACTTCACAAACACAGCTAACAAAGCAATGAACCTTTATCATTTTATTCCTCCATGTGCTTCACATTGTTGACGTTTAATAAACTCAATTACTGTATGAACGGTTTGAAAATCCTTTGGAACGAGCATTTCATCTGGAACTTTAATGCCGAAGTCCAATTCGATATACAAAATGAGCTCAAGAATCATGACCGAATCCATATATAGATCTTCATTTAAACGTGCTTCCTCATGAAATGACGTCATTGTAGGAAGCTCCAGGTTATCTTTTAAAATGTGATAAATCATCTCCATCATTTCTTCTCTCTTCATATATGTAACTCCGCTAATTGATTTCTGCTAATCTTTCCGTTTTGCAGCTTCCCAATCTCCTCTACCTGTTTAAATTCCAATGGTATTTGATGTGGAGCAAGAAATCGGCTGCACCAATCTCTTAATTCAGACTCTTCAATTCTTTCATTTGAAACATATTGCGCACATACCCGCTCACCTGAGAGTTTGTTTTTCATTTTGTAAACAACAGCCTCGCTGATTCTCGGTTCCTCAAGTAGTATATTTTCAACTTCATGTGGATACACATTTAAGCCAGCAACATTGATGGTGTCATCGATTCTAGATAGAAAAACGAGAATTCCTTCTTTTAGATAGCCCAAATCACGTGTATAAATGGACTTATCATAGGTATGAATGACAACTTCTCCAGGGTTGTATTCTTCACCAGCTTCTATTCTCACATGTGGCAGCGGGTTCCCCATTTCAGCCGGATGTATTAAGTCAGAATGAATGGCAACACATCCCGCTTCAGAACAACCATACTGCTGAAAAACCTTCTGTGATACAGCTTTTATGGAATTCAGCCAATTGGACGGCATAACTGTACCGGAAGTCATCACACAATCCATTTGTTCACCATTCTTCATTAAACGACTTAATGTATGAAGCAAAGGAGGTGCAGCATAAAGAATATGTTTTTTGTGTTGCTGCAGTTTTTTGATCACATATTTTGGATTCAAATTTGTGATCACGATAGGCTCTACTCCTCTTTTTAAACAAGCCAACACACCGCTAATTAGTCCATATGAATGGGTAATCGGACATGCCACAATCGAAGATGTTCCTTGTTCAACAGGTAATGAGGCAACATAGCTATTTATCTCTTCCTCAATTGAACGCCACGTACGTTCAATTATTTTTGGAGATCCTGTTGTTCCTGAGCTCATTTGAATAAGCCCCCCAGCTGCTTCATACCTAACACTTGATAGATCAATAACCGAATCAAGGGTTTGGAAGAATAATAGATCTCTACCGGCTTTCTCTGCTAGACGAATGGCCCCGTCCTTTGGGGTGGATGGATGAATAGGAAACACAGATGCCCCTTTTTCCCGAATATACAAGAGAAGCGACAGCCACTGAAAAGCATCTGTCAGACAAACTGCTAAAAGGTGATTCTTACAATCTCTTATATATGGTATTTGATCAAATAAACGGAACTGCTCTTGTACATCTTTTATCGTGTAATGTTGGTCATTCACATAGAACATGAATTATTCCTCCTGCTAATGAATTTGACTAAACACATTTTTTACTAAATGACGATATTCTTTTTGCTCGTTTTGAAGCTTCTTTGTTACTAGAGATTCAACATAAATATCTGGTTTTGCATACTGGATTTTTTGATGACGTTCTTGTAATCCCGGATGTTTCTTCAAATGGTTTGAGATCGCCATTTTTATTTTCTTCCAAAACAATTCTTCATGGAGGCTAGTTTTTTCTTCAAGAAGATACGCCAGCTCACTTAAATGAAAAACAAACAGTGTATCCATCACTAATTCTCTCAATGCTTCTACAGATGACATCCAATAATAGTGATCTGCAGGGGCATTTCGGTATTCTCTATGAATCTTCTCAAAATCTGGAACAAACCTGGTATCTGAGACAAATTCTTGTGTATATTCGATACTTTCATGAAAATCACGTAACACAATTCGTGTTGGCCAACCGTTTCTATGAAGCAAAATCATATTCTGAGCATGTGCTTCAATGGCAATTCCGTGTGCGACTAACAAATGCCATATTGGAACTACACTCACTTCCACTAAACGCTCTACCCAGTTTTCAACTCCATAGTGAGCCAGCCAATTCTCAATAAATAATTGTCCATCCTGTTCACTCATCATAAGGGCTGTAAATGGGACAGCCTCTTCGTCTACATTCATATATGTTCTAATACTTTCCCGCCAAATTACGCCAAGCTGACCATGTAACTTAGAGCCTTCCTCACATTCAACACTAATTCCGGCATATTCCTTTAACACGACAAGTGAAGCATCACGAGCTAAATAAGGATCAGATTGTAGAACCTTTTCCAGCCATTCTGAAATAAAAGGTGCTGCACAAATAGAAGGAGATGATATCGTTCTTAACGATGAAGTGTTGACCATATTCATCGGCAATTTAAGGTACGCCTTGTTCGGATTGGATTGATTCCATAGTGTACGGACTGATTGTGTAGCTCTGTATTGATCACCTTTTTCAGACAATAGAATGAGCTCGCCTGTTGCTAGTAAATGTGATAATTGCGGATATAGAGATTGCCATTGCCATGGATGGATTGGAAGAAACGTATACTCTTTATATGTTGCACCTGCTTGAGTAAGTTGTTCATTCAACTCATGCCACATGTCTTCCCCCAGCTCCCGCTTCCAAAATTTTTGTTCATCCTCAAGTAATGACACATGTACATTGTTTCTTTTTGCAGCTGTCCACTTTAGAGTAAAAACCTGTTTTGCCTCCGGGCCATATGCTTTATGATCATCTAATGTGAAGCCTGTTCGAGATTTAAAACATGGATGATAAGGATGTCCTTCAACAACCTCAGACTCCAGTTCCTCATAACTTGAATGCCTTCTAGATAATGGCATTGCTAGGTGCGTTTCATTCCATTCACAAAGCTTTATCGTCTGTGAGAGCTCATGGAAAACACGCTTATGAATGTATTCGTCATTTATACACTCTCTAAGCAGCTCATCAATTGTTACTTCTTTTTCCTGATCATCAGGTAAAAGTTGAAAGATGCTTGCTTCGTTTAGGCGAATTCGATCAAATGCACTCCTTCTACCATTGCAACAATATGTCTGCTTCTTCCCATAAAGGTGAAAAACTCCATTTCTTACCTCTTCATAATCGATTAACCCTTCATACATCATCGCTTCAACCAACTGCTTCTTTACTCGATTAGATATCTTGTTAGAAGGTATATGATAGGATTTTTGCATCTTTTTCCTCCTTGTGATGCACGAATAGTGGATTGGCGATTTGAGTGTAAATGGCCTGCTCTAGCTCAGCTGTTAATTCGTCTACATTATGAAATCTCGTTAATAAGTTTGCTTTATGTGACAGGTTTTCTTCATGAAGTAATTTGTAGACAAACCTTTTTCCTTGCCCTGTTAGATCCTTTTTTAGTGCATGTAATTTTTGGACTGTCATGTTTATCAGGTCTGTTTCTGTTAAGAGTTGATCTGCTCCAAAGCGATAAATCACAGAAAATAGTTGATTGACAACTAAGTAGTAAGTAAATCTTTCTTGAATCATGTTATCGTCATAAAATAACTCTGACGTTTCGAAAAGACCAGGTTCCATGAAAAGAAGTTCTTTTTGACGTGATGATGAGAGATAGTAGCCCTGATTATCACGATAATAGTAATGTTCCGGATAACCTGTTGATACATCGAGTACACTATTTTGTTGGTGTGCTTCCAACGCAATTCCATGTTCATCATAAAGTCGGATCAACGGTTCAATTGAACAAGACCAATATTTATCAAACCAGTCGAAACTCACTTCTTCCACTGACCTGCCTTCTCTATGTGCATTCATCGTAACCATGTTACTCAGTCGTGATTTTTGATTAGGAAAAGGATCTTGCACAATGGAGGCAATTGAACTGATTCCTTTGGTTTTTCCTTCCTTGAAAAGGTTCGATCTCATAATCACTTCAAATCCTGATTCTTTTTTAAGCGGAAAATCCACAGTCATATAAGCAGGATCTTCGATAATTGAAAAAGTAGGATACTTTTCCAAGAATGGAAGCTTTTTAAGAAGACTCGACATGACAACTCCTGCCTTAAGTTCGTGCTTTTTATTAACTCTTAACGAATTGGTTACCTTTACAGGAATCGAGAATTTAAACATCCAGTCTTCCTTCTCACAGTAAACCGTTCTTATTGAAGATGTTGCGGTAAAGTTAGGTCCCAACACGCCAAGTTCTTTTATCGTTCCTGTTTCCATTGCCTTTTTCACTTCATCCTGCTGCAGCAGCCATTGAGCTTGAAGTGGATGCATGGGAATTAAACAAGTTTCCCCTTCAATTGTGAAAGATGGCAGATCCTTCACTACGGATTGAAGGATGATGTTACTTGCACATTCTGACATGCTTGATGATTCTGTGATAAGATCCCGATCAACTTGAAAGTAATGCAGCTGGAACTTCCCTTTTAATTCAGGTGCAAAGCTTTGTTGCTGCCAGCTTGACATTCCTTGCCTGCTTTTAGGAGTAGGGTGAAGCCAATGTCCAAATAAAAGCGACTGTTCATTCTCAATAAATGTTGAATCTCCTTCAGACAAAAGAGGCAAATCATCTTTTCTTTCTTCAATATAGTGAGTCATCGTTTGATAGCTTTCTATGACCCGAAGAATGAGTTCATCATAATGTGATGCAAGTTCATAGCAGCCATTCGCCCTTGCTATTAGATGAAGTTCTTGAATAAGGTTCATCATGATGTTTAATCTGTCTTCTGTTTTCCACCTGTTTTCGTTTGGACAATATTTAAGTGATGTGCCAATCTGATGTTTTCCAACTTGAGATTGATAAAGTACCTCAAATGCATATTTATCACCTTGCATATGTAAATGCAGTTCAACTATCTCGCGACCGTTAAGAATACAGGAGGAACTATTTTCTTTCTTCCATTTCTCTGTTTCTATCCAGAATCCATTATCAACTTCACGCAAATAACAATTAAGAAATGCTTGTAATGTTGCTTCTACTGCAATCTGTTTGGCGGTTAAATCCATTATTACACCTCTTTTTAGAGTCTTTAGTCCTACTAATTGATAATCATTCTCAATGATGAGGAGGAAAATAGTCTTCCTTTACAGAAGACTATTTGACTACTAACAGTTTCGTATTTATCTTTTACATTCAAGTCATTATTCACCTAATAATAATGTCTCAATTTCCTTCAATCCTTTTTGGCGTTCGATCGGATCCCAGAAACCCCATGTAGTTGTAAGGGTATGAACGTTTTTATTTTTCACAGCCTCCAGGTTATTCCATACTTCACCTTCTGTAACGGAATCATAATAGTCACCACTATTAAAATACGTTACATCTAGTATATGATCAGGGTTGTATTTAACTAATCCTTCAATTGATATATTCTCACCGAAATCTTCCGGAAGATTTTCTGCTGGTGTTAATTTCAAATCATCAAAAAGCAATGAATTTGTTGCATGATTTGTCGTTCCAAATACACGAATATCTTTCTTATTAATCGCTACTGCCATAAATGTTTCATCGCCGACTTTTTCTTTAATACGCTGACCGATTTCTTCGGCTTCTTTTTCCATTTGGTCAATAACCTTCTGCCCTTCTTCTAATTTCCCGGCTGCTTCAGCAACTTTTAGATGATCTTCCTTCCAATCTCCCCCAACTTCTACAACCACAGTCGGAATTGTTTCAGCTAATTGATCATAAAGAGGCTTGTATCGATCACTAATAATTAATAAGTCCGGATTTAACTTTACAATTTCCTCTGGATCAATTTCATCCGCATAAGGAAGAGCTGTTACTCCCTCTAATTCTTCTGTTAAATGTGGCGGGAATTCATTGTCATAGGCCATGACTGCATGTGGTTTTACCCCAACTGAAACGAGTGAACCTTCCCATGATACGTGTGATAGAAGAACAATTTTCTCCGGGTTCACCGGTACTTCTGCTTCACCATATAAATGTTCAACTGTACGAGTTTCAGCAGCGGTTTCCTGCTGTTCCTCAAGTTTTGTATCTTCCTCTTTATTTGCTTCTCCCGTCGAAGCTGTTTTCTCTCCACCTGAGCATGCTGCTAATACTAAAAGCAATAGCACCATACTCCATGAAGCTATTTGTTTCACCATGGTTACTTCCTCCTAAATGATAATGAATTTCATTAATAATGATAACAATTATCAATTACAAGGAACATGGACATTTTTGTC
Source organism: Metabacillus niabensis (assembly GCF_020524345.1). GTDB lineage: Bacteria > Bacillota > Bacilli > Bacillales > Bacillaceae > Metabacillus > Metabacillus niabensis_B. Next base: position 60,481 of record NZ_JAIVLH010000012.1, read on the forward strand.
TTTTTTCATGGACAAATCAGACAATAAGTTTTGAATGTTGAAGCTCTGATGCAAACTGAACAAGCATATGCTTTCTGCCCAATGGCCCCCACGGATCCCATTCCTGACTTTTAGGGTAATATACTTCCTTTGACTGGACCGCCCTCAACGCTTTCCATTCATTTGACTGAACAACTCGCCACACATCTTTTTCACGACTCCAGAGAATAAGAAGCTTGTCACAGTCCAAGTTTGCCAGCTCTTCCACCGTCACAACCTGATATCCTGTATCCGGTACATCCGGATGTGGCTCAAAGCCCAGTTTTTGATAAAACAAGTCAAGACATGCATGATGCTGGCGCCCATATAGACGTATTTCTTCCTGTCGAATCCATATGACTGCCCAATTTCCTTTCCTTGTTAAAGGGCATAATTCATCTTTCACTTTTGTTTCCAGACAAGTTATTTCATGTTCAATTCCATCTACCAAGCTTTCTACATGAAACAACCGGGCGATTTCTCTGAGATAGTCATTCCAATTTGTTTGCAAAGAAATATGCTCGATTTTTTGTTGATGTGATAGAAGGACTGACTGAATTTCTCCATTATGCAATGGGGTTTTAATAATGATATCCGGTTGTGTGAAAAGAATTTCCTCTGGTTGAAACAACTTTTCTGCATTTAGTAGTCTTGTCCCGTGTAACTCTGATTTCAAATAACCGGGAATCCCTTTAGTAGCTGGATATTCCGTTGGATAAGCAGGCGCTGCAACAGGTTGAATTCCTAATGAAAGCAAGTGATCTTGTAAAAAGAGTTGACTCACGACAGCTACTCGTTCCTTTGTTCTTTTCATATAGATCGTTGGTGGTTGTCCTACCTTTTGTTTGAAAATCCGACTAAAATAAAACTCATCTTGCAGCCCTACCTTTAAGGCAACTTCTTTTGCTGTTATTCCCTTATTTTGCAGCATGAGTGTTTTCGCTGCTTTCATCCGCTCTGTAATTAAGTATTCCTTTGGAGACATGCCTACTTGTTTCTTAAAAGCTCTTGTAAAAGAACTTGGTGTCATTTTGGCTTTCTCTGCAAGAGCTGTTACTGTATAAGGATTTGTCAAACGATTTTTTATAAATGCTTTTGATTCTTCAATTCGATCTACCTCTGTTTGATCTGTTAGTAGAGATAGAAGATTCCATACAATTGCCTGAAATTTACACAGATCAGAAATGGACGTTCTGTTTTGACATTCCATTGCTTCCTCCCAGAGTGGTACAACTTTTGCCGGAGCTTGATCAGCTAGTGGAAGGGATGGTGGCAAGGTGAAATCATTTCTTCTTTTATTCCATGACAAAGTATAAACAGTGAGAAGCTGCCCGGATAAAGATGTGATGTTATATTCCTCTGTCAGGATATAGCTTTTTCCCTCTGTCACCTTTCGCTGATCGGTTTTATTAGAAATCTGACCGATACCTGCTGCAATATATATAAGAGTGTTTGTTTGGTTTAATAGGCTTAATCTTTCAACAACTCCTTCCCTTATTTTTAGAGTAGAAACCCTAAAGCAACATTCATTCAACGGCTTTACAGTAGTCATAACATTCACCTTTCATTCGTTTGATTCTTAAACAGAATGTTGAAAAAGAATTGACAAAAAACCTTTTTCAATAGTAGATTTATAAGCAATTATGTTCTAATTGAAAATGAAGATCATTTTCATGTAACGAAGGGATGGATAGAATGGATAAACCGATTACCCCCACTGTGGTACAACTGCAAACAGATTCTTCTATGCGTAAAAAAGCGAAGCTTGTCGGTGTAGCAGGATTATTGTGCGTTTTTCTTTTTTTACTTGTTTCAATTGGGCTTGGCGCTGTTTGGATTTCTCCTTCGGTTATAGCTGATTCTCTTTTTTCGTTCCAAAACAGTCATATTGAACACCAACTTATACGAGAGGTTCGAATTCCACGTGCTTTGACCGCTGCTTTGGTGGGGGCTGCTTTAGCGGTGGCAGGTGCCATTATGCAAGGGCTTACTCGTAATCCTCTCGCAGATCCATCCATTATTGGCATTACACACGGGGCCGGCTTGGCAATTGCCGTGTCGCTAGCTTTTGTGGGTTCAGGTTCCTATTGGAATTTGCTGTTATGGTCTTTTGCCGGTTCTGCAATAGGAGCCTGTCTTGTCTTTGTTTTTTCCGTTATAGCTAAGGACCGAATTTCCCCTGTGACACTTACATTAGCAGGTGCAGCTCTAAGTACACTTTTTAGTGCCCTTTCGACTGGTATTGCTTTATATTTTCAAGTATCACAAGATCTTAGTTTTTGGATTGCCGGAGGTTTGTCAGGTACAAAATGGCTACATGTCATGATTTTGGTTCCAACCGTTTTGATTGGTCTCATTCTTTCACTTTTTATTAGTCGTTCTTTAACGATCCTGTCAATGGGAGAAGAAGTAGCAACAGGGCTTGGACAATCTCTTGCCAACATACGTTGGATCGGGATCATCACCGTTGTCCTATTATCTGGTGTTGCGGTCTCAATTGCTGGAGCGATAGGGTTTATTGGACTTGTGATTCCACATATCATTCGACTCCTACTAGGATCGAATTACCAGGTCGTGATTCCATTAAGTGCCATTGCAGGTGCCTTGCTCCTAATTGTTGCAGATATTGGCGCCCGAATGATTAATCCTCCATTTGAAACACCGGTAAGTGCGATTACAGCATTAGTTGGTGTACCGTTTTTCCTTTATTTATCACGTACGAAAAGAGGGTATATGTAATGGATTGGAAAGAAGCAGTCCTTCGCTCAAAAGTTTGGTTGATCACGATTATATTGTTCATTTTCAGCATATTCGTATTGAGTCTTTCAACAGGGAGTCTCCCCATTCATCTAAAAGAAGTAGTCACTACATTTGCCGGAAATGGAACTCCTCAACAAGAACTTGTCCTATACCAACTTCGTTTACCGAGAATGCTTATCGCACTATTAATAGGTGCCGGGCTCGCTCTATCAGGAGCTATCTTACAGGGTCTTTCCCGCAATTCTTTAGCTGACCCGGGAATATTAGGTATTAATGCAGGTGCCGGGCTAACCGTGGTATTTTGTATCTTTCTGATTGGCGAAAACAAGAATACCATTTTGTCTTCACCAGGTCTATTACCGGTCTTTGCGTTTATTGGTGCCATTACTATTGCATTGCTTATCTATAGTTTTTCATGGAAAGGCGGTATCGAGCCTGGACGATTACTTCTCATGGGACTTGGCTTTAATGCTTTATGTGGCGCACTATTAATTATTCTTCAATTAAAAATGGATCCGAAAGACTTTCAACAAGCAACCATCTGGTTAACCGGAAGCATATGGGGAACACAGTGGCCATATGTTTGGGCATTGCTCCCTTGGATTGTCATTTTATCTCCTCTTGCTTTTTTTAAGGCAAGATCCATGAATCTTCTCCAATTCACGGAGGCTGTTCCTGTTGTATTAGGTGTAAACGTAGAGTCAGAACGGCGAATTCTTTTATGTTTATCTGCTGCATTGGCTGGAGCATGTGTTGCAGTTGGCGGTGGTATTTCATTTATCGGCTTATTAGCGCCCCACCTTGCAAGACGACTTTGCGGTGCAAATTATTTTTCCGTTTTACCTGTTTCAGCACTTATTGGTGCCTTGTTATTACTTGTAGCCGATATGATTGGAAAAAATTTATTAGCACCTGCTGATATTCCTGTAGGGATTGTGATTTCAGTGATTGGTGCCCCTTATTTGATCTTTATGTTAATGACAAGAAAGGGGACAGGGATGGCTCGTTGAATCATCAATCGCCCAAAACAATAGAGTGTTGGGCGATCACTTTTTTAAGATATTATTGGATATGAGAAGGCTCTCTATATTCTTTTGTGCTCAAAACGTGATACACATCCTGAGAGCTTTCAATAATATAGGATGGTGATGGCTTTCCGCGCTTTTCCCGGTGTCCGGCCAGATGAATGTCACTCGTCTCCCAAGCTTTCCAATCACTTTCAGATTCCCAGCGAATCATAATGACAACTTCTTCGTCCCCTCTTCTTTGTTTCTTTTTCAAAACACTTAAATCAATAAATCCCTGTTGCTGTTCAATGATTCCTTCTCCTGAAAAACGCTCCACCATTTTCTCTGCATTTCCCTCCGTAACAATTACTGTCTTCATTTGTATAAACATTCCATTTTCCTCCTTTTTCTTTCTTTCTAATAGTATAAATGGTAATGATAATCATTTTCAATATCGAATGAAAAAATAGAGAGATATCCCTATATAAAGATGGAATCTTTACAAAATGCAAATAAGCACGAACTATAGAGTTCGCGCTTTATCATGTTTTGTGTCAACAGGACGAATGGTCTTGATTTTATAGATGAAATAATAATGTTTATAAAGAGCAAGGACAATAAATGTGATTTTCAAAAGAAGTATATCAATATAAATAACAGAAATGAGGATAAAGAAATCAGCAATGATATTGATGCGAATTTTCTCTTTGCGGGTCATCCCTTTCTTCTGTAAAAAGGACAAAACATATTTTTCATATATAGAAGTACTCTTAAACCAAGTTTCAACTGATTTAGAGCTTTTGGTGAAGCAAAAGAGGGCAAACAGATAAAAAGGACCTCCTGGTAGAACAGGTAAAACAGTTCCCGCTATACCGATTGCTAAAGAAATAAAGCCAAGAAGCATAAATAAGATACGTTTGATATTTTTAATTTCTTTCACCCACCCTTTCAGTCTGTCTAATACCTAGGTATTATTTTACCATTTTTCTTTTGAAACGGGCTTGTTTTTTATAAGAAATGCGTAAGCGCCTTGATCAGCCTAGGGCAAATAAGACGCAAATGAATCGAAGACGTTCTTTGTCTTCGATTCATAGTGGCTTATGCCCTCGAGGGGCTAGGCGCTGGAACTGGACACCAAACTAAGTATATATTTTATATTTTTTAGTCTATAAAAAAGGATGGGTTAATTTCAATGAATTAACCCACCCTTTGAATTCATTTATCTTATTAAGAACCCTTTTCTTCCAATGGTTTCTTGGAAGGTGCAAACCAACCGATTAGGGCAATTGCCACTAAAACTCCGTAGAAGACCAGAGTCCATCCTGTGCTGTGAGGGAAATGATGATCTAGGATCCCGATATCCTCATGAGCAAGGGTAATAACAGCCAATTTAACACCTACCCACGCAACAATCGCATATGCTGTTGTTTCCAATGCCGGACGTTTGGCAAGAAGTGCCACAAACCATGTTGCAGCAAATTTAATCAAGACAAGACCTGCAATACCACCAAGAAGAACAACAATGAATTGTCCTCCATCCATTCCACCGAAGTTTCCAAGTGGTGAATCTGGAAGACCTAGTGCAAGAGCAACAGCAGCCAGAATTGAATCAATCGCAAAAGCAAGGTCAGCTAATCCAATCTTCCCTACAGTTGGCCAGAAACCTTTTCCACGTGATTCCTTTTCTTTTTCCTCACGAATATTTTCATTTTCTTTCCCGAATTTAGCTTGAATAACATGCTTTAATCCCAGGTAAAGAAGATATGCTGCTCCAATCGCCTGTATTTGCCAGACGTTTGCAATAAATGAAATGGCAAATAGTGCACCAAATCTAAATACAAATGCCATTAAAATTCCGTAATTTATTGCCCTTTTTTTCTGATCTTCAGGTAAATGCTTGGCGATTACTGCTAATACCAGAGCGTTGTCAGCGGATAATAATCCTTCCAACCCGATCAGTATTAACAGAGCCCAAGCATATTCTAACCAAATTGACTCCATCTACCTCTCTCCTTGCTATCATAAAGAATTATATATAAATTTTTCTATACCTATAGGCTTCCCGATTAAGTGACCGGTACTCTAAGATAGGATTGCTAATAATTACTATTCAGTTAGTTACTATTCGGTTTTCTTGTTTAAAAGTTGTTTTTCGCAACTCTACTGCTTTCTTGTTTTAACGTGAAAACAGGTCAATCCTTTACGCTCCACAAACATTTTAAAATTAGGATTCAAAAACAATAATTTCGATGAAAACAGCCTATTGACCCCTTTATAAAGAGTCTTATTATAAGTCATCATTTTTAATACTTTGTCCACTAATTCCCTTTTTCCGTAGGAACAAAACAGGAATTGACGATGATATTACTATATTCTCTCCTGTTTGACTCAATAATTTTAGCATATTTATCCACAAAAAGGGGGATAAATTATACAATTTTGGTCTAATGCTGACAGGCGTGAACAAAAATTGTTCACGCCTGATGTCATGTAACTTTAGGATTAACATCATTAATAATGATGAATGCTACTCTTTTACAGTCATTTGAATATCCTTAACATAAACAGCACTTCCGGAAATTTGTATATCAACATCATTTTCTGTCTTTGTTACCTGTACATTAACCCTACCGTCTTTCCCCATTTCATGACCTTGTTCAACGATAAGATGTAATGGATTTTCTTGTTTGGCATTTATATACCTGGCATAATATGCTCCCATCACCCCAGAAGCTGTTCCTGTTACAGCATCCTCAATTGTCCCGGAAAATGGAGAAGAGAAATGGCGGGCATGCATATCAGCTTTTAAGTCGATCGTTTCCAAACAAAAAGGATGGATAGATGATTTTGGCATTTCCTTTAATATAGTGGGGAATAGCTTATTATTAGGTTTCATTTTTCCAAACGCAGTAAGATTCGAGATTGGAATTAGTAATGTCCAAGTTCCTGTACTACCGTATAGAATGGGTAATTTGGGATCAATATCTTCCCGCGATATTCCTATTGAATGGGCTAATTCCTCTATTGAACCATTGAATTCCTTAAACTGTGGTGAGGCCTGATTCATTGTTATGTATAGATCATCATCTGCAGTAGTTTCAATCTTTATCGGTAATACACCGGCTTTGGTTTCAATGGTGATATTCCTTTTATCCCCTAACATCCCTCTTGAACTTAACGCATATACAGTTGCGATTGTAGCATGTCCACATAGATTCATTTCATGTCCAGGTGTAAAATAACGGATTCTACTATCCGCGATCGCTGATTTAACTGGAAAAGCAGTCTCATTAAACCCTACTTTGAATGCAATTTCCTGCATCTGTTCATCGGTTAAATCCTCTCCATTGAGCACAACACCCGCCGGATTTCCTTTATTAGGTTCCTTGCTAAAGGCATCATAATGAAACACGTTTACTGATTTCATATTTCCCCCCCAAAAAACAGTAGATACTTCCAATTCATCACATTTTACCATAATTTTTTCTCTCTTTTCAGAATTTTATTTGCAAATTAAAATAGGGCCAAACCATTTGAGAGGTTTGTGCCCATTTTTTCAAGATGTAAAATTCTTTTTATTTCCTTTTAATAAAACAGTCTTTTCCCTAAAAGGATTCGATAAAAATGAACGATTCCCTAGAATGATCCCCAATAAAATGACAAGTACACCTACCCATTGTATCCATTGAACTTGTTCTGATAAGACAAACATTGAGAGTAGAACAACCACCGGTAATTCGGAAGCTGTTAAAATCGAGCCTGTTCCAGGACCTACTTTTGGCATCCCTACGGCAAATAATATTGGAGGAATAACAACTCCGAATAAGCCTAATAAAACTCCATATGGGGCTATATTTATCATCGTATCAGTATTCATCCATGAAAATGGATTGGCAATAAATAACACAATGATCATAGATCCGGTCGAAAGAATGGCACTTCGTTGAATAGCCGGTACTTCTTTTTCAACCAAACCACTTGTTAAGAGAAAGAGTGAATAAGATAGAGCTGCAAGGACACCCCACATTGCACCTGACAAATCAATTGTTTTTTCTCCGGAAGTCAAGATACCTGCGGCCATAATAGAACCGATTAACACGATCATAATGGATAAGATCTTTTGGACGGAAGGTTTCCTTTTTAGAATAATCCAATCAGCAATAGCACCGATCCATATAAATTGAAATAAAAAGATGATGGCTAGTGATGCATCTAATGTCTCTAAAGAATAATAATAAAAGATACCTGTTAACCCCATTGGAAAACCACTTATTGCCAACTTTATGATCTGTTTTTTAGTTATCTTCTGCTTCTTAACAAACAAAGCAAGAATCCAAATCATAATGGTCCCAATTATTGCCTGGCTTCCCGTTACTTCGAACATAGTAAACCCTGCTTCATATGCCAGTTTTACAAACGTGGAAAGAACTCCGAAGCTGCAACCTCCAAGAAATACGCACATGACATAAAACCATGCTTTCATCTTAGCTCCCCCTTATGTTGATTTATTTTTTACACAAATAAAAAGCCACACAATTATCTACTGATAATTGTGTGGCGAAAAAAGAAATATTCTTTAAAAATCCACAGCGTGAAAATTTTAGCTATTTGATTCAACAGTATTATAACAATGACAGAAATAAAAAAACAAGAGTTATCACAAAATAATTTTATCGTCCTTTTCAGGGTATGTGTGTTTACTGTTAATCAATTTTTGTACATTGCCTCGAACGAGTGTGTCCTTCAATTCCTCGATCCTAAAAGAAGGACAAATGTACTCGTTGAAAGCCGAAACGGATCATCAATCAGTTTTCTTACTAAAAATAATAGGATTAAATTAGCTCAAAATGTCGGATGATCTTATTCTCAGTAATAAGCAGCTTCTATAATTCTTCTGACAAAATTTAGCAACGGCTACATACTTTCCAGGCAAATACAAGCCTATGATTAGAGAACATATCTTTTAATTTTGTTAATACGATAAAATTTATTAGGAGGCTTAATTAATATATCATCATACATGGTCACGGCTAATTTCGGATTTCCATGTTTTATTGAAGATTTTTTTTCCCTCTTCATAAGCAGTTAGAGTATTAACGAGGTAGAAATTTGTATCGTCACACCACATCTCACTGTTTGTTTCAAGTCTAGTTTTCCAATTGTCTCTGCCCAGTGTTAATTCCCATTCACATTGAACGTGAGCTGATAATGGATCGTTCTCTTTGATGGTCCATGTATTTTTATTTTTACTTCCATATTGTATACCATTTGAAGGTAATCGTCTTTCCCCTTCATCTGAAAAATCTTGCAGTTTCCACACACCATCAATCATATTATGAATAACTTCTCGTGTGCGCTTTTCTTTTCTGATAATTTCCCTGTCCATAACTAGTGCCGTTTCAGGAGTATTAAATTGTCCGCAATCCTTGTCTTTAGCTTGTGGGGTGCGAACCGGCAGTTCCATGCATGTACTTTCACCCATATACAGGGTTAAATCTACCTGTTTTGGTGACGGCCACGCTGATGGCCAATATGTTGGCGAGACTGCTACTTCAACACGATGTCCGGCTGGAATTTCCTGTCCTAGTGAATCCAATTTTACTTTTATCTTATATTTCTTACCTGGCTCCAATTTTTCAGGATGTTCATGGGAATTACGATGTGTTAAATTAAGCATCCCCCAGCTAATTAAAGTAGATTCTCCAGTAGGTGCCTTATCCATTAACCGAACTGCTACTAAAGCATCCTCTTGATTGGCTGATAGTTCTGCATAAAACACAGGATGTCCCAGAATCTCAATTTTTTCTTCCAATGGAGATGATGTGAACACAACTGATTTCCCATTTTCCAGTCTTTGGTCTGCCGGTAAATCCCCCGGTTGTCCAAACGGACAAAAAACGCCTGAATATAATCCATGTTCCTGTACACTCGGAATGATCACTTCATCCACTGACTCTTGTGGCGTTTCAGTCATGAGTTGCTGCTTATCTGAAAGCCACCACTTTTGCCCTTTTACATGTGGTGAAGGCCATGCGGGATCTGCTACCCATTTTCCTGGACGATGATCATAGCTTATAGCCGGAAGTTCGCTTTTCTGAATATATGAAATCAACTTAGGCTCATCCATGATGCCAGTGTCAATTCCCTTCAACCAATAATCATACCAGCGCAAGACCTCTTGTAAAAAACCAATCGCCGGTTCCGGGGTTGCCACTTCAGGATATTCGTGTGCCCAAGGTCCAATGAGCCCCTTACTCTCTTTCGGAAGGTGCTCTAAAAGACGGAAAACGGAATCTGTATAACCATCTTGCCAGCCGCTAACCGCAAACACCGGAATTTGAATATCGGTGTAATTCTCACATATCGAACCATGTTTCCAGTAATCGTTCCGACGCTGATTACGGACCCATTCTTCCACAAAAGGTGGTGTATTTTCTAAGCGATCGAGCCAGTTCTTTTTCCAACTAGCACCAACTACATCTGGATCCTGTGGTCTTGCATTGTAAGCAAACATAGTTGAAGCCCACCAAAGCATATCAGAAGCAAGAAGATTTCCACCACGATAATGAACATCATCTGCATAGCGGTCATCTGTTGAACAAAGGGTTATAATTGTCTTTAGTGCGGGATGGTTCCGGGCCGCAACCTGCAGACCATTAAAGCCCCCCCACGACTTACCAATCATACCGACAGAACCCGTGGACCAAGGCTGCTCAGCAATCCAACTCAATATATCAAGTGCGTCATCTTGTTCTTGTTTTAAATATTCGTCTAATAGGATTCCATCCGAATCTCCGGCTCCACGGATATCCACACGAATGCTTGCATATCCATGACCAGCAAAATAGGGATGACGTACAGAATCACGGATTGCTGTAAAATCATTTTTTCTATATGGCAAATATTCCAAAATTGCAGGAACAGGGTTTTCTTCTGCATCCACTGGTAGCCACATGCATGCAGATAGCTTTGCTCCGTCTGACATGGGAATCCATATATTTTCAATTTTTTTCACATCTCTTTGAAATTCTGTTTTAATTCTGCGTTTACCTGAATCTCTTATATTAAAAACCAAACCTTCCATCCTTTCTCATCACCATTTTTTATCTATCAAACATAATTTCAGCTCGTCTGTCACTCTCCACAACATTCAACACGCATTCTGTCACTAATCGAAGCGTCCGTTTAACTGCCTCATCCTTTGTATAACCACGTCGTTTGTTCATATAGGTATTCATCATACCTTTCCAAACCATAAGCGTGATGTCTGCAATCATTTGGACATTTTCCTCTTTTAGAAAACCTTCTTCAACTGCACCTTGTATATAAAGTACACTACGTTTAGAAAAGTCATATTCCATCAGAATTGATTGAAGATCTTCAGGGAGTCCCGTTAATTCATGTTGATGTATCGCATAATAATCATCAAACATTGATTGTAGAGATGAACCAAGATTATCCATGAAGATAACTGAATAAATTTCCGGCTGTTCGAAGGAATGTTTACAAAAACACTCCCAAGAGTACAGCCATTTTTCCACTGTATTTTCCCCTTGATCCATGTAATGTGGCAGTTCTTTTACATAATCAGACGTAAACCGCATGGCTGCGAAAAACTTCAAATGAGAAAGATCCTTAAAGTAATTGTACGCAGTCGATGCTGTATACCCTGCACGGTCGGCAATTTTTCGTATCGTCATATGTTCAATTCCTTCTTCTTCAATTACTTCCGCGGCTGCATCAAGAAAGTATTTCCACATCCGTGTACGTTGAAGTTCTTTTCTCTCTTTACTCATTTATTTACGTCCTCCAATTATTTATTTGGTTGCTGTTTTTTCACATATACATGTTTGTGTTCATTATTTTTCAGCCATTTTACTAATGAAATGGACATTAAGATGTACATAACTAAAACAGGTACGCTGACCAGTACAGAAGATGTTTGCACCACATTAAGTCCACCTGTCATCGTTAAGCTTATGGCCAGCGCTGATAAAAGAACACCCCATAACAAACGATGCCAACGAGCGGGCTGTGCTTCTCCTCCAAGCTCTTTCGTCGCCACACTAGCGATTACATAACTAGCTGAGTCAAGAGATGTTGCTAAAAAGATGAATCCCAGAATAACAAAAAAGATTGAAACAATCATTGGCATTGGTAATGATTGAAGAACCGCGACGATAATTGAAGGATCACCTGATGTTGCCTGAATTTCAGTTAATAGTTCTTTTCCTGATAATTCAAGATCCATCGCATAACCTCCAAATACACCAAAATAGAGCCAGCTGCCAACAGAGCCCCAAAGAAGTACATGGAAAACAAGTTCGCGAATGGTACGTCCTTTTGATATACGAGCAATGAAAATCCCGGCAAATGGTGCTGTAGCTGCAAACCATGCCCAGTAAAAGACAGTCCAAGCTTGTGGGAATCCCCCTTGATTGATCGGATCTGTGTAAAGACTCATCTGCCAGAAATGGTCAAGCATCAATCCAAAGCTGTTTGTAAAATAAGATAAGATAAATAATGTCGGTCCAACGATAATAACAAAAACGGCAAGTCCGAAAGCCATGTAAACATTAAAGTCACTCAACCTTCTAATTCCTTTATACAAACCGAAATACGCACTGGCACTGAAAATAATTGTCCAAATGATAATAATGGCAATATTTAGACCTAATGATGGTTCTAATCCTAGTAGATTTCCCAAGACAGCAGAAATCATTGGAACTCCAAGTCCTAATGATGTTCCTAGTCCACCAATCATACTCCAAATGACAAGTACATCAACGGTCTTTCCAATAAAGCCATCTGCGTATTTTCCAAGCACACCTCGACAGGCAGAACTGATTTTCAAAGAAGGGTTTTTCAGAACGTAAAAGCTGTACGCCATGACTACAGCAGGTAAAGCATAAAGCGCCCATGCCGATATCCCCCAATGAAATAATCCGTAAGTTACCGCATATTCTGCAGCCTCGTTGGTTTTTCCTTCTATCCCAAACGGCGGACCAGTATAGTAATAAAGCGGCTCAACAATGGACCAGAACATAATACTGGTTCCCATACTTGTTGTGAACAACATGCCTCCCCAACTGAACTTAGAAAATTCCGGTTGATCATTTACTCCTCCCAGCTTAACCTGACTAAATCGTCCAAACATTAACCACACTAACAAGATAAACAACCCAATTGTTAAAAACTCAAACGCCCAATCTAATTTGAATGTAATCGAAGTTAGGATGTCGGATAAGACAGGACCTGCCGATTCCTTAAAAATAACAAGCAAGACCGTGACCAATGCAATTAAAATAATAGATGGCCAAAATATAGATTTTTCTACTTTAGAATAATTCATGTACCTTCACATTCCTCCCCAAATAGATTTTTCTCTAAATAAAACTTCATTCATCATGAACGCATTCATTTTATGAACATGTTCATCTTATCATACAAAAAATAATAGAACAAGGAATGTTCTACGCGGGTTTAATACTTGCACAATAGGAAAAACTCGGTGTTAATAGCCTAATGAAGACATTTATGCAAATTAAATAATTCTATTAAGTAACCCAAGGAAAGATCCCGATTGTGGAAGATTCATTAGTGTAGAAATACAACATTGAAAATGTCCCAAACCCTTAATTCAAAGGATTTAGGACGATGGATCTGTTTCAATAAAGGTCTTCAAAGAGGATCTCTTCTTCATGCTTTAACACACGAGTTTATCTTATCCACCACTTGTTTACCTTTTTTCCAAACGCCCAGCCTTTGAGGTCGTTCCAGTAAAACATTTCGTCGATTTTTTGTATGAAATAAAATGAAGTCTGCAGGATGATTAAGCTTTATTCCGTGTGCAGGAATGCCTAATGCCCTGGCAGCATTCACCGTTGTCATATCTAACAATATCTCAGCGTCCTTCAATGTTCCCATATGAGCAACATGCGCCAGCAATAATGCTGCGTCTAATGGATCTCCAGTTCCAAAAGGAGTAAACGGATTTTGAATATTATTCGTTCCAACGGTTACATTCACACCTGCTTCCAATAGGAGCCTTACAGGTGTCACACCTCTCCTTACTTTTTCCTTATCACCTCGACCATTGAGAAATAAATCTGTTGCAGGGAGTGCCATGACATGAATATCTGCTTTAGCAATGTCTGAAGCGATTTTTTTCGCATCGTCGTATGGCATAGATCCTAGTGAAGTTAAATGCCCCACCGACACTCTTCCTTCCATTTGATAGGCAAGAGTTCGAGAAATGATATCTTTAATTGCCAGCTGATTTGGATCATCTGAAAAATCGACATGAATATCAATTGGTTTATCATATTTATATGCTAATTCAAACACAAAGTCTAAATGCTCGATTGAATAGATGTCATTATACGGAATTCCGCCAATAACATCTACGCCCATTTTAAGCGACTCCTCCATCAGTTCGGCTGTACCTTTCATCTTAAAAATTCCCTCTTGCGGAAAAGTGACGAGTTGTAAATCTATTCGATCACGATATTGTTCTCTAAGCTGTAATAAGGTTTCCACTCCAATCAGACCTACGATAGGATCTACCTCTACGTGACATCTTAAAGAAGTGACACCATACGAAATACATTTTTCCAGCACCTTGATCGAACGTTGTTGAATATCCTCTTTGGTAAAATCTTTTTTTAAATTCCCTGTTAACCGAATCGCCTCATCGAGTGTTGATGCTTCCTGCTTCATATGATCAAGTAAATACGCTTTATCTAAATGAATATGCGGTTCAATAAGTCCAGGCAATAGGACATGACCATTCCCTTCAATAATTTGTTTTGCTTGTGGTCTTTGATTATTCGCTATAGATAAGTAAGTAATAAATCCATTTTCAACCCCAACATCCATTTCTTCGTTGCTATGTGGAATTAACACTTGACAGATTAATATATCTAACATGCTTAGCCCCCTTATACAAGATTGCTGGACTCTCCTAATTCGGAAAGCATGACACGATAATTTTGCTGTACATCTTCTAAATGCAACTGCATGAACTTGCCGCTTCTTTCCGAATCTTTTTCTTTTACTGCCTTTAGGATTTCTCTGTGAAAATATAACGCATGATCCTTATCATCGTTAACGGCCATTTCCATTCGCACTTTTTTAAAATTTTCAACAACTGATTTATAGACATTCACAATGACATCATTTTGTGTAGCAGTTGCTAATGTGCCATGAAACAATAAATCAGGAACAATAATGGACGTTTCATTTTCCACACAAACGGTTAGATCATCAATTGATTTTTCCAGGATCTCAATGCTTTGTAAGTCTCTTCTTTTCGCTGCTAAATAAGCAATTTTCACTTCAATTCCTTTTCGAAACTCCAGTAAATCCAAAGACTGTTTAATATCCAAGGAAGGTAACCATGTTGTAATGTTTTTCAATTGATCATGGTGAAGCGTAGTCTTTACATACACACCTTTTCCGGCCTGTTTTTCAATAATGCCTCTTTCTGCAAGAGTTTGGAGGGCTTCCCTAATAGAAGATCTTCCAACCTCCAATAGGTGTACCAACTCTCTTTCTGATGGAAGCTTATCGCCTTTATTGAGCTCTTTTTTCCTAATATAATCGATCAGAAATTTCTGAACGGTTTCACTAACTACACTCATACGAATTTCTCCTTGTAGATTAATTTTAGCTTATCGTTCCATCCAAGATTTTCTCATTCTCTATATTTGTTAGAAGCTGCCCATTTGAAAATACAGCTTCCCGTTTTGGATGAGCAGCAATTGCATGTTGCAGATTTTCAGCATTCACTAACATAAAGTCCGCTTTTTCACCTAGTTGTGGAGTTAAGGAACGATTTGTTATAAAAGAATACGCAGTTAGTAATTGCTCATCTGTTATCCATCCACTTTTTTCAGCTAATCTGGAGCCTCTTTGTAACAAGTCTCCGTTACCGAATGGAGACCAGGCATCCCTCACATTGTCATTGCCAATAAGGAATTTTACCCCTGCATTCAGTAGCGATTGTGCTCGAGGTGCAGGGCGATCGATTGGTACACTCGATATAATTGCTACATCTGCTTCGCTTAGCGCACTCAAGGTTTGGTTGATTTCATCATCCGCTAGCATTCCTAAACAATAGGCATGACTAACCGCAGTCCTTCCCTGCTTTTTCGCTTGCATGGTATAGTCAGCAAAAAGATCTATCGTATATAATCCTAAATGTCCCGGATCATGCAAATGCAAATCCACTCCTGCATCAAATTCAGCACTCAGCTCAAACATCGCCTCTAAGCTTGCCTCTACTTTACGGTCAAGACCAGCAGGATCAACTCCTCCCACAAGATCTGCTCCGTTTCTTAGCGCATCCTTCATAACACCTAGAGAATTTGATTTCAGTAATCCTTGCTGTGGAAAGGCTACGATTTCAATATCCATGATGCCTCTTAATTGCTCTCGTAACTGTACAACAGCTTCAAGATGCATTAAGCCGATGACTGGATCAACATCAACATGTGTTCTTATTTTGGTTGTCCCTTGCTTTACCATTAACTCGGTCATCAAGCTGACACGTTCTTCTAATGAACTCTGCATGGATGCCAGCATCTCTTTTTCAAATTTCAACTGTTTAGGCAACGTGGTAAAAGGTTGGAGCGGACGCCATGGTTCACCAAGAAAATGCTTATCTAAGTGAACATGCATGTCTGCCAAAGCAGGTACATATAAAAAGCCTTTTGCATCAAAATCGGTAGAGGTTGTAGAGTAGTCCGAGTTAGCATGTTCTATTTTTTCTATCACACCATCTTTTATAGACAAATTCCATAATTGACCATCAAATCGTACGTTCTTCACTACATTTACCATTAAAAGACCTCCTGTATTTGAAGTAAATGTGAGTGCCAACATTAGTTGACACTCATCCAATTAATATGGTAAGTACTCTGTTGTGAACACATCTGTTGCTTCCACTTCTTGACTTAACACACCCGCTTCTATTAACTGATCAATTAATGTCGACCATCTTTCTTCTGTCATGTACCCAAATCCATACTCTTCAGCGTCTCCGGTATACAAAAAGTCTTTTGCAGCATTCATTTCATATTCTAAAGATTCCATTGATTTATCAGGATTTTCTTCTTGAATCGTCTTTAATGTCTCATCAGGCGTTGCTTTAAAATGCTCCCACCCTTCAATAAATGCTGCTACAAAGTTTTTTACTGTTTCTTCATTTTCTTCTAGATAATCTTTCGTTACATACAAAACATATTGATAAGGATCATACCCAGAATCAGAGATCAATTTTTCCTCTGTCTCAATACCTTGCTGTTCCATAAAGAATGGTTCTCCCGTAACATAAACCTGGTTGATCGACTCTTTATTCTGCATAAAGTTTGTATGATCGCCGGTAAAGGCTAGTTCATTTACATCATCCAACTTATAGATACTCTTGAAATATTCCCAATAAGCGATACCAGGTTGAATAAAAGCTGTTCGACCATTCATTTCACTAAAATCATCTACTTCATGTCCTTTATGGAACATTAACGCTTGTGGACTGCTTTGATAAATGGCAGCAAGTGCCACTAGTTCTACACCCTGATTTCTCGCAATAACGAGTTGATCACCATGAACCAGTCCAAACTCTGCACTTCCAGAGGCAACCATCTGAATCGATGAAACTTGTGGGCCACCTGGCTCAATCGTGACATCTACCCCTTTTTCCTTAAAGAAACCTTGTTCAGCCGCTGCATAAATTCCTCCATGCCCAGCCTGAGCAAACCAGTTTAACACAAGCTTTACTGATTCTACTTCACCTGCAGAATCTCTTTTGTCCGTTTCGCCAGATTCGGTAGAACTGTTAGTCTCTTGGTTGCCACATGCAGCTACGGCGAAAATCAAAAATACACTTAATAAAATCATACCTAATTTCGTATATCGTTTTTTATCCATCGGATTACCCCTTTTCCGTTATTTTTCACTCTTCACTGCGGACTCGTGCCAAGATTTCAGCATAAAATTAGCTAGTAGACTAATAAGGAGATAGAAGCCTATTCCTAAGATGGCCGCTGTTATTCCACAAGCAAATAAATAAGCTGTTTTGACTTGCACTGCAGCAACCGTGATGGAATATCCCAATCCCCCTTTTCCCCCTCCAATCCCCGCTATGTATTCCCCTACAATGGCTCCAACGATTGACAGAGTACAGGAGATCTTCAAACCCGCCATCATATATGGTAATGCTGACGGAATTCTTAATTTCCACATGCGCTGCCACTTTGAAGCGTTATATAAAGTAAATAAATCATCCATATTTTTATCTACGGAATTTAATCCGATTAGAGTGTTCGAGATTACAGGAAAAAACCCAATTAAAAAGGAAATGACAATAATCGAATTAAATCCGGCACCAAACCAAATAACAACAATTGGGGCAACTGCAACGACCGGAATCGTCTGTAAAATAATAGCGTAAGGGTAAATACTTCGTTCTAAAATTTTTGAACTAGCCAGCAAAACCGAAACGAGGATTCCCACAACTGCACTTACAATAAAACCAATAATAGATTCCACTACGGTAATTTGCACCGCGGGCCAGAGTAAGTGCCAATCAAGAATTGCCGCTTGAACAACATCAGTAGGCTTAGGTAGAATGAAAGGTTTTAATCCTAATAGGATAGGAATTGACTGCCAAGCAGCAATAAATAAAATAAAGGCGATGATTGGACCTAAATAAAATTGCTTAAACTTATTCCAATAGACATTTTGCTTTCTAGCTACTTTTTTCGTTAACACTCTCTGACTTTTCGTTATCTCAACAGAAGGCGTAGACATTTAGATCAGCTCCCTTTTTTTATCACTACTTTCCAGCTTCTCTGATGCCAAATCTACATAGTTTGTAAAAAGAGGATTCGTTCTCATACTCAGCTCTCTCGGAAAAGGTAAATCAACCTCAAGTAGGGATGATAATCTTCCAGGACGGGCTGACATGACAGCGATTCGAGTAGATAGAAATACAGCTTCATAGACATTGTGGGTGACAAAAAGAATGGTCATGTTTTCCTTTTTCCAAATATCCAAAAGCTCCATCTGCAATGTTTGTCTCGTCATATCATCCAGTGCTGCAAATGGCTCATCCATTAGAAGAAGCTTTGGCTTCGCCACTAAGGCGCGGGCTATCGAAACTCGCATCTTCATACCGCCTGATAACTGACGGGGATACGACTTTACATACTCTTTTAAACCAACCAATTCAAGTACTCGCTCAGCTTCTAATCTTTGTTCGACTTTATTTCCACCCAGTAATTCAAGAGGAAGAAGAACATTATCAAGTACTGTCCGCCATGGCAGTAAATTCGCATCCTGGAAAACAAAGGCGACCTCATTATCTTTTTTTATCATTTCATTTGGAGATTCCCCAAAAACCTTTACAGAACCAGATGTTGCTTCACCTAACCCGGCTACCATCCTTAGCGCAGTTGATTTTCCACAGCCGGAAGGTCCTAAAAAACAAACAAACTCTCCTTCTCGTATTGATAAAGTAAAGTTACTTAAAGCCGTTAAGTCATTATTAAAAATTTTATCAACCTGTTGAAACTGAACAATTTCCTGCCCTAATTGAGTCATGTGTGACACTCCTTTTATAGGTATTTGCTGGTTGGCTAATGATCCTTTGCGATGTTAGAAATCTAGCCAGGCTGCTCTTTGAAATCTACCTTCTACCCACAACTGGTATGACCGGTCTTACCAGTTGTGATATTGCTTTTTAATTTCTTGTGTTAAAAATATCACTACTAAGACTTAGCCGTCTTTATTGATGTTATTTTCTATTACATGGTTTATAAAGCGTGAAAAAAACCAGTGCTTTTTTCGGAAAGATTTCTACTAAAACAAAAAAGGAAAGTCTCACTCATATAAGAGTTTGCCTTTCCTTGAAGATGGTCTTGTACATAACATTTAACAAAAATAAAGGCTTATTTTTTAACGAAAGATCACCTATAGTAACATAATAAGAAGATTAGATTTACTTACATTCAAAAATAGATAGCGAGGGAACTTAACTTTATGAAGATTGATTCGCCTACCATACAACATGATTTGCCCCTAAAAAATTTCAATGATATTTTCTATGAAGAAGATCCTGAATTAGAATTATGCCAAATACATGATGCTGTATTTGATAATGAAGTATTACCTAGAGTTCGCTTTTATAAAATGGTTTTGAAAAATTGCAAGTTCCAAAATACTGACTTTTCAGGTGCGGATTTTACAGATGTGGTTTTTGATAACTGTGATTTCTCGAATGCCAAATTAAATCGTTCTTCGATACATAGAGCAGAATTTTTAAACTGCAAATTACTCGGAACAGATATAACAGAGTCAAGTCTTGGAAATGTCTCTTTCAAAAATTCTTTACTTAATCTCTCTGCTTTTGGAAATTCAAAATTAGAAAAAGTAGAATTTCACGATACAGCTCTAGAAAATTCTGATTTTTATGAGTGTAAGTTTAAAAAAGTTAAATTTACTTCATGCAATATCAATCTTGCTAACTTTGAAAGAACTCCACTTAAAGGGATAGACATTAGTACGTCTACTTTCGAAACCTTAACTGTTTCTATATCAGACCTAAAGGGATGCAAAGTGTCCTCATTTCAAGCTATTCAATTTTCTGCCATGTTAGGGTTGGTGATTGTTGATTAATGGCTTGTGAAAATTCAAACATGCAAAAAGGTTACCAACAAATTGGTAACCATTTTTTCTATATTTGAACTTTTTGTTTTCTTACAAAGTAATCTATACAGCCTCCAACTACCAGTATGATGATTCCTGTTATGAATAAGTTATAATTTCCTGTTGCAGTTTCAGGTAGTTTTTCGCCGGCTTTGCCTTGGGTGTTTCCTAAATTAGTTTCATTGTTATTATTAACGGGTGTTACGTGATTTTCTCCTTCATTTGTTTCTTTGCTTCCATCATCAGCATCAGTTTTACCCTCATCTTTACCAGGGTTGTCCTCTTTAGGAGTCTCTGACTCATCATCATTATTTTCCGCTGGAGCTTCTGAATCATTATCGTCATTTTCCCCAGGAGTATCGTCATTCTCCTCTGGTTTTTCTGACTCATGATCATCTTCAGGTAATGTCGATTTTATTGATTTACCAACTACCTGCTCTCCATCTTTTGTTACTCTATATTTTACCGTTTCACCACTCCAGAAATGGAAGGTTAACTCCACCTCGCGTTGATCATTTATTTCTTTGAAGAAGCGCTCGTTTCCATAAGGAAATGTTAAAACGTTATCCTGATAATTAGGTGCAAACACATAACCGAATTGCTTGAACGCCGTCCAGTTTTGCGGACCAGCAGGGCTTCCGTCATCCACATATGTAGCTTCCATTGTTTTAAGAAGATTTCCATTATACTGTAAAGGTATCGTAAAATCACTGATTGTTCCTTGAGAGTCTGAAAGGACTGGTGAATCGTAGTGATACACAGTAAAGGTCCAATCCGCACCAGTATTAAATGTTGCCGTTAATACAGACATTCCCCCTAGTTCTGTTGACATCAATTGGGATAGCAAACTTGCTTTTAGTGTTAAATGATTACCTTCTAAAACATAGTCTTCTCCCTCAACTAGATTTTCTCCCCCTATCTTGAGAGCAACGAATTCATTTCCGTTTAAATTCAAAATCCTTGTGACATCAGTAATTTCTTCACCCTTCTTCAAAAATACAAAATCAGTGTCTGCTGTTGAAGAGCGTCCTTCCCAACTAGCTGCCATCATGTTATACAGCTGTGGATCATTCCATTCCAACGTTGACCTATTAAAATGTTGACCATTATCCCATAGCATATGAATAAGGCATTTTTCTTCTGCATAGTTAATCATATACTCGAAAAATTTCAGTTTTTCCCCCTGTTGAATTGTACCGGTGTTTTCGTCAAAGCCCAGTAGCCCGAATTCACCAATAACAACAGGTATATCATTCAAAACAAACTTATTATAAACACGATCAAAATTCTCAGAAATATGTTTCATTGATGTTTCTTCAAACGTCGTATATCCGTCTAAATTTACACTAAACGGCCAGAAGCTATAATAATGGACCGTCGAGATCAAATAAGGATCATTTGTTTGAGAGATCCAATCATACAGGTTATCAACATGTTTTTGTTCTTCAAAATTTGTATGCAATGTTGGAATAACAAGCGGACGAATGTCATTTAACCCTTCGGATCCTCGTACGATTTGATAAAACGAATCATTAAGTTCATTTAAAAATGCCTGGCTTTCAACATCACCACCAGAACCCCAAAATTGTGGTTCATTAAGACTTTCAAACATTAAATCCGTTGAATAGCCTTTATAATGTTCCGAAAGCTGTGTCCATATCGCATTAAATGTTGTTACTGTATTTTCATGATCTGATGACATACCATCTGCCACCCAACTCCAAGAATCATGGTGAATGTTAATCATCACTTTTAAATCAGCATCCAGCGCCCAGTTGACAACTTGATCAACTCTGCTTAAAAATTTTGGATTGATTGTATATTCTGGAGCTTGTCCTAATCTGGTATCAAATGTAATCGGGATCCGGATGCTGTTAAAGCCTTGATCCTTAATTTCTGTTATCAGCTCTTTTGTTACACGCGGATTACCCCAAGCTGTTTCATCAAGGACAACTTTGCCTGTATCAAATCCGTCAAACGTATTCCCTAAGTTCCATCCCGGCTGCATCTCATTAGCATATTGCATAATATCATATTCTGGTGTTGATTTATGTTCTTCGGCGAATCCTATCGTAGGCATCACGAATCCAACTAGTAAAATAAGCGATAACATCCATTTACTTGTTTTCCACAATGTACATTCTCCTCCACTCATGATATGTTTATAAGCTATCAGTATCTACCTTTTCACCAATTTCCGAAACATAATTTTGTAAACGTTTACAATCGACATGTTAACAAAAGAAGTTGAATGAAAGTAATGGGAAAATTAGTTATATTTTCATATAATAATTAGCTTTATTCAAAATTAATTATATTGGCAAACAAAGAAACCTCGAGAGGCGACATGCCAATCAAGGTTTTAACAAGAAAGAAATGTTGTTGATTTCATGGATATGTATCATTTTAATATGATGATCCAAAAATATTTACCGAATAAATGCTTTCTCTGAATCTTCAAGAGCATCCTCTAACCACATTGGATGCATGTTTAACAAGTCATGAGGCAGGTTTTGATAGTCAAAAAACTTGAATTCCAGCGATTCCTCCTCGTTACATTTAAGTTCTCCACCTATCACTTCAGCCAGAAAACAAGTCGTAATAAAATGGACAACTTGACCATTTGGATAAGAAAAGACCTGTGAATGCGGGTCAGAATAAACACCGATCAGCTTTTTAATTTTTATATTTAAATTGGTTTCTTCTTTTATTTCTCTAATCGCTGCTTCAGTAACAGTTTCCCCTATCTCTATATGACCTGAAGGAATTCCCCATAACTTCACATCTGCTCTTTTCTGTAATAAAACCTGCTTTTTCTCATTAAAAATAATGACCGCTACACCTGCTTTTATTTCATCAATCTTTTTCATACCATATAAACCTCCTTAAAATTAGAAAACGCAGCTTCGCAAGGCCCTGGTGGCGGAAGCCTTGGTTTTTCTTATCCTATCATCACTAAATCTTAACTTCTGTTCGTATAAAAAAGGCCCGAGCAGGAAAGATTACAGCGCATCACAAATACGCTGAACCTTTCCCCTCGGACCTTTTATGTCAATAGGTGCCTTTTACATGTGTAAAAGATGTTGCCCTCGGTCACAGACCTAAATACATAGCGGAACCCTAGCTACAATTTTCCAGTTCAAATTAACACGATTCTATTAGTGTACAAACTTTATTCTACCGTCAAAGTGACTCCATTTCAACATGAATGATATGCTTAATCTGCTTTAATGTATAGTACACTTCTGTAATATACAGTTTTTCATTCACAACAAGTACCAATTCAAGCTGTTGAAGCTCTCCTTGTTTGATGTCTTTAACTCTTACTTTCTTTGCCTTCATATCCTTTTGCTTCAGTTCCTTTAAGATATCGGTCATTTTCTCTTCATCATCAACCGTAATTTTTACCTTTAATTCCCGCTCTCTTAATGTTTTTGGGCCTATAAATTTAAAGATAAATGGGATGATTTCTACACTGACTAATATGAGAACTGTAGCTATGGTAGCTTCGAACCAAAATCCCGCACCACATGAGATCCCGATTCCTCCGGCTCCCCATACCATTGCGGCTGTTGTTAAACCTGATATCATATCATTGTTTCGTCTTAAAATCACCCCGGCACCTAAGAATCCGATACCTGAGACAATTTGGGCAGCTAAACGTAGAGGATCCATCGGTCGAATATAGGCCTCTGCGAATTTTTCCGATGACTCAATCGAAACGGTTGTGAGCAGACAGCTAACGATCCCGATAACTAAACATGTTTTTAATCCTAATGGCTTTTTCTTTAATTGGCGTTCTAACCCAATAATGATCGATAAAATGGCCGCCATTCCAATATTGAATATAAATGTATTTGGTTGAATGATCATTTGTTTTTCTCCTATGTCCTTTTTTATTTTCCTCAAATGGGCAACCTTCTACTTGTGTATGTGATTTATCACTTTTACTTAATAAGTGTAAGGTAATTTTAAAAAGGTAATACTAAAATACACAATAAGTTATAAGGAGAGTTTATGCAAACATCGTTTGTTGTGTTTTTTATGATTGTTAGTTTATTCTTTGGTAAATGGAGACGTCTGAGTGAATTTTATTCAACTCTATTGTTTTGGATTATAGGTGATCTGCTTTACGGAGCATTACTTTACCATTATAGAGTATGGGAATTTCAACCTGTTTGGATCGACCATGTTTTGCTTCCTACCCATTCAATCATTGCTATTGCCATTGCATTTTTGATTTATCCTTGTGTTATCGTTGTTTATTTAGGACGATTTCCTCAATCAACCTTCAAAAGAATAGGCTGGATACTACTTTGGGCTGTGATTTTTGAATGTATTGAATTAATCGCTTATATGAATGAAAGCATCATTCATCAGCATGGATGGACACTTCTTTGGTCTTTTATCTTTAATATCATAACCTATTCTATATTAGCCATCCATAACTGGAAACCTTGGGTTGCATGGATTTTAGCTATTTTCTTTATATTTTTATTATGGAATATCTTTGATCCTCCGCTTCCTCAATAAGGGAAAAACACGGGGACAGGGGGGAACAATAAGGAGAAGGAGTGAGGAGGTTGGTAATAGAAGATTACGTATCAATTAATTCACTAAGAACAATGATTTCTTCATAAATTTGCTCTTTGATCTTTAGATCACGACATTTATTATATTCATTAATTAGCAGTTTGATTTGTTTCATAAAGATGATCATTTCTTCATTTGAGATCATGTCCTATCATGCTCCTACCCTGTATACTATCTATTATTTTAGGTAAATATTCCTGGTTATTCAAGCCTAAAGGTAGGATTATTTAGAAAAACACGTCTTACCGCCAAGAATGGAGGAAGTCGATGTCTTTTCTTATCCTTTAATCCTTTAGTATAGGTAAACTTTCTTAAAGTACAAAAAAAGCGCATTCTTATTCGAATACACTTTGTACGTTATAAGCAGAACAACATTCACTTATCCTTCTTCCACTCCTCAGCTAATACGCCATATACAACATGGTCAACATAGTGATCATATAACCATTCCGCTTGTCTGATACATCCTTCATTAACAAAATTTAATCTTTCAGGAATGCTTCTGCTTTTCTTATTTTCTGCTGCAGCCCTAATTTCAACTTTATTAAGATTCAATTCGTTAAAAGCATAATCAGTTAATGCTTTTGCCACCTTTGTCATTATTCCTTTACCTTGAAACTCTTCCCCTAGCCAATATCCAATATACGCTGTTTTATTGGACCAATTAATCTGATTATAACCTGCGACTCCAACCATTTTCCCTTTAAATAAAATAGCCGTGTTTAGGCATCTATTTTCAGCGAAACCTGTTAAACTGTCTTTAATAAACGAAATTGTATCTTCGAGTTTTGTGGTTGTATCCAGCCAAGGAAGCCATTCTCTTAGGTAGATCCTTGAATGATTTGTTAACTCAAAGACACACTCTGCATCTCTTACTTCCACTAATTTCAAAGATAACTCATCATTAATTTTATATGTAAACATTTTATCCCCTCCAAAACTATCATTTTATCTTTATTAAACAATCATCTTTTTGTAGGCCAAAGGTGTCATATTCATCACCTTTCTGAATTTATCAATGAAATAGCTTGTGCTATTAAATCCAACTTGATAGGCCACTTCTGTGACAGTGAGATCAGATTGTTGCAGTAATAGTAAACTTTTTTGAATTCGATAATCCGTTACATATTCTAAAGGTGTTTTCTTTACCAAGCATTTGAAATATCGACAGCATTCAGAACGGCTTAATTGACCGGCACGTGCTATATCATCCAAAAAAATTTTATCAGCATAATGGTGATGAATCCAGTTTAGCATTACTTTCATTCGTTCATTTTTTCTCATTTCCGTTTGTTCATATTCTAATGTAACACCATTTATAATGAGATTCTTCCAAATTAACGTTAAATGGATGCTGATATCAATTTCATAGTATGGGTTTTTTTCTTTTACCAGTTGATTGATTTTTAAAATGGAGTTAATCATATTTTCCGCCCAACCTTCAGTTTTAACCAAGTGTAAATAAGGGATATTCGTTGCCTGGATAAATGGGGCTACAAGGGTTGGATAAAGTTCGTGCGATAAAACAAAACGTGGAGAAACATTTAAACAGATATAGACACAACCTGATTCTTTCATATCTTTTGCCATATGAACGCATCCACTGTTTATAAATAGCCCCTCGCTTTCTCGAATAACAACACGTTCATCATTTATTTGGAACATTGCTTCACCTTTTATCACGACAATAAACTGAAATTCTTCGTGCCAATGAAGAGGGATAAATCCATTTATATTATTCGATATTGTTGTTTCATAACATGCAATAGGTAACAAAACTGTGCGATGTTCAGTTAATTCTTTTAAACGATGATCAATTTTGAAATCTTTTATTTGCATATTAACACCTCAATATCCTTATATTTTTCCATTCAATTTATGTATTCTTACTGGATTTTCCCCTTTATTATATAAATATTATCACACAATTTTTATATATTAGGGAGAAAGATGATATGAATAGAAAAAAAGGGATTGTACTTGTTTTAACAGGTGCAGTATGTTGGGGAATTGGCGGCACAGTCTCTAAGAAGCTATTTGATTTTTATGCAATTGACGTTGATTGGCTTGTAACAACCCGATTACTTCTTGCTGGTTTTTTGCTATTAAGCATTCAGTTTTTTACAAAAGAACGGTCACAAGTACTGGGTGTTTGGAAAACCAAAAGGATCGCTGTTCAATTATTGATTTTCGGGATACTTGGAATGCTTTCGGTTCAATACACATACATGGTATCCATCCAACATGGAAATGCTGCAGTAGCAACATTATTGCAGTATTTGGCACCGGTCATGATCATCATCTACTCCATATTTCGTAAACATATGGTTCTAACACGAAATGATTTGGTAACCGTATTACTAGCCCTTGTAGGATGCTTTTTCTTATTAACAAACGGCTCAATCTCACAACTTTCTGTGCCAACACCAGCTATTGTATGGGGTGTTTTATCTGGAGTAGCTTTAGCCTTTTACACACTTTACGCTGTTCCATTGCTGAAGCAATATGATTCCCTTGTCATTGTTGGCTGGGCAATGATCATTGGCGGTCTTTCCTTAAGCTTTATCCATCCGCCCTGGCAAATAGATCTAAAACTATTAACGTTTGAAGCGTATTTCTATTTAGTCTTTGTTATTATCTTTGGTACGATGATTGCTTTCTGGTTTTATATAGAAAGCCTGCAAAGTTTAGTTCCTAAAGAATCAAGTCTGCTTGGAAGCATAGAGCCACTTGCCGCTGTTTGTACTACAGTTTTTTGGCTGAAAGAACCCTTTGGCCTATTCCAATGGGTCGGTACAGTTTTTATTTTAATCATGATCGTAGCGTTAGCTTTAAATACGTCTACTTCAAAAACAAGGTTAAAGGATAATTAGCAGAAGCAGGCAGCTAATTATCCTCTATCTGCTGCTGTTGGCGGGATTTCCATCCAGCCTTTTTCAATCATAATATCTGCTGCAGATTCAACGAATTTTGAGATTTTCATAAATGACCTCGTATACAAGAGCCCTACATCATGTCTTCCGTTTACAGCCACTGAATTCCCAAACGCTCTAATTTTCATGGAAAACATATCCATTTTATGAAATAGCATAAGTTTGTCTGAGAAAGGAGCATAAGTAGATGTTGTGACCAGATCATCAAGAAAAGACGGTGCGGGCAAATTTTCTTGATAAAGCTTTTTCATATAATTTTCTACATTAGCTGACGTCATATCTCTGCCCCATTCAAACAATTTTCGAATCTTTTCATCCTTGGCAACTTGAGCAAAAGCCATGATTAATGCTTTACTTGTAACATTATTTTCAATATTATCGTAAAAATGGGCAATTTCCAGTGCATGTAATGGTCGTCTTTGTCCAAAGAAACCCGTTAAAAAGTTGTCATGGGCAAGACCCGGCTTATCAGGAACTGGTATGAAAGGCGGTTTCATGATTAATCCTTTATCCATTAAAATATCTTTAATTTCGTCAACTAATTTCATAGTCGAATACATAATATGTTTAAAAAATTCATTTACATCCTTCCTATAAACAAGAGGAATTCCCGCATTATAAATACTCATTCCTGCTTTTGCTGTGTATTTCAAATAATGAACATAGTATTCATCCCGGAATAAACGCGGAGCACCTAAATTGACGTCCTCTTCAGTAAAGCCAATCGGAATCGGATAACTCTCCTTTTCCATCATTTCTTTCGTTGTTTTCATGAATTCTTCACATAATCCCAATGCATTTTCTAATAACGTTTTAATATCCTTATCTTCAACATTTTGAAGGAAGTAAGTTAAAATGCCTTTTGACATGCTGTTTCCCATGTATGTAGCCCAAAGCTTGCCCATTTCTGCTGATGTTAACCTATCGTTTGTGCTTATTTTATTTGTACCCATTTTAATTGGTTTGATTTTCATGGCAGATCCTTTCAGCGATATTTCTAGTTAGTATTTTACTCATAAGGGAATCTTATACTGAACTCAATATAAAAGTAGCTCAATTATTACCTCAATAAAATGGTTCAGTATGCTTTTTGTTCTCGGATATATAAAACATCTTTCAATGTTTGAAACGGTTTAAATACGGGCATTGAATAGGGAAATCAAAGACTATTGAAAGGAGAGATTTTTAATGGCTTTTGAATCACATAATCACGCAGAAGAAAAAGTGGAAGAGAAATTGCAGTCTATAGGTGCAGAAAAAAAGGACGAGGTTCTTACAAGTTTTGAAACATTTAAAAGTTACTTAGGTGACAAAGTGTCAAAAGGGGAAAAACTTGGAATGAACGAGGAGCAACTGGCTAAAACAGCCCAAAAAGTTGCCGATTACCTTGCTGACCATGAATCAGCACGTAATCGTGAAGAAAAGTTGCTTCAGGAATTATGGAAGGTTGGAAATGAAGAGGAACAGCACAAGCTTGCTCATATGCTTGTCAAGTTGGTTCAATAATGATCGAAGAGACCGCCTGGTTAGCGGTCTTTCTTTTTTGCCATGCAGCTAAATATCCACTTTATCATTCAATGTTATCTCATCGGCAGGTAATCCCCTTATTCCCCAATTATGCTTCGGTGTTTCGAAGATGGTTATTTCAATATCTTGTACTTACATTTAAATCCAAATAATCAGCCAGGTCTCTCTGTGAAGGAAGCTTTGTTCCAGGCAATAACACTTCGTTTACTATATCCTGTTCCAATTGTCTTGCAAGTGCTTTATATATAGGCTTTTCCGTTTTATCAATCGATGGCCTCCAGCTCATCGGATAGTTTTCAAACGAATTAATAGGCATGATACGCATCCTTTTTCTCACAATTATTGGATGATGCCGTAGATAAAACAATCTTTAACAGCTTCTTTAAAGCTGTCCCACTTGTAACACTAACCTCTATCTTTCGCTTGTGGTGGTGATTCCAACCACCCTTTATCAATTAAGATATTCATACCATCATCAACAAATAAGCCAATGTTTACAAGCGTCCTTGCATACAACATATTTAGATCTCTTCTTGCCGTTACTGCCAATGAATTTCCGAATGATCTTATCTTCATTGCAAACATGTCCACTTTATGATAAAGCATGATTCTATCAGAAAAAGGAGGGTATGTAGATGTTGTTACCAAATGGTCTAGAAACGCCGGTGATTGAATATGACCAATGTGTAATTTTTCCTTATATTGCTTTACAGCTTTTTCAGTCATATCTAACCCTCTATTAAACAATGCCTTTATTATTTCATCTTTCACAGTCTGACAGAATCCCAATAATAAGGCTTTACTTGTTGTGTTATTCTCAATGTTATCCCAAAGATGTATGATTTCAAGTGCCTGTAATGGTCTGACATCTCCCAAAAATCCATTTAAGTAACTTTGTTTTTCAATTTTATCAATTCCTACTGGAGTCGGAATAATAGGAGGGTTTGCAATAAATTTCTTTTCCATTAAAACATTATTAATTTGACCTAAAAAGACAGTAGTACATTCATTACAATAAATAAAAAACTCCCTTATATCCTCCCTCATTACTAAAGGAACTGCTACCGAGTAAAGGCTCATACCAACCTTAGCAGCATATTTTAAATAATGAGGATAAAATTCATCAGCATATAAACGGGGGGCACCAAGGTTCACATCAGCCTCAGTAAATCCAATAGGTATAGGGAAATTTTCTATTTTAAAAATATCTTCTACCCTTTGCTTAAAATCCTTTGATAAGGCTAAACCATTCTCCAGGAGCAACCTTATATCTTCTTCCTCACAGTGTTGAAGAAAATAATGTAAAATTTGAATGGACATACTGTTTCCCATATAGGTAGCCCAAAGTTTCCCCATTTCAAAAGTCGTTAAAGGTTGGGTTTCATCCGATATTTTTTGATTTATTTTTAGTGGTTTCATCACATTCATTGGATTTAAATCTTTATCCCTAGTCATACCTAATCTCCCTTTCCCGTGTTTATGCTTAGGATTCCCATTGGATAATTATTTAATTCTAAATACTATTATCATTAAATGATTAAAGTCTCCTGCAGCTAATAAAGATTTAAGATATGGAAACTTGGGAGGCTGCATATTTAGCCGGTATTATCGATTTCGTTCGATCACATTAACTAGAATACATAAGAAAAGCGTAAGGATTCTTTTACTCTAAATATAAAGAAAAAGGAAAAGGTTATAGACATACTTGTACAAGTTTTACCGTATTTAAGAGTGCCCACAAAAAGAAAACGTTCATTATGGATTATTGAGCACTACGACAACGTTACACTCAGAAACGGTAAATATAGTAAGGACCGTTTAGAGCAAAAGTTAGCTTTTGAAAAAGCTTTATTTGAAATTTAAATTTATAAAAAGGCAAAATAAAAACCACCAAATATGTATTTGGTGGAGACGGTGGGACGTGCTATTCCATGCTTTCGTCATGGCACTGACTATATCTTGAACCTTTATACAGGTCCTTCGGCGTCTTATACGAAAAGTAGTTTTACCTGAATTCCAGGCAGTTTTTCGTATCCTAGTACTACCAAGATGGCAGCCTATAAGTCGATACACGGCTGTTGGATTGCTCCACATACCGCTCGGCATTGCCTTAATCACAGTCGATATAAGTTTTTATTTTTATTATAAGATGTAAAAACGGACTTACCTCATTTGGCAAATCCGTGAATATTATCGTATTAAACCACCAAACTATGTATTTTGGTGGAGACGGAGGGAGTCGAACCCTCGTCCAGACATAACGGCACTTAAGCGTCTACGAGCGTAGTCGATATATTTGCGGTTTCGCTAACTCCTATGCCTATCGACAGGCGTCAGAGCAGCTAGTCTGATTGGTCTCTTCCATCATCCCCAGACGGAGGAATCAGGCGTAGTCCACTAAGAGTGAGTCCCTTACCCTACCACATGGACGATGGAGGGAGGAACAGCTAAGCAGTTATTAAGCTGCTAAAGCTAAGTTATTGTTAGATTTGCCAGTTATTATTGGCGTTGACGTTTTAACGAAGACGATCCCTTCGGCCCGCAACCTAAGCTCGAACTATCCCTGTCGAATCCGTAACGTCCCCATGATAAGCCGTATATACCAGCTAGGGAATACGGGAAGTAATAAAAGATCAAGCTTATTTGCTTATGAAGTTGTTAAAGTAAGTTGACTGCCTTACAAAACCTATTATATCAGACTGACATGAAAATGCAATTGTAAGGTTTTGCCACTACATTTTCTGGCGCTCTCTAAAGGCACGTTCAATATCACGTTTTGCTTCCTTCTTCTTCAGATCTTCACGTTTGTCGTATTTCTTTTTACCTTTACCGAGACCAATCAACACTTTTGCATAGCCATTTTTGATATACATCTTTAATGGTACAAGTGCATAGCCTTCTTCTTTTGTAGCTCCGATTAATTTGGCAATTTCACGTTTCTTTAATAATAGTTTTCTTGTTCTTAATGGATCATGGTTATATCTGTTTCCTTGTTCATACGGACTAACATGCATATTCAGCAGGAAAACTTCACCGCGTTCAATACGTGCGTAAGAGTCCTTTAGGTTAACACGACCATTACGAATTGATTTAATTTCCGTACCTTGAAGGACAATGCCGGCTTCAAATGTTTCTTCAATGGCGTAATCATGATTAGCTTTTTTATTTTGTGCTAATGCTTTTCCCATTCCTTTAGGCATTGTATTCCCTCCCCTCGATTCTTGCGATACGTACTATTTTAGCAAATAATGGACAGTAACTCAATAAAGTGAAACTTCCATCAGTAATATTTTCATTCTAACTGATGATTAGTTGATCATATCGGACCTTTACGGGCAGTTACCTTTGATACAAATAATTAAAAAGATGCCAAAGGGGCAAGCTCTCTCAGCAAGCCCCTTTCCTTTTTAGCGTTTTTTCTTTTTCCGCTTAGCTTTTGGTGCATTTTCAAAATGCTTTTTCTTCTTTTTACGTGGCGGACGGGTTGACCATTCACCATCTTTGTCACTTTCACGTTTCTTTTCATTGCCTCCGCGTGAACCAGAGTCTTTTCTTTTGCCTGCTACAATCACTTTTGGGGTTTCTTTAGCAGGTCGTCTTCTCGTTCCCTTCATTCCTACAATTTCAAAGTCAATGGAGCGTTCGTCTTTGTTGACATTCACAACACGTACAGTGATTTCATCACCAATGCGATAAACAGTTCCCGTACGTTCACCAATCATGGCATAATGGCGCTCATCATACCGATAATAGTCATCTGTTAAATAACTAACATGAACTAGACCTTCAATTGTATTCGGTAGCTCCACAAACATCCCGAAGTTTGTGACAGAGCTTATAATACCGTCGTATTCTTCACCAATTTTATCAAGCATGTATTCTGCTTTTTTCAGTTCATCTGTTTCGCGTTCTGCTTCAACCGCTCTTCGTTCCATATTGGAAGAATGTTCAGCAATCACAGGTAGACTTTCCGCCCAACTTGAACGAGTCTCTTCGTCGACTTTTCCTTCTATTAAATATGTCCGGATTAATCGATGAACAATTAAGTCAGGATAACGGCGAATTGGTGATGTGAAATGAGTGTAATACTCTGTTGCAAGTCCAAAGTGTCCAAGGCTTTCCGGATCATATTTTGCTTGCTTCATGGAACGTAGCATCACTGTTGAAATGACTGTTTCTTCAGGTGTACCTGCTACTTCCTCTAGAATATTTTGCAGGGCTCTTGGATGAATATCGTTTCCTGACCCTTTCACTGTATAGCCGAAGTTTGTAATAAACTCTAAGAAACGCTGTAATTTTTCAGCATTAGGATCTTCATGGATACGATAAATGAACGGGACATTCATCCAGTGAAAATGCTCAGCAACTGTTTCATTTGCTAAAAGCATGAATTCCTCAATTAAACGCTCTGCTACAGAACGCTCACGCAAAACAACTTCTGTTGGAGTTCCCTCTTTATCAACAAGTACTTTTGCCTCTTTAAAATCAAAGTCAATGGCACCACGCGTCATCCGTTTTGTTCGCAGCACTTGTGCAAGCTCACCCATCAGTTCAAACATCGGCACTAATGACTCGTATTTTTTGAGAAGCTGTTCATCACGATCTTCCAATATTTTATTTACATCTGTGTATGTCATTCGCTCTGTTGTTTTAATGACACTTTGGAAAATTTCATGATTTACAACAGTACCATTTTCATCGACTTCCATTTCACATGATAATGTAAGACGATCCACCTTCGGATTTAAGGAACAAATTCCATTTGAAAGACGGTGAGGAATCATCGGAATCACCCGGTCAACCAAATATACACTTGTTCCACGATCAGATGCTTCGCGATCAATTGGTGATTGTTCCGTCACATAATGACTTACATCAGCAATATGAACTCCGAGTTTATAGTTACCGTTTTCGAGCTTTTTAACGGTTACCGCATCATCCAAGTCCTTCGCATCTGCTCCATCAATGGTGACGATTGTTTCATTACGAAGATCTCGACGGTCCTTAAGATCTTCTTCTTTTATCGTTTCTGGTACGTCATTTGCTTGCTCCAATGCTTCAACCGGGAATGGACCTGGAAGCCCGTGCTTATGGATGATGGATAAAATATCAACACCAGGATCATTCTTATGACCTAAAATCTCAATGATTTCTCCTTCAGCACTCATGCGTCCTTCAGGATATGTTGTGAGTTTGACAACAACCTTGTGTCCCTCAACAGCTCCATTTGATGCCTGTTTCGGAATGAAAATATCATTTGCAATTTTTTTATCATCCGGTATAACAAATCCGAAGTTCTTGCTTTCTGTATATGTTCCAACAACCTCTTTTACACCGCGCTCAATAATGCGGATAATCGTTCCTTCTTGTCTTGTTCCACCTGTTTTTGGGCTAACTCTTATAAGAACGATATCACCATGCATCGCCGTTTTTAACTCAGTAGGCGGGATAAAGATATCATCTAAACTTGTATCTTCCGGATCGACAAAAGCAAACCCTTTTGCATGACCAATTAATTTCCCTTTTATGAGATTCATTTTTTCCGGTAAGCCGTAGCGATTGCTTCTCGTACGAACAACAAGTCCTTCGTCTTCCATCACAACCAATGCTTTTACAAAGTCTTTGAACACAGTCGAATCTTCAATCCCAAACGCTTCTTCAAGCTCCTGAACCGTTAATGGCTTATATGCTTCTTCTTTCATAAAAGAAAGCAATTTATCAATATGTATTTGGATGTCTTGTTCCATTTGATCATCCTCCTTATTATAGTTTACCAATCAAGGCTTTCTAAAAATTGGTACACATCCTCATGCACCTGATCTCGCTCTTTATCAAGAGTAATCACATGTCCGGATTCCTCGTACCATTTTAATTGTTTATGATCATTTTCCACTTCATTATAAATAATGTTTGCACTATCTGTGTTGATCATATGATCATGTCTAGCCTGTACAACAAAGGTCGGCGAGTAAATCATATCTACATTATTTCGCACATCTGAGATTAACTCCTGCAACGCTTTTAAAGTATTCATTGGCGTTTTTTCGAAAGTCTTCATCTCTTCTTCAATTTCCTCAGGAGATTTCCCTTCAAACTTCTTATAATTTCTAGCATACTCAAGTACACCTTGATACATGACTTCTTCACTTTTAATATACATTGGGGCACACATTGGGATAATACCCTTTACCGGCATTGTATAACCTAATTTAAGAGAGAACACACCGCCCAGAGACAAGCCGCCAACTGCAATGTCTTCAAATCCCATTTGTTTCAGATGCTCATACCCTGCTTCCACATCCTTCCACCAATCCTCTGGACCCGTGTGGACAAGCTCTTCCGGCGGTACTCCGTGACCTTTATATTGCGGAGCATGACAAGTGTACCCACGCTCACTTAAGAATCGCGCAAGCATCCTTACATCTGCTGTATTCCCTGTGAATCCGTGTAATAACAACACGGCTTTGTCTCCACCTTCAAAAGTAAATGGTTTCGGTAAAACTCTTTTCATTTCTTTGTAACTCCTTCTACTACTTTTATTTAGTTTAACCCAATGGGGCAGTGAGTATTACTTCCTGTATGTATACTATTTTAAACAAACTGCGCACAGGTTGACACCTAATAAAAAAAGAGCCTGTTTCTACAGACCCTTACTCTTTATCATTATTGTACGATATACGCCACTAAAACTGTCAAAACAAAGAATAATACGGATAACACAATCGTTGCGCGGTGTAAAACTAAATCCAAACCACGAGCCTTTTGCTTACCAAAAAGCTGCTCGGCACCACCAGAGATCGCACCTGATAATCCTGCGCTTTTACCAGATTGTAATAACACAACTGTAATCAAAGCAATCGATACAAGAACAAGTAGAATAATTAATGCTGTATGCATGAATTGACACCTCCTGAGAATGCGCACAAATAGATAGTTTAAATGTACCATAAGTGGGGGTGGGATACAATAAGCGTTTGAGCAAATTAGCCGTTTTTGGTCATCAAAAGGTCATTTCCTGAATATATCTACGATTATTTTAGTAGTACCTTCGATTCTATGATTTTATCTTCGATTATCAAAATATATCTTCGATTTTTCAGTTTTATCAACGATTAGACATATTAGACAAATCCACTGTATCATCTAGATGATACACTCTACTTTTATTGTCCCCTGTATATCGAAGGTTCATCGAATGTAATAATCTATTGGCTGTTGGTGCTGAGTTTAATACCAGAAAGTCCCTTAACTCTGAATTTGTTATTGTGGCTTTAAACAGTAACTTATAATCATTCAAAGCTTGGATATGAGCTTTTTTGTCTTTTTTTGTACAGTTTGGACAATACCAATTACCCTTCACTCTTATTAACGGAAGATACCTGCACTCCTTGCAAATTACACCTTTTAAGATTTCCTCTTCTTTGATTTGATATCGTTTTAAAATAGAGGTCTCTCCCTTAGTATGCCGTTTAAGCAAGTTTCGAGTGATCTTTTTAAGTTCTCTCTCTTCAAGGCATTTACTTTTTGATGTTTGGAATAGTTGATTAATCTGCGTGGGAAGTTCTTCTTTATGGATGACTTTCTTTTGAAGATCTTTGTCTTCAGAGGAGGTACGAATAATGGTGTAGGAATTACTAATGACAACAATTGAAGTGATGTTAGGCAAATTTAGTTTGTTTATAAAAAGCCATTCTCTTAACTGTATTTCTTGTCGTTCTAATTGTGTAATTGGGTAAGTGTATCCTTTTTCTACACCATCTTTAGATTGTATTAGTTGTTTAAATTCCGGGTCGAAATAGATTGTTCCTGAGAAATTTTTGACTTCAAGAATAATGGCTATTTTTTTGTAAGAATCAATGTATCTAATTGAAAGAAATGCTTTTTTGTTTTGAGTCTTAGATCGTGGAAGATGTAGTAGTCTTTTTCATCTAAAAAACTTAGTGAGTAATCAATTGCTTTCTCACCTTTAAATCCGGCTCGTCTTTTGTTTACTTCTTCAGTAATGAGAGATAATTTAGAATGCTGGTGGGGTAGTCTGAAAAGTAATCCTTCTAATTGGAGGATTATACGGGTGATTTCACGCTCTTTCAGTATCATTTTTTCAACTCCATATTTGGTTTTGTTATATATTTCTCTACGAACTGTTAAAATCCTTCACTTATTTATTTTTAGCTTCGATTATTTAGATTCTATCTTCGATTACGAAACTATATCTTCGATTCTAATGATTTATCAACGATTTTGTGACTTTTATCTCCGATTAGACAATTCCTGCCAAAATTCGCCCCTCCCTCCACAAACAAAAAAGAACTGCCGCACCCCGCGGCAGTTCCCACACTCAACTTATTATTTCTTTAAGTTGTAGAAAGTTTTGATTCCATCGTATCTTGAAGCGTCTTGTAATTGATCTTCGATACGTAGAAGTTGGTTGTACTTCGCAACACGGTCTGTACGTGATGGAGCACCTGTTTTGATTTGACCAGCGTTAGTTGCAACTGCGATGTCAGCAATTGTTGTATCTTCAGTTTCACCAGAACGGTGAGAGATAACTGCTGTGTAACCAGCGCGTTTCGCCATTTCGATTGCTTCGAATGTTTCAGTAAGTGTACCGATTTGGTTAACTTTGATAAGGATTGAGTTACCAATTCCTTTTTCGATACCTTCAGCAAGCTTTTTCGTGTTTGTAACGAATAGATCGTCACCAACAAGTTGAACTTTTCCACCAAGGCGCTCAGTTAATAGTTTGTGACCTTCCCAGTCGTTTTCATCTAAACCGTCTTCGATCGAGATGATTGGGTATTTAGAAGCCATTTCTTCGTACCAGTCAACCATTTCAGCAGAAGTTTTAACAACACCTTCACCAGAAAGATGGTATTTACCGTCTTCTTTGTTGTAGAACTCAGAAGATGCAGCATCCATAGCAAGCATTACTTGCTCACCTGGTTTGTAACCAGCTTTTTCGATTGCTTCGATGATAGTTTGAAGAGCTTCTTCGTTTGAACCTAGGTTTGGAGCGAATCCGCCTTCGTCACCTACAGCTGTGTTAAGACCTTTACCAGAAAGAACTGATTTTAGGCTGTGGAAAATTTCAGCACCCATACGTAGTGCTTCACGGAAGTTTTCAGCACCTACAGGCATAACCATGAATTCTTGAATGTCTACGTTGTTATCAGCGTGCTCTCCACCGTTAACGATGTTCATCATTGGTACTGGAAGAGTTTTCGCGCTGAAACCGCCAAGGTATTGGTATAAAGGAACTTGAAGGTAATCTGCAGCAGCACGAGCAGCAGCCATAGATACACCAAGGATTGCGTTCGCACCTAATTTACCTTTGTTATCAGTACCGTCAAGCTCGATTAAAGCTTGGTCAATTGCGATTTGCTCAGTTACTTCAAAACCAAGTAATTCTGGAGCGATTAATTCGTTTACGTTTTTAACAGCTTGTAGAACACCTTTTCCTAGGTAGCGTTCTTTGTCACCGTCACGAAGCTCAACTGCTTCATATTCACCAGTTGAAGCACCACTTGGTACTAATGCGCGTCCCATAGCGCCTGATTCTGTGTGTACTTCTACTTCTACTGTTGGGTTACCGCGAGAGTCTAATACTTCACGAGCATATACGTCTACAATGTATGGCATATTGTTTAATCTCCTTTTTATAAAAAATTTATAGTTTGTTCAATCACTTCATTCCGGGTTCCCCTCTGCGGCCGACTTTGGGGTTCCCTTCTTTGCTAGAGGTCTTACTTTTTAATTAAAGTTGTTCCAGTCATTTCAACCGGTTTTTCAACGTTTAGTAGATCAAGCATCGTTGGTGCCAGATCTCCTAAAATACCACCGTCACGAAGAGTTACTCCATTTTCAGTAACAATTACTGGTACTGGATTTGTCGTGTGAGCTGTCATAGGCTCACCTTGCAATGTAACAACTTCGTCTGAGTTACCATGGTCAGCTGTGATAATCGCTTTACCGCCTTTAGCGATAATCGCATCAACAATCTTCCCAAGGCACTCGTCAACCGTTTCGATTGCTTTAATTGTTGGTTCGAGCATTCCGGAGTGCCCAACCATATCAGGATTAGCAAAGTTCAAAAGAATCGCATCAAATTTGTCAGCTGCAATTTCGCCTAGTAACGCGTCCGTTACTTCGTAGGCACTCATTTCAGGCTTTAAGTCATAAGTTGCTACTTTTGGAGAATCAATTAAGATTCTTTCTTCGCCAGGGAATTCCGCTTCACGTCCACCACTCATAAAGAATGTAACGTGTGGATATTTTTCAGTTTCCGCAATTCGAAGCTGTGTTAGGTTGTTTTGTGATAATACTTCACCGATCGTATTATCAAGGTTTGTTGGCTTGAATGCCACATATCCGTCAACTGTTTCACTGAAGTGTGTTAAGCACACAAAGTGAAGGTGTTGAGGATGTTTTTCTCCACGATCAAATGAACGGAAATCTTCATTTGTAAACGTGTTTGAAATTTGAATCGCACGGTCAGGGCGGAAATTATAGAAAATTACCGCATCATTGTCTTGAATAGTAGCTACAGGTGAACCGTCTTCTTTTGTCATAACAGATGGAATGACGAATTCATCAAAAATTCCATTGTTATAAGAATCTTCAACAAGCTCATCAGGTGTGCTGTAAGTAGGACCTTCACCGTACACCATAGCACGGTAAGACTTTTCCACACGATCCCAACGCTTATCGCGGTCCATTGAATAGTAGCGTCCAGACAATGTTGCAATTTCCCCGACACCGTATTCTTTGATTTTTGCTTGAAGTTCATCCAAGTAAACTTTTGCCGTTTTCGGACCAACATCACGACCATCTAGGAAACCATGGATGTATACTTTTTCAACGCCTTCTTTAGCAGCAAGCTGTAGAAGTGCATATAAGTGATGAATATGGCTATGAACTCCCCCATCGGATAGAAGACCGAATAGGTGAAGGCTTGTGCCATTTTTCTTTACATGATTGATTGCTTCTGTGAATGTCTCATTTTTCTCAAATTCACCTTCACGGATCGCAACATTTACACGAGTTAAGCTTTGGTACACTATGCGTCCAGCACCAATGTTTAAGTGACCAACCTCAGAGTTCCCCATTTGCCCTTCAGGTAGACCAACCGCTTCACCGGAAGCTGTCAGTTGAGCGTGTGGGTACTGATTCCAATAGCGATCAAAATTCGGCTTTTTCGCTTGCGCAACAGCATTCCCTTGTGTTTCCTGGCGGCATGCAAATCCGTCAAGAATGATTAGTGCAACTGGTGCTTTACTCATTACTGCTACCCTCCAAAAGTTGAAGGAAAGATTGTGCTTCTAAGCTAGCTCCACCAACTAATGCACCATCGATATCAGGCTGTGCCATATATTCTTTGATGTTAGCCGGTTTTACACTGCCGCCGTATTGAATGCGAACTGCTTGTGCAACGTCAGAAGAAAATTGCTCTGCAACTACTTGACGGATGTGTGCACATACTTCATTTGCATCTTCTGCAGATGAAGATTTGCCAGTTCCGATTGCCCAAATTGGCTCATACGCAATAACCGTTTCTTTTACTTGATCTTCTGTTAATCCTTGTAAAGCTTTCTTTACTTGGTCTCCCACTAGATCATTTGTTTTACCTGCTTCACGCTCTTCTAATGTTTCACCACAGCAAACGATTGGTGTTAAACCATGTTTGAATGCAGCTAAAGTCTTTTTGTTAACTGTTTCATCAGTTTCAGCGAACATTTCTCTGCGCTCAGAGTGTCCTAAGATACAATAGCTAACACCTAAATCTTTAAGTGCAACCGGGCTAACTTCGCCAGTGAACGCTCCGTTTTCTTCAAAGTGCATGTTTTGTGCACCTACTTTTAGGTCACTGCCTTCTGTTAAACCTACAAGGCTTTCTAAAAATAGAGCTGGAGCACAAACTACTGAGTCCACATTTTCTGCGTTAGGTACCAGGCTTTTTACTTCTTCAACAAAGCTTCTAGCTTCAGAAGAGACTTTGTTCATTTTCCAGTTACCTGCGATAATTGGTTTTCTCATTTTCCTACACCATCCTCAAATCAAGATTTCACAACTAACTTGCAGTTGTTACTTTTCACGACACGTCTCTGTACTTAGTTCTCGTGTCTAGCTACATCGACCAGCGACTAGTGAACTTCACCCTCCTCCTTACGATAAGTCAACATCGAATCGCTAACGCTCTTCGTGTTTCCTTTATCTCATACGGAGGCCTCCAGTTCATACGTCGCTAAGCGGTCGATTCCGCTTTTCTTATTTATCGTTTAATGCAACTACACCTGGAAGCTCTTTACCTTCCATAAATTCAAGAGATGCTCCACCGCCAGTTGAAATGTGGCTCATTTTGTCAGCCAAATTGAACTTTTCGACAGCGGCAGCTGAATCTCCTCCTCCGATAACGGAATATGTATCATTTGCCTCAGCTAATGCTTCTGCAACTGCTTTTGTACCACCCGCGAATGTATCTAATTCGAATACACCCATTGGTCCGTTCCAGATCACAAGCTTAGAGTTTTTGATAACGTCAGCGTAGATTTCACGTGTTTTTGGACCTGCATCAAGGCCTTCCCAATCGCTTGGAATGCTGTCGATTGATACAACTTGCGTGTTTGCATCGTTCGAGAAGTCATCCGCAACAACGACATCTACAGGCATGTAGAAATTTACACCTTTTTCTTTTG
Organism: Metabacillus niabensis; assembly: GCF_020524345.1. Lineage (GTDB taxonomy): Bacteria > Bacillota > Bacilli > Bacillales > Bacillaceae > Metabacillus > Metabacillus niabensis_B. The sequence goes on from NZ_JAIVLH010000012.1 coordinate 102,718, forward strand.
CTGTTTCAAGGTATGATTTCGCTAAATCAATTTTGTCTTCTTCTAAAAGTGACTTACCAACATCATGGCCTAAAGCTTTGATAAATGTGTAAGCTAATCCGCCACCGATGATTAAGTTGTCAACTTTATCAAGCAAGTTATCGATTACACCGATTTTATCTTTAACTTTTGCTCCACCAATGATCGCAGTGAATGGACGATCTGGATTAGAAAGTGCTTTACCTAATACTTCAAGCTCTTTTTCCATTAAGAAACCAGCAACTGCTGGGATATGTTTTGCAATCCCTTCAGTAGAAGCATGTGCACGGTGAGCTGCTCCGAACGCATCGTTCACATAAACATCAGCAAGGTCTGCAAATGCTTTTGCTAATTCTGGATCATTTTTCTCTTCACCAGCATAGAAACGTACGTTTTCCAGTAAAAGAAGTCCGCCTTCTTCTAATTTTGCAATTTCAGCTTTTACAGCATCGCCATAAGCTTCATCTGTTTTTACAACATTTTTACCAGAAAGCTCTTGTAGTTTTTCTGCTACAGCATTTAAGCGTAACTCTTCAACTACTTCACCTTTTGGACGACCTAAGTGACTAGCTAGTACAACTTTTGCACCCTGCTCACTTAAGTATTGAATTGTTGGTAAAGCTGCACGAATACGTGTTTCATCTGTAACTTGTCCATCCTTCATCGGTACGTTAAAATCAACGCGACAAAAGACGACTTTTCCTTTTACATCAATGTCTTTAACTGACTTTTTGTTCATGAAAAGCCCTCCCTATTTAAACTAGCTCATTGTACAACTTATCATGCGATTTGAAACCTCTTGCTATCCCCCGCTATAAGCGAGAGGTCAGGTATAGCCGATTGATTTCACAATTCCATTAGCAAAACTTGGCTTATCGTCAAGTCCCAATGGCGAAAGCCTTAGTTTTATATTATCATCAATAAAATCTTATACTTTCTGATAACAAAAACAGGGAAAGGGGATGATCCCCTTTCCCCATTGGTTTGTAGCTATATAGTTCGATAACTCTTAAGAATTAAAGACCTTTAGAAGCTAGGTAGTCAGCAAGGTCAACTACGCGGTTAGAGTAACCACTTTCGTTGTCATACCAAGAGATTACTTTTACCATTTGGCCTTCCATTACCATTGTTGATAATGCATCAATTGTAGAAGAGTTGATGTTACCATTGTAGTCACCAGATACTAATGGCTCTTCGCTGTATCCTAAGATACCTTTAAGATCGCCTTCAGCAGCTTCTTTTAATGCTGCGTTTACTTCGTCAACAGTTACTTCTTTCTCTAACTCAGCAACTAAGTCAACTAAAGAAACGTTAGGAGTTGGAACACGCATAGCACCACCATTTAATTTACCTTTTAATTCAGGTAATACTAGAGAAACAGCTTTCGCAGCACCAGTTGAAGTTGGGATGATGTTTTCAGCTGCCGCACGAGCACGACGGTAGTCTTTATGTGGTAAGTCTAAGATTTGTTGGTCATTTGTGTATGAGTGAACAGTTGTCATCATTCCACGTTTAATACCGAATTTATCGTTTAATACTTTAGCAAATGGAGCTAAGCAGTTAGTTGTACAAGATGCGTTAGAGATTACATCGTGGCTAGCAGCATCGTATTTGTCTTCGTTAACACCCATAACGATTGTGATATCTTCGTCGCTTGCTGGAGCAGAGATGATAACTTTTTTAGCGCCTGCTTCTAAGTGTTTCGCAGCATCTGCACGTTTTGTGAAGAAACCAGTAGATTCAACAACGATTTCAACACCTTGAGCACCCCAAGATAATTTCGCTGGGTCACGCTCAGCTGAAACTTCGATTGTTTTTCCGTCAACAACAAGGTTGTTACCGTCAACAGAAACTTCTGCATCTAATTTTCCGTGTACAGAATCATATTTTAAAAGATGAGCTAACATGTTAGCATCTGTTAAGTCGTTAACTGCTACTACGTCAACGTTAGGATTTTTTAAAGCTGCACGGAATACATTACGTCCAATACGACCAAAACCATTAATACCGATTTTTACTGCCATGATTAATTTCCTCCTTTAATTTGTCCGAGGGCTTACCTTGGACACTTTCATAAGAAATGGTTCTACTCTTAAAAGAGAAGAACTTTTTATAATCAGGGAGTGTTAATCCCTTATTAACTCATTTGCTGCCGCTTCATCTGTTATAAGAACAGAATCCAGCGTTTGTTTCATATAGGCTTTAATCGCCTTTGCTTTTGAGGCTCCGCCTGCTACAGCGATAACAGATGGAATTTCCTCGATGTCATCTAATTGAATACCGACCGTCTGAACCTTATGTACAATCTCACCTTGCTGGTCAAAATAGTAGCCAAATGCTTCGGCAACAGCCTTTCCTTCGATAATCTTCCGAAAATGTTCCTCCGGAGTTTTTCGACGTTCCGCCATTGTTTTAGCGTCCCCTATTCCATGAACGACCATACTGGCTGATTTCAAGATTGTTAAAGTTTCTTTAATCGACGGTTCTTCAATAATGGCCTGGTAGGCATCTTTACTAAGTTGTTGATCAGGTGCGTACAGTAGTCGATAATTTCCGCTTGCACGCTCGGCCATTTTGGCGCAAATTGTGTTCGCTTGATTTTCAACTGTTTCCCCTAATCCTCCACGTGCCGGGACGAATAAAGTATCACGAATTTTACTGTCGGGTGTCATCATTTCGGCAACTGCTGCAAGTGTTGTTCCACCGGTAACAGCGACGATATTATTGCCCGTTAAACGCTCCTTTATACATGTTACACATGCTCTTCCCATTTCTTTTTTAACCCATGGAGATTGATCACTATCACCTGAGACAACGATGACTCTGTTTAAATTGAATTTCTCCTTTAATGTATTTTCCAAAGAAGACAATCCTAAAACATCTTTCATCATTTCTTCGAGGTGAATTAGTAAAGACGTTCCCTCATCTGTCAAGGTCATACCTGAAGTTTGAATGTCAATCAGATTTTGATCCTTCAGAAACTGAACTTCGTTTCTTAGAACTCTTTCACTAATGCCCAGGCTAATTGAGAGACTTCTGCGTCCAATCGGCTGCATCAATCGTATGTACTGTAGGATTTGATAGCGTTTTTGCATAACCTGCAACAGGTCAGGCAATAATTTTTTTTGTACTGTGATAAGTGATTTCATTTTTGCTATCCCTCTCTGAGTCGATATGGACTAAAATGGTCCCTCTGTGACGTATTATGTCCCACCATCTCAAAAAAAAATCTCCCTTGCCATATTTTTATTTTAACAGGGGAAAATGGCATATTCAAGAAATGTTTACTGACTTTTTAAAGTAATCGCTTTCTTATGGAATCTTTATCCAAAATTCCGTATGTGACCACTTCTTCTTCTATTTCAATGACTGGAATCATAATTTGAAACTTCTCCAAAAGCTCATCATCTTGATAAATATCGACTACTTTATATTCAAAATCAAACTCTTCTTGTAGTTCATGAATAATGGCCAATCCTTTATCACATAATGAACAATTCTCTTTTGAATAAAAGATTACTTTCTTCACAGCTGATAAGCACTTCCATTTCGTTATTAATATTCTTTCCTTATTGAAGATGTTGGAATATTCAATTGCTCACGATACTTTGTTACCGTTCTTCTGGAAATATCAATATCATACAACGTTTTAAGGGTATTGGCTATTTTTTGATCTGACAATGGCTTTTTCTTATTCTCTGAAACGATCACTTCCTTAAGCCTCAATTTCACTGAAGAAGCAGAAACATCTCCTTGATCTTCTGATAACTTTGTTGAGAAAAAAGACTTCATATTCATTAGTCCATGTGGAGTTTGCACAAACTTGTCTTTCACCGTACGACTGACAGTTGATTCATGGATGTCTAACGTATCTGCAATATCCTTTAATGTTAAGGGCTTTAATGCACTTTTCCCTTTATTAAAAAAGTCACTTTGTCTTTTTAGAATTTCATTCATTACATTGATCATTGTTTCTTTTCTTTGTTCAATTGCCCGTATCAGCCATTTACCTTGAATGGCATTCTTCGCGTAATAGCTTTTCGCTTCTTTATCAATTGGAAACGAGCCGCTCGCCACAGAAGGATCATGAACCATTAGTTGCGGTATGATTTTATCATTGTATATGATATGCCAGGTACCATTTACTTCTTTTATCATCATATCAGGTGTCACATATGTGCTCTCATCCACTCCATACTTTAACCCAGGCCTAGGTTCCAGCTGTTTAATGATTTCATGAATTTCTTGTATTTGAGTTATTTTTATTTTTAAGATCTTGGAAAGTTCCTTCCAAGACTTTTCAGCAAATAAACGAAAATGGTCAGAGATAATTGTTTCCGCCAGCTGATTCCTGGTTTTCAGTCGTCTTAGTTGCAATAAAATGCACTCCTGTAGAGAACGGGCACCGATTCCTGCCGGCTCTAAACTTTGAAGAAAATACAATTTACTCTCAATTACCTCTTCGTCTACATTCATGATAAGTGCCAGGTCTTCAAGTGAGTCTTTTATATACCCGTTTGAATCCAATGCATTAATAAGCAGTTCAAGACAAGCCCGGTCTTGCTTTGATAATGAAAAATCAATCAACTGATGGCGCAGATGATCACGAAGATTTGTTTTTTCTTTTACGGTATTTTCAATGAAGGATTGTTTGTTTGAGGAAGATCGTGACTGTCGAAAAGGTGACTGCCTGCTCTCCTTTACTTCAATTAGAGGATTTTCTAGCGTAAGCTCTCGCACATATGAAAGCAAATCTGCCGAGGAATATTGCAAAAGTGAGATGGCTTGTTGCAGTTCTTGAGTCATATTAAGTTTTAACCCCTGTTGTTGCACTAAATCCATTTTCATTTTAGTTTCCTCCCAATAATAGTCTACACAATAAGGTTGAAAAATGTTCTGATCGTCAACAGAAAGCGCTTACAGATACTATTTTACTAATCAATGATTCTATTACACAAGTATTTTCTTTTACCAAGTTTATGTATTGTGCTGGAATACATACGCATTGTTGCTGGCAAATCTTATTTTATTTTCGATTCCGGGAATTTATTTACGATTTTCATATTTTATTTTCGACTTTGGATATATATATTTTCGATTTTCAAATTTTATTTACTATTAGACAAAATCCGACACATTGCGCCACCCCGTATACCTCAAAAAGAAAAGAGCCGATCCCCTTAAAGGAATCAGCTCTACATATTATATCGTCTTAGGCTTCATCTGTGGTTTAGCCTCATTATTTAATTTCTGAACAGCTTCTTTGCTCGTATCTACACGTTTTACAAAGATAGAAAGTACCAATGCCACAATATTTATCCCTAAAGCAACGTAGAATGAATATTGAATTCCCGCTAATAAAGATTTCTGCATTAATAATGCCTGACTAGATGCAGTTAATGTTGTTGGATCTACACCGGACATTAAGTTTTCTGCTTCTGATGTTGTTACAGAGTTCATAATCGTTACAAGAATAGCCGTACCAATAGAACCTGACACTTGTTGAACGGTATTATTAACAGCTGTTCCATGTGGGTTTAATACGGTTGGTAATTGATTTAACCCATTTGTCATAATTGGCATCATAACCATTGACATCCCAAACATACGAAGGGAGTAAATGAAAATGATATGTCCATAACTAGTGTCAAGCTGTACATTTGCCAACATGTACGTGGAAACCGCTGTTACCGATAAGCCCAATACTGCAAGAACACGCGGTCCAAATTTATCAAATAACTTACCTGTAATTGGCGACATTAATCCCATAATGATCGCACCAGGTAACATCATCAATCCTGAATCAAGAGGTGAAATTCCTCTAACATTTTGCACATAAGCAGGTGTTAAAATCATTCCGGAAAACATGGCTACTGCATTTACAATCATAATAACTGAGCCAAGTGCAAACATTGGATATTTATAAACGCGTAAATCCAATAACGGTTTCTCCATTTTCAGTTGGCGAACAACGAATATAACTAAAGCAATCACACCAGCGATCAGAGTCGTTAAAACGATTGGATCTGTCCAGCCATCTGAACTTGCAGAACTGAAACCATATAATAGACCCCCAAAACCAATTGAAGATAAAACAACTGAGAAGTAATCAAGCTTAGCTTCCTTGTTTTGTTCCATTACATTTTGGAATTTAAAGAACGCTAATAATAGTGTAATAATAGCTAATGGTAATATCATTTCAAATAGTAAACGCCAGTCATAGTGTTCAACAATATAACCTGATAAAGTTGGTCCAATTGCCGGAGCTGTAATCATAACTAAACCAAAAACACCCATTGCTGCACCACGCTTTTCACGCGGGAAGCTGACAAGCATAACATTCATTAATAAAGGTCCCATTACAGAAGAACCTGCTGCTTGAATCATACGTCCTGTAAGTAATAAACTGAAGTTAGGTGAAAATGCTGCTAATGCTGTACCTAACGTAAAGATGATCATCGATGTGATAAACAAACTGCGGTTGGAAAATCTTGTAAGTAAAAAGGCCGACGCCGGAATTAATACACCACTGACAAGCATATAACCAGTTGCAAGCCATTGGATGGTTGAATAATCCTTAATTCCCAAATCCACCATCATAGACGGTAATGCCACATTTAAAAGTGAGTTATTTAAAAATGAAACAAATGCTCCAATAAATAAAATGGCTATCATTAAATATGGCGGTTTCTTTTGTTGTAATGTTTCTTCCATTATAAAACCTTCTTTCCTATCGTAATACTTTTAGTATTCTTTCTTATAAAGTCCTCTTTTCAGTAACTCAATTTGTGTCATATAGGTTCTTAACGCTTCTTCATTCGTTAAATCCTGACCAAACACATGAACAAAATTTTGTGAAGTGATTGATCTTAGTATTTTAACAACCTGCTTCAGTTCTTCTTCATTTCTAATATTCAACTGGTCCTGATTGATTAAAGAAAGGATGTTTTGATACTGCTTTTTCTTGTTTTCGTACATATGATCTGCCAGTTTGTTTTCCAACTTGTAATTCATATTGAGAAACACATTTTTAAAAAAGTTTTTATACTCCTGCTTTCTTTGGTTCTTAATCACTAATTGAAACAATTCAATGAATGCCTCAAATATATCTCCGTTTTTGTCCTTTAATATCGTGATAAATCGTTCATTATTTCTTTGAATCAACTGGTTTGTTAGATAATAAAATAAATCTTCTTTATCCTCAAAATATTGATAAAAGCTACCTCTGGGAATTCCAGCACTTTTAATAATATTAGCGATAGATGCTTCATGTAGCGGAACTCTGGAAAACTCCTCTTTAGCAGCTTGAATTAATGTATCCTGTTTTTCTTTTGATATTTGGAAAAATGTTTGTTTTGGCATTTTTATACTTCCTCTCCAACAAGGTGACACTGTGTCACAATCGACCACAAGAGAAATTATATAATGACACGGTGTCATAAGTCAATAGAAAAAGTGACATGATGTCACTTTATTTTTTAGAAAGGAAATAGAAAGCCTAAAAACCGTATTGTATGGTTTTTAGGCTTCTGTAATAGTATGAAGATAGCTAAATCCCTTATTTGATACTTCTGCATTAAGGACATTTCCTAAGTTTGTCCTTAATAAGTGCCCTTCACTATATAGTTCTTCGCAAATTCTCCCAAACTCTTCTATTGTGAGATGACACTCTTCTGCAGACGGTATATGTCCATTTATTAAGGATGATAAAATAACTGCTTTTGCGTTTTGGATGTATAGGTTCTCGCGCATTAGGTACACCTCCTCAGCTTCAGTATCAGTCATGAAGCAGCTTAGTATACCTTCGTACGCAAGAAAAACCTCTCAATTAAAATTGAGAGGTTTTTCTTTATAACGCGCTCGAAGGGATTCGAACCCCCGACAGACGTGGTACCGGAAACCACCGCTCTATCCAACTGAGCTACGAGCGCACAATAATATGTCAGTACGAAAAATTATACGGCAACTTCCACTTAATTTCAACTGTCTTTTCAGATATTTAACTGGAAAAGGCTTCAAACCAATTAATAAACATTCTATTTGTTCACGAAGCATGCATTTCATGTAGTTTGAAATCAGAAAAATGTGGGAAACATGATTACATGTTATGCTATTACCATACATAGGATAGTAAGAGGAACACATGGATATCCATATTAAAAAATTCATTGTGCTGCTTTGGTCTTTTCGTTTGACCTTTATTGACCTTAGTTGTATGATGGAGATACATAAAGTTTTACATTTTGTTTTATGTCTATGTGTTAAGTCTTAAAGGATTACATAGTATCCAACTTTTCCTTTAGGACGAAAAATCTTTCTTATATTAAAGGAGGAATACGAAAATGAATTTAATCCCTACAGTTATTGAACAAACAAACCGTGGTGAGCGTGCTTATGACATCTACTCCCGTCTTTTAAAAGACCGCATCATTATGCTTGGTAGTGCAATTGACGATAATGTGGCAAACTCTATCGTTTCTCAGCTGCTTTTCCTGGAAGCAGAAGATCCGGAAAAAGATATCTCGATCTACATTAACAGTCCGGGTGGATCTATTACGGCTGGTATGGCCATTTATGATACGATGCAATTTATTAAACCTAGTGTTTCTACAATTTGTATCGGTATGGCAGCTTCAATGGGTGCATTCTTACTTGCAGCCGGAGACAAAGGAAAACGTTATGCTCTTCCTAACTCTGAAGTTATGATTCACCAACCACTTGGTGGTGCTCAAGGTCAGGCAACTGAAATCGAAATTGCTGCAAAACGTATCTTGTTCCTTCGTGATAAGTTGAACAAAATACTATCTGATCGTACTGGTCAATCATTAGATGTGATCGAGCGCGATACAGAGCGTGATAACTTTATGACAGCTGAACGTGCGCTTGAGTACGGTTTAATTGATAAAGTATTGGATCGTAATACGTTAGGGAAATAATGTTAAGGAAAAGCTAAAGCCGAATGGTTTTAGCTTTTTTATTTTTAAGAAAAGCGCAAGCGCCTTGAACAGCCCCGATCAGCATAAAAGAAGATTTAGAATAGAAGACGTTCTTTGCCTTCAATTCTAAATTGGCTAGACCCTAGAGGCAGTCTAAAATCGCGACGTCCTGTCGCACCGACTGCACTTGCACGTCCTGTGCTTCGGGGCTAGGCGCTGGCTGGACACTAACACTATGTATAAAATTTTATACTTTCTTACCTGTCAAAAAGAAAGACACACCGTCTAAAAACCTTTCGGTGTGTCTTTTCATTAACTTTCCTGTTGAACAAACTTCTCAAGTGCTGCCACAGCTTCCTGCTCATCGCTGCCTTCCGCAATGAGATTGATTTCTGCTCCGGAGCTAACAGCTAAACTCATTAACCCCATGATGCTCTTTGCGTTTACCTTTTTTCCATCTTTCTCCAAAAATATATCTGATGCAAAACGATTTGCCTCTTGAACGAATAACGCTGCTGGACGCGCTTGTAAACCTGTTTTTAGATTTACTTCAACTTGCTTTTCAACCATTGAAATCTCCTCTTCTCTTTTTATTATTTTATAGATAACGGCTGGCCTGATCTAAGTTGTTCAGCTATTTCGTCTAGCTTTCTTAAACGATGATTAATGCCTGATTTGCTAATTGTACCGCTTGATACCATTTCTCCAAGCTCTTTTAACGTAACATCTTGGTACTCAACTCGAAGTTTCGCGATTTCCCGCAATTTATCTGGTAATGCATCTAACCCGATTTTATCATCGATATAGCGGATATTTTCGACTTGTCTAAGGGCGGCTCCTATTGTTTTGTTTAGATTGGCTGTTTCACAGTTAACTAAACGGTTAACAGAATTCCTCATATCCCGGACAATTCGAACATCCTCAAATCGAAGCAATGCCTGATGGGCGCCGATAATATTTAAAAACTCTGTGATCTTCTCGGCTTCCTTTAAGTAGGTGATAAACCCTTTTTTACGTTCAAGCGTTTTGCTGTTTAATTCAAATGTATTCATTAACTCACAGAGGGAATCATTATGTTCCTTATATTGTGAGAAAATTTCAAGATGATAGGATGAAGTTTCCGGATTATTGACAGATCCTCCGGCAAGAAAGGCACCTCTTATATAAGAGCGTTTGCAACACTTCTTCTTCACCAGGTTTTCAGAAATACTTCTATAAAATGTAAACCCTTCATCAAGTATATTGAGATCTTCTAAAATCTCCTTAGCCCGTTGAACAAGACGCACTATATAAACATTGTTTTTCTTTAAGCGCATCTTTTTCCGAACAAGCAGTTCTACTGAGATTTCGTATTGTTTTTTTAGAAGAGTATAAATTCTTCTCGCAATCGCTGCATTTTCAGTTTGGATATCTAAAATAAGCATACGATTAGAAAATGAAAGGGATCCATTCATTCGAATAAGTGCTGATAGCTCTGCTTTCAAACAGCATGGCTTTAGTTCTAAGTTGGTTAATTCTTTTTTCGTCTCAGATGCAAATGACAATTCTGCACCCCCATTCTTTACCAGGAACTCATGTCATCTCTTGTTGCAGAATTCCATATAATAGCTTCGCTACCTTATTTGTATCATGTCTAATCACATTGTTTTCATAACATACAATTTTGTCTGTTAACACTTCAAGGCCCAATGATTTCAGTTTTTCAATATCATAATGGACGGGCTTTGCAAGTTCTTCCTCATAAAGAGATTTAATGTTTGCAGGAATTTCTTCTTTATTGACAAGTATTGTATCAATAAATGCTTCCTGCATATGATCATATAAAGCTTTCACATGATCGCTGGCGGAAAAATCCAATGTTTCTCCTGCTTGTGTCATGACATTGCAAATGTACACTTTTTTTGCTTTGGCTTTGCGAACCTCTTCCCCAATTTTAGGAACAAGCAAATTCGGTAAAATACTCGTGTACAAGCTGCCTGGTCCGATGATAATTAAATCAGCGTCTTGAATAACCTCAACCGTTTCCGGAAGCGGCTCAATACTACTCGGGCTTAGAAAAACCCGCTTGATCTTCTTTCCTGAAAATGGAATCTTTGATTCTCCGGAGACAATGGTTCCGTCTTCCATTTCCGCATTTAAAATCACACTTGTGTTTGCGGCTGGTAAGACTTTTCCTCGCACATTTAACACGGTGCTCATTTCCCTGATTGCATGAACAAAGTCACCGGTAATGTTGGTCATTGCTGCCAGGATTAAGTTTCCTAAGGAATGACCAATTAAATTGTTTCCTTTATTAAAACGATGCTGAAACAGCTCTTCAACAAGGGGCTCAACATCTGATAATGCCGCTAATACATTGCGAATATCTCCAGGAGGTGGGATATTTAACTCATTTCGGAGCCTACCAGAGCTCCCGCCATCATCGGCAACCGTTACAATGGCAGTAATATCAACAGGAAATTTCTTTAATCCTCTTAATAATACCGATAATCCTGTACCGCCGCCAATGATGACTACTTTTGGTAAGGTTTCAGCCATTACTTAGTGATGCTTTCTTTTCTCAATGTCCCGATGTGAAACTTGAGTGTGATAATCATTTTTATAGTAATCGGCAATGTATTCAGCTAATGTTACTGAGCGATGTTGTCCTCCTGTACATCCAATCGCTACAACAAGTTGACTTTTCCCCTCACGTTTATAGTAAGGCAGCATAAACGTAAGCAAATCCTGGAGCTTTTCTAAAAACTTCTGTGTTTCATTCCACTTTAGAACATAGGAAGAAACTTCTTCCTGCAAACCAGTTTTCGGTCTCATATGATCAATGTAATGCGGGTTAGGTAAAAAGCGTACATCAAAGACAAGATCTGCATCAATAGGAATTCCGTATTTAAATCCGAATGATGTAACATTTACTGTAAATGTCTGCTCGACACTTGTGGAGAACTGTTTTAGAATCTTTTCTCTCAGTTCTCTGGGCTTCAGCTCTGATGTATCATAGATAAGCTGTGCTCTACCTTTTAACTCTTCCAGAAGCTCTCGTTCAAGACCGATACCTTCTAAAGGAAGACCCTTTGATGCCAATGGATGGGAACGTCTTGTTTCCTTGTATCGCGTTACAAGTGTTGAGTCTTTTGCATCCAAAAATAAAATATGCGGTGTTAACCATGCATTCTCTGCTAAATCATCAAGTGATTCAAACAAGCTATCAAAAAATTCTCTTCCTCGAAGGTCCATAACAAGTGCCACTTTGTTCATTTTCGAGCCTGACTCTTTCATTAGCTCCAAAAATTTCGGTAACAAAGTTGGAGGCAAGTTGTCCACACAGAAATAACCTAAGTCCTCAAAGCTTTGAATGGCAACTGTTTTTCCAGCCCCAGACATACCTGTAATAATCACCATTTGTACTTCCTGCGGTGTTTGTTGTTCAGTTTGTTCAATGGTCATTTCATATCCTCCCCTCTTTCTTCACTCGTCATATATTTTACGTTACCATGTTTTTTACTTTTGATCATGTACGTTTGTAAGAAAATGTGCCACACATCTGATTTTCCCTATTTTATTGCGGATCTAGACGGTAGGAAAGTAATTCATAATCAGGTGTGTATGTAAAGGTACCATAAAGCATTCCTGTTCCTTTTATAACATATTCCAGTATGTGATGATCTCCAGGCGCCATTGGCAGTTCCTGAATCACATCTTTATTATGCCATTTTATCGTTCCCTCTTCAGATTCCAGGACATTTGTTCCCTGGTAATCTGTTGCTAAGAACGTAAACATCATCCATTCTGATACAATATCTGTTCCATCTTGTATGATGAAGGTAAAGATTCCTTTAAGCTGGGGGTTTTTAATATATATGCCCGTTTCTTCACGGAATTCACGAGTGACCGTATCCTTCACCGATTCTCCTAACTCCATTTTGCCGCCTGGAGCTACCCACCAGCCTCTTCTGGGTTTTTGCAGGAGAAGAACTTTATTTCCTTCCATTAAGACGCAATTGGTTACTCTTTGCAAATTCTCCACCTCGATTTTCCACAGAACATTACTCTTGCTAGCAACGTACTTTTACTTCCATTATACTATATTTCAAATTATCTTCACAACGAACAGGACTGGTATACAAAAATAAAAAACGATGGTGATAGGGGTTATTCTTTTTTATTACGAAAAGAGACTAAGAAGAGGATTACTACTATGTATATACGTTTATATCGTAAAACTGTTTCATTTTTTTGCAGAAAAAATAAAAACAGCAGACAGGCAAAAAAAAGGGAGCATGGGAAAGGGCGCCCATGCTCTAAAATAAGTCTATTTATAAAAGGGGGTCAATTACTATTTATATAGTACCTCATAATTGTTTCACTCATGTTACAAGAGGGTTAAAACACAATTACGAATTTGTTAATCAGACTTCGGCACCTTTTACAATTTAGGTTAAATTAATTAACAGCTTTTAGTTTTTCGGCTAATTCTTCTACGTAGTGTTGTGCACTTTGAGCAGCAATGCTACCATCACCAGTTGCTGTGACAATTTGGCGAAGCATTTTTTCACGAATATCACCGGCTGCAAAAATTCCTGGTACTTTTGTTTCCATTCGTTCATTTGTTTCAATATAACCATTTTCGTTTGTAATTCCAAGGTTTGCAAATGGTTTTGATAATGGAACCATTCCAATGTAGATGAATACACCGTCAGCTTTAAATTCTTGTTCCCCACCATTTTCAGTATTCACTAATGTTAATTTTCCAACTTTACCATCTTGTTCATGAATTTCTTTTATAGTGTGGTTCCAGATAAATTCAACTTTTTCGTTATCGAACGCACGTTGTTGAAGAATTTTTTGAGCTCTTAGTTCGTCACGTCGGTGAACAATCGTCACTTTTGTAGCAAAGCGAGTTAAATATACTCCCTCTTCTACCGCAGAGTCTCCTCCACCTACAACAACCAGTTCTTTCCCTTTAAAGAAAGCTCCGTCACAAACCGCACAATAAGAAACTCCGCGTCCACCTAGTTCTTTTTCGCCAGGCACACCGATTTTTTTGTATTCTGCACCAGTTGTAATGATTACGGCTCTTGTTTTGTATTCTTTTTTACCTGCTTTGACGATTTTGTATTCTTCTCCATCAACAATTTCCTGAATATCGCCATATGCATATTCTGCACCGAATTTCTTCGCATGGTCGAACATTTTTGTTGATAGTTCCGGCCCTAAAATGTGGTCAAATCCAGGGTAGTTTTCAACTTCTTCCGTGTTAGCCATTTGACCGCCCGGTATTCCACGTTCAATCATAAGTGTTGACAGGTTTGCGCGTGAAGTATAGACAGCTGCTGTCATCCCCGCAGGACCTGCTCCTGCTATAATAACGTCATAAATTTTTTCTTCTGACACGATTTTTCACTCCTTAGTAAAACCTTTACTTTGATTATCTGCTTTTTCGAGAAGACAAATACCCTTCATTTTATCTTCATCATTTTCTGCTATAAACATCGTATTAAATTAACGAGAATGATGCCAATTTTTTGCTCAAAAGGGGATCACAGATTTTCAGAATTTTGTCGTTCTCGGGCGAATATTGTCTAATCGCAAATAAATTGTTGAAAATCGCAAATAAAATCCGCAAATCGCAAACAAAATTTCAAAACCGCAAATAACTTGATTACTCATTAATTTTTACAGTACAACTGGGACGAGGAACCTGTCCCTCCGGACCACTCCGCACCAAAAAACCCGCCACAAGGCGGGTTTTTATGAGAGCATGTTTTTGATGAGTTTTGCATATTTCCCAATGGTTGCAACGGATGTTGTGTATTGGGTTGCGATGGTTGCTTGAGTTATGGGTTGATTTGCTTCGGTTCTCCATACATATTCCAGTGCAGCTGCCCAGCCTTGATGATTTTGTAATGAGATATTTTCTTTGTAAACTTTTGTAAGAATACGGAAAGAAAATAAAAACAATTCATCCTGCTTTGAGTGAGCAAATAAAGATTCGGCAATGTGATAGAGTGCAGCTATCTTTTCATGCATGTGATGATCGTTTGATAAAGCAAACGTTATAAATTCTTTTTCAAGCTGTGATTGCGGTACAGTTGATGATTGGTAGAGCTTGATCTCATTATGATTGTTCGTTTGAACGGCAAGAAAAATTGCGTAAAGACGCTCTTCAAGTGTCATGCTGCCTACACGATGATTAGCATCCCCTGACACATTCCACGGCTCTGAGCCTTCTTTCTCTTTGTTTTCCTTTATGACCCTCTCCCACATTTGTTCAGCAAATGTCACATTTCCTGTAAAATATGCGGAATATGATAACCAGTAATAAAAGACTTCATCACCTTCAAAGCCTTGTTTATAGAGAGAGCGAAGCCACTTGTAAGCAAGCGGATAATGCCCGACCAATGCAAAAGTTGCTCCAAGCTTATAGCGGTGTTCTAATAAAAGCGGATGTACTGTTGATAATACCTTTGCGATTTCTTCAACCTTTTCGTCCTGGCGTTCATAATAATAAAAAACTAATAAATTACAGTATGCATGAAGGTTGCCGGGGTTCTGTTCAAGAACTGTTTGCAAGTATTGTTTGGCTTTATCCACTTCCCCTACATAAAAATAAGCCAGGGATAAATTATTGTGTGCCGACCAAAATTCAGGATATTCTTCAACAATTTCTTCAAGTAATGTGATAGCCTCTTCAAACTGGCTTGTTTCCAGAAGAGATTTGGCTGCATCTTGTTTTAAAATCAAATCATCAGGATCTTTTAAAAATGGTTCCTCATCATCATCTTCCATTGTTAAGAGATCGATCAAATCTTCATTTTCCTCAATAAATTCACCATACGGATCGATTCTTGAATACTCTGTTGCACATTTATATGCTTCCTGAAATAATCCAAGATGTGCGTAATTGTTTGCCATAAAGTAGTGACATTCCGTCATTTCTTTATCAAGTTCATCAAGTATATATGAAAGCAATTCATTTGATTGACTGTATTTTCCCATATCTGTGTAGATCGTCGCGAGCTGGGAGAGCTTACCTGAATCCATTGGATCCAACTCAACAGCCTTTTGTAGATATTTACTTGCTTTTTGATAGTTTTGCTCTCGGTATGCCTTAAGACCTTTATTATAATAATATTGTCCATCTTGGAGAAACGGGACAACCTGTGCGTTTTTTTGTTGTTTGCTCAATTGTTTTCCCACTGAAATCCTCCATTTCATTCATTTCACCGTACGTAAGTATACCACAAGATATGCTTTCAAAATAGTGGGTAAATGTAAAGACGATACATATTCCACTTTTGGAAAATTACTTCCAAATTCCAAAATGGCAAATATTCATTTTAAAAGAGTGAAGAATAGAAATAGATCAAGATCAGGAGGATGTATAAATGGACCAAAAAGAATTATCACCTCACCATATTGAGCTTACCTCTTCGGAAATCGGGGCATTGTGGGCTTCATATATGTCGGAAAGTGCGAGCAAGCCAGTCTTACTCTACTTTAATCAAATTGTCGAGGATTCCGAAATAAAAGAACTTATCGACACTGCTTTAGCGAAGTGTACTGAACATATTTCAACATTAACTAAGCTTTTTGCTAAAGAAACATACCCGCTTCCTATCGGTTTTTCAGAGCGGGATGTAAACATGGATGCACCAAGATTGTTTTCTGATTCTTTTATCCTCTATTTTCTCCGTAATTTTGGAAAAGCTGCGATTGCAGCAGATGGCATGGCGCTTACGATGTCTGCACGGAAAGATATACGTGAACTCTATTATCACTATTTAACTGAGGCTTGCGAAGTTGAGGATATGGCAAAAGAAATAGAGCTTTCCAAAGGATTATTTGTACGCACACCATACCTGTCAAAACCTGATAAAGCAACGATGGTAGAAAGTCAGGGATTTCTCCGCGGTTGGTTTGGGGAAAGACGTACGTTAACCGCCACTGAAATTTCCCATATCTCAATGAATTATTCGAACAATGCACTAGGAAAAACATTACTAATGGGTTTTTCTCAAACAGCCGCAACAGAAGAATTAAGAAGTCATTTTGTTCGGGGAATTAACATTGCCGGTTCGATTATGGAAACTCTGAGACGACTTCTCGAGGAATGTTCATTGCCATCACCAGCTACATGGGACACAGAGGTAACAGATTCCACCGTTTCTCCATTTTCAGATAAATTAATGCTTTTTCATGTTAACTCTCTAAATGCAATTGGTCTAGGGAATATTGGAGGATCTTTAGCATTATCTTTACGCCGTGACTTATCTGCCAAATACCTGAAAATGATGAAAGATATTGGATCATATGCAGAAGATTCCGCTAACATTATGATTAAAAACAGTTGGTTTGAGCGTCCGCCTCAAGCGATAAATCGGGATTACTTATCAAAAAAGCATTAAATGAAAAGAGGACTGTCCTCACCCTAAAGAATGAGACAGGCCTCTTCGTTATTTCCCGATATGTCGTTCTTCAAGCACCTTTAATACATCATCCAGCGGAAGCTTTTGTTCACGCAATAACACCATTAAGTGAAACAATAGATCTGCAACTTCCCATTTTAACTCACCATGATCACGGTTTTTTGCCGCAATGATCACTTCTCCTGCTTCCTCACCGACCTTCTTTAAAATCTTATCAACACCTTCGGTAAAGAGATATGTCGTATAAGATCCTTCCGGAAGCTCACTTTCACGCTCGGCAATCAATGTTTCCAATGTATTTAGAATCTGGAAACGATCTTGTGGTGCTTGTACTTCCTGCTTATCAATTGTTTCACTAAAACATGTGTAGGCACCTGTATGGCATGCCGGTCCTTCAGGTTGAACAAGTACTAAAATCGCGTCCTGATCACAATCATATCTCATCTCCACAACTGTTTGCGTGTTTCCGCTTGTTGCACCTTTATGCCACAACTCTTGACGTGAACGGCTGTAGAACCAAGTTTCCTTTGTTTCGATCGTTTTTTTAAACGATTCTTCATTCATATAAGCTAATGTTAAAACTTCCTTGCTAACTGCATCTTGCACGATGGCAGGCACTAAGCCGTTTTGATCAAATTTAATCGATTCTATCATCGTACATTCACCCCCTGTTGATCTAAATATGCTTTTACTTCTTTCACAGATGTTTCTTTATAGTGGAAAATGGATGCGGCCAATGCTGCATCAGCTTTTCCTTCTTGAAAGGCATGTAAAAAGTGTTCGGCATTTCCTGCACCACCAGAGGCAATGACAGGAACAGTTACCGCTTCACTGACAGCCTTATTTAAAGCAAGATTGAAGCCGCTTTTTTCTCCATCACTGTCCATGCTTGTTAATAGAATTTCACCAGCACCACGCTTCACAGCTTCCCTGGCCCACTCGACGACTTCCCATTTTGTTGCATTTCTGCCGCCATGTGTGAAGACTCTCCAGCTGCCTAACTGATCGTCGTATTTGGCATCAATAGCAACAACTATACACTGTGAACCGAAAAAGCTGGCACCTTCTGTAATTAAATCAGGATTCAATAATGCAGCCGTGTTAAGAGATACTTTATCAGCTCCGGCACGCAGGATACGTTTCATATCTTCCAATGAGTTGATTCCTCCGCCAACTGTAAACGGGATTGCAAGCTGTGCTGCCACCTGTTCCACAACATCAACCATTGTTTTCCGTCCTTCGTGTGAAGCAGAAATATCTAAGAAAACGAGCTCATCAGCCCCTTCTTTATCATAAAACTTTGCCAGCTCTACAGGATCTCCGGCATCTCGTAACCCTAAAAATTGAATTCCTTTGACCACACGGCCTTCCTTCACATCAAGACACGGAATAATACGCTTTGTAATCATGATGATGCGCCTACCTTTAATGCGTCTGGTAAACTAAATTGATTTGTATATAAGGCTTTTCCAACGATCGCTCCTGCCACACCTGTTTGTTTGTTTTCAGAAAGAGTTTCCAAGTCCTTTAGAGAGCTGACGCCACCTGAAGCAATGACTTGTTTACCAGTTGCTTTTGCCATCTCCACAACTGCCTCCACATTTGGACCAGACAGCATGCCATCTGTTGCAATATCTGTAAAAATGAACACTTCAGCACCAGCATTTGCAAGCTCTTTTCCAAGATCTGTTGCTTTTACATTTGATGTATTCAACCAGCCTTCTGTCGAGACATAACCGTCTTTTGCATCGATTCCGATCGCGATTTTCTCACCATATGTAGCAAGCATCTTTTTCACGAACTCAGGATTTGAAATGGCTGCACTTCCTAAAATCACCCGGTCTACGCCATTTGAAAGATAATACTCAACATCTTCCTCCGTACGAATTCCGCCGCCAATTTGGATTTTCGCTGATAGTTTCACAGCTGCATCAATAACATGCTGATGATTTACAAGCTTGCCTTCCTTTGCACCATCTAAATCAACCATGTGAATCCAGTTTGCTCCTTGATCATCAAATTGTTTTGCCATATCGAAAGGAGAATCGCCATAAACCGTTTCCTTGTTATAATCTCCTTGAAGCAATCGAACACATTTCCCGCCGCGCATATCGATTGCAGGATAAATAATAAACTGACTCATCGTTTTTCTCCCTCCACCAGGTTAATATAGTTTTCTAAAATCGCCAGACCTAACTCACTGCTTTTTTCCGGGTGAAATTGTGTTCCGTACACATTTCCGCGTCCCACAACAGCAGGCACCTCAACACTATAGCTTGCCGTCGCCAACAATGTATCCTCATCAGCAGCATCCACAAAATACGAGTGAACGAAATAAGCATAACCACTGGATATTCCCGCTAACAATGGGCTCTCATTTCGAATCGTCAAATCGTTCCAGCCCATATGTGGTACCTTGAATGATTCACCTTTTACAGACTCAGGAATCCGAATGACCCGGCCAGATAAAAGAGAAAGTCCCTTTGCTTCACCATTTTCAATACTTTCATCAAATAATAGCTGCATCCCAAGGCAAATACCTAATAATGGCTTTCCTTCTGAAACAACTTTTTGAACGAACTGAGTTAAGCCTGTTTCATTAAGAATTTCCATAGCATCTTTGAATGAGCCAACCCCTGGTAAAATATAGCCGTCAGCTTTGGCAAGTGCTTCTTGATCACTTGTCATAATATACTCAGCATCCATCCGTTCCAACGCTTTGCTGACACTGTACAGATTTCCCATACCATAATCAATGATTGCAATCATGCTTATAACATCCCTTTCGTTGAAGGAAGCTTTCCTTCCATACGTGGATCAACCATTGTTGCTTCATCAAGCGCTCTCGCTAATGCTTTGAAAATTGCTTCAATAATATGGTGTGTGTTACGGCCATAGTGAACAATAACATGTAAATTCATACGAGCCTCTAATGCAAACTTCCAAAGAAATTCATGGACATTTTCAGTATCAAATGTTCCAACTTTTGTACTTGGAAGTTCTCCTCTGTATTCAAGATGCGGACGGTTGCTCAAATCAACAACAACCTGTGCCAATGCTTCATCCATCGGAACAAATGCACTTCCATAGCGCTTAATTCCTCTTTTATCACCCAATGCTTCACGGATAGCCTGCCCTAAGCAAATGCCGATGTCCTCTGTTGTATGGTGATCATCAATTTCAACATCACCATTTGCATCAACTGATAAATCAAATTGCCCGTGCTTTGTAAAAAGGTCAAGCATATGGTCCATAAATGGTACATCCGTTTTTAAAGAAGATTGACCTGTCCCGTCAATAGAAAAGGACAAGGAAATTTGTGTTTCCTTTGTATCACGTTTAATTGAAGCTGTTCTTGTCATTTCGTTTCCTCCTATTTAAGCCTTTCTTCCATTGCACGCGCATGTGCTTCCAAGCCTTCTAATCTTGCTAACTTTGCCACTTTTTCGTAGTTGTTGTGGAATGCTTTCTCGCTATATTGGATAATGCTCGATTTTTTCATAAAATCATCAACATTCAATGGACTTGAAAAACGAGCTGTTCCGTTTGTTGGTAACACATGGTTCGGTCCTGCAAAATAATCACCAACAGGCTCTGAGCTATAACGACCAAGGAAAATTGCTCCCGCATGGCGGATTTCATTAAGGCTTGCTAATGGATTTTCCGTTAGAACTTCAAGATGTTCCGGTGCAAGCTCGTTGACAACCGCAATCGCTGTTTCAAGATCTTCAGCAACATAAATATGTCCATATGCTTCAATTGAAGCCTTCGCGATTTCTTTTCTCGGTAATAATTCGACTTGTCGCTCCACTTCAGCTTTTACTTCTTCAGCCTGCTTCATTGAAGTTGTCACAAGGATGCTTGATGCCTGTTTATCATGTTCTGCCTGTGATAAAAGATCTGCCGCAATTTCATTCGCTTTCGCGGTTTCATCACTTAGAACAACAATTTCACTCGGTCCAGCAATCATATCGATATCAACGTTTCCAAAGACTTCTCGCTTTGCCAAGGCTACGAAAATATTTCCTGGACCCATAATTTTATCTACGGCAGCGATTGTTTCCGTTCCATATGCTAACGCTGCAATCGCCTGGGCTCCCCCGACTTTATAAATCTCTTCAATACCAAGTTCTTTAGCAGCAACAAGGACCCCTGCCGGTAGTGTTCCTTCTTGATTTGGCGGTGAAACAAGGACAATTCGCTTTACACCTGCAACTTGTGCTGGAATGACATTCATTAAAACAGATGAAGGATATGCCGCTGTTCCACCCGGTACATACACACCGACTGCATCAAGTGCGGTGATTTTTTGCCCAAGCATTGTTCCTTCTTCATTAAAGCTAAACCATGATTCACGCTTTTGTTTTTCATGGAAAGAACGAATATTAGCTGCAGCTTCGCGGATGATGTCTACTAATTCTTGATCTAAAGCTTCATAGGCTGCTGCATATTCAGCTTCTGTTACTTTCAAGGAATCTAGTAAAACACGATCAAATTTTTCTGTATAGGAAAATAGAGCGGCATCTCCTTGTCCGCGTACATCCGATATGATGGATTGAACAATTTTCCGTTGTTCCTCTGTCCCCGTATCAATCGTTCGTCTTAAACTAACCTTTTTATCTGTAATGGTTGTAATTTTCATTGATTAGCCCCCAATGACCTTTGATAGTCGCTCAACTAATTCATCAATCGGTTCATCCTTCATACGATAGCTTACCGGATTTACGATTAATCGCGATGTAATGTGGCAAATATGCTCAAGCTCGACTAACCCGTTTTCTTTTAATGTTCTTCCTGTTGACACAATATCAACGATCCGCTCTGCCAATCCGATTAAAGGTGCAAGCTCGATTGATCCATTTAACTTAATAATTTCCACCTGTTCACCTTGCTCGCGGAAGTAGCTTGATGCTACCTTTGGATATTTTGTAGCCACTTTAGGCGCAACATTGGAGATTTTTGTATCAGGAAGACCAGCAACTGCTAAATAGCACTCACTGATTTTCAGATCAAGTACCTCATACACATCCCGATCTTCTTCAAGCATGACGTCTTTTCCGGCAATTCCAACATCTGCTACCCCATGCTCAACATATGTCACAACATCCATCGGCTTCGCTAAAATGAAGCGGATATTTTCGTTTGGAACATCCAAAATTAATTTTCTGGATTCATCGAACTCGGGAGGAAGCTGATAGCCTGCATTGCGAAGCATATCTGCTGCTTCTTCAAAAATTCTTCCTTTTGGCATCGCAATTGTTAACTGTTGACTCATCTTACAGCTCCTCCTTTCGAGAACCAATAAAATAACTTACTTCTTCAAATTTTTTTGTATATGCATCAACATCTTTAATACCGGTAATATCCTGCATGACAACTCGTTTATTTGATTGTCTTAGCTCTGTTGCAAAGATAATTGCCTCAGCACGACGTTCTTGACTGTATATCACACATTGAAGTGTTGCTTCTTCTGTAACGTTAAGGGCTTCGATTAAACGATCCAGGTGCAGACCAAACCCTGTTGCAGGTGCCGCACGGTTGAACTTTTCAAATAAGTGGTCATAGCGTCCGCCATTTCCAATCGGAAATCCAACATTATCTGCATACACTTCAAATAAAACACCTGTGTAATAGCTCATATGGCTGACGATATTTAAATCAAGTTTTAGATAGTCTGTTACTTGATATGCTTCAAGTGCACTCCAAATTTGTGAGATTTCTTCTAAAGAGCTAAGAGCTTCCTGTGAGGTAACAAGTTCTTTCGCTTCATTTACTTTTTCAATGCCTCCACGAAGTGTTAATAGAGTAAACAAACGCTCTTTATCAATAGAGGATAAAGGTAAGCTTTTTACATGCTCGCGGTAGCCTACATAGTTTTTCTCATACAGGAATCGTCTTAACACATCTGCCCGTTCCTGATTTCCCAGCACTTCTTTAAATAAGGCATTTGCGTAACCAATATGGCCGATCGCAATTTTGAAATTATTCAGTCCTGCTTTCTTTAGCACTGAAACCATTAAGGCAATCACTTCAGCATCAGCGCTTGAAGTGCCATCACCGATTAGTTCTACCCCTACTTGTTCAAATTCAGCAGGACGTCCACCTTCATGCTGTTGGGCACGAAATACATTTGCTGAGTACGCAAGTCGTTGCGGATAGAGGTTGTTAAATAGTTTTGAAGCAGCTACACGTGCAATTGGTGCTGTCATATCAGGACGAAGCACTAATGTGTGGCCTTGTTGATCAAGTAATTTAAAAAGCTGTTGATCCAGGATAGCGGATTGAACGCCGACTGTTTCGTAATATTCCAGTGTTGGTGTTTCGATAAATTCAAATCCCCAGCCTTCAATTTCGGTTGTCATTTCATTTCGTGTTTTCTTTTTTACTTCATATAGATTTGGTAATGTATCAACCATCCCAAGTGGTTTTTCAAACATAAACATATGTGTCAGTACCCCCGTCGTCATTGAATACTAAGTTAATTTTCAGAATCCTTTACTTCGCTAATATGCTAATATACTACCAAAGTGAAGGGGATATTTCAAGGAATTACTATATATTAGGTGAAATTTGTTTAGTTTACATATTATTCTGACTTTTGAGTGTTTAAACAAACGTTTGATTAAGGCCAAGTTTGGCACTTAGATGCTTATGTAAAAAGTGTTGTGGTGGCTGATTGCAGCTCCAGGTTGCTCGCTTCAATCAACCTAAATAGTCTCTGCTAGAGACCCTTTTGATTAAAAAAGTATATAACATGAACCTTAAATCACTTGTTCAACTAAAAGAAAAAGCCACTAGTTTGTACTAGCAGCTTCTTCTCTTTTTGCCAGTTCTTCTTTTGTATAGATGATTTGCATCGGGTTTCCACCGACGAAGGCTCCTGCGGGGACATCTTTGTGAACAAGAGTTCCAGCTGAGACAATAGCTCCGTCGCCAATGATGATACCTGGCAGGATTGTTGTATTTGCTCCTATCATTACTTCATCACCAATTTGAACATCACCAAGCCGGTATTCTTTAATCAAATATTCGTGAGCGAGAATGGTTGTGTTATAGCCGATGACCGTGTTTCTTCCAACCGATATCTTTTCCGGAAACATGACATCAAGCATCACCATAAGCGCGAATGAGGTTTGATCACCGATTTTCATGTGTAAAAAAGTACGATAGAGCCAATTTTTCATTGCTAAAAATGGTGTATAACGTGCAAGTTGAATCACAACAAAGTTCCGAACAACCTTCCAAAACGGGACGGTTTTATACACATGCCAAAGCGAGTTGGCTCCTGACACAGGGTATCTTGTTGTTCTCCTCACCTTATTTCACTCCAACAATTGGAAGTAGATCACTCATTCTTTCTAGTAAATAATCCGGATTGTAGCTGCTGATATACTCTCTGCCTTTTATACTCCAGGAAACACCGGCTGTTTTGGTACCGGCATTTTTTCCCGCTTCCACATCATGGTGATTATCACCGACCATGATCGCTTCCTCCGGTTTTGAATCAAGCTGTGCTAATGCGTTTAAAACAGGTTCCGGATGCGGCTTTGCGTTTTCAACATCATCAAGAGTGACAACAACATCAAAAAACTGATCAAGCTTTGTAAGCTTTAGCCCCATGTTCACGGTATCGCGGATTTTCGTTGTCACAATACCGAGTTTGAAGCCATGCTCCTTAAGTGTTTTGATTGTTTCAAACACTGTTTCGTATTCCGTTACAAGCGTGTCATGTTGTTCATGATTAAACTTGCGATACACCTTCACCATTTCTTCTGTTTTCTCCGGGTTGATACTTGTGAATGTATCATAAAGAGTTGGGCCGATAAACGGCAAAACATCTTCTCTTTTATATTGGTCCGGATAATACGAATGTAGTGTGTGGAGAAAGGATTCAATAATTAATTCATTTGTATTGATCAATGTTCCGTCCAGGTCAAATAATAGTGTATTAATTTTCATATGTCGCTTCCTTTCTTCTAGGTGCTGTTTCGAATTTTCTCCAGATAGCTGCTACTGTCATCGTAAGAATAATCGCCACAGACAAACGAATAACAAGCAACGGCCATACCGGAATTCCTAATGGAATAAAAATTAATGTATCCTCTACAACTGCATGACAGGATACTAAAAAGATAAAAGCCAATGTTAAATCCTTATAGCTTACACCATCTTCTTTGACTGCTTGGATCATAACACCTGCTCCGTATGCCAACCCAATTGTTAATCCTGCCACCAATGTCATCGATGTGTTTTCCTTCATACCAAGCATTCTTGTAACAGGGGCCATCCAACGGGTAAATACATTTAAAATTCCATAATCCTTTAAGTATTGAATAACCACCATTAACGGGATAACAATTAACGCTAATTGAACAATACCAAGTGTTGCTTTTTGTAACGCAAGGACGATGATTTCAAACCAACCGTTTGGTACCACACTCGTTTGACTAACAAATCCGTATTGTGCCGTTTCACCTCCGCCTTGCCAGGCAAGGTTTACGACGATGGCGGAACTTATGGCAAGACCGAGTCTTACAATCAAAATGATCCATAGCTTCAACCCAACCTTTGCCGCCACAGAGGATTCCACGAGTAAATTATGTGAAAAGGAAAGCATCAACGCTAAGATAAATACTTCCTTCACGGTTAATTCCAAAGATAATATGGCACCAATTCCAGCATATAGATTAAGAAAGTTCCCTATGACAAGCGGGATAGCTGCTTCACCTGATAATCCGAAAATCCCCATCAATGGTGAAATCAGCTTTACAATCCACCCTAATACGGGTGTATATTGCAGCAGGCTTACAATCAATGTAATTGGAAAAATAACTTTTCCTAATGTCCAGGTTGTCTGCAATCCTGCCTTCAAGCCTGTTTTCAAACTGTCAAACACTTTGACCCTCTCCCTTGATGTAAAAATTGCTAATCGGCCAGGGTTTTATTGACTCGCATCTAAATAGCGTTCTTTTGAATAGCCCTTCATCCGTCGGAAAATGATCACTCCTACAGCAATAAGGATCAGAACAATAGAAATCACTTGTGCAATTCGCAATGTATCTGTCAGCATTAAGCTATCTGTTCTAAGTCCTTCAACGAAAAAGCGTCCGATGGAATACCAGATCACATATGTTAAGAAAAGCTCCCCGCGTCTGAAGTTTGCTTTTCGGAGCAACATGAGACCGATAAATCCAACAAGGCTCCATAATGATTCATATAAAAAAGTTGGATGGTAATATTGTCCATTTATATACATTTGATTGACGATAAAATCAGGTAAAAGTAAACCTTCCAAAAACTCTCTTGTTACAGGTCCTCCATGTGCTTCCTGATTCATAAAGTTTCCCCAACGGCCGATCGCTTGACCTAGAATAATACTTGGTGCCGCAATATCAGCCAATTTCCAAAACGAAATATTCTTCACTTTGGCAAATACTGCCCCAGTTATAACGGCAGCGATTAATCCACCGTGAATCGCTAGTCCGCCATTCCAGATCTTAATAATGTCACCTGGATTTTGAGAATAGTAATCCCACTGAAAGATAACATAGTAGATTCTCGCCCCGATGATAGCAATTGGAATCGCAAACAACACAAGGTCCACAAATGTGTCTTTATGTAATCCGCGTCTTTCACTTTCCTTTACCGCAATGAACAGTGCGAGTAATGCTCCAAGACCAATAATCACACCATACCAGTGAATTTGCAGTGGCCCTAATTCAAGGGCAATCGGATCAAGAGGCTTAATACTTTCTTCCATGTCTTCATCTCCCTCTATGTATGATTGTTGCTTTTTTATCCTCTTCATTCAGGAGTTTCCGTAAGCACAATCATATTTATTTTACTTCTTTTATGTATTGATATCTACCTAATGTTTCCAATTAAAAAGGAGTGGGAATCGGTCGTTTTCCGATTCCATTTTAAGTTGATTATTCCTCTTCGTGATCTCCTTCTTCAATCACACCTGCAAGCTTGTTTGTAAACTGCTCAGCCGCATTTACACCCATTCTTTTTAAGCGATGGTTCATCGCAGCTACTTCAATAATAACGGATAAATTTCGTCCAGGACGAACAGGAACTGTTAGCTTTGTTATATCTGTATCAATGATCCTCATTTTATCTTCTTCTAGTCCCAAACGGTCATATTGTTTATTTTTATCCCATATTTCAAGATTAATCACAAGGGTGATACGTTTGAAGCTTCGAACAGCACCTGCACCAAATAATGTCATAACATTGATAATGCCCAGTCCTCTAATTTCCAACAAATGTTCAATTAGCTCAGGCGCACTACCGATTAGTGTATCGGTGTCTTCCTGGCGAATTTCAACACAATCATCGGCAACAAGACGGTGTCCACGCTTGACAAGTTCAAGAGCTGTTTCACTTTTCCCGACACCACTTTTTCCTATAATTAACACTCCGACTCCGTAAATATCAACTAATACGCCATGAACCGCAGTTGTCGGCGCTAATTTTCCTTCAAGGAAATTTGTTAAATGGCTTGATAAGCGCGTTGTTTTCATTGGAGATCGCAATACAGGAACCCCTTCTCGTTCCGATGCTTCAATAAGCTCTTGAGGCGTTTCCATTTCTCTTGTCACAATGATCGCAGGCGTAATATCTGTGCAAAGCTCGTCCATGCGATGTGTCTTTTCCTGTGGTGAAAGCTGATGGAAAAACGATAGCTCAGTTTTCCCGAGCAGTTGAACACGTTCCTTTGGGTAGTATGTAAAAAAGCCGGCCATTTCAATTCCAGGACGTGACAGGTCACTTGTTGTTATCGGACGATTGATTCCTTCTTCTCCACTAACGATTTCGAAATTAAATTTATCAACTAGATCTTTTGTGCGAACTTTTGGCATGATGTATCCTCCTTTATGGACATGAAAAGCAAGTGATGTATTACCGCAAACATTGTTGCTTCTTAATTTGATTGCGCATGGTTGATTGCAGCTCCAGGTTGCTCGCTTTCTGCTTCAATCAACCAAATCATTATTCATTCATAGAACGTTGTTGAGAAAAACAACCTTTAGTAAAGAGCCTATAACTTCTGTTTCTATTCTAGCACTTGTACCATACTTTCCAAAATAAAAATTAATTTATTCTTCTTATAAAACTTATGCGCTACTTTTTTCGTAGAAAGCCTTATATAAAGGTTGAATATGATGACAAGGAGGAATGTTCATGAAAATTGCAATTGATGCGGGACATGGGTATGAAACACCGGGAAAACGGACGGTTGATGGTATGAAGGAGTATGAGTTTAATCGTGCTGTTGCAGGTGAAATGAAGAAGTTATTGATGAAGTATGAAGGAGTGACCATTTTATTTACTCACTCTGACCAACGGGATGTTCCTCTGAATGAGAGAACCACAAAGGCGAATAAGGAAAAAGTGGATGTCTTTATCTCCATTCACGCAAATGCCCACGGCCATGGAAAACAATGGACAAGTGCTGAAGGAATTGAAACCTATGTTTATACAACTAAGCCAAAAACGGCTACCAGGTTAGCCCAAATGGTTCAGAATGAGCTTATTTCAAGCACAAAACGGAAAAATCGTGGCGTGAAAACAGCTAATTTCCATGTGTTACAAGCAACCTCCATGACAGCTATTTTATGTGAATGTGGATTTATGACAAACAAAGAAGAGGCAGCACTGCTTCAAACCTCCAGCTACCGGTTGACATGCGCAAAAGCCATTGTTGATGCAATAGTGAAATATTATCAACTAACAAACACAAAAGGCACACGATCATCTACCCATTACAAAGTTCAAGTTGGTGCTTTTTCAAACAAACAAAATGCGGAAGCACTTGCAAACGAACTAAAATCAAAAGGATATGATACGTTTATTGTGAAGTAAGTAATGAGGGGCAGTCACGATTATGACTGTCCCTCCTTTTTTAGTGTCCAGCTCCAGCGCCTAGCCCTAGATCGCACAGGACGTGCAAGTGCAGTCATGGCGATTGATGTCGCGTTTTTGACTGCCTCTAGGGTCTAGCCACAAATGAATGGAAGACAAAGAACGTCTTCTATTCATTTGCGTCTTATTTGCCTGAGGCTGACCAAGGCGCTTGCGCTTTTCTTATGGTCTACTTCCCGCAGCAACCTTTTCATTTGATAGTTGTTTGTAAATGTTCAACTCAAAATAGGTTGTTGAAACACTTTTATTTGTTTTTTCCACATCAATATCCATTGTAAATTGTTCTTTTTTCGGATGTTTCTCAGGGTTGTAATAATGATACTTATTTTTATAAGGAGAGTAGGTCCGCACATCAATTGTGTTCGTTTCTTCGTCCACATGAAGTAAACGAAGAAAACCGCTTCCGCCTTCAGGACCTTTTTGGTAATCGGCTAAAATTTGATAGACTTTGCGATCAACTGTACCATCACCATCATCATCAAGCGCATCTATCGCAAGGTGACTGCTATGATAATGTCCACAAAGCACCGCCACAACCTGTTGATTTGGCTTGACGACTTTTTCAAAAATTTCATTACCTTTATGACTTCTTTCACCATTCTTTTTTAAGTACTCGTGAAAGGAGAGGATCGCTGTTCGATCAGCATATCGTTCAAGCACATTATTGAGCCACTCGATTTCTTTTTTTCCAATCCCCCAGCCCATATAAACGAAGATATAATCTTTTCCATTTGCTGAAATCAAATCATAATGCCCCCGGTTTTGGTCAAAAGATCCTCCGTAATAGGATTTTTTCATAAACCGCTTCTCTCCAAAATAGGCTTTATAACGATTAAAGTCATGTCCTTCATCATGATTTCCCGGCAGAACTCCATAAGGAATACGTGCTACGTCCAACGTATTCATATAAGCACTTGCCCGTTTCCATTGTCTTTCATCATTTCCTTTATTCACAATATCTCCCGTGTGAAACACATATTTAATATTCATCACATCTTTATTCTCAGCAATCCATTCCGTAATCGATTTAAAAATTGCGGGGTAGTCCTGTGCATAATATTGAGTATCTGACATCCATACAAATGAGTAATCATAGCTTTTGGATTTCTGTGGCAATTGATCCTGGACAATTACACTTACTTTTCGATTTTGAACAAATTCCTCGGCATTTACATTCCCTTTTAATTCAAAGGATGTATCACCTGCCACTACACCTTCAATTTCCACCCATTTTCCTTTTACTACATTCCAGCCATACATTGTGACTTGTCTTCCTGGTAATGATTTCCCCTTCCAATAAAGGGTGATTTTATCAGATGGCTTTATGTCCCGGTGAACCTTTACATCAAAACGATGATAAGGAAATCCAACTTGTGACTGTGTTTCATTTTCAGACATGTACATCCTTTTTAATGACTGATATTTTTCTTTGGAAAATTCACGCTCTCCTGGTGGAGAATAAGAGCGGGGAGGTTCTGTTTTTGCAGTATTTTCACTTACCATCATGTCCCCCCTATCTGTTGAGGTGTATTGATGAGCATGAAAATAATTTTGTGGAGCACTTGCTTCGACACTCAAAGAAGAACTTTCATTACCACTAGTTGGGACAATGGCAGGTAAAAGAAAAATAAAACAAGTAATCATTAACAACTTCTGAAGCCTTCGTTTATCCATGCAACTCACCCGCACTTAGTATGTGCAGGTTTTGGTATTTTCATTAGAAAAACTTGGCTTATCGCCAAGTCCTAATGGCGAAAAGCCTTTGTTTTTCTTATACTATCATCCATAAAATCTTATACTTTCTGATAGTACTAAAAAAAGAGCAAGATTCCCTCCCCTGCTCTTTTTAAACAAACGTTTATTTATCCTTCTTCATCGGTTCAACAATCCCTTTTTGAATCATCACATTCAAGATCGCAATAAAAACAGCGGCAAGTAATGCAGTTCCAAAACCATCTATATTAAACGCATCACCCATCAACCCTTCTGTAATCATTAGCGTGACAGCATTAATAACAAAAAGAAATAACCCTAAAGTCAGAACCGTCACAGGTAATGTTAATAAAATGAGAAATGGTTTCACAAGCACATTCAGGATGGACAAGATAAAGCTCGCTCCTATCGCTGCCCAAATCCCGCTTAAATGAAAGGAATCAAAAAACCCGGCTACGACAATTAAAATGAGAGCATTCACAAGAATGCTCACAATCCACCTTTTCATCTTACATTACGTCCGTTTCTTCCGGGATTAAGAAAATGGAGATCAAATAGATGATTCCCATTGGAAAGAAGCCTGTGAAAAGTAAAACAATCACGAATAGGATACGTACTAAAGATGCGTCCATTCCGAGATATTCTGATAAACCTCCTAATACTCCGGTTAGTTTCTTATTCTGGCGAGATCTTGTTAGTTTCTTCATGTTTCATCATCCTTAAATTATTTAATCTCAATAGAGCCTGTTTTCGAATCGGCAAAAAGGGTCATTTTTGCCTGCTGTGCTGTACGGAACTTAAGCTCTTTTTGAATTGTTTCATTTTTCTCATAGGAAATCTCTACATCATTAAGCAGTGCAGATAAGGAGCCTAAATTTGATTTTAGCTCTCCAACTATTGTACTTTCTTCCGGAACTGTAATATCAATATTTCCTGTCGCTGTTTTTGCATAGAAGGTTTCACAACGATCATCGTTAAGCTTTACTTGTACATTGCCATTAAAACTCTGCGCATCCAGCTTTTCTGCAGATCCATTAAATTGAATATGACCGCTGATTGTTTCCAGTTCAAGTTTATCAAACTGAGCATCTGAAAGTTTAATTTGCCCGTTTGCTGTTTCAAATTCTCCTTTAGCACCATTGAGTGAAGAAAAAGAAACAACACCGTTTGCTGTTTTTACCCTTATGGCTTCTACTCTTAAATCTTCCCCTCTAATCGGTCCGTTAAACAATTTCACTTTAACTTGTTCATATGTCTGTTCTGGCAGTCTGACGATCATATTTATTTTCATCGTCTTTTTCTCTGTAAAAAATACAAAACGGTTTCCTTCCACTTGACAATCAACACCGGCTAAAAAGGTTTCTCTTGCTTGTTCAGTGTTTTCCACACGGAACACTTTTACATCACATTCAACCCGAATATCCTTTTCAGACCAAGGCTCAAAGCTGACACTTCCATTTGTAAGCTGAATATCAATATCTTGGAACGAATCACCTTGAAATTGAAAAATATGCTGAAGACCGATTGATTTACCAAAATTAAGATCTAAATCCATATCCTTTACCTTTTTGACGGCTGAATCGACCCAATCCATTAATTTGTTTCCTATTGATTGCTTTTGTTCTGCTGAATCGTGGTCATCATTAGAAGACTGCTTATTTCCCAAAACCTCAGTAGACAAAGCCGTTATTTTTTCTTCCTTGACTGCTTCCTCATTTTCTAAGGCTTCAATAAGTGATAATGCTTCTTCCGCGGAAAGTTTTCCTTCTTCCACTAATCTTAAAATTCGTTTTCTTTGCTCTTTCATCCAAACTCCTCCTTATGATTCTTTTGTAAAAATCTTAATTCCTTTGACAATGTTCCAAATAAATACAATAAGATTGATTAACCCGACTAGTACAAAACCAGTAATAATAAGAAAAAAGGCGGTATCTCCTGAAGAACTAGAGGCTGCTGCAAAGAAGATCGTGATGAATAGACCTATAATAGATAAGAAAGGAATAATGTGTGAAACAAGGGCTTTTTTGGCATGCTGTTTTACTTCGAGATGATCGACAACAAAATAAATGATGATAGGTAATAACAATGGGGCAATAAACACACTAAAATAATTTAATGAAGCAAGGAATTTATTCGTATTATCCATTTCCTTCACTCTCCTTATCTTTAGTACGTATGAAAAAGGAAGAGGTTTCAGTATTGTTTCATGAATTTTTTTATTTAATGGTAAGGGAGTTTGACCAAATCATCAAGCGATTTGGTCTGTTAGTGGTTGGCTGGCTTCATATTCGTAAACGTAAGGTTGGAAAAAACAGCTTCTCCTCCTTCTGAAAAGAGTGAGATACCTTGAGCTTTTTCTTCCGGAAAAATAACTTGTGAGTGCACTTCTTTTCCATCGTCAATAAAAACCTCAATGCTGGTTGTGTCAACGAGGATCTTCAGATGCACCTGTTTCTTATTTGTGTTAAATGGTGATGTACTTTCTACTAATTGCTGATTTTCATCAGGATGGTCCGTATTGGAACGATTCACATAAAAGTAAGGCTGCTTTGGGTTATAGAAAATTCCAACATCAACATGTTTCTTCTTATCAGCCGATTCACGTAGTCTTAGACCGACATTTTTGAGTTTTTCCCATGAGATATCAGCTTCTAGTTGGTAGACGTCTCCTTTTAATGGGAGAGTTTTAGTTCCATTTACGTTTATGTTCTTGATTGATTCTGTTGTTGTTTCCAACTTGTTCAGAGCTTCAATAGGTTGTGAGGCCAGATAATAGTGATTGTCACCTTCATGTTTTAATTCTATTTGACGGACAATTGAATCCATCCCATTAAAATCTTCCTGTAATGTTGGAGTGTTATGAGCATATGCCCAATTATTCATCCAGGCGAAGGCATAACGTCTTGTTAGGTTATCTTTTTCTGTTCCATCTTCAAAGGTAACTCCACCATACCAATCAAACCCGTAATCAAGCCATTGGGGATCATTCTGTTCAGCAATGAATTCTTTTCCATTGAAATCACCGATCCAGTAAGCATACGTATTTGGTTTGTTTGTAGAAAGTCCGTTTGCACTCACTCCAAGCACCCATTTTAAAGCCCCATCATCCGCTTGCATAAGATAGAGATCCGGGCATTCTACAATACCCATTCCCCCGGTTGTAAAACCACTTGTATATTCCCAGTTTATCAAATTTTTTGATTCGTAGAACCCTATTTTAGCTCCTTCTGCCATAACCATTTTCCACTTTTCATCCCGCTTATCCCACATCACCTTTGGATCCCGGAAGTCATGTGTTCCCGGATTTTCCATAATTGGTTTATCTCCATAAGGAGTGAATGTTTGTCCTTTGTCGGTGCTGTACCATAAAAATTGTTCCTGCTTCTCACCATCAGCTGAAGGCTGTGTCACAATGGCCACAAAAGCCCCTTCTCCAAATCCTGCTGTATTCTCCGAATCTATGACAACCGAGCCTGACCATGGGTCTCCATTTTCAGTCGTATATTTTGGGATAGCCACACCTTCATCCTGCCAATGCACAAGATCTTCCGAACTGGCATGCCGCCATTCTGTACCATTTCCGTCTGGGTAATCACGGTTATAAAGGTAGTAATAATGATATTTCCCATTCACATAGAGGGGTCTTTGAGGATCATTTTTCCATTTATCAGGTACGGTAAAATGGTAGTGAGCACGAATGGAGGACGTTTCTGTATCTTTTTTATTGGTTTGAGATGGTGTATCTTTTTTGACATTCATCACAAATACAATTACACCTACAATTAGGAAGCAAATAAGAAGGAAGCCGATTTTTTTATGTTTTTGCATAGTTATCACCACGTTTAGCTTCAGTATATAGAAAAAGAAAATGCCATATGTACAGCGGCATTTTCTTTTCAACTGAATTATTTAATCGTTATTTGACCTTGCTCAAGAATTCCATCTTTCACAACAGATGTTTTATCACCTTTAATGTTTAATAGGAAGCTTGGTGCAAAGGTAGATTGATGGTCTTCAAAATATCCTCTGTTTGTCATATAACTTGTTACGACTGTATTGTCGCTTCCTTCTTGCGGAATCGCAAAATGCGCGTAAGTCCATGTCACATCATATGGATCAAGATCTTGATGTAACACAAGTCCTGTTTTGTTTAATGGCTTGTATGGACCTGTTAATGAGTTAGACACATAACCTAATAGATAAATATCTTCATCATCAATACCGTCAATCGTCATTTTAGATCCTCTTGAGCTTGTAAATAGATACCATTTTCCATCCTTTTTAAAGATGTTTGGACGCTCAATTTCATCTGTTACTGTGTTTGACGCAATCAGCGGCTTCATGACTTTCTTTAAAGAGTAATCATCATTAATTTCAATTATTCCAAGTGCTCCGTTTGAAATTTCTGCTAAATCCTTTTTAGGACTATTTAATAGATTGCTTTTTTCACTGCGGAAGAATGCTTCACTTTTACCATAATAAGCTTTATTAAATAATGAGTTCTCACCTTGGTAACCTGTTTCTGTTCCAGTGTTTGCCTCAAAGACAAGGTACTTGCGACCATTCTCTTCAATATAATGAGGATCTCTTAATGTATGATTATCTGAATAATCTCCACCGCCAAATGCTTGTTGAACTGTTTGATAGTTTTTTCCGTCTCCATCAAAGATCGATTTGTGGTCTTCAATTCCATCTACTTTCAATGTGTTTTCACTTGGCTCAGACACATTGATTTGTGCAGTTGTTAATGTTTGCTTACCAAAGAATCCATTTGCAGGATCCCATCCATGACGATTTGTATAAAATAAGCGAACTTCTCCGTCAGATGTTAATGTTGCAGAACCAGACCATTCTTCTGCTTGGTCTCTTAAATTTTGTTCATCTGATTTGAATTTGTCGGAATCTTTAAAGACTCTTCCTGCATTTTTCCAGCTATCAATTGAATTGTCGCCTACTTTTTTATAGAACATGTAGATGAATGTGTCCCACCCTCTGTCAGGGTCACCTGCTAAACCAAAAACAATTTGGTAGCCATTATAGGTTGCGACTGTCCCGTCGGCATTTTGTAATGGCCATGTATCCCATACGTCTAAATTAATTAAATTTCCTAGCTCATCGTATCCTTTTGCAGATGAGATATTTTTAATTTTTGACTCATCAAATTCAGGAACAGTGTATTTAGAATTCCCCTGCTGTTCAATGAGTTTATGCATATCAGAACGTGTGATATGAGAAATTCCATAGTCCTCTTTGTGATCACGGGAATCTTTTTCTTTCGCAGACGCAAAAGACCCACCGCCCCCTAATAAAATAGCTGTACTAAGTGTTACGACTGTTGCTTGTTTGGCAAAACTCTTAAAGTTCATCGCTTATCCTCCTAGCAAGTTTTTGTTTACAACTAAAATTATAGGGTAGTAGTGTTATCCGAGGATATGTCACGAATTGACCGGAATTTCGTCGTATATTGATAAGACATGGGGACAAAGACGCTGGGGCTGGATGGGACAAAGGGACAGGTCCACTGTCCCTGAATGGGACAAGGGACCTGTCCCCTAGTCCCAGGATTGTTGAAGTTCTTGGAGTAGTTGGTCGCGGTTTAGTTGGTTGTCGATGTATAGCTGCATGGAGGAGCCGAATTCTTCTCTGATGCCGACGGGAAAGTGGAACCAGTTGGAGGATAGGGTTTTTCCTTGTTTGTAGTACGTTAAGGTGTCGTGTGCAAGTGGGCCTAGATGATTGGTTTCAACGTTTTTAAACGCCGGGATGAATTTAAATTGTTCGGTCATAAATGATTTTCCTTGTGGAGATGAGACCATCCAATTCAAAAATTTCTTTGCTTCTTTTTTCTTTTCAGATGATGATTGTTTATTGATGACCCAATAATTCGAAACGCTCACGACAAGAGCATCGTTTTTTGGTTCATCATTGATTGGGATTGGGAGAAAACCAATATTCATATTTAGCGAAGCTTGGTCAATCATCGGTTGAACCCAGTTGCCTTGAAGGAGAATGGCTGCTTCACCTTTTGTAAACATGTTTAACTCCATTGAATAATCAGTTGTTAATGGTTGTTCATTTCCGTATTTTAAGGTTAGGTCGAGCAAGTCAACCATCTCTTTGAATACCTGATTTGTTGTGATTTTTTCACTTCCTGCATGAAGATTTTTTATAAATTCATCAGGATCATCTTGCTGAGCAAAGGCTATATTTAATAGAAAAACTCCGAGCTTCCACTCTTCATAATATCCATTGGCAAAAGGTGTAATGCCTGCCTTTTGTAATTGTTCCGCGGATTTTTCTAATTCTGTTCGTGTTTTTGGAGGTGTTTGAATTCCCGCTTTTTCAAATAAATCTTTATTGTAGATAAAGCCGTATCCTTCCATATTGACAGGCATTCCATATAACTTTTCATCAAACGTCATAGGAAGTAGAGTTTCATCATAGGCTTGTTTGACCCATGACTGATCTGATAGATCTTCTAAAAGGTTCTTCCATAGCTTACCTTGCTCATATCCATTATTCGTGAAAATGTCTGGACCTTTTCCTGCTGCAATTTGGGCTTTTAGATCAGCAAGATCATCTGTTGCTCCCCCAACCGTTTCAACTTGAATGTCTATGTTTGGGTTTTCCTTTTCATAAGCCTTCACCATTTGCTCAAACTGTGTTGAAATTTCCACTTTTGGATTCCGAACATGTAATGTCAATTTGGGCTCAGCTGCTGCTTTGGATTCCTTTAGCTTCGTCGCTTCCTGACATGCTGAAAGGGTTAGACTTAGGCCTCCAACTAATAATAAACCTGCGATCCTTTTTTTCATTCTTTCACCTCAGTATGTTTCACATTCCCTACTGGTCAATGCTTGTTTTTCTTTTGCATTTCGGTACTCAAAAGGTGTCATACCAACCACTTTTTTGAACAGTTTTGAAAAGTATTTTTCATCCTGATAGCCGAGCATTAATGAAATAGAAAGGATACTCTCCTCTGTTTCCATAAGCCACGTTTTCGCTTGATTAATTCTTAGGTTCATGACATATTTGGACAGTGGCAATCCTGTTTGTTGTTTGAACTTTCTTGAAATATGTTCACGACTTAAGAAGAAGCGGTTTGCCAGTTTTTCCAAACTTAGTTCTTCCATATAATACATCTCTACATATGCTACGATATCCTGCATCCGGCGAGCATCATCCAAGTCATTTACACGATGAATTGATCGATAGTTTTGACCTTCCATTTCCCTTTGTAAATCCCGAAACGAGCTTGTAATTTCATTTAAAAAGCTGATCGGCTTGCCGCTTACAAGTCTGATCGGAATATCAAACTTCTGACTAATCCATTCTTCAATGAAAATCCAGTCCGATTCTTTTGACATCACGAGACAAAGTGTTGAATCATGCTGAAGAGCAAAGGCATTCCCCCATCCTTGTTTCAAAAGCTCATCAGCTAGCTGCTGTACGTAAGGTTCAGCATGATGCATTTGATAAAAAGACATAAGTGTTAATTCGTATTGATTCGCATGAGGAAGAAATGAAGCTATTTCCAGCTCATCAAACTGTTCTCCTATACAGGCTTGTGTCACGACCTGGTTCATGCGAAACCTTTTAACACTTTCCATATCTCCATCTTCTTTGTTGTTTCGTTCTTTTTCTTCCTTTTTCCAGGCTTCAACTGCTGCAGCCAATGTGTGATTAAACGGCTCTGCTTCAATAGGCTTTAATAAATAGTCAAAGCTGCTAAACTGAATCGCTTTTCGCATGAAAGAATAGTCGTCATAGCCAGTGATGAAAATCACTTTTCCTGTATAAGAGTTTTCATGCAGCCATTCAATCAGCTCCATCCCATTCATTCCAGGCATTTTTATATCAGTGAAAATGATCTCCGGACTTTCCTTTTCTATGATTCTTTTGGCTTCTTGTCCATTTGCCGCTTCAAAAAGAGTCGTAATTCCATATTTCGCCCAATCACCTAATTGCTTCATCACAAAACGGACATTGATTTCATCATCGATCATGAGAGCCTTCACTTTATCCCATCCTCCTTTGATGTAGAAAAAAATCAATAGATGTTAGATTTATCTAAAAAGATCGTCTGTTCATCCTTTGGCAGGTCAGTCTCAAGCGGAATTGTAAGTTCCACACAAAAGCCTTCCCCATTCTTCGTATCGAGCTTTAGGCCTGCATTCTCTCCATAGTTTAAAACTAAGCGATCATGAATATTTTTCAGGCCGATATGCTCGTGTAAATTTGTTCCCTCATAAGAAGAGGAATAGATATGTTCTCTTAATGAGTTCAATTTGGAAGAAGAAACACTTGACGTGTCATTTTCCACGGTAAGGATGACGTTCTCACCTGTTCTTTTTCCATAAATACTTAACCTGGCATCATAGAAACCTTCTTCATAGCAATGCTTAAAAAAGTTCTCAACTAGCGGTTGTACGATCATACTCGGAATCTTCATAGTTAGCAGTTCTTTGTTTAACTGTATGGAAACATTAAGTTCGTGGCCGAAACGCTCTCTCTGGAGAGAAAGATAGCGTTCAATATACTCAACCTCTTCACGCAGGTATACCCATTGATCCGCTCGGATGGAATACCTCATCATGTTGGATAAAGTGGTTACTAATTTATAGACATTTGGAGCATCAGACCTTAATGCCACAGCCCCGATTGATTGCAGGGCATTAAATAAGAAATGTGGATTCACCTGGGCTTTCAGTGCTCTAAATTGATTTTTTCTATTTTCAATTTCCAGTTTATATTCCCTGTCAATATGAAGGTTTATTCGATCCATCATTTCCTTCATATGATTGTCTAAATGGCCGATCTCATCTTTTCTCTCACTACCAAACGGCACCTGCCTATTTCCGCCCTCAATGGACCGAACTTTTTGGCTAAGAGTTTTTATCGGACGAGTAATTCTGTAGGAAACATATCCAATCATCAAAAGTCCCATTAATCCGACTCCGATACCAACTAAGATATTGATGATTGCTGTTTGCCTCGCCTCTTGAAATAAATATTGACTAGGTGTGATTTTCACCAATTTCCATTGATCTAGTGGTCCGGATAATGATTTAGTTAAGATAATCTCTCCATTTGAATTCGTGTTTCTTGCATTTATTTGCTCCAGTAACCCTTCAGGTGCTGATTTTCCGATTAATGATGCATCAGTTGCGTACATGACATGATCATTGGCATCAATAAGCAGCACTGATTCTTCATTCTCCTCAATCAAGCTACTACACAACCTGGCATAAACATCAAGATCAAGATCAATGGAAATGAAGCCAAGAACTTCATTTGATAAAATATCAACTATTTTATGGTGAATCGTCAATACAACCGTCTTGTCAGACTCCGGTACAATCGCTGCATCATTATAATTTTCAATCTGATGCGGCGGTTCAATCAGATCAGAACTGTTCGAATTGTATAGTTTTTTAATAGATTCTTCATTCAATACGTCCGGTTTTTGCTTTGGAGCACTTACTTTTGCATGATAAGCTGTAATCGACTCTTTCCTTTTATCAAGATAAAAACGCACTTGACGGATTTCATTTCTCATCAAATAAAATGTTTCCACACTGTTTTCTTTTGATTGTGGAGGAAGGTCTTCTGACTCGTCTGTGAAAATCGTAAAAAAATCAGGATTTCGGTAAATCAGGTAAGGCAGATTAACCATTTCATCAAAATATTGCTCCAATTCCTCCGAAAGTTTATCCATCTGGCTATGACTAGCCTTAAGGGCTTGCTGTTCCACTCTATTTTTTGTATATCCATAAATGACAAAAACAGATAAAAAATACGGGATGATAATAAAAATAAGAAGCATAAGGAATAAACGACTTCTGATGCTCTTCATTCATATGCTCCTTTCCATAAAACCAAATCTCTTCTTACCATATCTAAGTCTATTTTTAAGCTTTCGTCAACTTGGATAAATGTGTAAAACCAACAACCAAAAATGAGCTATTTCCTAATTTAATAGAGTTTGTGAACGGTTACTAAACGAAAGGTCCCTTCCTTCTTTTTGAAAGAAATGAACCTATTGTACTAGAAGGTGAGTTAGTATGATAAAAAATAGTTAGAAGGGAGCGATTGTGTCATTTTGACCAGTGTAATATAACAAACCCGCCAACAAAGACGGGTTTCCGTTTATATCTAATTAAATCTTAAAACGACCAACAACTGTTTTTAACTCTTCAGCCATATGGGCAAGAGCCTGGGCTGATGCATCGATTTCCTGCATGGACGCCAACTGTTCCTCCGTTGATGCAGCCACTTCTTCAGAACTAGCCGCATTCTCCTGAGCCAAACGGGAAACCTCCATCGCCGAGTTCGCAATTTCATCAATACTAGCCGAAATTTGCTGCACCGTTGCTGTTACTTGTTCAATCTGCGGGGTAATATTCTTTGTACTTGTCAGGATCTGAGCAAACTTCTCAGAGGTTATTTCTGATACTTTTACCCCTTCCTCCGCATTATGAACAACTTCATTCATAATATTTACGGATTCTTCGGTATCTTTTTGAATGAATGTAATTAAATCTGCAATACTCTTTGTTGATGCTTGAGACTGTTCTGCTAACTTCCGAACTTCATCAGCAACGACAGCAAAACCTTTTCCATGTTCACCAGCTCTTGCCGCTTCAATGGCTGCATTTAACGCCAGTAAATTCGTTTGATTTGCAATATCACTAATCACATCCAATATTGAACCTATTTCCGTCGAACGCTGTGATAGTGTTTGAACAACTTCATTTGAACGTCCAACTGATTCACGGATAAACCTCATTTGGGTTAGGCTGTTTTTCACATAATTTCCGCCTTCTTCTGCTTCCTTTGTTGTTTCTCTTGAAAGCTCAGAAACAGTTGCGGAACTTTCTGAAATATGATGAATTCCTTGTAAAACTTCATGTAATGAGCTTGAATTAAGTTCCAACTTTGTCGTTGTTTTCTCTGCACTACTTGCAATTTCTTGAATTGCAGAAGAAACAGTTTCTGTTGCTTTGCTCGATTGTTCTGCACTAGCATTCAATTGTTCTGCAGATGCTGCTACTTGATCTGAATGATCAGCTATCGAGCGGATCATTTCCCTCAAGTTATCTGTCATGGCATTGAATGATTCGTTAAGATCATGGATTTCATCTTTATTCTTTATGGTGATCTTTTCTACTTGGAGATTTCCTGAAGCCACCTGCTTCACTGCGTTACCCAATCGAAAGATAGGTCTTGTAATAAAAATAGAGATACCTACTCCACACACAATGGCAAAAACAGCAGCAACACTGCTTAGAATGATTAGAGTTAATTGTGCCCGATCAGACTCGTCCTTCGTTTCTTTTACTCTTTCTTCTAAGATATCATCCCTTAACCAGGTATTCATAGAAAGAGCTTCCTCTGTTAAGCTCGTACTAATTGGGACAATCAGGTTTAAGCCATCCTTATTTGCCTTTGTTTCATCGATTGATTTTTCATCCATGACACGGTTCGCGGTTTCTTTAAATTGATCATTTAGCTCTTGAATGGACTGAAGACGATCCTTTGTTTCTTGTAAGGTTGATAGCTCAAGTCCTCTGGATATACTTTCATTTAATTGAGTATTTGCTTCATTCATCTTGTCTCTAAAGCTCTCATCATCGTAAAGCATATAGGCACGATAATACCCCGACTGTAAGGCTGTATCCGTTTGAATTGCTTGAGAAATGGCTCTTAACTCTGCCACCGTTTCGATCACATATTCATATGATTCATTTGATTGTTTCATATTGTGATAGGAAAACAACGAAGCTGCCCCAAAAATAATGGAGACAATCAAAAAGCTCCCAATTATTTTTCGCTTGATTGATAAATTCATGTGTTCTAAATCCTTTCTTCTTGTTATTCTGGATGGTCTATTTTGGTGATGCCTTTTTGCACAGTAAAAAAACACCTCTAATCCTAGGAAAATATACGTCAGCCTGGAATCAAACGCGCCTTTAGCAAGTGGCAGGATCGCTACCCTTGTACCAAATTAACTTTTGCAGAATGTAAATAAACGGTTAAAAAGAAACAGGTTCGCTATTTCTTGTTAATGGTTTATTTTATAAAAATATTCACTTTTATCATCTGGTTTGTGCTTCGGCATCAGGGTAATCCATTTGACCCTTAAAAAACCTTGTACACGTTCTATCCCTTCCAGAATATTATATCGGCTATATTTTTCTATTATTTAGGAAATCGAGGATTATTTTTTATATATAAACGTAAAAAGCTGATTCCCAAAGAAATCAGCTTTTCATCCAGAAGATTAGCTTTGTGCTACCTCTTCTTTTTCTTTTATTAATTTTCTCATTCGATCCCTGTCGCGTTCTATAACCGGTTTTAAATATTTTCCCGTATAGGATTGTTCATTGTTCATAATATCCTCCGGAGTTCCATAGCCAACGATTTGACCGCCTTTGTCTCCACCTTCAGGACCTAAGTCAACCAAATAATCTGTTGCTTTGATTACATCTAAATTATGTTCAATGACAAGGACAGTATCACCATTATCTACCAGGCGTTGCAGGACTTTTAATAATCGTGCAATATCATCCACATGAAGACCCGTTGTCGGTTCATCCAAAATATATAAAGAACGACCTGATGATCGTCTGTGCAGCTCTGATGCCAGCTTTACCCTTTGGGCTTCTCCGCCGGAAAGAGTGGT
Organism: Metabacillus niabensis; assembly: GCF_020524345.1. Taxonomy (GTDB): domain Bacteria; phylum Bacillota; class Bacilli; order Bacillales; family Bacillaceae; genus Metabacillus; species Metabacillus niabensis_B. Next base: position 146,424 of record NZ_JAIVLH010000012.1, read on the forward strand.
TGCAGGCTGTCCAAGAGTTATATAGCCAAGACCTACATCATAAATTGTTTGCAGTTTACGCTTGATTTTGGGAATATTTTCGAAGAACGAAACAGCATCCTCTACCGTCATCTCAAGAACGTCAGAAATGTTTTTGCCTTTATATGTGACCTCTAGTGTTTCACGGTTGTATCGTTTCCCATGACACACTTCACAAGGAACATACACATCAGGAAGGAAATGCATTTCAATTTTAATGATTCCATCACCGCGGCATGCTTCACAACGTCCGCCTTTTACATTAAAGCTGAAGCGCCCTTTTTTATAGCCTCTCACCTTTGCTTCATTTGTAGTTGCGAAAACATCACGGATATCATCAAAAACACCTGTATATGTTGCAGGATTTGATCGAGGTGTCCGGCCGATTGGTGATTGATCAATATCAATGACCTTCTCTAGATGTTCGATTCCTTTTACCTCTTTGTGTTCACCTGGCTTCGCCTTTGCCTTGTGAAGCTTTTGTGCTAATGTTTTATGAAGAATCTCGTTTACTAACGTACTTTTTCCGGAACCTGACACACCCGTTACCGCGATAAAAGTTCCTAATGGAAACTTCACACTCACATTGCGGAGATTATTTTCCTTTGCACCTTTTATCTCGATATAACGGCCATCAGGTTTTTTGCGTTCATACGGAAGCGGGATAAACTTCTTCCCGGATAAGTATTGCCCTGTTAAGGAATTGTCATCATTCATCACTTCTTCAGGCGTTCCGGCAGAAATGACCTCTCCACCATGGATTCCGGCACCCGGACCAATATCAATTAAATAGTCTGCAGCCACCATCGTATCCTCATCATGCTCAACAACAATAAGTGTATTTCCAATGTCACGCATATTTTGAAGGGTCTGAATTAAGCGATCATTATCTCGCTGGTGAAGGCCGATGGAAGGTTCGTCAAGAATGTATAAAACACCTGTTAACCGCGACCCGATCTGAGTAGCAAGACGAATTCGCTGTGCCTCTCCCCCAGATAATGTTCCAGCAGCACGATTAAGGGTTAGATAATCAAGTCCAACATTATTTAGGAACCCTAACCTTTCACAAATCTCCTTCAAAATAAGATTCGCAATCTGCATTTCTTTTTCTGTCAAGGATAGATTTTGAAAGAATTCCAGTGAATCTTGAACAGATAGTTTTGTAATTTCCCCAACATGATTTCCCTGGATTAAAACAGCAAGAGTTTCCTTTTTAAGACGATATCCCTTACAGCTCGGGCAATTTTGCTGGCCCATATACTTTTCCATTTGCTCACGAATGAAGTCTGAGGTTGTTTCCTTATATCGTCTTTCAACGTTACGAATAACACCTTCAAATTGAATATAGTTTTCGCGAACTTGGCCAAAATCATTTTCATAACGGAAATAAATTTCCTCACCATCACTGCCATATAGTACTTTATCCAATAAATGCTTCGGAATATCCTTAACCGGGATATCCATATCAATTCCATAATGATTGCATACAGCTTCAAGCATTTGAGGATAATATTGTGAGCTTGTCGGCTCCCAAGGTGCGATTGCATGCTGCTTAAGAGACAGTTCTTTATTCGGAAGCACAAGGTCTAAGTCTACTTTCAGTTTTGATCCCAAACCATCACACTCAGGACAAGCACCAAACGGGCTATTGAACGAAAACATTCTCGGTTCAAGTTCCCCGATTGAAAAGCCACATTGCGGGCAGGCATGATGCTCACTGAACAGAAGCTCTTCTTCTCCCATCACATCGATGATCACTCTGCCTTCTCCTAGACCTAAAGCAGCCTCAAGGGAATCGGCTAATCGTGAAGCAACTCCTTCCTTCACAACAATACGGTCAATCACAACTTCAATAGAGTGCTTTTTGTTCTTCTCAAGCTCAATCTCTTCTGAAAGCTCATGCATTTCCCCATCAACCCGAACACGGACATACCCTTGTTTTTTAATATCTTCAAATACTTTCACATGTGTTCCTTTTCGTCCAGACACAATAGGAGCAAGGACTTGAAGCTTTGTTCGTTCCGGATATTCCAATATGCGGTCAACCATTTGTTCAATTGTTTGGGAGGAAATTTCAATTCCGTGAACAGGACAGGTTGGACGACCAACTCTTGCATAAAGCAAGCGCAGGTAATCATAGATTTCCGTCACAGTCCCAACAGTTGAACGCGGATTTCGACTTGTTGTTTTTTGATCAATTGAGATGGCTGGTGATAGCCCTTCAATTGCGTCAACATCAGGTTTGTCCATCTGGCCTAAAAATTGACGGGCATATGCTGACAAGGATTCAACATAACGTCGTTGTCCTTCAGCATAGATGGTATCAAAGGCCAACGATGATTTACCTGAACCAGATAAGCCTGTTACAACAACAAGCTTATCACGCGGAATGGTCACATCTATATTTTTTAAGTTGTGGGCACGCGCTCCCTTCACAACAATATGTTCCATTGCCATAATTGCTTCATCCTTCCGCTTTCAGTTCTAAAATTAAATCACGGAGCTCGGCAGCACGCTCAAAGTTCAACGATTTTGCTGCCTCCTTCATTTCATTTTCCATTTCAGCTATGACTTTATCTCGTTCTTTCTTCGTTAACTTCGTTAATTTACTTGCAGCATTTGTTTCATACTCTTCCTGGTCTTCCGCTGCCATTGTTGCACGAATCACGTCACGAATTTCTTTTTGGATCGTTTGCGGAGTAATACCATGCTGTTTGTTATAAGCCTCTTGAATCTCACGGCGACGCTTTGTTTCATTGATTGCGATCTCCATTGAGTTTGTCATTTTATCTGCGTACATAATAACATGGCCTTCTGAATTACGGGCTGCACGACCAATTGTTTGGATAAGCGAGCGCTCCGAGCGCAGGAATCCTTCTTTGTCCGCATCTAAAATTGCAACAAGTGAGACCTCCGGGATGTCCAACCCTTCCCTTAAAAGGTTAATCCCTACTAATACATCATATTTTCCAAGACGGAGCTCACGAATGATTTCAATCCGCTCTAATGTTTTAATTTCTGAGTGAAGATAGTTGACTTTAATCCCGATTTCCTTCAGGTAATTTGTTAAATCCTCAGACATTTTCTTCGTTAATGTGGTAATAAGTACACGCTGATTCTTTTCTACTCTTGTTTGAATTTCTCCAATTAAATCATCGATCTGACCTTCGATTGGACGAATATCAATTGTTGGGTCAAGCAACCCTGTTGGGCGGATAATTTGTTGAATCATTTCAGGTGAATGCTCTATTTCATATGGACCAGGTGTGGCCGATACAAATACGATGTTTTCGATATGTTTTTCAAATTCCTCAAAACGCAGCGGTCTGTTGTCCTTTGCTGATGGCAAACGGAAGCCATGGTCAACAAGAACTTGTTTACGCGCTTGGTCTCCATTAAACATACCCCTAATTTGCGGCACAGTAACATGTGACTCATCAATGACAATAAGTGAGTCCTCCGGGAAGAAGTCCAGCAGCGTATATGGTGTGGATCCTGCCGGGCGCAAAGTTAAATGTCTAGAATAGTTTTCGATTCCTGAGCAAAAACCCATTTCTCTCATCATTTCCAGATCATATCTTGTTCGTTGCTCAAGACGCTGTGCTTCAAGAAGCTTGCCATTTTCGCGCAATTCTTCCAGTCGCTCTTCAAGCTCCACTTCAATGTTCTTGATGGCTTTTTCCATTTTTTCTTCTCTGGTAACGAAGTGGGAAGCCGGGTAGATGGCTACATGTTCACGGTCTCCCATAATTTCACCTGTTAATGCATCCACTTCACGAATCCGGTCAATTTCATCGCCGAAAAATTCCACACGGATACAGTGCTCATCACGGGAAGCAGGGAAAATCTCTACCACATCTCCGCGAACTCTGAATGTTCCTCTTCGGAAATCAATATCATTTCGTTCATATTGCACATCGACCAGTTTTCTTAGCAATTGATTTCGTTCAATTTCCATTCCTGTTCGTAATGAAACAACTAACTCTTTATATTCCTCAGGTGAACCGAGGCCATAAATACAGGACACACTGGCAATAATGATGACATCTTTCCGTTCAAAAAGCGATGATGTAGCCGAGTGACGAAGCTTATCAATTTCATCATTAATACTGGCGTCTTTTTCGATAAATGTATCTGTTTGCGGCACATAGGCTTCCGGTTGATAATAATCATAGTAGCTGACAAAATATTCAACAGCATTATTCGGGAAAAATTCTTTAAACTCACTATAGAGCTGTCCTGCTAATGTTTTGTTATGGGCAATAATTAATGTTGGTTTATTCACTTCTTGTATCAGATTTGAAACAGTAAAGGTTTTACCTGTACCTGTTGCCCCCAGCAATGTTTGGAATCGCTTGCCCTGCTTGATTCCTTCAACTAATGACTGAATGGCCTTAGGTTGATCACCCTGCGGTTTGTATTTTGAGACTAATTCAAATTGATCGCTCACTCATAAGCCTCCATTCCGTTTTATCTCTATGAATAGTTTACCATATAATAGTGGAAAAACACTAAAAATACGAACTATAGTTCGTATTTTATTTTTATTATGTATTAGTATGCTGAGAGCTTTCCTCATATAGAGGAATTTTGCAACTTTTCATGTATTTTTGCAACTATCTCGGTTTTTTTTGCAGGTTTGCATTTATTTTTGCAGGATCCGGGATTTTTTTGCAACTTTCTTTTATTTTCTTGCAACCTCGGGATGAAACCATTTTTTTATATAAAAAAAGAGCTAGCACAGCCCTTTCTTACTTAAGTATTTCTTTTTTTGTGAAACCTCAAACCTATTTCTTCTTCAGCAGGTCCTCCTTCATTTTTCTTGCATAGAAAAACCCGACAGCAAGTGAAACGATGTCGATAAAAAAGATACTCGGTCCATGTGTATAGCCTTTCATATAGGAAGCAAGAAGCAGAGCCGCTGTTAATGCCGTTCCAACATAATGATTATAGCTAACCCGAGTAAAAAGAAGGACAAGAAGAAAAGGCATAATAAGTGCTAAAATCACCTTAATCATCATCTATATTACCTGTTCTTTCATTATAGTGATAAATTGTAAAAATACACAGTATCCTCTTTTTCATAACCTACCGATTCGTAGAGAGCTTGTGCGTTTACATTGTCTTTCGACGTTTCCAGTAAAATTCCTGCCGTATTCGTTTCAACCGCAAATTCTTTCGCTTGGTTCATCAGTGCTTTGCCTACACCGTGACGACGATATTCTTCAGCAACAAACAAATCATTCAGCAGCCATTTTCGTTTCATTCCGACGGAAGAGAAAATGGGATAAAGCTGAACAAATCCGGCAGGACGTCCATCCTTGTCCTTTGCCAGGAATATGGTTGATTCAATTTGCTCCATTCTTTCCTTTAGAAAGGCTTTAGCTCCTTCCAGGTCAGATGATTGTCCATAAAAAATTCGGTAATTGTTAAATAATCCTGCGACATCGTCCAAGTCTGAAATTGTGGCTTTTAAAATATTCACATGTTTCCCCTCGATTCTAATCATATATAGCCAATTCTATCATGAAAACCGAGCAAAAGAGGGCTAATTTTCACATCATTAGCCCTCTTCGTTTATTTCTGTGATGTAACACCTTGGTAGTCGTTTTCTTCTAAAAGATCAACTAACTCGATGTCTTTTTGATTTTCTAAAAAGTATCGCAATGTAAATTCATTTTCAAATAATACCGCATAAGCACCAAAGCGGTCACGAACTAGCATGCTTCTTGAATCAAAGAACCGTTTATCAAACTTCTCGCTCTTGATCCATCTTGGAATTCGTTCTCCAAGGGAGGTGAATTCAATCTCCACATTATATTCAGCCTTCATTCGGTATTCAAATACCTCAAACTGAAGCTGACCGACTGCGCCAAGGATGATCGAGTCATTTAACTCTTGGCGGTATAGTTGAATCGCGCCTTCTTGCACAAGCTGTTCAATACCTTTTCGGAATTGCTTCGACTTCATGACGTTTTTCGCCTGAACTCGCTTGAATAGCTCAGGTGGGAATTGTGGCAGCTCTTCGTATTGATAAGAGTCTTTTCCACCGATTAATGTATCACCGATTTGATAGATATTCGGGTCATAAATTCCAATAATATCACCAGGATAAGCTTCATCTACCGTATCACGGTCTTTTGCCATAAAGGCCTGCGTTTGATTTAGCTTAATCGTTTTATTTGTCCGACTTAAGTTCACACTCATGCCGCGTTCAAATTTTCCGGAACATACACGGAAAAAGGCAATACGGTCACGGTGTGCCGGGTTCATATTGGCTTGGATTTTAAAGATATAGCCTGAAAATTGATCTTTTTCCGGCTCGATTAAGCCTTGATCTGTTTTACGCGGCTGTGGTTGTGCAGCAAATTGTAAAAATGTATCAAAGAATGTTTGCACACCAAAATTAGCAAGGGCACTACCAAAGAAGACAGGGGTTAACTCTCCTTTTTCCACTCGCTCCGGTGAAAATTCATTCCCTGCTTCTTCAAGCAGTTCCAGCTCACCTAATGTATCTTGATAGATGACATTTTCCTCTATATCTGTTCCAGATAACTCGCTTAGAGAAATCACTTCTTCTTCTTCATCGCCTTTAAAGCGAACAAATTGCTTATTAAAGCGGTCGTGGATACCTAAGAAACGTTTCCCGCTTCCAACCGGCCAATTCATTGGATATGATTCAATCCCAAGTACTTCCTCTATTTCAGAAAGTAATTCCAAAGGATCTCTTCCTTCACGGTCAAGCTTGTTGATAAATGTAAAGATCGGAATTCCTCTCATCCGGCAAACTTTGAAAAGTTTAATGGTTTGAGGCTCAACACCTTTTGTTGAATCAATGATCATGACAACACTATCTACCGCGGTTAATGTACGGTATGTGTCTTCACTAAAGTCTTCGTGTCCCGGTGTATCCAAAATATTGACGTGGAATTCATGGTACGGGAAGCTCATGACACTTGATGTTACTGAGATTCCACGTTTTTTTTCAATTTCCATCCAGTCAGATGCGGCAAATTTTCCTGATTTTTTTCCTTTAACTGTTCCTGTTGAACGGATAATTTGACCAAAGAAAAGGAGTTTTTCTGTTAACGTCGTTTTCCCTGCATCCGGGTGGGAAATGATCGCAAACGTACGTCGTTTATTTATTTCCTGTTGTAAGCTCATTCGCAATAACCTCTTTTAATTAAATTCGTGCTTCAAATATACTACAAAGCGCTTCAAAGAACAATTTTATTAAGGCTGTTTTTAATACGAGACCGTTCCATTGCGCTCCAGACACTAAAGTTTTAGAGTAAGTGTTAAAAGCAACATATTTAACATAATAAAACAGGGGAATCATCTCCCCTGTTAGCGCTGATACTTTCTTTTTTGTTTTATTTTCCCTTTATTTTTCTCCGTTTCAACTAGATTCCATGCGGTGGTGTATCGGTATTTTTTTCCCCAGATTTGAATGAGCATTTTCATTCCGGTTATAAAGCATAGAATTAATAGACTAACAATTAGAAATAAAATGTCCATCTTCGTTCCCCCAATCATTCTTGTACACATGTATATGTTTGAGATGGGGAAACATGATTGTTTTTAACCATCATGTAAATGAAAATGTAAGTTCTGGTACCCACTGATTCATATGCTTTTTGATTTCTTCGTAAAGCTTTTCTTTACCTGATAGTTGCTCGAGCGGTTGAACATGGTACACTTCATTTACGAAGGTTGGGACGAAGGATGGTTCTTTTAGAACGATTTCACCGGTTTCGAGTTTTTTTTCGACGTTTAGTTTTAGAACTCCTCCGATATCTTTGTAATCTTCGGTTTGACCTGTAAAGAAATTGCCGAGTGAATAGGCAACAAATGAGCGTTGTCCATCACCTCTTTCGATCCATTCCATCGGTTGGAGAACGTGTGGATGGTGTCCGATGATGATGTCTGCTCCTGCATTTGCTGTTTTGATGGCTAACTGTTTTTGCTCTTCATTTGGCAATCTTTCATATTCTTTTCCAAAATGAAGGCTTACCACGACGACATCAGAGATTGTCTTTGCTTGTTCAATCTCTTGTTCGATGTTGTTCTCATCAATTCGATTTACTAAGTAAGGCTTACCTTTCGGAGTTTCAATTCCATTCGTTCCATATGTATAAGCAAGGAATGAAAAAACAATTCCATTCTTTTCGATAGTTCGAATGTTCTTTTTATCTTTTTCCGATAAAAAAGCTCCGGTATAAGGAATCCCTAGTTTATTCCAATGTGAAATTGCACTTTGTATGGCCTTTTCGCCTCGATCCAATGTATGATTGTTTGCTATTGTTACTAGATCGATACCGCTTTCTTTTAATATATCTCCAACTTCATACGGACTATTAAATGATGGATAGGTGGAAAGCCCAATTTCTGTACCGCCAATCATAGATTCCTGGTTGGCAATGGTTATATCCGCATGGCTTAATAGGGACCGAACATTTTTCAGATGAGGGGTGAAATCATATTTTTCATCACCAATTTGTGCAGGCTCATACACACGGTCGTGGATTAAAATATCACCTATAGCCGAGATCGAAGCCGTTGTCGTTATGACTTCCTCTTTTTCCTTCTCTTTCTCAACAATCTGTGGATCCTGCTTTTCTTCCACTTTAACAATTTGATTTTCAGGCGCTGATGCTTGTTTGCCAACATATAAGCCCAGTCCACAAACTAGAAGAACGAGCAGGGTGAATGTGATGACCTTTTTCATTAGGTTACTCCTTTTCAGAAAGCTACTACTTCTAGTTTAACTTATAACTTGGAAGAAATTAACCAAAAAGACAGAATTCTGTCGAATTCTGCCTTGCTTTTTTAAAGAACGAAGTTAAGAAAATAATACACAACCCCTGCAAAAACCGCTGATGCAGGCAGGGTAACGATCCATGTAAACACCATGGCTTGAGCTGTTCCCCAATTAACTCCTTTGACTCGGTTAGACGCTCCTACCCCGAGAATCGATGAAGAAATCACATGTGTTGTGCTGACCGGGAGATGAAGAAAGGTTGCACCTAAAATAATGGATGCTGATGAAACATCGGCAGCAACTCCGCTAACAGGTCTGATCTTCATAATTTTATTTCCAACCGTTTTAATAATTTTCCAGCCGCCTACTGACGTACCGAGTGCCATTGCAAGCGCACAGGATAGCTGAACCCAAAACGGAATATCCATTGTTTTATGATAGTTATTGGCAATTAAGGCAAGTGTAATAATGCCCATTGCTTTCTGAGCATCATTTGTTCCGTGTGTATATGCCTGAAATGCCGCTGTGACAATTTGAATTCTGCGAAATCGATTATTGGATTTCGTTAAAGAATGATTTCTAAATAAGACCTTAAAGATACTAAATACGAGAAATCCGATGACAAAGGCTAAGATTGGTGATAAAAAAAGAGACTGTGCAATCTTAGAAAAACCTGCATAATTAATACTGCCAAACCCTGAAGCGGCAATCGCTGCTCCAACAATAGAACCGATGATGGCATGTGAGGAACTGCTCGGTATTCCGTAGTACCATGTGATAAGGTTCCAGGCAATCGCTGAAATAAGGGCTGATAAAATGACAACAGACCCATTATGTATCGTAAACGGATCCACAATCCCGCTTGTAATGGTTTTAGCAACACCTGTAAACGTTAGTGCCCCGATAAAGTTCATTAACGATGCTAATATGATCGCATGCCTTGGCTTCAAAGCTTTTGTTGAAACACTTGTTGCAATGGCATTTGCTGTATCGTGAAAGCCATTAATAAAATCAAAAGCCAACGCTCCAATCACAATCAACACCGTAATTATTAACGTTACATCCATATATCTATGTCCCCTTACGCATTCTTCATGACGATGCTATCTAATGTATTGGCAACTTTACGACAGCTATCCACAATCCCTTCTAGTGACTCATATATATCTTTATATTGAATGATTTTAATCGGATCTTTTTCTGTTGCAAATAAATTTTTCAATGCGGTCCGCAGCAGGTTATCACTGTTTGATTCATGTTCTTTTAATGCTGATGAATGGACCGGAATAGACTGTAATTTTTTCAATGATAATAATGTGATTGCTTCTGTGATTTCGGTCGCACATTGATGATTGATGCGAAAAAACGTTTTCATCTGTTCTGTCATGCTAGTAACTGAATACATCTCAAGCAATGCCGCGGTATGCTCAATTCCGTCTAAAACATCATCAATATGCAGGGCAAGCTGTAAAATATCTTCCCTGTCAATCGGTGTAATAAATGTTTGATTCAGTTCTTTTGTTATTTTTTGAATCAATTCGTCACCGGTTGATTCATACTCTTTTACATTTTCTAAAAAAAGTTGCAATTCATGATGATTTGAAATCGTTTTTTCAACACAGAAGTATGTTGTTTCTTGCAGGTTGCTTGTCATGCTTAATAATAGCTCTGAAAATTTATCTTTTTTCCCTTTTGAAAACATCATAGTACGAATCCTCCATCGGTAAAACCTTGTCCTATATTATGAGTACGCATGTTATCAATCAAACATACCTTATCTATCTAAATTACTACGTATTGTAGCGTAAATCCCAAGTTAAAAGCTAGCTAATTGAGAAAATATTAACTGCTTTCCCGTAAATGGGAGAGTTTGGCCCGATAATCAGCCGGGTATAATCTTGATACACCCTATGTATCCCTTTTGGCTTTGCTAATATAGATTTAATTGAACCGGAAATCAGGTTTGTATTTCCACTAATCCTTCAAAGGCAATAATCGTTTTCTAGACATAGATAAACAACATCAGGAAAGGAGAAACCTTAAAAAATGAATGAACAAAACCCAAGGGCTTTGAGAAAAATGGTTAGCCCTTATGAAAAGTCTGATTTACAAAAAAGCAATTGGCAAATCATTAACACATTGGTACCTTTTTTCCTCTTATGGTGTTTGGCATATAAGAGCTTGTCGATTTCATATTTTCTTACATTAGCGATTTCGGTTTTTGTAGCAGGTTTTTTAGTAAGAACCTTCATCATCTTTCATGATTGCTGCCACTATTCCTTTTTTAAGAGCAGAAAGGCGAATCGAATCCTTGGAACAATAACAGGAATTCTGACTCTACATCCTTTTGACCATTGGGCACACGATCATTCTGTCCATCATGCGACTAGCAGCAATCTGGACAAACGCGGGACAGGCGATATTTGGGTACTGACTGTTGAGGAATATAAGGAGGCCTCAACTAAGACAAAAATATTGTACCGCCTGTACAGAAATCCGTTTGTTATGTTTGTCATTGGGCCGATTTATGTCTTCGGAATTACCAATCGTTTTAATCGTAAAGGAGCTAAACGCAAAGAACGGATGAACACGTATGTAACAAATCTCGGAATCTTCGCTTTGGCAGCACTTTTATGTTGGGCCATTGGCTGGCAAAGCTTCCTACTGGTACAGGTACCAATTTTTATGATATCGGGATCCCTCGGAATTTGGTTGTTTTATATTCAGCATACGTTTGAGGATTCTTATTTTGAAGAAGATGAACACTGGGAATATGTAAAAGCAGCCGTTGAAGGAAGCTCTTTTTATAAGCTTCCAAAAGTTATGCAATGGCTAACAGGCAATATCGGTTTCCATCATATTCATCATTTAAGCCCAAGAGTCCCAAACTACAAACTTGAAGAAGTACATAACAACACTGAACCATTGCAAAACGTTCCAACCATTACACTGGCTACAAGTCTTAAGTCGTTAAAGTTCCGTCTATGGGATGAAGAAGGCAAAAAATTTGTTGGTTTTAACCACTTAACAAATGCTTCTAAAAACCAAGTATCAGCGCGGCTAAGATCGGATTAAATAAACTCCCCTAAGTGCAGACTCGCACAAAGGATTTGTGAAAATGTCAGTACTTCGTGCGAAATATACTTGTAGGCTCCACAATATGGTGCATTTTTCAAAAGGGAAAAGGGCTATATAAAATTGAAAAAGGTAATCAGTTAATCGATAATTTTGAATCAATCTTAACTTCTCCATCCGGATGTTCGTATGTATATCCCTCATATTCCATCACCTTTTGGGAATATTAGTTCATAATCGATAGGAAAAGGAGGATGAGAATGTTTGGACTAGGAAAAAAGATTAATACGCTGTTTTGGATTGCGATCTTTGGCCTCATTTTAACGACCATCTATTCAGCTATTCTCCTTTATCAGGGGATAGACTCAAAACGAAAGTTGAATTTTATTTGGGGTAAAAATAAGAAGGAAACTGAAGGCTAAAGCAAACAAGGACCTTTTTCAGGTCCTTGTTTCATATTATAAGATTGGCGAAAGAAGCCGCGAAACAGATTCTTTAATCCGGATTGTTCTTGAACGCTGAACATAGGCCTCGATGGTTAATTGTCTTGATTTCTCCATATCCTCGATAAATGACTCATACAGCTTTGTCGCTATATCAACATCATATAAAAAGGCATTCACTTCAAAATTCAATCTAAAGCTTCTCATATCAATGTTTGCTGTTCCCACTGATGCAATTTCATGATCAACGACAATTGTTTTTGCATGGATAAATCCATTTTCATAAATGTAGATTTCAGCTCCGGATTTTAATAACTCACCAGAGTATGAAAGTGTTGCCCAATACACAAATGGATGGTCAGGTTTATCCGGGATCATCAATTTCACTTCAACACCTGATAAACACGCAATCTTTAAGGCATCCAAAATACTTGCATCAGGGATAAAGTAAGGTGTTTGGATGTAAATAGACTCACTCGCTGATGAAATCATCTTCATATAGCCATTTTTAATTTGCTCCCATTCTGAATCAGGTCCGCTTGTCACGATTTGGATGCTGCTATCACCTGTTTTCGGCTGCTCCGGAAACAATTCAGGACTGTAGGAAATCACCCGTTTTTCTGTTGCTTGGTTCCAATCAAGTATGAACCGGGCTTGAATCGCATGGACAGCTGTTCCTTGAATTTTCAGGTGTGTATCACGCCAATAGCCAAAAGACGGATCAAGCCCCAAATATTCATCACCAACATTAAAACCTCCAACATACCCGATGTTTCCATCAATAATCACTAATTTACGATGGTTTCGATAATTAAGCCGCAAATTGATCCATCTAAGTTTTGATGGAAAAAACACTTCAACTTCTCCTTCTGCTTTCCGTAGTTCTTTAAAAAATCTTGGCCTTAAGCTTCTTGACCCAAGATCATCATATAAAACCCTGACCTTCACACCTTGCTCTGCTTTCTTTGTTAACGCCGAACCTAATCGTTTGCCAAGTTCATCCTTTTTAAAAATATAATATTGAAGGTGAATATGATGCTTTGCCTGCTCGATATCCTTCAATAATGTTTCAAATTTCTCATTTCCATCTGTAAATATCTCGACTTCATTATCGTCTGTTAACAAGGCATCATTATTGAGCACATGCATGTTAATCATTTGCTTATATTTTTTGGCGATCTCACTTTTAAAAACAAACGAATTATTTCTAATCTCTTCTAATTGAGTAGCAAGCAGCTTATCAATTCCAAGCTTCTTCCGATCTTCCCATTGAAACATTCGATATCTGCTTAAATTTTGACCAAATAACAAGTACAGCAAAAACCCCAATAACGGAATAAAAAACAAGACCAACAGCCATGCCCAAGATGATGAGGCATCTCTTCGTTCTCTAAAAATCATGACAATCGCAAAAAACGTATTTAAAAGGAATATAAACCCGAGTAAAATTGAACCAATTTCCATATGAATTCCTCACATCTCTTTTTCTACTATCAATCATAGTATATCTTGAAAGATAAATTATTTGTCAGTTTTTTTCATCTAACTACTGTGAGAACACTCTTCACTGTGATAAAATATCTCTTAATGAATTTTCAAAAATTTTTATTTCCTATAGAGGTGAAAAAAAGGATCATGAATGAATTAGCACAAGCTTTAAATCAAGCAATGAAAGAAGATAACGAACACGTTTATAACATGTTGTCTCAGCTTGGAAAGGAAATGTTCTATCCAAAAGGTATCTTAAGTCAATCGGCAGAAGCAGGAAAAAAAGCTCATCGTTTTAATGCAACAATCGGAATTGCAACTGAAAACAATCAGCCTATGCACTTTCAACACTTGCAAGACCTTTTTGGCGATAAAGTAGCACCAAAGGATCTTTATCCATATGCACCACCTCAAGGAAAAGAAGAATTACGTAAAGTATGGCAGGAAAAAATCTTTAACGATAACCCAAGTTTAAATAAAGATGTCGTAGGTTCACCAATTGTCACAAATGCCCTTACTCACGGTTTAAGCATTGCAGCAGATTTATTTGCTGATGAAGGTACACCGGTTATTGTACCTGATAAATATTGGGGAAATTACAACATCACATTTAAAACACGCCGTGGTGCAACTGTTGCCACCTTCCCATTATTTAATGAAGAAAACGGTTTTAACACAGCAGGTTTAAAAGCAACAATCGACGCACATAAATCATCCGGTAAAGTGATTGTTCTTCTAAACTTCCCGAACAATCCAACTGGTTATACACCGTTGGAATCTGAAGCAAAAGAAATTGCCGCTGTCCTAACTGAAGCAGCAGATGAAGGGTTAAACATCGTTGTGCTGATCGATGATGCTTACTTCGGATTATTTTATGAAGACTCCATGACTGAATCCATTTTCAGTTACCTAGCAGATGCTCACGAGCGTATCTTAGCCGTAAAAATTGACGGAGCTACAAAAGAAAACTATGTATGGGGCTTCCGCGTTGGTTTTATCACATATGCGAGCAAATCAGCGAACGTGCTGAATGCATTAGAGCAAAAAACTAAGGGTCTTATCAGGGGTACAATCTCAAGCAGCTCACACCCTTCACAATCACTGATTTTACAGTCATTAAAATCAGACGAATTTGCTGTTGAAAAAGAACAGAAATTCGCTTTAATGAAAAGCCGTGCAGACAAAACAAAAGAAGTGCTGGCAAAAGAAGAATATCAAAAATACTGGACATACTACCCATTCAACTCAGGCTACTTTATGTGCTTGAAGCTTCACAACATCGATGCTGAGAAATTACGTTTGCATCTGTTAGATCAATATGGAGTTGGAACCATTTCCATCAACTCAACCGATTTACGTATTGCGTTCTCTTGTGTAGAAGAAGAGGATATTGAAGAATTATTTGACTTAATCGCTCAAGGTGCTGCTGATTTGCAGTAATTTGTGACTGATAGGATGCTCACTGCCGTTTGGTAGTGGGCATTATTTAGTTTTTCAGGTCGATTCAGCCTTTATCTGGCTCAAATTATCAAAAAAGCCAGCACCATATTAGATGCTGGCTTTTACCTATACTAAAACTTCTCCGCTACGCTCACAACTAACGGATGATCCATCGCTAAACCTGAAACCTCACTAAATGCTGCAGCAGTGCCTTTTTCCTCGACCATCTGCTTAAGAGTTAGAGATTCCTGATCTTCCTCAGAAACAAACTGCAGGGCAGCTACGATTACCTTTACAAGGTTCTCTGGTACGTTACCGAATTCATCTATATACTCCAGTGCTGGTGCAACCAATCGGTCTTTTGCGCCAAGCTTACGTAGAGGTGCTCTTCCTACCCTTTGTACATCATCGACAATATGAGGGTTAGCAAAGCGTCCAATGATTTTTTCGATGTAAGTACTATGCTGGTCTGCGTCAAAACCATATTTTGTTGTTAACACTTTTCCTGTTTCACCAAGAGTACCAAGTACGTCCTGCTTCACTTCATCTTGGGAGATAGCTTCTGCAATTGTTTTATATCCAGCTAGGTTACCTAAGTAAGCTGTTGCCGCATGACCTGTGTTTACAGTAAATAGCTTACGTTCGATATATGCTTGAAGATTATCCACAAATAGAGCTTCTTCAATCTTAGGTTGCTCACCCTTAATCCCAGTTGAATCGATGACCCATTCATGGAAAGGTTCAACCAATACATCTAGTAAGCGTTCATTGTTTTGATTTGGTACAATGCGGTCTACTGCTGAGTTCGGGAAACCGACATTTTCTTCAACCCAAGCGACTTCTCCTGCACCAAGTTTTTCAACAACATGTTTTTTTAGCTCACTGCTTCCACCGACCATGTTTTCACAGGCAATGACATTCACCGGGCCTCCGTTCATTTGCTGACGTTTTTTCAACCCTTCAGCAATAAGCGGAGCAACGAATTTTAGGATGTTTGGTCCGACAGCTGTTGTCACGATATCCGCTTTTGAGATCGCCTCAACAACAGCATCAGGGTTTTGCTGACTATTAATTCCTGATACATTTTCAACAAAAAACTCCTGCTTATCCTCGTTTGCCAACATCACCCGGTACGCTTTTTCTTTGTTTAATTCATTGATTAATGTTTCATTCACATCAACAAATTCGACCGCATAGCCTGATTGATGTAACAATAAGCCGATAAAACCTCTTCCGATATTACCGGCACCAAAATGAACTGCTTTCAAGTTAGTTCACCTCGCTAAGAAGTTCGATGATTTCCTCTTTTGATTGTGCTTGGACAAGTTTTTCTACATTTTCTTCTTCAGATAACACAATCGCGATTTTTGAAAGGATTTCTAAGTGTTCGTCACCTTTTCCGGCAATTCCAATTAAAAATTTCACGATGTTTCCGCCGCCGAAGTCAACGCCGCCCGGTACTTGGATAACAGATAAGCCTGAGTTTAGCACAGCTGATTTTGCATCTTCTGTTCCGTGTGGGATGGCAACAAAGTTCCCCATATATGTAGAAGATAATTCTTCTCTTTGCATCATGGCATCAATATAAGAAGCTTCTACATAACCTTTTTCGACTAAAATTTGTCCTGTTGCTTTAATCGCATCTGTTTTGTGATCAAATTGTTGATTTAATAAAATATTTTCTTCTTTTAAAATTGACATGTATTAAACACTCCTTAGTTGTTGTAAATAGTTTGTGAAGTATTTTTGGCTTATATAATGAGATAATCCACTCTTTGTCGCTTTTTCAAACATATGGATACTTTCTTGTGACTCAATAATAATTGCACTAATAAAGCTCATGATTTCCAGCTCTTCTGCCTCAGCATTTTCAGGTGCAATGAGCAAAAGAATTCTCGATACTTCATTTAATTCATTGTCCATTGCCCTTAGCTTCATCGGTGTTTGAAGATCAATCATGTGGAAGCTCGGTCTCACAGCAGCCTCATTTCGCGCGTGAAACAGAGCCAGCTTTGTTTCCGGAATGGCAAGCCCTCCTATATGCTCCCGTTCCAACAGTGCCTCTACAATTCTTTGTTCATTGTCTACAAGTCCTATTTGCTTTAGCTGCTTACTGACAGGTAGTAGAATACTTTCAACATGATTTGTGTTATTCAGTTGAAAAACTTCGAGTTCCTTCAAAAGTCTGATCAACCGTTGTGACTGACTTGTAAATCGTTCATATTGTTCAAAGCTAATTGTAATGTCTACCCGTTCATCAGATTCTTCAAACGACGTACTTTGTTCGATTTCAAGACCCTTTTCTTCAATATATCCTTTGATTTTTCCCAACTCTTGAGTCGTTAAAATTGGACTTACTAGCAGATAATCTGTTGAAATGTCCTCGATTGGTATTGTTGAAAGAATGAGATCATATTTGGTCACATCTGTTTCCTTCAGTTCAAATGCTGATATATTTCGCAGCTCTGCAATATGTGGAAACTGATTGTTAATTTGCGTTGCCAGCATTTTTGACGTGCCAATCCCACTTGAACAAATAATAAGTGCTTTTAATTTCCGGATCGATTTCCTTTTATTTAAGGCTGCTCCAAAGTGTAATACTAAATATCCTATCTCTTCCTCAGGAACTGCATCAAATGGAAGAGCTACTTTTACAGCTTGTTGAACAACTCCGAAAAGCTCATGATGATCACGTTTTATTTCTTTTAATAACGGATTCGTGATTTTCATTCCTTGTTTCAGGCGATACACCGCTGGCTGAAGATGGGCAAGCAAGCCATGAAATAAAGATGTATCATGCTTTAATTCTTTGTTTGTAAGCTGTTCTACTTGTTCAATTAACCTTTGTACAAGATAAGCAATCTCAACATTTTCATCCTGAATATCGACTTTACCTTCGAACCGCAGCTTTGCACCCCGCAGATGCATCGTAATATATCCTTTTTCATCCTCAGGAATCTGAATCTGAAAGGTCTCCTCAAGTTTTCCGGCAATTTCCTCTGCAAAGGTAAATTCCCTTGATACTTTTAATTTTTTTAGATAGTCACCTTTTATTGTGATGTTTTCACCACGTTGTATACGCTCAATTGCAAGTGCAAGGTGAACAACAAGCCCAACATATGAGCTGTCTGCCAATGGGTATGGCAGGCGTGAATTAATTTTGTTAATTAAATCCTCAATGATGATGAGCTTTTCCTTTTGTACAAGTCCCAGTAAACGCTCAGATATGGAATCAATCTTATTTGTTGATTTTCGTTCTATATTTTCCCGTACCATTCGTAAAAAGTCCGGCACATCAAACCTGTCAGAAATTAAGCTTTTAATAGCCTTTCGCTTTGCTTCTTCCGAACCTGTCAGTTCAATTCCATACCCTCTTCTTCTAATAAGAGTAAGGCCGTATTCTTCAACAAATGGCTCCATTTTATCTAAATCATGGCTAATCGTAGCTGTTGTCACGCCGAGTTCATTCGCCAAGCTTTGGAGCTTAATTGGATCATGATGATCAAGCAGTGTACAAAGGGCAACAATCATCCGCTCATCTGGCGTGTATTCTTTATAATCCTGCTTTTGAATCGCAAACCTTAGTTCTGTGAGACTTGTTTCACTTCCCACCATTTTGATTCCGATCCCCGCCCGCTTCACGAGCTGAAGATTGAATTTATGCAGGACAGATTCAATATTTTTCAAATCACGATGAATCGTCCGCTCACTAACATCGATTTGTTCAGCAAGCTCCTTAATCGTCACTTCCTGATCTGCGTCTTCCATCAGCAATTGCACGATCAGACGCTCTCTTGCGGAAACAATCATGGAAATCAACTCTCTTTTATATGAGTTATTGACATAGTTTAATTATACGCATGTATATATACAGGTTTCAAAAGATAGAAAGAGCAGTTTTTTCAATTATGTTGCTGACATTATTTAATTAGAATGTCCTTTGGGTTTAAAAATACCCTGGGTGAAGCGGGTTATTTTCAATTTTTCGGATTTATTTTTGATTTTGAGATTTTATTTACTATTCTGTAAATTCATTTTCAATTTTCAAGTTTTATTTGCTATTTGCCAAAATCCGACACATTTCATCATGCATTCATCAGCACTAACATAAAAATGGTGCCACTCCCCACCAAGGTAGCCGCACCATTTTTTTCACGATCTTATTTTAGTTTACCCACAATTTCATCATATTTCGGGCTATTTAAGAAATTATCAACAGATACGTGGTATGCAGAAGGTAATTTAGCTTTTGCACGATCTGTTAAATCTTTGTGTGTAATAACGATATCAGCATCAGAAGGAATGTTGTTGATTGATGTATTTGTCACATCTACTCCTTCAATCTCTGCTTTTTTCACTTTGTTACGTAAAATAGATGCACCCATTGCACTTGAACCCATACCTGCGTCACAAGCGAAGATGACTTTTTTCACATGACCGAAATCGAACTCTTTAGAAGTTGTTGCTACCACTTCAGCTTCCGGTTGTGCTGTAAGATTGCTGCTTACAGAGCTTTTCTTCCCTTTCATTGCTTCCATTTTCGCTGTAGCTTCTGTTAAATCTTCTTCTTTTTGCTTGCTTGTTTTTAAAATAAGTGATGCAACTAAGAATGATACAGCTGCAGCTACAATGACACCTAGAATTACTCCTACGTAGCCGCCTCTTGGCGTCATTGCTAGTAAAGCAATGATACTACCAGGTGATGGACTTGCTACTAAACCAGCATTGAAGATTGAGAATGTGAATACACCACTGATTCCACCTGCGATTGCTGCAAGAAGTAACATAGGTTTCATCAAGATGTACGGGAAGTAGATCTCATGAATACCGCCCAGGAAGTGAATAATCACTGCACCAGGAGCTGTTTGTCTCGCCGAACCTCTGCCAAAAAACATATAAGCTAAAAGAATACCTAAACCAGGGCCAGGGTTTGACTCAAGTAAGAATAAAATAGATTTACCTGCACTTGAAGCTTGCTCAATACCGATCGGGCTTAAAATACCGTGATTGATTGCATTGTTTAAGAACAGAACCTTTGCCGGCTCGATGAAAATACTTGCTAATGGCAGTAAACCTGCATCAAAAATACCTTGAACTGCGCCTGCTAATACCTTGTTTAATCCTTCAACAACAGGACCAATTCCAACTAGGGCAGCTAATGTTAACAGTGCACCTAAAATACCTGCAGAGAAGTTGTTCACGAGCATTTCAAAACCTGAACGAACTTTATCTTTTAATAAGCCATCAAGCTTTTTAATTAAGTATCCACCAAGTGGACCCATAATCATGGCTCCTAGAAACATCGGGATTTCCGCTCCCACGATAACCCCCATTGTTGCGGTTGCACCAACGACACCACCGCGGACATCGTATACCATCTTACCACCTGTGTAACCGATTAATAGTGGAAGTAGGTATTTGATCATTGGATCAACTAATGATGCTAGTGTTTCATTTGGCGCCCAGCCTGTTGGGATAAATAGTGCTGTAATAATCCCCCATGCAATAAAAGCACCGATGTTTGGCATGATCATTCCACTTAAATGGCTACCAAATCTTTGTATTTTAACGCGAAAATCACCTTGCTTTTGATTCGCTTCCATGTAAGTCACCTCTTTGTTATTTCTTGTCTTAATAATAAAGCGATTTCAGTGGAGAAACAATTTAAACTAAATTCGATTTTGTCTGACACAATGTTGACAAGATTAATTTTGGAAAGAAGTGTTAGGATTTTGTCAATGGGTAATAATGTCGAAAAGTCTTTATATTATTTGTTCTTTATCTAATCATCTATACATGGGATTAGTGACGTGAAATTTTTTTGCCGTTATGAACAAAAATAAGCTCTGGATCATTTCATCCAGAGCACTCATCATATGGTTAATTATTTCTTATTCTTTATAAAACAGAAGGACTCTCAGCCAAAACTAACCTTTTGTAGGTGCAAATGTTTTCCCCTAAAATTCAATAGCTTTCTCCTATCCTAGTAAAGAAGAACCAAATTCATAAAAATCTATACGACTATACAAAGTGTGTGACAATTCCCTACAGATGAATCCTTTTATCCTTTATTTCTTCGATTAAAGGCATCCCAGTTTGCGCTCCCATTTTCATCACTGACAATGAAGCAGCATGGACTGCAAATAAAATAGACTCTTCTAGATTTTCTGTTTTAGCATAAGCGACAGCTAGCGCACCATTAAAGGTATCGCCGGCTCCTGTGGTATCGACAACTTCAACTTTTACCGCAGGGACTGTTTGCTTTTCATGATTAATATGAAAGTCTACTCCCTCTTCTCCTTTTGTCACAATGCATTTCGCTACAACCTTATCCCTTTCTTCAATAGGAATATCTGCTAATAGTCGCTCAAACTCAGATTCATTAGGTGTTATGAAAGTAACGCTCTCTACTAATTTTTTCGGCAACTTTTGATAAGGAGCAGGATTTAAAATGACTGGAATTCCGTATTTATTAGCAATTTCTGTTGCTTTAATAACCGTATGAAGTGGGATTTCTAACTGAATTAACAACAAATCACTTTTAGCAATAATGGACTCTCGGCTCTTCACCCATTCAGGTGTTACTTCATAATTAGCTCCCGGAACGACGATAATACGATTATCTTGTTCAGAAATAGTGATAGAAGCTGTACCTGTTTCTTTAGTAGAAGATACCTTTACAAACTCATCATGTATATCTTCTTGTGTTAGTATGTCTATAAGTTGTTTTCCAAAAGAATCATTCCCTACTTTTCCTAGCATATATACTTCTGCACCTAATCTAGCAGCAGCAACCGCTTGATTTGCTCCTTTACCACCAGGAAAGGTTAAAAAGGATTGACCAGTGATCGTTTCTCCTTTTTCAGGAACGCGTTTTGTAACAGTAACTAAATCCATATTGAGACTTCCGATTATTGTGATTACAGGTTTTTTCATAATTTATCACCTAGATTTAAGATTTCTTTCTATTTCATTAGTAAATTAGGCAAGAATAAGACAAGCTGAGGGAATAAGGCAAAAATAGCTAATAATAACACTAAGACTAAGAAAAACGGCCATACTTCTTTTGTAAATTGAAAAACTGATGTTTTTGCGATACTTATTGCTACATACATTAATGTTCCTACCGGTGGGGTAATCGTTCCAATCATCACGTTAATGGCTAAAATGACCCCAAAATGTAAAGGATCAATGTTGAATTGTGTCAAAATTGGCATGATAACAGGTGTCGTAATAATGATAATTGCCATACCGTCTAGGAAACATCCTAATACAAGAAGAATCAACATTAAAAGTAGTAAAGCGACAATCGTTGAATCAGAGATATTTTGGAACATTGCTAATACTTTTGCTGGTCCTTGTGCATATGCCATTACCCAAGCAAATGGTGCAGAAGCAGCGATGATAACCCCAATTGAAGATGACATACTAACCGCTTCTAATAATTTTTTAGGCAATTCCCTTAGTTTCAGATCTTTATAAACAAAAAGACCGATAATTAAGGAATAGATAACAGCAATTACAGCTGACTCTGTTGCCGTAAAGAATCCCGTGAAAATTCCACCAACGATAATAACTGGCATTAATAGTGCCCATAAAGCATCCCTAAACGCTTTAATAATCTCTTTTAACCTTGCTCTTTCTCTTTTCTCGAACCCTCTTTTTCTAGCAATCATGTAAGATACGATCATCAATGAACCACTCATTAGTAACCCAGGAATGGCTCCCCCTAAAAATAACTTCCCGATCGATACACCTGCTAGACTTCCATAGAGAATCATCGGGATACTCGGAGGAATAATAGGTCCTACCGTCGCACTAGCACCTAGGATCGCTGCTGCAAATCCTTTACCATAACCTCTTTTGATCATCGATGGAATTAAGGCAGATCCAGTTGCCGCAGCATCTGCAACCCCAGACCCAGAAACTCCAGACATAAACACGTTAGAAACAACGGTTACATGTGCTAAACTTCCTCTAATATGACCAACGAGCACTTCCGATAAAGTAATTAACCGTTTGGTAATACCTCCTGCCTCCATTAATGTACCAGCCAAGATAAATAACGGGATGGCTAACATCGGAAAGGAGTCAAGACCTAAAGCAAGTCTCTGCGGAATAGCTTCTAACGGAATTGTCCCTTGTGCGAGAATTGCAATCAAAGCAGAACCTAATAATGAAAATCCAACAGGAACACCTAAGAGAAGTAGCCCAAATAAAGATGCAATGAGTATAATAAGCATAAATCCTTTCCTCCTTTCCTATGTTGGATTACTTATTTTTTTAATAATAATTTGATATAGCTCAATTAAGGTATAGACGATTAACAGAAAACTAGCTAACGGTACGACTAGATAAACAAACCCTGTGGGTATTTCTAAACTTGTTGTTGGTACACCCCAGGTTTGAATGGTTAAACCCCAACCATATTTTAATAGAATAAAAAATAAATATAGTAGACCTAAACGTACGATTATTTGTATAATGGCGTTCACTTTTTTTGGTAACAAACTACTAAGAGCATCAATCACGATGTGTTTTTTATGTTTATAAGCCACGACTGTTCCTAAAAGGACTGACCAGATAAATGTATACCTGGCCAGTTCATCCGTCCAAACTAAGGAAAGTTCAAAAAATCTTGCAAAAACCCCCAGAGCTACCGAGATGCACATGATCGTAAAAAACACACTGCTTACAATTTCCTCTATATTGAAAAACATTTTTTTAGCAAGCTTCATGGCTCATCACTCCAATATTTCTTGGTTATTCCTGGGCTGATTTGATTTTCTCGTAATAACCTTTCCCTAATACGTCTTCAAAAGATTTATACGTGTCTTTTGTTGCCTCTTTAAATGCTTCAATATCCACTTCTACAACTTCCATGCCTTCTTCTTTTAATATTTCTAATTCTTCTTCATTGGCTGTTAACTGTAGCTCAGACATATATTCTCCGGATTCATTCATCGCTTCTGTCACAATTTTCTTTTGGTCTTCACTTAGCGTATTCCACCATTGTAAGCTAACCACCGGAAGTTCATTTTGAGACATATGACCAGTAAGGTTTACATATTTTTGAACTTCATGGAAATTGTTAGTATAGATTTGATTTACAGAGTTTTCTTGCGCTGCAATGGTTCCACTTTTTAGAGAGTAATACACCTCAGAGATATTCATTGGCGTTACGTTAGCATCCATGATTTTAAATGGCTCAGTGTGTGCTGTTGCGTCAGGTGTTCTAATTTTCAATCCTTTTATGTCCTCAGGAGTTTTTACCGGCTCATCACTCGTTGTTACATGACGATCACCAACCCACCAAATCGCTTCAGGAAATGCTACTAATTTTGCATCTTCTGCTTGAGTGGCAATTTCTTTGTATGCTTCTGATTTACCTAATTCAACAAATGTTTTATATTTTTCACGCTCATTTTCTCCCTTAATCACATAAGGTAGTGTTAAGACTGCTGCTTTAGGGACAAAATTAGAAAGAACCGCTGCAGATGGTATTGTTATTTCAATTGTACCAATTTGAGTACTTTCAACTAAATCTTTCTCACTTCCAAGTTGGCCACCAGGAATAACTTCTACTTCCATCGTTCCATCTGATTTTTCTTCTACTATTTCTTTAAACTTTACGGCACCTTTGTGGATAGCAGATTGGTCGTTTGTTACGTGACCTAATTTAATTTTCATAACCTCTTTCCCTGAACCAGAGGCGGCATCTGTCGACGATTCTGTTGAGTCACCACATGCAGCTAAACCAAACAACAAGATCATGCTCACAATTAATGTTAACGCTTTCTTTATCATTATTTTTTTACCCCCTATTTTTTATTTACTTCTACTAATTGCTTTGCATATTCCACTTCCATAATGGAAAGCTTTTCTACTCTTCTTCTAAATTCTGTCTCCGTGCTAAACTCTGCAGTTAAAAAGGATTCAACCAACTCTTTTACTAAAGCAGGACCAATGATTTGAGCACCAATACACATAACATTCACATCATCATGTTCAACACATTGATGTGAGGAATAGATATCATGACATACGGAAGACCTGATTCCTGGAATCTTATTTGCTGCAATTGACGCTCCTACCCCAGTCCCACAAACAAGGATTGCCTTATCCGCTTCTTGAGCTAGCACTTTTTCGCAAACAATTTTTGTAATGTCTGGAAAATCAATGGGTTCTGGCGTATAGCTTCCACAGTCGGTTGCTTCATGTCCTAACTCTTTTAATACTTCAATCACATGACCCTTCAACGGAAACCCTGCATGGTCCCCTCCAACCGCTATTTTCATCATTAAGCATCCCCTTTTTACTAATTTGATATATATTTAAACGTTTAACTAACCTTCAAAAAAATGGCGTTAAACGTTAAAAACACAATATTAACACCCACAAGATTTTCTAGTGACCATTTCTGGATCAAGATATTGAATACTTTGTACTTCCTCCTGATCTCCTTGAAGAATATTGATGATGTTTCGGGCTGCTAATACACCCAGTTCATAGGCCGGTTGCCTAATACCTGACAAAGGTGGATCTACGATATCAGCCCATTCAGGATCATCAAATCCATATACAGCGATATCCTGCGGAATATTCAAACCCTTTTCTTTCATATATTTATAAGCTCCTAGAGACATGGAGTTATTCGAAATAAATAATGCATCTACTTCAACTTCTGACTCAATCATTTTTTTCGTTACCTCATAACCACTTTCAATATCAAGTTTCCCCTCAAATACAAGTTCCTTTTTAACGGGAATTCCATAATCATCAAGTGCTCTTTCATAACCAATATATCGATCTCTTCCAGTGCTAAGATGCATAGGGCCAGTAATAATTCCTATCTTCTTGTAGCCATGTTTAATTAGGTGTTCAGTTGCTTGATATGCACCCTTAATATTATTGGTCATGACCATGTTCGAGGTTATATGATCTGGGCAACGATTTAGAAATACTAGAGGAACGTTCGCATTGATTAAGTCGTTATAATGCTCTCCAGTTCCTGCTGAGGAAATGATTAAGCCATCTATTCGTTTTCCCATTAGAACATTCATATATCTTTTTTCTTTTTCCACATCTGAATCTGTACTACAAAGGAGAACAGTATAGCCCTCTTCATTTAACGTGATTTCAATCCCTTTTACTACTTTCGATATGAAATTATTAGAAATATCTGATATGAGTATTCCTATTAATCTTGATTGGTTCACTTTCAAACTTTTAGCAATATCATTTGGTTTGTAGTTAAGCGTTTTCATAGCATTCAACACTTGTATTTTCAAATCTTCACTAACATGTTTTGTCTCATTTATGACATTGGAAACGGTTGCGATAGAGACGTTAGCTAGTTGTGCAACTTCTTTTATTGTTGGTTTTTTCAACTTGTTCACCATCTTGTTTGTATTGTTAAACGTTTAAATTAAATATATATGTGATTCTCTTTAATGTCAATACATGAATTATTAATAACTTTGACATCTACTTGAGAGAAATAATTATTTACTTTTTAT
Source organism: Metabacillus niabensis (assembly GCF_020524345.1). Lineage (GTDB taxonomy): Bacteria > Bacillota > Bacilli > Bacillales > Bacillaceae > Metabacillus > Metabacillus niabensis_B. The sequence continues at coordinate 173,168 of NZ_JAIVLH010000012.1, forward strand.
AAAATTCAACTAAGTTTATTCACTATCATATACACTGTGTGTATCAATTAAGAAAACATTATAAATTGAGGATATCTAATAAGCGTTCTTAAATTAAAGTGTACGAATAAATTTAAACGTTTAAATAATGTATATTGCTATTATTATGCGAGGTCAACTGTTTTTGGAATTCATTTTTATATTCATAATTATTTTCGAGAAAACCTAGAATTTATAGACCCCTATAAAATAAAAAACACACTCTTTTTACTAAAAGAGATGTGCCTTTTTTTGATTATTATACACAGATTAAATCATGAATACTATTATTCAAATTTCTCCGGATAAAATCCTTTTGCCAGGGTTTCAACGGCATATGCCATTCGGTCTCCTGGCAGGACGCTTTCTAATGTGATAGAGACAAACCGTTCATTTTTTACACTGTCCAGCTGTGAAAGAGCCGGGTCGTTTTTAATGTCTTTTATTTTTTGTTCTAGTGATGGAGCATCATAATCATGGACTACAATGACATCCGGCTGTCTGGCTAAAACTTCTTCATAGCTTACGGTTGTCCATTGTTTATCTGTGATATCGTCAAAGACGTTTTTTCCGCCGGCAAGTTCGATTAAAAGTGTTTCGAAGTTTGTTCCACCTGCTGTGAACACCCCGTCTCCCCCGCTATCATATACGAGCACCTTTACTGGTTCCTGACTTGGAACCTTTTCTTGAACTGCAGCAATTCTAGCTTTTTGATCAGTAACAAAATCGGTTGCGACATCTTCTATTTCAAAGATTTTGCCGATATCATGGATTTCCTGATAGATCTCTTCTAATGTGGTCGCACTGTTCATGTACGTTTTGATGCCAAAGCTTTCAAGCTCCTCCACATCTAAACCTTCTCCACCAAATTCCCAATCAATTCCATAGATAAAATCTGCTCCGCTTGTTGTAACTGCTTCCCGGGTAGCGGAACCGTATGTTAGTTCCGGAATTTTCTTGTATTCGGCCTCATATTCAGGAAGAGGACCCCGGCTATGATTGTCCAGACTATTACCGATAACATAATCTGTCAAACCTAATGCAACGAAAAGCTCTGTACTATTTGGGCCCAAAGTTAATACGTTTTGCGGTTTTTCTGTAATGTCTAAATCCCTGCCGTAATTGTCAAATGTCAATGTTTCATAGTTTGCAGTCTTTTCTTCTGATTCTTTTTTCATCGGTTCACTTGAAGTAGACTGACATCCAACTAGTATACCTGTCATCACGATAGCTAACGCTGTAAATCCTAAAAAGTGTTTTTTGCTCACATTCAGATCTCCTTTTTATCTAAACTTTTAGGTAAATATGTAATCGATACCTTATTTGTTTTTGGGTGGACCATTACATCGACTTGAATACCGTACACCTCGTAAATGACTTCAGGTGTGATCATTTCCTCCGGTGTCCCGGCTTTGTATAAACGTCCTTTTTTTAACACATACATTCGATCACAATAAAGTGCGGCAATATTCAGATCGTGGATGGCAGCCAAAACGGTTACACCCAACCCCTTAACTAAATCAAACATTTGCAATTGATAGTAAATATCTAAATGATTTGTTGGTTCATCTAACAGTAAAAAGTTTGTTTGCTGGGCCAATACCCGTGCTATGAGCACTCTTTGTTTTTCTCCACCTGAGAGCTGGATATAATTTCTTTGGGCTAAATCTTCAATACCCGTTTGTTTTAACGCATTTGTGACAATCTCTTTATCTAGTTGTGTATCCCCTTCAAACAGCTTTTTATATGGGTTACGTCCCATTGCGACGATTTCTTCTACTTTAAAATCAAACGGAATGGAGTTCTCTTGGCCAACAACTCCAATGTTTCTGGCAATCTTTTTTACTTTCATTGAAAGTAAATCTTCATCATCTAATCGAATGTCACCAGCATCAGGCTCTAGAGCGCGATAGACCGTTTTTAGGATGGTTGATTTCCCGCTTCCATTTGGCCCTAACAACCCGACAAACTCACCTTTCTTCACATGGAGGCGAATATCTTCAATGATTTTTTGCTCATCATAGGAAAAGCTTACCTTTTCTACTTGCAACTTCATATTTCCACCTCTTTTATGTCCGAGAGTTTCTTTTTAGTAACCAAATAAAAAACGGTCCACCGATGATTGCGGTTAAAAGGCCAATTGGCAATTCCTCAGGTGCGATGACGATTCTGGCTACAACATCTGTCCAAATAACAAAAATCCCTCCCAATAAGGCACTTACAGGGAGAACTTTTTTATGATCTGATCCAATTAATAACCTCGTAATATGCGGAACCATTAATCCGATAAACCCAATCGAACCGCTGACAGCAATCGTCGTACCTGCTAATAGGGAGGCAACTAACACAAGTATTTTTTGCACCCGCTTCACATCAGTTCCCAATGTACCTGCGGCCTCTTCTCCTAAAAGCAGAGCATTTAGCGCACGGTATTGAATCAGAAGGATGCTCATACAAAAAAGAATGACCACAAGTGGGAGTGTTAAATAGCCCCATTTCGCTCCAGCTAAACTACCGGACATCCAAAACGCCGCATTATGGAGACCCAACGCATTCGGGGCACTTAAGGTGATCACATTTGTGACTGCATCCATAATCATAGCAACCGCAACACCTGATAATAATAACTGTGTGATATTAATTCTGCCTCTGACCCTGGAGATCGTATATACGATCATAATCGTTGCTGCTGCTCCAATAAATGCACTGATTGACAGAGCATACGTACCAAAGAATGAAAAGACCCCAAACAGCATGCCTAATGTTGCTGTCGCAGATGCTCCTGAAGAAACACCAAGTATAAATGGATCTGCCAAATGATTTCGTACCAACGCCTGCATGGCAACACCTGTTACCGCTAATGAAGCACCAACAAGCATGCCCAGTAAAACCCGTGGCAAGCGCAAATTCCACACAATGTTTTCATCAAGCCTTGTCCAGTTAGGATAAATAAAATCTGTTACAAAAGGCAGTTTGCTCATTATTATTTTTGCTACGGTACCAGGATGAACAGAAACCGGACCGATCCCAATGGCAAGAATGATTGAGATCAAACTTCCTATGAAAAGAAGTAATAAAACAAGCTTCATATTTGGTTCCTTCTGTTTTAAAACTGTGTTATCATGTTGAGTCATCTTTTATTACCCTTTCATTTGCTTTACAATATAGATAAAAATAACAATCAAAGGAGCTATACGACTTTGGAAGACAAGAAGCTTACAAGATTTGGTGTTTCTATGGATGAGAAATTACTCCAGAGCTTTGATCATATAATTGAGGAAAAAGGCTATCAAAACCGTTCAGAAGCTGTTAGAGATCTAGTGCGGGATGCAATTTTTCAGCATAGCTGGGCAAATAATACAGACATTGTAGCAGGTGCAATTTTACTTTTTTATAATCACCATCAAAATAAATTATTAAATGACATGATGACTATACAGCATGATTATCACGAAACTATTATTTCAACAACTCATATTCATATTGATCATCATAATTGTTTAGAATTAATCGTTGTGAAAGGAATCCCGGCTGATTTAAGAGCATTAAGTGATAAGTTGATAACGCTAAAAGGTGTTTTATACGGAAAATTAACCGCTTCACCACTTGTTTGAAATCGTGTTACTTTTTTAATAAATTGTAACATTATGCATTTTATATGTACAGGTATAGTTACATACTTATCAAATCCAAAAAGGATTCAGAATGTACTATTCTGAATCCTGACCTTACTCGTTCACTACCCTTTTTATCACAACAGACGGATTTTCCGCTAAATCCATCTCTTCTCCATTCGTTAAAAAACGTATGACAGGTCTTTGTAAATGCTGATTGATCCTACTAACAATGGCCTGTTCCCCGGTATATAACTCGACCTTTGTGCCAGGTATATAGGATGGAACACTATTTACAAAGGCCTGGACCACTTTAAAGGAAAACTCTTCATCACTTTTTGTCATAATGTATTCTAATGCTTCATGAGGCGGCATTTTATTATTTGATAGTAAATGATCATAAACATTGGCAATTCCCACGACTTGGGGAAGCTCTAAAACAGCTTGTCCTTTCAATTTTCTTGGATATCCTTGGCCGTTTATCCATTCATGATGTTGATAGGCAATATGTGCGGACAATAAACTCATTTCCCTATTTTCTTTTATGATGTCAAACCCTTTTACTGGATGTTCTTCTTCCTGATCCGTCACCGCCTTGCCGATATCGTGCAATAAAGCGCCAAGAGCCAAGTCTCTTAATTGACCTTGCGTGTAGCCTAAATGTTTGGCTATTTGTAAGCTTAAGAGCGCCACATTTACTGAGTGAGCATACCGTGCCAAGCCTGTTGATAATGAGGTGGTTGGCACAAGGATAATTGTTTTATGAGCAACTACTTCTTTAATAAGAGTTGCAACAGCCCTTTGAAGAGCTACTATATGTAATCGTTTTTTATTTGAGGCATCTTCAAACGCCTGCTGAACAACAGCAATTGTATCCATCCATGTTGGCATATCAAGCATTTCCTCAAGGGTAATACCCGTTGACTCAGCATCCTCGACAACAAGAGTTGATACACCTATTGCTTTGATCCGCTCTAAATAATTAGGATGAATCGTTCTTCCTGCCGTTAATAACACCCTTCTCATCCGATCATAAATCGGCATCGCCAGCTGCATCGTTATGGGATTATAGTCCTCGATATCGATAAATCTCATTATATCTCCCTCATTTTATGTTGTTCCAGGCTAAATCCCCCTGTTCATCTTCTTAAACTATACCATGTGGATAATTAATACGGAATGGCAATAAAGCACTCATTACCATTCCACCGTTTTCATTTTTTGGATGTGTAATAAAATAATTGAATCACACTAAACAACACAAGGAGCAGAAAAGAAATAAAGGTTCCTAACTTACCAAATACCTCTATGGCAGGAAAATTGCTGTGAAATGCTTGAGATGGAAGCATCCAAATACTTAAGGTCAAACAGAAAATCACGGTAATTGGCAATAAATTTTTCAACAAATTTGATCACTCCAGGAAAGAGAAAGTAGTAGGTGTGGAAAGGAATCTTTATAAGGTATGGAGATTTTGGGAGGATGTGACGGGTGCAGCAGCCTAAAAAAAAGACAAAGTCAATGGTACCATCAACTTTGTCTTTTTTAGTCTAATTCTCCGAAATCGGCACAACATTACTTTTCATTTTAAACACTTCTAAATATTGAATATGATGGCCGTCACTTTCGTGAACTTTAAAGATATAATCTTGATCTGCAACCTCAACGCCAACATCAGCGTTAAATTTTTGTGTTAAGAACCAGCCGCCAATTGTATCAATGTCTTCGTCAGAAAAGGTCGTGTGAAGAAGGTTATTTACATCTTCTATGAGTAATTTTCCATCTAAGATATAATGATCCTCATTTAATTTTCGGATGTCAGGAATTTCATCTTCATCAAACTCATCCCTGATTTCCCCAACAATTTCCTCAAGGATATCTTCAACTGTGACCAATCCGGATGTTCCTCCATATTCATCAATTAAAACGGCAATATGTGTTCGTTCTTTTTGCATTTTTAGCAATAAATCGTGAATCGGAATCGTTTCAATTACTTGTATGACCGGATTAATATAGACATTGATATCAAATGGCTTAGGATCATCACATTCCGTAAAAGCGGAAGTTAAAAGCTCTTTAATATTTAGAAAGCCGACAATATGATCTTTATCACCATCTACAACAGGATATCGGGTATAGCGTTCATTTTTAATCAATTCAATGATTTCATCATAGGTGCTTTCAAGAGAAATGGTAATAATTTCCGTACGGGGCACCATAATTTCTTTCGCAATTCTTTCATCAAATTCAAAAATGTTGTTCACATACTTAAGCTCGTTCTTATTGATTTCACCGCTTTTATAGCTTTCAGATAAAAGAATACGAAGCTCTTCCTCTGAGTGGGCAAGCTCATGTTCTGATGCCGGCTTTAACCCAAATATGCCAACTAATACACGAGCTGAACCATTCAAAAACCAAATGAACGGATACATGATTTTATAGAACCAAATAATTGGCGGTGAAAACATTAACGTAATAAATTCTGCTTTTTGAATCGCAATTGTTTTTGGTGCCAACTCTCCGACAACCACATGTAAAAATGTAACGAGAGCAAAGGCGATACCAAATGATAAAATATGTGTAACAGACTCATTAAAATTGAAATAAGCAAATACAGGGTGTAGAAGCTTTTCAACAGTCGGCTCACCTAACCAACCAAGACCTAAAGCTGTTACAGTGATCCCGAGTTGACACGCAGATAAGTATTCATCCAAATGGGAAACAACCCTCTTTGCAGCTATAGCTCCTTTTTTCCCTTCAGCAACAAGCTGGTCAATTTTAGACATACGAACCTTAACAATAGCAAATTCTGTTGCTACGAAAAATCCAGTTAGGGCAATTAATATGATAATTAAAATTAAATTAACTGTGGTCAATGAGTCGTCTTACGTTCGTAAGACCTCCACCTCCTCATTTGTGCATGTTTTATTCTTCACTATTACCCTGCATAAAGATCATGATAAACTTAATTAACTCAAATAATGCCATTAATGCTCCGGCAACATATGTTAATGCTGCGGCATTTAACACTTTTTTCACACCATGTTCTTCTTCATTATAAAGAATACCTTCTGCCAACATGAGGTTTCTCGCGCGTTTACTTGCGTCAAACTCAACAGGTAGTGTTACTAACTGAAATGCTACAGCCGCCGAGAAAAAGACAATGCCAATTCCGATAAGGGATAACTGCTGTAACAACATGCCTCCAATAAAAAGAAATGGGGCAATTCCAGAAGCAATATTTGCGATTGGGAAAATCTTATGTCTCAGCATAAGAGCCGCATATGACTGCTGATGCTGAATCGCATGTCCAATTTCATGTGCCGCAACAGATACAGATGCAATCGAACGCCCGTAATAAACCGCTTCAGACAGACGCACTACTTTTTTGACTGGATCATAGTGATCAGAAAGAGTACCTGGTACAACTTCTATAGGTATATTGTACAACCCATTGCTGTCCAATATACGTCTTGCTGTTTCTGCTCCTGATAAACCGGTTTTTGTTGCGACTTCCGCCCATTTATTAAAATTCCCTTTTACTCTAAACTGAGCCCAAATTGAAATTCCTAATGTGATAAAGATGAGAATATCCATTGGATGAAAAAACATGTTCGATTAGCCTCCATTTTTAATATTTATTAATAAAAGTAAAGTTTGAATTAATGACAGACTTTCATTTGAGATATGCTTTTTAACAAAGTCCTGATTTTCCAAGTCGTTTTTGTCCAGTTGGGCTAAAACTTCTGAGACTTCTTTTTCAAGGCCTTTTATTTTTAATCGTAATTCTAAGACATCAATTTCTTCAGCAGTAGCGATAATTTTCTTTTTTATTCCTTCCAGGGTCATGCCATTCGCTTTACATTCTTCAATGAATCGCAGTTGTTCAATTGCTGAAGAATCATAGTAGCGGTAGTTTGAGGAGGAACGTTCTGCCTTTAATAAGCCCAGGGTTGTATAGTAATCGATTGTTCGTTTGGTCACGCCGGTTATTTCTGCTAATTCGCCGATTTTTAATTTTTCAGTCCCAAGTTTTAAAACCTCCAAACTGTCACGTGATGGTTGTATGATATTCTTGCGGGTTGAGTGAAGCTCCAGGATGCTCGCTTCCGCGGGGTGTACGGTGAGCCTCCTCCTTGCTGCGCGTCTGCGGGGTCTCACCTGCCCACTCATCCCGCAGGAGTCTCGCACCTTCCGCCTCAATCAACCTAATTTGTTTTCTTACAGAACTATATAAACAAACCGATAAAGTCTCTAGTGTGATTTACCCTGCAACGGATGGTTCTACACCTGTTTGTTCTTCGCGGATTTCACCGACGATTTCTTCCAGTATGTCTTCCATTGTTACAAGGCCGGCTGTATGGCCTGATTCATCTTTAATGATGGCCATATGGACCCGGCTTTGTTGCATTTTCAATAGAACTTCTTTGATTGGTGTTAATTCAGAGAGATGCGGCATTTCATGGATGAAATCTACTAGTTTCCGCTCTCTTCCTGCAGCAATACTTGTTAGCATTTCTTTTGTGTTAATAAACCCGATGATTTTGTTCTGCCCTGCTTCTTTGACCGGATAGCGCGTGTAGTCATATTTATCATGAACCTCAATGATGTCAGTCAGGTTCATGTCTTTTTCAAGCGTAATGATTTTCGTAGCGGGAATCATTATGTCTTTTACAACACGTTCGTCGAAAGCAAAAATATTTTCAAGGTAGGCAAGTTCAGTTTGGTTTATTTCCCCACTCTCATAGCTTTGCGTAACGATTAACTTTAACTCTTCCTCAGAGTGTGCTGTTTCATGTCCTGCAGGCTTTACACCAAACACACCGAGTATTCCACGTGATGCCCCATTAAGAGCATAAATAAATGGATTCATCACTTTTCCAAACCAGTAAAGCGGTGTTGCCAAAAGCAATGTCATTTTTTCTGAAAATTGAATAGCCAAGGTTTTCGGTGCCAATTCTCCGATTACAACATGTAGAAATGTTACTATCGCAAGGGCAATCGCATAAGATAGTGCGGTTGCTACAGCCTCTGGTACCGCAAATCTTTCAAAAAGCGGGTGAAGCATTTTTTCTACTGTTGGTTCACCAAGTGCACCAAGTACGAGTGCGGTAATGGTTATGCCAAGCTGACAGGCTGATAAATAGTAGTCAAGGTTATGAGCAACTTTTTTGGCCATGACCGCTTTTTTATTTCCTTCTGCAATTAACTGATCAATCCTTGACATCCGCACTTTCAAAATCGCAAATTCAGCACCAACGAAAAAAGCAGTAAGGCCGATAAATACAGCCACTAAAAACAAGTTTAATCCAATTAATCCGTCCAATTATTTCCCTTAATTAAGGGATTCACCTCCAAGATTTTAAAGAGTATTGCTAGGACATCCTTACCCAACATTCGCCATGCATGCTCTTTTTAACACAACCTGTTTGATTTGATAATTATCCATTTCTATGACCGTCCATAGATCTTCACCATGGATGACTTCATCACCAATTGTAACCGGATCAACCTTTTGGTATTGAATCCAGCCAGCAATTGTATCGACTTCTTCACTATCCTCAAATACAAGCCCAAATTGATCTTCAAGCTCTACTAAAAGAACACGACCATTGATTGTATATTGATTTTCACCAGTTGTTCTAATATCAGCTACTTCATCATCATCAAATTCATCACGAATCTCACCAACAAGCTCTTCCAGTATGTCTTCCATCGTGATAATACCGGATGTACCTCCGTATTCATCGATCACAAGAGACATATGAACTTGTTCCTGTTGCATTTTTAGCAAGGCATCCTGAAGACGAGTTGCTTCAAGAACAAATGGAAGATCACGGACAAATTCTTCGAGTTTACGTTCACGTTTGGCCGCAATATGAGTTAGCATCTTTTTCACATTGACAAAGCCAACGATATTGTCTTTATCGCCATCTTCTGTTACCGGATAACGTGTATAGTTATTTTCGTCCAATATGCTGATGATGTCGTCATCATTCATATCCTTATCAAGTGTAACAAGCTCTGTTCTTGGCACCATAATGTCTTTTACAACACGCTCATCAAACGAGAAGACATTTTCCATATAAGAGAGCTCAGTTTTATCAATTTCACCACCCTGATAGCTTTGGGTCATGATAATTTTTAATTCTTCCTCTGAATAGGCTTGTTCATGTCCTGCCGGCTGTACCCCAAAGATTTTTAACAGGACACGTGCTGCACCATTTAATGCCCATATAAATGGAGACATGATTTTTCCGAACCAGTATAATGGCGGGGCAAGCAGCAATGTCATTTTTTCCGAAAATTGAATAGCTAATGTTTTCGGCGCCATTTCTCCGACCACGACGTGGAGAAATGTAACAAGGATAAAAGCAATCGCATATGAAGCAACAGATGCGATCGAATCTGATACATTCAGAAAGTCAAACACCGGGTACATCACACGCTCAACAGCGGGCTTTCCTAATGCACCAAGACCAAGTGCCGTGACGGTAATCCCCAGCTGACAGGCTGACAAATAGTAATCAAGATCACTTGCTACCTTTTTTGCAATGATTGCCTTTTTGTTACCTTCTGCAATTAATTGATCAATTCTTGACATTCGAATTTTAACAACCGCAAATTCTGAACCAACAAAGAAAGCTGTCAGTCCGAGTAAAATGACAAGTAAAAAAAGATTTGTGATTGTAATAATATCCAATTATTTCCCTCTATAGAGGGATTCACCTCCAGAAATAGTAACGTTACATGGTAACGTTTTATCATACCGTTTCAGTTCTCGTTGTACATGTTTCTCTTCCACATGTACACACATCTTCTTTGAGGATCTGATTACTTTATGACATTTTCTAAAGGAAATACTAGTTTGTCTCAATAATCCCGTTTAAAGAAGACCGATGTACTAAGAAGAGATATGCATGGTGTACTGTAAAGATACATCTTTTGTGTTAATTCAGCCATTTGACGAGTATGCAATAACGCCTTCCCAATAAATCCAGCCTCCCTTCTCATTTATTAGAATAAATCATAGCATATGTACAACCAAAGCGTACAGTATTACGTTTCGGTTTCGTGTAATTGTTTTGGTGATGTTCACATGTTATCCATAATTGGTTCAAAGCTAAAGATACGGTTCTTCACTTTTTATATGTTTTCACAAAGTATGCTATGTACTACGTGTTGTGCTTAGTTGATTGAAGCTCCAGGATGCTCGCTTTCCGTGGGATGGACGGTGAGCTTCCTCGTAAGCTGCGCGCCTGTGGGATCTCACCTGCCTACTTCTCCCACAGGAGTCTCGTACCTTCCGCTTCAATCAACCCAAATAGTTATGATCTGGATACTTATAAAGACAACCTCATCTATAACAGAAACTATAGAAAAACCGTCAGATAAACTAACAAACCTGTTGAACCAAACTTTTTATCTCATTATGATTATTGTTACAACATAGTTCATATGATTTTCACGTATATCCTTAATAATTGGTTTAAGGGTCTCTACAAAGAAACCGTAAATTTCTTACTACGATGAAAATATGCTTTTATTTTATTGGCATATTTTTTTCGTAGTTATTTTTGTGTCTTAGTTTAAGATTAGGGGATGATCATAGATGAATATACTCATAAAAAATGCACAAATCATTACGATGAATAAGGAAGACGAAATCATCACAGGTGATATTCACATTGTGGACGATATGATAAAAAATATTGGACCTAATTTAAACGTTCAACAACCTGATAAAATCATTGATGCAACAGGAAAAACCGTCATACCCGGCTTTGTTCAGACACACATTCATCTATGTCAAACTGTTTTCCGAGGTCAAGGAGATGATTTGGAATTAATGGACTGGCTAAAACAGAAAATTTGGCCATTAGAAGCCGCACATGATGAGGAATCCATTTATTACTCTGCCATGCTCGGAATTGGTGAACTTATTCAAAGCGGGACAACAACCATTGTTGATATGGAAACTGTCCACCATACTGAGTATGCGTTTAAAGCGATTGCTGAAAGCGGAATGAGAGCTTTATCAGGCAAGGTGATGATGGATAAGGGAGAAGAAGTACCTCTGCCTTTGCAGGAAAATACAGAAAGATCGATTAGAGAAAGCGTCGACTTACTGGAAAAATGGCATAACTATGATGAAGGCAGGATTAAATATGCGTTCTCACCAAGATTTGTTGTTTCTTGTACAGAACAACTCCTTCGTGAAGTCCAATCTTTGTCTGAATTTTACAATGTGATGGTTCATACACACGCTTCGGAAAATCGCGGTGAAATTGATATTGTCCAAAAAGAAACCGGAATGAGAAATATTGTGTATTTGGACCATTTAGGTTTAGCCAATAACCGGTTAATTCTCGCTCATTGTATTTGGCTGGATGAAGAAGAAAAACGGATCATTCGTGAAAAAGGGGTTCATGTTAGTCATTGTCCCGGATCAAATCTGAAATTGGCGTCAGGAATAGCCGATACACCTTACATGATAAATGAACAGGTGTCACTCAGCCTGGGAGCTGACGGAGCGCCTTGTAATAATAATTTAGATATGTTCAATGAAATGAGACTTGCCGCACTCATCCAAAAACCAGTACACGGTCCGACCTCAATGGATGCACATACTGTTTTCAAAATGGCGACAATTGGAGGGGCTAAGGCAGTTGGAATGGAAAATGAAATCGGGAGTATTGAAATCGGCAAAAAAGCAGATCTGGCCATCTTAAACTTACAAGACTTTCATACCTACCCATCATATGGAGTTGACCCTATCTCCAGAATCGTCTACTCTGCCACAAGAGCCGACGTCGAAACAACCATCATCAATGGCCAAATCGTAATGGAAAACCGCATCATGAAATCCATCAACAAAAAAGCCATCCTAACAGAAGCCAACCACTCAATCAAACGGTTGTTGGGCCGAATATGAACCACGGGGAGGAGCCACGGGGACAGGTCCCTTGTCCCAATAGTTGTTTAATATTTAATTCAATGGCAAAAATGATGATGGAGGTGGATTTCTATGTTTCTACTATTTATATCTGTCATCATATTTGGCTTGGTTATTTATTTAATGCCAAAAAGAATTTCTTATTTTGAAATGTATACAACATCACTATTTTCAACGGTTCTACAACTTATTACAGATATTTATCTGGAATTTAAATACAACTTTTATTGGTATTTTAGTCCAGGGGTAGACTACATTACTCTTTGGGTCGTGTTTTGGATTTATCCTTCGGTTAATATACTATTTTTGAATTTTTATCCTACAAACAAAAAATTCAGCACTTCCGTATATTACATCTTGGGATGGACATTATTTGCACTAGTCTATGAATGGGTCGCTGTAAACTACGGCTTCTTTCAATATAACGGTTGGAAATTATGGTATTCCGCTATAATCTATCCATTCCTATATCTCCTATTATATATTAATTGGAAAATAATTCGACGGTTGTATCGCTTGAGTCTGTGAACCACGGGGACAGGTCCCTTGTCCCAATTGGGACGAGGGACCTGTCCCTGTGTTCCTACCGCAAAGCAAATCGCAGTGATCTAGTAATGAGTGGCGGCAAGACAGAGACATGGCCTTCATTTTCGAATTGGATGAATTCTACCTTTAAGCCGGATCGGGTTGTTAGACGGTCGACCATTGATTTGGCAAGTTCACCGACATTTGTGTGGTGCCATCTTTCCAATTCCCCGATTCCAACCAGTACATTGGCTTCTATTTCTCCGGTTTCACATAGTTGATGAAACTGACTTTCTTCTTTTAGAATGATGCTTTGATTCCAATGGATCGAAGGGCTTCCGGCAATATATGTTTGAAAAAAGGTTGGTCTTGTAAACAAGGTATGTAAAACAAATAAACCTCCAAGTGAATGGCCAAATAATGTTTGTTTCTTTTGATCGATTGGGTAGGTTTGTTCCATGGCAGGCTTTAATTCGTTCTGTAAAAACTGCAGAAACTCATCTGCCCCGCCATGCCTCTGACTTGTTGCACCATCCATCTTGTTTGAGGGGATCTCGATCTCAGGCTCCCCCATCGTATAATCATAAAATCGTTCTTTTGAAAATGGTTCTGAAGTGGGATATCCTACACCGACAACAATTGATGGTATGACACCGGTTTTCTCCGGTTTTCTTGATTGAATTCTAACAGCCTCCACAACTGTTCCAAAAATAGAATTTCCATCTAATAAATAGATGATAGGAAATCCTGTTTCTGGTGGTACTTCATTCGGAATGGAAACATGGATTTGATAGAGTCGATTTTTTTCAGACTCAAAAGTAAACTGATTTGTCCCTGTGATTGTAAACGGAATCTCGTTTGTTAGCACGTTCTTCATTTTTCTCTCCTCCTTACACGTCTTTATTTTTAAATAATAAGTAAACAAAATAAGGCACGCCGATAATCGCAATAACGATTCCAACAGGTATTTCTGCGGGAGCAACAACTGTTTTCCCAATAAAATCGGACCCAACAAGTAAAATCATCCCGATCAAAGCTGACAGCGGTATAATGTTTTTATGATTGTGACCTACTAGTAATCTCGCAATATGCGGGGCAATTAATCCAACGAAGGATATACTTCCCGCTACAGAAACACAAGCACTCACGAGTCCTATACTACTGATTAATAAAAAAATCTTCTCCTTCTCAACCGAAACACCAACACTAATTTGAGATTCCTCTGAAAGCTGGAACAAATCCAGTAAATACGATTTCCTCAATATAATCGGCAAGCAGATGAGAAACCAAGGAATAATCGAAAGAATATAGGTCCAATTCGCATTATAGATACTTCCTGATAACCATACTGTCGCCATCTCAAAGTCTTGTGCCTTCATTTTTAAAGAAAGAAATACGGTGAATGCCCCAAAGCCGGACCCTATCGCAATCCCTGTTAACAAAAGCCGCTGTGAATCCAGTCGTCCGTTTTCCCGTGAAATAAAAAAGATACATAAAGCGGCACATAGCCCACCTAACAGACCAATTAGTGGCATCGTCATTGTCGCTACCCAACTTGTGACTCCTTGTTGTCCTTGTAAGAAAAACATGAAAACAACGATAGCAGCACCTGCCCCACTATTAATGCCTAAAATTCCCGGATCAGCTAATTTATTTTTTGAAATGCCCTGAAGAACAGCACCAGCTACTCCCAAACCAATTCCAACAAATGCAGCCAAAATCATTCTCGGTAAGCGCAGCTGAAAAACCACCATATCAAGCTTGTCAGATACGTGCTGAAGGAAAAGCGTCTCAACTAATTGACGAAAGGTCATATTATAAATTCCAAATGACAAATTGATATAGAAAAGCATCAGAACAAAAAGAAGGCCAACACTCATCGTTAGTCGAAAACGATGCTGGGTATTAAGCATGTGAAGTGCCTCCCTTCGTTTTTATTAAATATAAAAAGAAAGGAACACCAATCATGGCTGTAACAACGCCAATAGGAGTTTCATACGGATAATTGATATAAACACTTAAACTATCACTTAGCGTCAAAAACACCCCACCTATAATCCCTGCACATGGAATAATTGACCGGTATTGTCCTCCAATCAAAAACCTTGTGATATGAGGGATAATCAAGCCAACAAACCCAACTTTTCCAACAAGGGCAACTGAAATTCCTGTCATCATCACAACAGAAAGAATGGTGAACATTTTCACCATTCCCTTTCGCTGTCCCAAGCCTGCAGACGTTTCTTCACCTAACGATAAAACCGAAATAGAATTTGCCAGCAAAAGAGCCAGTAATAACCCAATTCCTGCGAATGGTAGAGAAAATACTAGTAAATCAGTATTCATCTGGTGAATCCTCGCGTTATACCAAAAGCTCATCGTCTGGGATACTTGAAAATAAGTTGCCAATGCTGCAGAAACGCTGCTAAAGAAAGTGCCAATGATTGTCCCAATAATCGCCAGCTTCACAGGTGACAGACCGTTTCGAATCAGTGACGCAATTCCAAACACAATGCCGACACCTAAGGCTGATCCCACTAACGAAAACACCATCATTTGCAAGGAAGACATGCTCGGTAAAAAAATAACCGCAAGTGTGATGACAAATCCTGCTCCATCCGAAACTCCCATAATGGAAGGTGATGCCAAATAATTTCTTGTCATTCCCTGCATTATGGCTCCCGACATCGCCAACAGCGCTCCTACTACCATCGCTCCAATCGCACGGGGTAATCTTGATGTCATGATGATCGTATGGGTCATATTTTCGGAATCATATGAAAGGAATGCTCCCATGATATCACCATAGCTAATAGGTGTTGACCCGCTGCGAATAGAGAGAAATAAAGATAAAATCACAGCAACCGGTGATAATACAAATATCGTTCGCGTTGACATTCTTCCTTGCATCAAACCCACACCTTTTTATTATTGAGCTAATGTTTCTTTGATAACATTGATGAACTCTGTTTTACTCCATGCTGTTCCACCTGCTGCTAAAGGTGACACAGCATTCACAAATACTTTCTCATTTTTAACGGAAATCATGCTTTTCCAAATCGCATTTTCCTGCAATTCTTTCAAACGATCAGGTGCATCTGCATTTTCCTGTTCTTCGAATTGTACAAATAAGTAATCAGGATTGATTTCGGCAAGCTTTTCCAATGTAATCATTTCCTGGCTTTTCGCAGCCTTGACAGCTTCAGGTACAGGTAGTCCTAAATCTTGATATAATACTGGATTAAAATAAATGTCAGGAGAATAGATAAATAGATTTCCCCCACGAATCCGAATCATGAGAACTTGTTGATCTTTCATTGATCCTGACAGTTTTTCTTTCACTTCTGAAATGACACTTTCATAATTTGCAATGATTTGATTTGCTTCTTCTTTCTTATCCGTTAGCTCTGCTAATACGAATAGATTATCCTTCCAATTTGTTGAGACATGGGAAATCGGGATCATCGGCGCAACATCGGTTAATTTTTCAGCTACTTCTGGTTGAAACTTCGATGTTCCAAGGATCACATCCGGCTCTAGTTGCAATAATTTTTCAATACTCGGCTGTGTTTTTTCTCCGATTTCTGTTGCTTCGGACATTGAATCACCCAGATATTCAGGAAACTTTCCGCCAGTTGCAATTGCCCCGATTGGTTTTACACCCAGAATCGCTGCATCTTCCATCGCTTCTTGACTTGCTGTTACGATTTTTGTTGGATTGCTTGTTACTGTATATTCTTCATTTAAATAAGTGATCGTCTGCTCTTTGCCTTCACTCGTTTCTGTTTCCTCATTTGGTGTTTCTTTTTCACCTGCAGTTGAATCAACAGATTCATTTCCACATGCTGCTAAAAGAAATAAAGCAAAAAATAACATAAATAGACCATTTTTCTTCATATACACTCTCTCCCTTTATATTCGTCATCTAATAGATGATGATAATCATTATCATTTAAAATGATAAATGAAGTCCAGTATCCTGAACATGGACAATATCTTGTTTTATACTTGGACTTTTCCCATAAGGGTGAGTGTATCCCTTAAAACACGTTCATGTGCACTTGGAGAGTATTCCCGCCATGGATCTGATGTAATGTCGTAGACTCGATTTAAACGAACAGCCTCCAAGCTGTTCCACAAGGGTTGCTCCTGAAACTCATTCCAGCTTTCAAGTGTTTGTGATTCCTGGCAAATATTTAATAAAACAGCATCAGGGTTAATCTTGCTAATTTCTTCTATTGTTAACACACCATTCTTTTATTCATTTAAAGCAGCTTTCATTTGAAGATCACCATAAAAAACCTCATTCATTGTTCGGGAATGATCTATATACATGGCCCCTTGGAAAAAGCGCAATGGTAGAAATGTCGTTTGTCCCATATGTTTATGTAGTTGTTTTCTTGTTATCACGACTTGATGTTCATAGTGTTGGAGCCATTCTTCCGCTTCTTGTAATTCACCTAATTGCTTTGCCATATAAAGCAATTGGTCCTTCCAATCCGCTGACTCCGGGTAGTATAAAACCGGAGCGATCTGTGTTAAACGTTCCTTTTCTTCAACGGTAATACCACTTTTGCTCACGATAATATCCGGCTTGTTATTCATTAAAATATCAATGTTCGTTTCCCAATCCTTATTAATTTGAAAGGCGCTTAAATGCACAGGAATATCATTTCGAAAGGTTTGATAATAGAAGGACGTCCATTTTGGGTGAATGGGAGCGGCATACGGGAACATATGCAGAGCAAGTAAATGGCCGATGCTTGAAAAATCATAGGCTGCCACCTTCCGCTTTCGTTTCTGTCGATAGGTAGACGGTGCCATTCCCACAGCCTTCTTAAACTTGCGGCTTAAGTAAAACTCATCACTATACCCGATCTGTGCAGCTATCTGACGGACCGTCTCATCCCCGCTCACAAGCCTTCGCTTTGCCTCATTCACTCGTAATCTTGTTATGTAGTCACTGACACTAATACCACATTCTTTTTTAAAAAGCGCGGAAAAATATTTTGGACTAAGATCCGCCTTCTCAGCTAATAATTCAATGGAAATTTGTTCATTAAAATGGCAATCAATATATTGTTTTGCCCCCTCTATGGCCGTAAACGTGTCTTTCTCCAGAGGGACATGTTGATGCTGCAGCAGTTTATAGATGATGTTTTCAAACAATAATCTTTGATAAAATACCTGTTCTTTGTTTTTCGATGAATTTAGAATTTCAACTTCTTCTATGATATGTGAATGACTACGAACAGCTAATTTCCCCTGCAACGGAAACCGTTCATGTTTTCCTAATCTTTGATAAGACTCACCTTCAGTTTGCAAACTTGAAAAAATATCAAATGAAATAATCATATAGTCAATTGAATCTTCTGGACTTGAGTAGATTTCATATACCTGTGAAGGATGAATCACACATATATCCTGCTGATGTAAAAGGATGTTATCATGATCGAGCATCATATGTCCCTTTCCTTCCATCACAACCAAAAGCTCAAAACAATTGGTTAACTTTGCAGGTAGATGCCCCGCTCTACCCTTCATCATACTCTTGGGCTGACACACAAAATAATTCCAACAATCCAACGAACGTACTCCTCTCTTCATATAAATGAAAACGATTATCAATACTCGTTAATTTTAATTGATAACAATTCTCAACGTCAAGTGGTGAACGGGGTCCCCTGGGTCTGGTCTGCTGGTCCGGGGGGTGCGGGGGTGGCCGG
>NZ_JAIVLH010000013.1 GCF_020524345.1 Metabacillus niabensis
TTTAAATTCTGCATTAAATGTTCGACGTTCTCTTTTAGTCATCGTAGATTCTCCTCGAGTATAATATCTGTAGTCTACTTGACCTTAATTTTCCTGTCTAGTTTAGTGTAGCCGATTCATTTTGCCACATCCATTCCGTAAAGACATTAGAGAACACTCTATGTCTTGCATTTCCTCTACAATGGAATTATTTAATGAGACAACAGATCTCCTTCTTTCCAAGGGTCTCGAAGTTCGGTCACCTTATATTCCATATCTGCAAGAAGTGGATATGGTTGAAAGGCAACACTTCCTAGCTGGGTGGTGGGGGAAACAAAGACCCATAACAGCTCCGGAGATCACTCATCTTTACTCTAATATTCAAACGAACTATATAGGCACAGCAGTTATAACTGGTTTTGCTCAGGTTGTGAACTCAAAAGATGTTAGAGATTATTTAATAAGGGGCAAAGAGATTTCAATGAAACAAATTGAAGTTTTAAGTAAATATTTACAAGAAAGTGATCTTCCTGCCCTGTAACCTGGGATGCACAAGTTCAAGACATAACAGAATCGCCTTTCTCTGATAAATTAATGCTGTATCAAATTTCCATGATGTCAGCTGCAGGTATGGGAAACTATGGAACTGCCATTTCCGCTAGTCCAAGACGTGATATTGCTGCTGATTATGTACGTTTACAAGGAGAGATTGGACTTTACGCAGAGGACGGTTTAAATCTCCAAATTAAGCATGCTTGGATGGAAAGGCCCCCTCATGCACCTGATAGAGAAGAGTTAATGAAGTGAAAAGGTATAGATTTAAGATTGAGTAGAGTCATGGTATAAAAAGGAACGAACGATAAATAATAAGGTTATGAATATTGATCATATATGAAATCGAACATAAAAATCTAAAAAAAAGGGTCATACGAATGTGAATTCAAAAGAAAAATTGTTATGGAGTATAGCATTTCCAGGTTTCGGTCAATTACTTAACGGAAAATATCTAAAAGGGATCATATTTATATTATTGGAATTTATCATCAATATTCAATCCCAATTTAATAAGATTATTTATTATAGTTTTAATGGGGATATAAGTAAAGCTATTGAACATACCGAATACCAATGGCTCATGTTTTATCCTTGTGTTTACTTCTTTTCGATGTGGGATGCGTATAAGGATGCAGGTGGAGACAGGGATCCTTATTCCTATATTCCCTTTGTAGTGTGTGCGTTTTTTGTTACTGTTGGACTTATGTATTCAGCTAGGGTAAAGCTATTTGGAGTAAGTTTGGGAACAGTTTGGTTTCCAATGTTATGTGTAATTCCTGGGGTTTTTGTAGGGGTTTTACTAAAAAAGATATTAAGTATTAAGTAACTAATAGTAATTACCTGTAATTTTGTAGTAATGTTCATTACGGGGGGCGAACAATCATACGTCTCTTGGGACAGGTATCCAACTTCGGTGTTAACCCAGATTGATTAAGCAATTAAGATATACAAGGTCACACAACAATTAATGTAATCGGCTACAAACACAAAAAATAAAAAATGAGTAGATCATGTATTACATAGTCTACTCATTTAACATATTAACAAGCCGGGCTACCTTAATGGATTGGCAATATGATAAGCCTTTTGCTATGGAGGATATATGGAGATATATAAAGTAAAGCAGCTAAATAATCTGTTTAGCTATGATTTAACTATTCTAATAAAGCAAAGCAAAGAGGAGGGTTTCCGCTTTATTGAAAGATTAGTAAATGATTATAAAAATGGGTCTAACACTTTTCGCAATTCTGGAGAGGCACTGTTTGGTGTTTTTAACGAAAAAGAAGAACTGATTGCCATCGGTGGACTTAATAAAAATCCTTATTCACAAAAACAATATGTAGGTAGAATAAGAAGGTTTTATGTTACAAAAGAATATAGGAGAAATGGTATTGGAAGCTTGTTAATAAAAAGAATAATCAAGGAAGCAGTAAAGTATTATAAAATAGTAGTTCTGCACACAGATACCAAACAAGCGGATCATTTTTATTCCTCTGTTGGGTTTTTAAAGGGAGATCTATATCCAGATTCCACTCACTATATAGAACTGAAAAACTACATGTTATTAAACTAACTAAAACATTTATCAATTTTTATCATATTAGAAGATTGACAGGATCGTTAATGGTAAGATCTGTCTAAAAAATGGGGGCTATGGAATTGAAAAAGACAATTTTGATACCAATTTTTATTCTGGTCGTTCTTTTAATTGGTATTTTTTCTTTTATAAAAATTAATCCTCCACTAGTTAGTGGAACAATTGCTTCATCAGGGGATTTAACATTCGTTGTTATAAGTATAGGAAATAAAGGCTTTAGTCATGTTAAGATTAACGACGTCTTAGTAAATAACAATGAAGAACCAAAAGATAAAAATATTCAGTTGAGCAATCCGTTAAAAGGCTTCATTGTAGCTGAAAATTTTGATGGTGAGGCGAGGGAGTATGGCATTACGAATATAAACGACGTATTAATTGAGGCAAATACCTCTCCATCATCACAGTTAGATAAAGTTAATAACGGTACTGCTACTGAAGATGATAAAAGTTATGGTTTAAGTGTTATCCATAACAAAGAAATAAATTTGGTTACTATAAACTATCGCTATTTGGGACTGTCATTTGAAAAACGTGTTCCTATTAATCAATAAATTTTTACTCGCCACTTTCAAGGTAAGATATTCTTCAGCAATTGAACGCTTATCTTGAATAGTTTTTTAACCTTTAAAAATGTTTAGGATTTTTATGGTGATATAAAGTGCAAAGGAGGTAATTTATCTTGGAATTACAATTGTCTAAAAGGATAAAAGAATCCTTTTGGTATGTATTCCCTGTAATATTTGTTTTAAGCGCTTATTATCATATCTTTTCCAGTTGGGAACTTCAATTATATAAATTTAATGAAATTGAAGATTTCGGTACACTATTGTTTGTATGTGGCTTAAGTGCATGTGAGAGTGCATTATTCACAGTTTCCTTATTATGGATATTGGAACTTCTAAAGAACGTATTAATTAAACCGAACAATAGGTAAGGAAGTATTATTGTTTTGACATGTGTAAGAAATATTCAATTCACGGAGACTATTAAAGCTGTATCGATTTAAAAGGTAACGTTCTTAAAGGAGGAGATATTTATGTCGGGTATTCATTGTGACTTTATCCGAGCTTCGATAAAGGACATTGACAGCATGATCTGTTTACGAATAGCACTTTTAAAAGAATTAGGTGAAATAAAATCAAGCCAAGAAGAACAACTGGTACGATCTTCAACAAAAGAATATTTACAGCAAGCTATCTCTAATAATGAATTTATCTCCTATATTGCTAGGTGTAACGGAGAAACTGTAGGGGCTAGTGGAGTAGTTATCATTAAAAGACCTCCTTATTTAGAAAATTTAAATGGTATGGAGGCTTACATACTCAATATGTATACAATCCCTCAACATCGAGGTAGAGGGATTTCAAGGAAGTTGCTTGAGAGTTGTATCGATGAATGTAAAAATATTGGTGTAAAACGTGTATGGTTACATAGTTCCGATAACGGAAAACACCTTTATCAAAAGGTAGGATTCACTCCTAAAAGTAATGAAATGGAATTCTTTATTTAATATATTGATAATAGATGTAACTACTTAAGTAGTTAATGATTTAAGGACTAGACTTGAAGAAGCTGTGGGCATAGTTGATCTTTAAAGGCTCTAATACTTCCTTCTTCAAAAAGCTGGTATCCAATTAGATGGTGAAAATAGGTGAGTTATTTCCCATAGAACGACCACATTAAACAAAATTTAGATAGGTATCTTTCATAATACAGAGCTGTTAAATGACATACAAAGGAATAGTGATTTTTATGGCTTAAGACTTAAAAAAAAAAGCGAGTGGATAAAACTAAAAAACCATTAGAGGGTTATGCCCCTTTATTTTAGACTAAATTGTAATATTCGTGGAAAGAATAGGAGGTGTCTACATAGCTTGAAAAAAGGTGGAATCATTTTTGATAGATAACAAAAAAATCTCACCATTTCAATTCGGATTATTAGTGGTTGTTTTTACGATAGGAAGCTCTATTCTCCTTACTCCTTCTGAACTAGCCAGTATAGCTAAGCAGGATGCGTGGATAGCCTCACTATTCGGAATAGGAATATCAATTATGATCATTATTATATTTAGTATTTTAGCTAAACAGTATCCGAGTTACAATTTTGCTGAATACTGTGAAATAATATTGGGGAAATGGCTAGGTAAAATAATTGCTGTTACATTTGTGTATTTTTCTTTTGTTGGTGCATCGAGTTTATTATTTGATATGGGGAATTTTATGGTTACTCAAATAATGCCTGAATCTCCAATTGAAATATTAAATATTGTGTTTGCACTTGTTATTTTATATGGTTTGAGACTAGGAATAGAAGTAATAGCCAGAACGGTGGAAATCTTTTTTCCCTGGATCGTTCTATTATTACTCCTCCTTGTAATCGCTATTATTCCTCAGATAGAGATGACAAATATTCAGCCTGTTTTTGAGGCGGATTTAAAAACAGTTACTGATGGAGCAATTGTATATGCAAGCACAGCCGGGATGCCTTGTGTAGTATTTACAATGCTAATACCATTAATAAATAATCAAAATAAGATTGGTAGGATGTTCATAACTGCTAATATCATAGGCGGAATTGTTATTACAGTCATTACAATTACTAGTATTGGTGTATTAGGTGCTGATACAACTTCCCGTGTTGCATTTCCAAGTTATGTGTTAGCAAAGAAAATCAGTTTGGCTGATTTTCTGGAAAGAATTGAAGTTATTGTTGCAATTATATGGTTTATAACCCTTTTTTTCAAAATAATCCTATATTTTTATGCAAGTATTATTGGTACAGCTCAAATTTTAGGTTTAACTGATTATCGGCCTTTTTTAGTACCCTTTGTATTGCTATTAGTTATACATTCACTCATTATGTATCCTAATACAATTTATGAAGCTGAATTTAACAATAGGGTATGGGTGGCATTTGCTTTAACGATTGGGTTTCTTCTTCCAGCAGTCCTATTGGTGATTTCTATTTTGCGGAAAAAAATGAAATCAAACGTAAAGTAATAAATTATTTAGATGGATAAAATTAGTGAATTAGCCCATTATCACAAAGAGCAATTTTGTCTTTAAACAATCTCTCTAGTAGACAGTTCTTTTACCATTAAAAAGTGTGGAATTCCATCTTCCATAAATATGGGAGATGAGATTTGATAACCAAGTTTTTTATAAAAACCCTCTGCCTGTGTTTGTCCATGTAATTTAACCTGCAATACTCCCTTTTCTTCCGCAATTTCTTCCAATGCTTTAATCATAACTCTACCTAGCCCCAATTTACGGAACGGCTTTAGGATACATATTCTTTCTATTTTTCCTGCACCATCGACAACCCTTAGTCTTCCCGTTCCGACTGGCTGATCATTGTAATGAACTAAAATGTGCTCACAAAGTCCATTTAATGTATCAAATTGATCATATTCATCATTTAAAGGTACGCCTTGTTCCTCCACAAATACTTGTTTTCGAATAGCAAATACTGCCTTTAAATCTTCATCAAGTATAACTTTTTTAATAAACATTTTTTTCAGTCCTTTAAGATTAATACAGTTATATTGTTGCAAATACAACAAAAATAGCTTACATTTAATATAGATCATTTTTATTGTAAATGCAACAAAAATGAATGTGTGGAGGTAATCATGAGAGAAATTTTACGGGAAATTGGTATGATAGCCAGGGCGTTGGACTCTATAAGCAATATAGAATTTAAAGAATATGACCTCACAAAAGGCCAGTATTTGTACCTTGTGAGAATATGTGAAAGTCCAGGAATCATTCAAGAAAAACTAGCTGAGATCATAAAAGTAGATCGAACAACTGCTGCTCGTGCTATAAAAAAGCTTGAACTAAATGGTTTTATTGAGAAGAAAAATGATGAATATAACCAAAAAATAAAAAAGCTTTTTCCAACAGAGAAAGGGAAAAACGTTTATCCTTTCATAAAAAGAGAAAATGAACATTCAAATCATGTGGCATTAGAGGGATTTACTGATATTGAAGCAGAGACTATTTATCATCTACTTCATAGAGTCAGGAAAAATGTAGAAGTCGATTGGGAATACGTTAAGAAAGGAAACAAGAGAAATTATTAATCATCTATAGGGGAGACATATGAATGACAATATCGATAAAAAAATGTACCATTGAGAATCTGAGCATGCTTCAAGAAATTAGTTATGTAACATTTACCGAGACATTTAAGCATCATAATTCACCAGAAAATTTGAATGATTTTTTGGAAAGGGCATTTAACTTGCATCAACTAGAAAAAGAGTTATCCAATAGATCTTCACAATTCTTTTTTGTTTATTTCAATGATGAAGTAGCTGGATATTTAAAGGTTAATATCAATGATGCCCAGTCTGAAGAGATGGGTGATGAATCACTTGAAATTGAGAGAATTTATATAAAAAAGGAATTTCAAAAACATGGACTTGGTAAATATCTACTAAATAAAGCGATTGAACTCGCAATGGAATGTAATAAACAGAAAATCTGGCTGGGTGTATGGGAAAACAATCAAAATGCTATTGGTTTTTATAAGAAAATGGGATTTTCTCCAACAGGAACTCATTCTTTTTATATGGGTGATGATGTACAAACGGACTTTATTATGACCAAAACACTCATATAACTTCTTCGAAAGGTGGATTATGATGTATACTCCAAAACATTTTAAAATCACAGATGAAACAGTTACTTACGATATTATAAAAGATCATAGTTTTGCGACACTATTTTCTTTAAACAACGGAATGCCATTTGCCACTCATTTACCGTTAATTTTGAACAAGGAGAAGACATACTTATATGGACACTTTGCTCGGCCAAATCCTCAGTGGAAAGATAGTAAAGATCAAACGGTGCTAGCTGTTTTTCATGGTCCTCATTGTTATATTTCACCATCTTGGTATGAGACGAATAAGGCAGTACCGACCTGGAATTACGTGACAGTTCATGTATATGGAGAAGTAGTGCTATTAGAGGATGAAGAGGAGTTACTAGCTTCCTTACATGACATGGTAATAAAATATGAAGCTTCAGACAGTTCATATAGTTTACAAGATGTGAATCCTGAGTTTCTGGCTGGTATGAATAAAGGAGTCCAAGGTATTAAAATTAAGATTAATAGGATAGAAGGAAAATGTAAATTAAGTCAAAACCATTCATTAGAGAGACAAGAGCTAGTTATTAATCAACTCGAGCAAAAATCTACGACAGATGAGCAACAGATCGCCAAATTAATGAAGACAAATCTAAAAAAGTAAATGTATAGTGTTCTAACACACTCTATGAGATTAGTTTTTTAAGCGTAATAAGAATAAGATGTACCTAATTGTTGAACAGCTTTTAAAACAGGGAGTAATGCGCCTCCCGGTTTTTTTTATGGAAAAAGGGGTTTTTTAAAAAGTTTGACTTACGAGTAGCTAAGTTTTATAATTTGGTTGGTTAACCAAACTATGGAGGTGAAATATGGGTAAGGAAGATAAGAAACAACGTATAATAGATGCTTCTTATAAGGTTTTCGCCAATAAGGGGTATAATAATGCATCAATAAAGGATATTGCTAAAGAAGCTGATGTAACACCTGGACTCATTCACTATTATTTTAAAAATAAAGAAGAAGTGTTATTTTCCGTTCAGAATTATGTTCAAGAGGGATATCATAACAAGTACACAGGGAAAGATGTGAATGATGTATCTCCATTTGACACTTTACACGAGATAAAATCCAGGTCAGAAGAGGATCCTGAATGGTACAGAATGCGTTATGAATTATATTCTTTAGGCTTAAAGAATAAGGATATTCAAAAAGAAGTAGCTTCAATTTTAAGCATTGGAAGAGAAAGCTTAAGTAAACCCTTACAGAAACTTAGTGGAGCGGAAAAAGATCATGAAGGAATAGCCAGTATTTTGTTAGCCTGTTTTGATGGCCTCGCATTGCAGAAAATATTAGATAAAGATTTTAATATAGATGAAGCATATGAAGTGTTAGGGAGATTAGTCGAAATCTATTTGAATGAATAGATTTTTTATTAACGCACATATTGGTTGGTTGACCAATTAAAATAGATTCTTTACAAACTACATGTGAAAAAGGTGTGTTGAAAAATGAAAAAAGTACTTTTATCTATAATGTTGTTTACATTGTTTGTCAGCCCTATCTCTACAATCGCAGTAAGTAACAATCAGGCAGAATTCATAAAGAAATTTATGGATGATGCTATTGACGAATACAACATTCCTGGTGCATCACTTGTCGTGATCAAGGATGGAGATTTAGTTTTTCAAGAAAATTGGGGTGTTCAAAGCGATGGTTCTCCTGTAACTAATGATACGTTGTTTACATTAGGTTCTGTTAGTAAACCTTTAACAAGCCTTGGAATTATGATATTAGTTCAGCAGAATATGATCGAACTTGATCAGACAATTGATACGTATATACCATCATTTACATACAAACAAAATGGTCATGAAAATAAAATCACAATACGCCATCTTTTATCACATACAAGTGGTATAAGTGCTTTTGATGGTTTAAAAATAGCTGAGTTAAACTTAAGAGGAAAAGACGCCATAAGCGATGCAGTTCAAAAACTTAATAACGTAGAACTCAATCATGAACCAGGCGAAGTGCACCAATATAGTCCAGCTAACTATTTGCTTTTAGGGAAGATTATTGAAAATGTCTCAAATCAATCTTTTACTGAGTTTATGAATGATGAACTATTTTTCAAGCT
The DNA here is from genome assembly GCF_020524345.1 of Metabacillus niabensis. Classification (GTDB taxonomy): domain Bacteria; phylum Bacillota; class Bacilli; order Bacillales; family Bacillaceae; genus Metabacillus; species Metabacillus niabensis_B. The sequence goes on from NZ_JAIVLH010000013.1 coordinate 8,866, forward strand.
GGGTATGAACCAAACTGTCTCGAATTATAAAAGTGCCTCTGAACTAGGATATCAACCAGGATTTCAATCATGGTTTGGAAAACCTATACAAAGTGAGAACATGTATGATGATAGTGGGGCTCCTTATGGGTATATTTCTTCTACTCCGAATGATATGGCGAAATATATACAATTCTAACTAAAGGGAGAAGGTTTACTATCTAAACAATACTTTGAAATGTACATTTCCCCCCAAGTTTCAAGAAAAGAAGACATGTATTATGGATTAGGCTGGAGAATTTCTACAAAAGAAAATGATTCTTATATCTTCCATGGAGGAGAAACACCTGATTCACGGTCTGAACTTTTGGTTAACCCTGAAAAGAAGTATGGTTTCATATTGCTGACGAATAAGAATAATTTTTCTGAAGTGCTACAAACAACTTATATGAAAGAAGGTATTAAAGCAATTATTGAAAACGGTAAGTTACCTGAAAGTCCAAAGGTAACTCATCACATGCAATGGATAACATTATTTTGTACGATCTTACTTGCCATGTTGTCTGTATGGAATCTATTTGTCTTAAAGAGAAAAAGCACCATACGGAAAAAAATGTGGATTGTCATTGGAGTATCGTCCATTATATGTTCAATTACTATAATACCTGCTTTAACCTATATATTCGGTGCACCTTGGCATACCATTACCTATTATGCACCTGACACAGCTTTTTTAATTAAATGTCTAGTTGCTGTATTTGCTTGTAATGGGTTTATATTACTTTCTATCATGACCTTAAAAAAGAAAAAGAGAAATTTCTTTAAGAAAAGGATCCATGAAGATGAAACTAGTTTATAACAGAGTTGGAACCCTCTAAAATCTTTTGTCTTAATTTTTTACCATTATTTCAAAATTGTATGGTATTATGTAAAAAACTTCATAATCTTTTCTATAGGTGCTATCCTTCTTGAAGATAGATAGCTTAAAAGGGAAGTTTGGTGAAAATCCGACACGGTTCCCGCCACTGTAATTTTAGAGCCACTTGCAAAATGTCACTGCTTTTTTTGAAAAAAGCGGGAAGGCGCAAGTAGTGTAGAAGATAAGTCAGGAGACCTGCCTATATGAACAACACTGATAGACCTACGGGAGATTAGGGAGGTGGCTAGTTTTGCTTATTATATTTTGTGGATTTATAGACACTACCTGTGTATCTTTCTAAGGCATTTCTGACCTCTTAAGTCAGAAGTGCTTTTTATTTTGGTTTATTTATCCTGAGTGCACAGAAGTAAACAGCCGTTGTAAACTATTTATTTTTAGGAGGAGAAGAGATGAAGAAAAGGTACAAAAGGTTGGCTACATGGTTTTTTTTGGCATTATTCATTATTGCATTAGTAGGTTGCTCTTCTAAAGAGGAAAAACAAGTAGCTAAGGAAAATAAAGAAGTGGGTGAAAAGACTGCTAGCTTAGCGTTTACTTGGAGTCCATCAAGCTTAGATCCACATAGTGAAGATAGCTGGGAGGTAATGCGATCAGGAACTGCGGAAACATTAATTAAATTAAACGAAGATTTAACACCAATACCATGGTTGGCAAAATCATGGGAGCAAGTAGACGATCGTACTTGGTTGTTCCATTTGCAAGAAAATGTAACATTTCATAACGGAAAAGTAATGGATGCAAAGGCAGTAAAGAATTCTTTACAACGTGCCATTGAAAAAAACCAAGGAACAAAAGATTTATTAAAAATTGAATCAATGGAAGTTGTATCAGAAACAGAGTTAAAAATTGAAACAACAGAAATCAATGCAGCACTAATCTCAAACTTAGCAGCCCCAGGTACGATTGTCGTGGATGTAGATTCTCTTGATAAAAAGGATACCTATCCTGCGTTTACAGGTGTATATATGATTAAACAATTTAACCAAGACGAATCTCTAATTGTAAATCGTTATGAAGATTATTGGGGTGAAAAAGCAAAACTAGCTGAAGTAACGATTAAATTTATTGCTGACGGTAATACGCGTTTAATGGCTTTACAATCCGGAGATGTAGATGGTGCAACCGATATATCAGTTGATAATATTGAAGTTCTAGAAAAAAATAAAAAATTTGAGGTTTTAACAGCTAAATCATTACGAACTCACTTAATGATGTACAACTTGGAATCTCCAATATTTAAGCAACTAGCTATTCGTAAAGCTGTCGATTCAATAATTCCACGCCAAGAAATTGTAGAAGGTGTTATGAAAGGTCAAGGAACTGTAGCAGTTGGTCCATTTTCACCAGTTTTACCATTTGGACAATTAAGTGAAACACAGGAGAACGTTTCTGTTGAACAACTCATGCACCAAGATGGTTGGACGAAAGGCAAAGATGGGTTATGGGAAAAAAACGGAAATGTTTTTGAAGCCACTCTCTTATCATTCCCACAACGTCCTGAGCTAACTGTTATGGCAGAGGTTATTCAAAGCAAATTACTTGAACAAGGGATGAAAATAAACATTCGCCAAGTAGAAAATATTGATGAAACACTGGATAAGGAAGAATGGGATTTAGCCATGTATAGTATGCTTACAGCTCATACTGGTAGTCCAAATTTTTTCTTAGAGGTTTTCTATAAATCGGATAGTTCATCAAACAAAAATCATTTTGCTTCACAGACAGTTGATGAAATGATCAATCAATTACATCAAACAACTGATACAAAAAAGAGCAATGCTTTAGCAATCCAAATTCAAGAGGAACTTGGAAAGCAAGTACCTCATTCATATATTGTATATCCAAATACTGTATTTGCGGTGAACAAAAATTTGAAAGGCTTTGAGGCATTTTCAATTGAGTATTACTACAATAATGCTAATGTTGACAAAGAATAATTAGATATGATGCAAAAATTTTTTCTACAACATATTACTCAATTAGTTCTTGTTATATTTTGTGTTGCGACGCTAACATTTTTATTGGTTAGAATTTCGCCTGGAGATCCGGCTACGATAATGTTAAAAGCCAATGGTGTTCCTGTTTCTGATGAAGCTATTTATGCACTTAAGAGTGAACTAGGCTTAACAAATTCTATAGGCAGCCAATACATTGAATGGCTACAGCAAATATTTACTGGGCAATGGGGCGTGTCATTTGTTTCAGAAAGGCCTGTCATAAGTGAGTTGTTTGCAAGGTTACCTGCTACGTTAGAGCTAGCATTTGCAGGGCTTGTGGTAATGTTAGTTGTGACCTTAGTTTTGGGAATCTCTACGGCTGTTTATGAAAATGGAGTAGTGGATAAAATAGGGCGTGTTTTAGCACTATTAGGTTCAGCAATACCTACATTTTGGTTAGGATTCCTATTTATGTATCTTTTCTCGGTTCATTTTGGTTGGTTACCAACAATGGGAAGAAATGATTTGGAACATTTAATTTTACCAGCGACAACATTAGGTTTAAGCCTAGGGGCAGTATATGCTCGTGTTTTGCACATACAAATGCTTGAAATGTTACAGCAACCATTTGTTAAGGCATCTAGAGCAAGAGGGATATCAAAAAATAGGGTTTTAATATTTCAAGTATTAAAGCATGCGTTATTACCAATTGTAACGATGATTGGCACAAGCTTTGCATATATGTTAGGTGGAAGTATCATTGTAGAAACAATTTTTTCATGGCCGGGTTTAGGTCGATACGTCATAGAATCTATTAATATGCGAGATTATCCTGTTATTCAAGGCTACGTTGTTTTTGCAGCTATTATATTTGTCGTTATTCATATGCTAGTAGATTTTATCTATTTACTCATTGATCCGCGTTTAAAAGTTCGATAGGAGGATGCAGAGGATGTGGAAGAGATTCAAGCAAGTAAATATCGGTTTGCTTGGAGGGGGTGGAATCCTAGTTGGTTTTTGTTTGTTAGGATTATTTGCACCATGGATTGCACCTCATGATCCAATAGCCATAAATTTGGCTGCTAGATTACAGTCTTCAAGTTGGGTTTATCCTTTTGGAACAGATCATTTGGGCCGTTGTATCTTATCTCGTATTATTTTTGGTGTTCGAATAAGTGTTACATCTGCTTTAATCATCATGTTCTTTACTATGTTAATTAGTGTTCCAATTGCGTTATTAACAGGTTATGTTAGAGGACGTACAGATCATTTTATCATGCGGATCATCGATAGCACTTTAGCTATTCCGGATATTGTCCTAACGATTGCAATTGTAGGCTTATTAGGTCCCGGCTTAGTAAATATGCTGTTCGCCATTGTAGTCGTTCGTTGGGCAAGTTATGTTCGCTTTATTCGGAGTCTTGTTGTAAAAATATCTCAAGAAAATTATATCCTCTCAGCAAGAATGGCTGGAAATACTCATTTTCGTATATTAAAACGTTACATACTACCTCAAATAGGGATGCCTATTATGGTTTTTAGTGCTTTAGATATGGGCAAGATTGTTTTGAATATTGCCGGTCTTTCTTTTTTGGGATTAGGAACTCAGCCCCCCACGCCTGATTGGGGTGCAATGCTAAATGATGCTATTGATTATTTCCAGTCTTCTCCACATGTTATGTTCTTCCCTGGTTTATCTATTGTTTTATTTGTCCTAGCATGTCAGTTAGTAAGTGAAAAACTAGGGATAATGAATAGGACAGTAGGGAAGGAGGCATAAAATGGAGGAAGAAAGCCCATTATTAAAGGTTGAGCATATAGAAGTTACATATAAACATAGACAGCAGCAAAAAGTGATTATTCAAGATGCTTCTTTCATGTTATATCCAGGAGAAATAGTTGCAATGACTGGTAAAAGTGGTGCGGGTAAAAGTATTGTTTCAAATGCAATAGTTGGATTGCTAGACAAAGGGTTACATGTAACAAAAGGAAAAATTCTGTTTGAAGGGAAAAATATTGTGGAATTTAGTGAGAAGCAATTTGAAAATTTAAGAAAACATAGTATTGCCATGATGATTCAACATTCATTAAACGGATTAGACCCGATTAGGCTAGTAAAAAAGCAGATGGTAGAGACAATTCGACAGAGAAAGCTAGGTTCAAATCAAGAAGTTGAACAATTATTACATCATTTGCTCACTCAAGTTGGTTTTTCCGAACCGGAACAAATTCTTCATTCATATCCATTCGAGTTAAGCGGGGGAATGAGGCAGCGAGTATTATTAGCGATGATCGTAAGTTTAAAGCCGAAAATATTAATTGCTGATGAACCAACAACTGCACTTGATATAGTAAATCGTGAAAAAGTATTAAGGTTATTAAAGGAGTTACAACGTAATTTAGGATTAACGGTACTTCTTATTTCTCATGATGAAAACAGTATAAATAAGTATGCAGATCGTGTCATTCATATGAATGAAGGAGGGGTACTTTTTTCCTAATGTTAGAATTAGAGCAAGTGACAAAAGAGTATTCTATTCGATTTCGAAGAGGGAAAAGTAAGAAGAAAATGGCCGTCAACAATGTTAGCTTAACCATTTCAAAAGGGGAAAGTGTAGCGCTTGTAGGTGAGAGTGGGAGCGGAAAAAGTACCCTTGCAAAATTAATTATGCGAATGGAGAAACAAACCTCCGGGCAAATTTTATGGAATGGACATAGTATTGACACAAAACAATTGGAAGGTAGTACATTCTATAAAAATATACAAATGGTATTGCAAGATTCTTCAGCGTCATTGCATCCTAAAATGCGTATTGAAGAAATACTATCAGAGCCTATTCGTAATTTTTTTCCAGATAAAAAGAATTGGTATGAAGAATGTATGAAACTTTTGTATGTAGTTGGCTTGGACACGTCATTTTTGAAGTATTTTCCTAATCAATTAAGTGGTGGGCAAAAACAACGTATATGTATAGCTAAAGCTTTAGCCGTTAAGCCAAAACTCATTGTTTTGGATGAATCTATCGCTAGCTTGGATCGTCCTTCTCAACAATCAATTGTAGAAAGTTTGAGATTGTTTCAAATGCAAAATGGGACAAGTTATCTATTTATTACTCATGATTTACAGTCCGCTAAACAACTATGTAAACGTATAGAAGTGATGCATCAAGGAGAAATTGTAGAGACTATTACTCATTGGGAACGGGGGCAGCTAGAGCACCCATATTCACAATTACTTTTTGACACAATGAGCTAATGTATAAAGCATGATATCAACCTAAAAAGGGATGTTCTATATAAGCTTTAATAAATTCAAAATAAAAATAGTATATTAACTTACGAGATTGTATGTTATATTAATAAAAAATTTAATAATTAATTTAAATAAGTGCTCACATTTGTGAGGTAAAAGGGAAACTAGTGAAAGTCTAGTACTGCCCCCGCAACTGTAAGAGCTGATGAAATTACAATACCACTGAGATATCGGGAAGGTGTAAGAGTAAAAAGAAGCTTAAGTCAGGAAACCTGCTTATTTAAACGACACTTGCTTTTCGGAGGGAGAAGTATAGGCGGGACAATGATACCTATTGTTTTTGTGTATTTAGTATGCTTTTTTTAATACTGCTATTTCACATGCCTGTATTCCTTTTAAAAGGAGTACAGGCATTTTTTATTTGGAGGTAAGCCTATGAAAAAGGGGAAAATTTTTGTTGTTGGCTTCGGTCCTGGTGATCGTGAGCATATTACAAATCGAGCTGTAGTTGCCTTGCAGCAAAGTGATTGTATTATCGGCTATAAAACATACGTTGAGCTAATTGAACATTTGGTCACAGCAAAATCGATTGTTAGTACGGGTATGACAGAAGAAGTGTCACGTGCACAGGATGCAGTAAAAAAAGCAGAAGCAGGTCAAATCGTTTCAGTCATTTCCAGCGGAGATTCAGGTGTTTATGGCATGGCTGGATTAGTGTATGAAGTGTTGATTGAGAAGGGGTGGAAAGAAAAAGATGGAATTGAGATAGAAATTGTACCGGGTATTTCAGCTATTAATTCTTGTGCGAGTTTATTGGGTGCTCCCGTCATGCATGACTCATGCACGATCAGTCTAAGTGATCATTTAACACCTTGGACTGTAATCGAAAAGCGCATTGAAGCAGCTGCGATGGCTGATTTCGTTATAGCTTTATATAATCCGAAGAGCGGTCGGCGAACACGCCAAATAGTAGAGGCACAACATATTCTATTAAAATATCGTTCTCCAGAAACACCTGTTGGTCTTGTGAAAAGTGCCTATCGTGCCAATCAAAATGTTGTGCTGACAACACTAAATGAAATGTTAGAACATGATATCGGAATGCTGACAACGGTGATAATTGGGAATTCTTCCACTTTCTTTTATGACAATAAAATCATTACACCTCGGGGTTATCAGCGTAAATATACGTTAGGTGAGGAAAAGCAGAGCTTAAAACCGCATCAGCGTTTGAAAAAGGAAGCCGAACCATGGGCATTAAATCAAGAAACAGGCGAAGCACAAGCTGGTTATGAACAAATTGATAGAAAAAAAGAGGATGTTAGCTCATTAGATTTAGCCTTAAAGGCCTTATCCTTGGTGTCAAAATCGGAAACAAAACCTCCGCAATTAGTGCAGCAGACGATCGAAGAAATATTTGAATTTGCTGTTTCACCTGGTGTTGCCAATAAATTTATTACCCCAAAGCAAATGAGCGTATTGGCAGAAACCATTGGCGAGACAGGCACCATGGAATATACACCAGATCATCGTTTTTTACTTAAAGTTCCAACTGATCAGCCCGAATCGATTGTAAAAAAACTTGAACATAATGATTTACTTGTCATGCCTGTAGGAGATGTTTTGAATCTAAAAGCTTGTGATTTTTGCTACGGTGAAAAAGCTGAATCTATTCCATATGCAGAAGAAATATCATCGAAATTGGGAGGCTTAAAGCTTCCAAAAGAATTACATATTGGTTTCAACGGTTGCGGGATGGCCTGTTATCGGGCTGTATTCGATGACATCGGGATTGTTTACCGCAAGAAAAAATTTGATTTATTTATTGGTGCAAAGCCGGTTGGCAGAACAGCACATGCTGCACAGCCAGTAGCAGAAGGAATTGAACCAGATCAGTTGCTGCCGTTATTAACGAAAATGATAGATGAGTATAAACAAAATGCCCATCCAAATGAACGTCTTTTTAAATATTTTAAACGTGTGAAAAGAATTCAAGATTTTACCTATCAGGATATGAGCTCCAAAATTGAAATCGAGCCGGCACCATGTGGAGATTAGGAGGATCACATGATTTTATTCTTAGCGGGCACAAGTGATGCAAGAGCATTAGCCATTCAATTGCAAAATCTAGGGTATCCCTTAATAGCAACAGTTGTTACAGAATCTGCAGCAGAAAGCTTACATGCAAAAGATATTCCTTATCAAGTCGGAAGGTTATCAATTGATGACATGATGGCAATGATTCAAAAGCAGAAGATGACCTGTGTCATCGATGCCAGCCATCCATATGCTGAAGAAGCGTCAAAAACCGCAATGGCAGCTGCAAATGCTTGTGATATCCCCTATATACGTTATGAAAGGCCAGAAGAACAATTTATTTCGCCTCTCATAACAGAAGTTGAAAGTTATGAAGAAGCAGCTAATTTAGCTAAATCTCATAAAGGGACCATCATGCTGACAACAGGTAGCAAAACATTGGAAGTATTCACCAAACACTTATTGCATGAAGATATCCGGCTTGTTTGCAGAATGCTCCCAAATGTAGGAAACATGGAAAAATGCAATCGTTTAGGTATAAAACAAAAAGACATTATTGCGATACAAGGACCATTTTCTGAATCTTTAAATAAAGCATTATGTGAGCAATACAATGTGACGCTGATGATTACAAAGGAAAGCGGCAAAGTCGGATCTGTTGATGAAAAAATGACAGCCGCTCTCCAATTAGGGATTCCTGTTATTTTAATCAAACGTCCAGCGATTAAATATGAAAACTTTTGTACTTCTTTTGAAGAAGTAACTCAATTATTGGGAGGTTATATTCTTGGCAAACACAAACTTTAATACCAAATTTATTCCTGTAACAGTAGATCCAGACAAAATTTATGATTACAGCTTTTCCATTATCAAAGAAGAAATGGGCGATCATCCATTTACAGATGAGCAATGGTTAGTTGTTCGGCGTGTCATTCACGCTTCGGCAGATTTTGAGTTAGGCCGCAGTATGATTTTTACATCGGATGCAATTGAGGCAGGGATTCAATCCATTTTAGCGGGTCGTCATGTAGTGGCGGATGTGCAAATGATCGAAAGTGGTTCAGGTCGTAAGAGATTCCAAAAGCATGGCGGGGACTTGCATTGTTATATTGCGGATGATGATGTCTCAAAGGAAGCAAAGGCACAAGGAACAACACGGGCTATAATTTCCATGCAAAAAGCAACGCGTTTACATCAAGGAGGAATTTATGCCATTGGCAATGCACCAACCGCGTTGCTGGAGTTAATTCGTTTAATAAAAGAAGGTGTGGCAAAACCGGATTTAATTATTGGAATGCCCGTCGGATTTGTATCAGCAGCAGAGTCGAAAGCGGAGTTAGCTGTTCTTGAAGGAATTCCATTTATTACGAACACAGGGAGAAAGGGTGGCAGTACAGTGACGGTCGCTGCACTTAATGCCATTTCGATTATGGCGGATGAACGAGCAAAAGAAACGAAATAAAAAAGATCCTTCACAAATGCGTCACGGCTACACGACAGGAGCTTGTGCAACAGCAATGACAAAGGCAGCACTGCAGGCTCTTGTCGTAAAAAAGGTACCAGAAGAAGTCACGATTTATTTACCGGTTGGTCAGTATGCAACATTTAAAGTAACAGCATATGAAGTATTAGATAACAGGGTAATGTGTGAAACAATCAAAGATGCCGGTGACGATCCTGATGCAACACATCAAGCTCGAATTCAGAGTACCGTCTGTTATTCAAAAGAAAAAGGTATTCATTTAGATGGCGGGATTGGTGTAGGGCGAGTGACAAAAGCTGGATTGCCTGTACCAGTTGGACAAGCAGCGATAAACCCCGTACCTCGTAAAATGATAAATGGTGTTGTAAAAGAAGCAATAGAAAAATATAAATTGGATTGCGGAATTGAAGTGGTCATTTCCGTACCTGACGGTGAAGAGATTGCTCAAAAAACATTGAATGGGCGTTTAGGCATTAACGGAGGAATTTCAATATTAGGTACGCGGGGAACAGTAGTACCATTTTCAAGTTCTGCGTATATGGCATCTATCGTACAAGCGATCAATGTAGCAAAAGAAGCAGGATGTGAGCATTTAGTCATTACAACAGGTGGACGAAGTGAAAAATATGCAATGCAACAGTATCCTCACCTACCAGAAGAAGCATTTATTGAAATGGGCGATTTTGTCGGTTTTACATTGAAAAATATTGCACGCAAGAAGATTCCTAGGGTCTCATTAGTAGGGATGATGGGGAAGTTCTCAAAAGTTGCCCAAGGCGTTATGATGGTTCACTCAAAAAGCGCACCGATAAGTTTTGAGTTTTTAGCAGGCCTTGCCAATAAAGTGGGTGTGGATGAAGAGACACAGCAGGAAATTTTACAGGCAAATACCGCTTCACAGGTGGGGGAAATGCTTCAAGGAAATGAAGCATTCTTTGCAACACTCTGCAAAAACTGTTGCTATTATGCGCTGAATCATATGAATACTGACATGATCGTGTCAACAACCTTGTACGCAATGAATGGAGATTGTTTAGGAAAGGCTGAGAACATTGATGAATTGGATGAAGATGATTGGTATAGGGGATAATGGCGCGGAAGGATTGCTTCCCCAATATGTTGACTGGATCAATGAATGTGATGTACTTGTAGGCGGAGAGCGTCATTTAGCATTTTTCCCGGAATTAAAAAAAGAGAAAAAAGTAATCAAAGGTGGTTTAACTGCATTAATAGCTGAATTAGAGCAAGAAACAAGGAATGTCGTTATTTTAGTATCCGGTGATCCACTGTTTTATGGGCTTGGCAGTTTACTTGCGAAAAAACTTTCAATAAAAATTTATCCATATACAAGCTCGATACAGCTCGCTTTTTCTAAAATGCAGGAAAGCTGGCAGGATGCGTTTATTGTCAGTTTGCATGGCCGCACCATTAAAGGATTTGCGCAAAAAATTGATGGTCGTAAAAAAGTTGCTGTTTTAACAGATGAAACAAATTCTCCTAATGCAATCGCAACGTATTTAAAGCGTTTTGGCATGACAGAATATGATGCCTTTGTTGCTGAAAATTTACAAGGTGAGAAGGAGCGCTGCCGCTTTTTCAATTTAGACGAAATGGAACAAAGCTCCTTTTCTCCATTGAATATTGTGATCTTAAGACAGCGCACAACGGTTGAACGCGCTTCTCTTGGAATTCCGGATGATGCTTTTCTTCAAAGGAAGCCAGATAAAGGACTCATTACGAAAAGAGAAATCCGGACACTTTGTCTGCAGGAGTTAGGACTTAAAGAGAATAGCATTGTATGGGATATAGGAACTTGCACAGGTTCAGTTGCGATTGAAGCAGCAAAAATAGCTCGGGAAGGTGCTGTATATGCAATTGAAAAAAATGAGGGTGACCTTGAAAACTGTCTGCAAAATCAATTAAAACACCGTACAGACTTTGTTGCAGTGCTGGGGAAAGCACCTGACCGTCTGGATGAATTTCCAGACCCACATGCAATTTTTATTGGTGGAAACGGTGGGAATATGGAGCACTTATTACAAACATGTATTTCACGATTGCAGCCCGATGGACGCCTGGTTATGAATATTGCAACGATCGAAAACCTGGCAGAAGCACTACAGCATCTAAAAATATTAGGATGTGAAGTAACAATATTACAAGCACAACTTTCAAAAAGTAAGCCAATCTTACATTTAACACGTTTTGAACCCTTAAATCCAATCTATATAGTGACAGCAAAGAAAGGAAAAGAAGAATGAAAATAGGAACTTTATATGGATTAGGTGTTGGACCGGGAGACCCGGAATTAATCACCGTTAAAGCATTTCGCAAATTGCAGGAAAGCCCGGTCATCGCCTATCCCAAAAAATTAAAGGGTAGTAAATCTTATGCCCATCGTATTGTTGAAGTATATATTAATCCAGCGGAAAAAGAGATGCTTGGCTTGATATTCCCCATGACAAAGGATGAGGATACCCTCCGTACAGAATGGACGAAATCTGCGGAAGCAATTTATGGCTATTTAGTACAAGGAAAAGATGTAGCTTTTGTAACAGAAGGGGATCCGATGCTGTTCAGCACATTTATTCATTTAATGAACCTAATGAAATCGATGTACCCTGATGTTCCAATTGAAACGGTAGCAGGTATTTCTTCATTGAATGGTTCTGTTAATCGTTTAGGGATTGCATTGGCCGATGGAGATGATTATGTGGCCATGATACCTGCTACAGAGGATATGGAAGAAATGCGCCGAGTGATTGAAACTCACGATGGGATTGTCTTTATCAAAGTAGCAAAAGTATTAGACGCAATGCTCAATCTATTAGAGGAAATGAATTTATTAGAAAAAGCACATGTGGTTACAAAAGTTACATCTGATGAAGAGGTCATTTGGAAGATCAATGAGCTTCAGGGTGCAGAATTAAATTACTTGTCATGTATGGTGGTGCGCAAATAATGAAGAAAATTTGGATTATCGGAGCAGGTCCGGGAGATCCGGATTTAATTACGGTGAAAGGTTTAAAGCTATTAAAAGAAGCGGATGTTGTGATGTATACCGATTCACTTGTAAGCGAAACGTTAGTAGCGGAAGCGAAGGAGTCAGCTGAAATAATCCGCACAGCAGGGATGCATCTCCAGGAAATGGTGGATTGTATCGTCGATCGTGTTCACGCAGGCAAAAAGGTTGTTCGTTTACATACAGGCGACCCCGCGATGTACGGGGCAACGATGGAGCAAGTAGCATTATTGAAGCAACATGAGATTAGCTATGAAGTTGTTCCGGGCGTAAGTTCTGTTTTTGCATCTGCAGCAGCTGTTGGCGCAGAACTGACGATTCCTGATTTAACCCAAACGCTTATTTTAACACGAGCTGAAGGGCGGACACCGGTGCCTGAGCGTGAAAAATTACAGGCACTGGCAAGCCATCACTGTACAATTGCCATGTTTTTAAGTGCAACATTAACAAAGAAAATCACCAAAGAACTGCAGGCTGCAGGCTGGAGAGATGATACACCAGTTGCTGTTGTGCAGCGTGCTTCATGGCCTGATCAAAAAATTGTGCGAACAACACTGGCTGAATTAGATGAAGCAATGCGTGTTAATGGAATACGCAAACATGCGATGATTCTGGCAGGCTGGGCATTAGACCCGCAAATCCATGAAAAAAAGTATCGTTCGAAGCTATATGATAAAACCTTTACTCATGGCTTCCGCAAAGGTGTGAAGGAAAATGATTAGTTTATGTGAAGGAGAAATTCCTGTAATTGTAAAGCGAAAACCTTATGCACTGGTTGCGATCACGAAACATGGAGTGGCACATGCAAGAAGCTACGCGGAAAAATTTCCGTATGCAGATTTATATTATATGAAGAAATTCGAACAGGGCGATGAAGACATGCGTCAAATTCAGTTATTTGATGGAACGGTCCGTTTATTACTTCCTGCTTTGTTCCAGCAATATAAAGGCATCATTTGCATCATTTCCCTAGGTGCTGTCGTACGCATGATTGCCCCGCTATTAATTGATAAAAAGAAAGATCCTGCAGTGTTAGTAGTGGATGATAAAGGACAATATGTCATCAGCGTATTATCGGGTCATATTGGAGGTGCCAATGCCTTAACACATGAATTTGCCCATGCGATCGATGCTGTACCCGTGATTACAACCGCATCAGATGTTCAAAAAACGATCCCAGTTGATTTATTTGGCGCCCAATTTGGGTGGATATGGGATTGTGAAGAAAAGCTAACACCTGTTAGTGCATCGGTAGTTAATGAAGAGCATGTTGCGATCGTGCAGGAAACAGGAGAAAAAAATTGGTGGATGCACAAATGCTCAATGCCTGAGAATTTAATCATTTATCCAACGATCGAAGAAGCAACCAAAGCGAAGCCCCAAGCGGCACTGATTATTACAGATCGATTAATTGAGGCACATGAAGAGGTACTGCTTGAAAAAGGAGTTATCTATCGACCAAAATCAATTGTACTAGGTATAGGCTGTAATCGTGGTACAACAATGGCAGAGATTGAACTAGTCATAGATGAAACATTATCAGAGCTTTGTTTAAGTAAAAAAAGTGTCAAAGCAATTGCGACCATTGATTTAAAGAAAAACGAAACAGGTCTGCTTGAATTAACAGCTAAACATAACTGGCATTTTGTCACGTACACCCCAGATCAGCTAAATGAAATTAAGACGCAAAACCCATCGGAAACCGTCTTTAAATATACAGGTGCATATGGGGTCAGTGAACCGGCCGCATTGCGGTATGCGAAGGCAAAGGAGTTACTGCTGGAGAAAAAGAAAAGTGGAAATGTGACTATATCCATTGCACGCGTCAACTTTGAGGAGGAAATACGATGAATCGATTTGTTCTGGCCGGCACTGGTAGCGGTGTAGGAAAAACAACGTTAACAATCGGTATCATGAGTGTACTTATGAAGCGGGGTTTAATCGTTCAGGGCTTTAAATGCGGACCAGATTATATAGACCCAACCTATCATACTGCTGTTACACAACGACCTTCTCGTAATATTGATAGTTTCATGATGTCCCATGAAACTGTTCGCGCCATAGTTGCAAGAGCGAGCCAGGATGCAGATGCAGCTATTATTGAAGGAGTCATGGGCTTTTATGATGGCAAATCACCATTAACAAATGAAGGATCTGCTGCTCATATTAGCGAGATTACAAACAGCCCTGTCATTTTAATTGTTAATGCGGCAAGTATGGCAAGAAGTGCGGCTGCGATCGTCAAAGGATTTCAAATGTTAGATGAAAATTCAACGATTGTTGGTGTTATTGCTAATCAGTTAGGAAGTAAAAGTCATTTTGATATTGTTAAAGCAGCGATTGAACAAGAATGTGGAATTCCAGTCATTGGTTATTTACCAAAAGGAGCTGTACCAATGATGCCAAGCCGTCATCTGGGGTTAGTTCCAGCCATTGAACGAGGCGATTTAAATTCCTATTTTGATAGACTCTCAGAAGCCATCGAAGCGACAGTGGATATTGAACAACTGCTAGAAATAACAAAAACACAATCATTGGAAGTCTCTGCATCTATTTTTGATAGAAAGCCGCAAGAACAAGAAGTACATATTGCAGTGGCAAAGGATGCTGCTTTTAACTTCTATTATGAAGAAAATTTGGAATTACTCCGTGCTTATGGTGCTACATTGCATTACTTCTCTCCATTACAAAATGAGGAAGTTCCTGAAAAAGCGCAGGGGCTGTATTTTGGCGGCGGGTTCCCGGAAGAGTTTGCTAAAATCTTAGCGAAAAATGAAAAAACGATGCAATCAATAAGAGCAGCGCTTAAGCGAGGGTTGCCAACATTAGCGGAGTGCGGCGGTTTTATGTATTTAACAGAGGAAATTGTGAATCGTCAAGGACAGGTATTCCCGATGCTCGGGATGATACCGGGACGTGTGCGAATGCAGGATAAATTAGCGGCACTTGGCTACCGGGAAATTACAGGTGTTCCGGGCAACTTTCTAATTAATGAAGAGGAGCAGGCAAAAGGGCATGAGTTCCATTACTCAACATATGAGGGGAAGTATACATCACCTGCTTATTTTAGTAAAGGCCGTTTTCGTGCTCAACAGGAAGGATACCTACATAAAAATATTGTTGCTGGATATACACATTTTCATTTTGCTTCGAATCCACAGCTTGTGAAAAATTGGCTGACAGCATGTTTGGAGGTAAACAATGAATTATTTCCCACTATTAATGAATATTGACTATAAAAAGGTTGTTGTTGTTGGGGGAGGAGAAGTAGCACGTCAAAAGGTGGAGGCACTATTGCCAACAAAGGCGCTGGTAACAGTGATAAGCCCAGTGGTAACTGAAAAATTGCAGCACTATATTAATGAAGGACATGTGACATGGAAAGAAAAAGTATTTGATGCTGCTGATTTAGATGATGCAGCTTTGATTTTCGCGGTTACAAATGACGAAGAGGTTAACACTGCCGTAGAAGAAGCGGCCCAGCATTGGCAATTACTCAACCGTGCGGATGCTAAAGGACGTGTCGATTTCATCAATCCAGCAGTCGTTCGCCGCGGTGATTTCGTGTTGACTGTATCAACTTCTGGAGCAAGTCCAGGACTAACACGCCAAGTAAAGGCGGATTTAGAAGAGCAATTTGGAGGACATTACGCTCAGTATGTTTCTTTTTTAAAGGAAGCACGTCAGCGAATTTTACAATTGTTTACGAGGGATACGAAAAAACAGCTATTAGCAGAGCTACTGGATCCACAGTTAGAACAATGGATGGAGCAAGGTGAAAAACAAAAATGTGAAGAGTGGCTGCAACAGCGAATAGGAGAAAAACAGTGAGCGGATTTGTATATATTGTAGGAGCTGGTCCTGGTGATCCAAAACTATTGACGATTCGTGGACTGGAGTGCATTCAGCAAGCAGATGTGATTTTATATGACCGTCTGGTGAATGTTGAATTATTAAACCATGCGAAAGCAGACGCCGAGCTGATTTATTGTGGAAAAGAACCAGGCAGGCATGGACTGATTCAAGATGAAATTCATCGTGTACTAGTGGAACAAGCTAACCTTGACAAGCAGGTTCTCCGCTTAAAAGGCGGTGACCCATTTGTCTTTGGACGTGGGGCGGAAGAAGCAGCGATTTTAAGGCAAGCAGATATTCCATTTGAAATCGTGCCAGGTATTACAGCTGGAATTGCGGCGCCTGCTTATGCGGGGATTCCTGTCACACATCGTGATCATGCTGCAAGCTTTGCGATTGTGACAGGTCATGGCCGCCCTGAAAAGGAGCAGGATTATTTAAATTGGTCCGCGCTTGCTCAAATCGATACGGTTGCCTTTTATATGAGCATTGGCAATATCGCACATATTACGAAAAGCTTAATAACCTCTGGAAAGAGTGAAACAACCCCTGTTGCCGTTATTGAATGGGGAACAACCAAAAATCAGCGTACGATTACAGGCAATCTCTCCACGATTGCACAAGATATTCAAATACATCGTATCACGAATCCAGCCATGATATTAGTTGGCGAAGTGGTTCGGGTGCGTGATCAAATTACCTGGTTTAGAGAAAAGGAGCATGAATTATGTTAGATGCATTAAAAAAACGCCGTGCGATTCGCCAATTTAAAACGTGTGAAGTGGAACGTGACAAAATCGAGACATTACTAGAAGCCGCAACGTATGCACCAAATGACCGTATGCGTGAGCCCTGGCATTTTTACGTATTACAAGGAGACAGCTTAAAACGTTATGAGCAGGTGGCGCTGGATTATTTACAAAAGCGTTTCCCAACAAAACCACACTTAGTGGAAAGCTCAATAGAAGCCATGAAAAAAACTCCTCTTGTCATTGTGGTGACATCTGCCATTGTTGATCACGATGAAGGTGCAACAAAAGATAATACCTTTGCCGTCAGCAGTGCGATTATGTCGATGTGGTTAATGGCCGAACACCTGGGGTTAGGAATGGTATGGCGTACACGAGGTGTAGGCTTAGTTCATGAAACAGCATTACATCAATTTATTGGTGCATCGGATGAGGAGCAATTAATCGGGACGTTATGTATTGGGTATCCTGCAGAAGAAATTACTACCGAAAAAAAGCGTACTCCATTTGCAGAAAAAACAACTTGGTTATAAGAAGGTTTGGACATGGCAGAAAAACAGGTGATGCATTTTGCCTATAAAGGCAACCGAAATGGGGCTACAATGAAGATTTCCATCTTAATATGGTAAGAGCTAGGCAAAAGAAACCCTGTCATGCGGTGACCAGAGTATTTGGCAAGTGATACTCAGAAAGCGTCAATCATTGCAGCCCTGTATATCAGTTATGGTACAAGTTGAGTCATCTAAAAGATTTATATGTAGTAAGGGTAGCTGATGCAAACACAAAAAGAATTGCCATTTAGTTGTGAAAATTGAGGAGAAATTCAATGATAAAACAATCCCCTTTACAATTTGATTTTGAAAAGCTGTGGAAAGAAGGCATGTTAGACTGGCATGGCAAAATGCCAGAAAGAATGATTGATGATGAGTTGGAAGAAGCATATTGGGCTGAGTCCATGAAGAAAAAAACATACAAGCAAACTGATGAATATGCAAAAAAAATTTACGAAAAAATGAAACAGCATATTCCGCAAAATTCTACTTGTATTGAAATTGGACCCGGATGGGGCAACTATACCTTCCAACTCCATAAAGATGTAAAAAGTTTAACGTTGGTTGATGGTTCTGAAAGTGTACTGACTTACTTAAAACAATACTTTGAAAACGATGAGAATGTTCAGTTCGTTCATAGTAAATGGGAAGAAGAGCAGATTGAGGAACATGATGTTGTTTTGGGGGTGAACTGCTTTTATCGTATGTATGAAATGAATGCGGCCCTGAAGAAAATGAACAGGCTTGCCAAGAAGCGCGCCATTATTGGCTTAACAACAGGACCTATTCAGCCGCATTACATACTATTAGATGAGCAGTTTGGCTATGACATTAAATACCCTCGCCGTGATTATATTACCATTGTCAATATGCTGTATCAGTTGGGGATTTATGCAAATTGTGAAATGATCAAGCTGGAGCGTGAGTATCGTTATGATACAATGCAGCAAT
Source organism: Metabacillus niabensis (assembly GCF_020524345.1). GTDB lineage: Bacteria > Bacillota > Bacilli > Bacillales > Bacillaceae > Metabacillus > Metabacillus niabensis_B. Next base: position 27,623 of record NZ_JAIVLH010000013.1, read on the forward strand.
TATATGAAGCACAAAGCAAAAAAATCTTATCATCTCGGTTTCATATGGCACATGTAAAAGAATCTCTCGAACGCTTTATAGTAATGGAGGGTGGCCAGTATGTTTACCGGTATCCATTCTATGCTGCGATTATTAGTTGGGACCCTGTGAGATTAAATGACTAAATACCGTTTTGACATGACTAATATGGGTACAAGATGATGGAAAAGGGGGAGATCACACTTTATGACAACCTGGAATTTAACGCAAATGCAGCGTCACTTACTCATTTGCAATGGAGCAACCTGTATGGGAGCAGGAGCTGAGGAGGTCACGCAGCAAATCCGAGACGAAATCCGAAAAAACCGTTTAGATGAGCATATTCATACATCCCGTACACGGTGTAACGGTCGCTGTAAAGATAAATGCGTCGTAATTGATTACCCAAAAGGGACATGGTATTCGGTTCAACATGAAGAAACTGCACGAGATATTGTTCATGAAGAAGTTAAAGAAGATGCAATCATTTATTCAATGGAACAAGGTGTGCGGAAACGCAGAAAAGAGCGCATAAAAGGAATTGAAAAATACAAAAAAGGTAATTCACCGATGAAAAAAGCTGTATTATTTGTTGGACACGGCAGCAGGCTTGAGGCAGGAAATATAGAAGTTCGAGAATTTGTAGGGCAAATGAAAGAATCCATTGATCCAGCCTTTTTAGTAGAAACCTGTTTTTTAGAATTTGCTTCACCAAATATAGAAGATGGGATTCAGTTGTGTATCGAAAAAGGTGCAGATGAAATCCATGTCATTCCAATCATTTTATTACATGCAGGACACTCAAAACTACACATTCCTGCAGAAATTGAACATGCGAAAGAGCATTTCCCAGATGTTCGATTTACCTATGGCCAAACGATAGGTGTTCATGATGAAGTGTTTGAAATTTTAAAAACAAGACTTACTGAAGCTGGTTTTGATGTGGATCAAAAGCATGAGGACACAGCAATTTTATTAATTGGACGAGGCGGCAGCGATCCATATGCAAATGGTGATTTTTATAAAATCAGCAGATTATTGTGGGAGAAATTACATGTACCTATTGTTGAAAGTGCCTTTATGGGGGTCACCACGCCAACTGTGCAGGATGGGATGGAACGATGCATTAAATTAGGTGCAAAGAAAATTATCATGCTGCCATATTTTTTATTTACGGGAATTTTAATGGAAAGAATGAACAAAATGGCAGAACAGTTTAAGGAGATTTATCCGTATGTAACAATTGATATTGCTCAGTATTTTGGTTATCATCCAAAGTTAAGAACGGTACTGTTGGAACGAATGAATCAGGCCATAAACGGTACTTCCACTGGAATGAAAGATTTAGAAAATTTCCGTAAATATGCGGAAGAACATGGGTATGAACATCATCACCATCACCATAATTAGAGGAAAGACAACCGGATTTGTTTGATATCCGGTTTTTCATGTTGTACCTACTTGGATGTCTGCAAAAGTGTTGTCGTACCGGTCTTTTTTCCGGCTATTCTCTCGGAACAAACATAAAGCGTCTTTATATATATCTTGAGAAATAAGTGTATACTAATCTAAGAGTGGTATAGGTATAGCCTACTTTTTTCTTTTATACAGTTTTCCATCTTTTATTCTATATAATGACCTTTTCTCTCGTGAAAAACACCTCCAAGTATCGTGATATATTAAACGATTCAGGAGGTGTTTACTTGTCTTAATTATCTAAATCTCTCCAAAGCAATACAGTAGGTAGGTTGATGTTAAAAGATAAATATAATTTCTTTACATTTTGTCAATCATGTTGGTAGTGCTTATCTTAATACGAAAGGAAGAGGAAATATTGATCGCCATCTTTATTCTACTTGTTGTTATGTGTGTATGTTTACTTCTAATAATAACCTTAGATATAAGTCAAGGATTTAATGCCTTGATGATACTAAATATACTGAAAGATCAAATGGAATTATTCAAAGGAGAAGATATAGTATTATTAGTTATCTTTTTGTCAATATATACATACGCGTTCTTTTCATATATAAAGTCAGAAAAGTAAGTGCTTTCTTTATGTGCTTTGTGCTTTGTATGGCTTCTTCAAAATCTTCTCTTTCATTAACAATGTGAGTAATAACGAAAATGGAATCACTATTTGAAACGGTATATGTAAGTAATAAGGAACTATATCCAACCCTTCCTTCAAATGTTCTTGATAGGTAGATGCTATAATAATCGAAAAAAACAGTATCATTCCACCTACTGAGTAATTTATTACTACATGGGGTTTCATTGAAAACAATTGGTTTATCCCCATTACACCACAAAAGAAAAAAGTAGTTATTTTCACAAAACCTAAGATGACCATTAATGTAATAATAAAAGGATCTAACCTTTGAATAAAGTCACCTATGTTTATATTTGAAACCGCTGTAAGTGAAGGGAAAGCAGATCGAATAATAAGATCTGGTCCAATCACACAAATAAGCATAAGCATATTAAATGTAAGATATAGTCCCGTACAAGCAATGGCGAATAGTCCTGTCTTCATCACTTTTTTCTTATTGTTAATATAGGGGAGAAGCATCGTAAATGTAATAAGTTCTCCATACGGGACAGTTATGCCGAGAGGAAATACCTCATGTATTATCGGTTTCAAGCCATTACTTAATACAGGAACGATGTTATCAGGTGTTATGTATCCTCCAATCACATACATTGTATTAATTACGAACAGGGAAACTAACATGATGACAAAACAGATAACAGCCACTCTTGAAAATACCTCTATCCCCAAGTTAACCGCATATATTAATACAAGTATAATACAAATTCCAAGTGTAGTCATGGATGTTCTAAAATATGGAGAAATGACTAACATTTCTAAGAAATCCCGAAGTACTCGAGCAGCAATGTATATAAAATAGATAATATAAAAAAAACCAACTATAGATCCCAGATATTTCCCCCAAATAATCTTGGTATATTCTATCAATGATTTGTCGGGGAACTTCGTAAATAGATAATAGTACAAATAAAACACTGCTCCGCCAAACAATGGTGAAATAAGAGATACTAGCCAAGCATCTTGCATGGCTCCGCTGCCTATGTCTAACAAAACCGCAGTGCCGAATAAAAACAATACCATCATACAAAAAAATGGAATTTGGCCAATTTGAATCTTTGGCATTGGTTTTCACTCCTTTCATTTCATCTCAAAAGTATTCGTTCGCATTCCGGTATTCGATATCTTTGAATTGATATTAATTGAGAAGGAGGCTTTCGAAAATAAATCATCCCACTCTTTTTTGTGTTTTTCCCAATACTTAGGGTTGCTTTTAGAAAGCTTTTCACCAAATCCAAAAACATCTGTTTGTTCTTTTTGGACTGTTTCCATTACTTGATTCATTTGCGATTTAACCTCTTCTTCAAGAGTCTCTTCTAATCTTTCGATTGTCTTAGGGTCCTCTAGATCCATATTGCAATTAAAATCACTAACGTCTGCTGGAAGAACTATATCTATCGTTAATAAAATTTCACTATTCTTAACTTTTGTTGTTAACGTAGAGCTAATGCCTCGAGTTGTTAATGTTAATTTTTCTTTATTACTACCAGAATCAATTTGTGAACAAGAAAATGGAAAAGTAGTACTCTTACTTTCTGATAAGATCATTTGAGCTGTTCTTGCTTGTTCACCATCTAACCAGCGAACTAAGCGATCATTTTTAAATAATCCTACTCCATTAACTTCGATAACAGACGGTGTCATTTTCTCTAAATTCTGGCTTTGACTCTCTCCTTCTTTAGGTTTACTATGACTTATGCCCGTAATGATTGGGTCTTTTCCTTCTGATGAGAACAAATGGACAAGCTCATATATAGGTATTAAATCTCCAATTCCATACATTTTTTTGTTGTTTTCTGTTGTACTTATCATGCTTTTAGTAGGGTTTGACTCAATAGGTTCTACCACTTCCAAAACTTCCTCGGCAGACATGCCTCTCGAAATGAATACTAATACACTTGATCTGGTTTGCTTCGCACGTTCAAAAGAATCGAGTAAAGGATAAATACCTTCTCTTGCTTGTTCTTCTCCTATTATGAGGAGGGAAAGATGTGATGTTATAATTTCTCTCGGGATAATAGCGGAGGATTTTCGATATGCATCGTTCAAAGTTTCTCCTTCTACAGGATAATTAATTAAGGGTAAACCAGGTGAATTACCTCCTATTTTGGTTAATTGTCCTGGGTTTACTACTTGAAAGGTCACACGATACCCATCCTCTTTTCCTTTGTCTACTCCTATTGAAATGATTGCAGCTAGGTTATTAAGTTCTCTATAATTTGAACAACTGGATAACAACAAACATATCAAACTCAACAAAATTTTCTTCATAGGCTTTCCTTTCAGTAAGTTAAGAATCATTTGACTTTTTGGAAGAGGAAAGGTGCTCTTGTTCTTTTTCCATTGATGAATAGGATGTTCGGATAAAACTATCCTTTAGTCCATCTATTTCCAAAGGTGCAAAGGGAGCGAAGTAAGGTTTCCCAAATGATCTTAAACTACTTAAATGTAATAAAAAAGTGAGTGTCATTAATAACACACCTAATAGCCCAATAAAGGCAGAACTAATTAAGAATAAAAAACGTAAAATCCGTGCTAAATTCATAGTGCTCGTACTCGGGAGAGTGAAACTACTGATTGCTGACGTTGCAACAATAATTACCACTGCGGCCGATACAAACCCAGCATCCACTGCAGCTTGTCCCAAGATAAGTGCTCCAACAATCGAAACAGCGGGACCGATAGCCCTAGGCATTCGTATACCTGCTTCTCGTAAAATTTCAAATGCGATTTCCATTAAAAGTATTTCAAACACCGCAGGAAAGGGAATTTTTTCTCGTTGGGCCATTAAAGAAACAAGTAAGGTAGTTGGGATTAAGCCCTGATGATGAGTGGTTAAAGCTAGATATAAAGATGATGCATATAAATTAATAATAAATGTTACTACTCTTAGTGTTCTCACAAGGGAACTATAATAAAAATTGTTATAATAATCTTCAGGTGTATGAAAGAACGAAATAAAATTCACTGGACAAATTAGTACAAAAGGAGTTCCATTAATAAAAATGGCTATCCTTCCTTCTGTTAAGTTTCCTGCTACAATATCAGGCCGTTCTGTATTTATTAATTGAGGTAAGATTGTTTTTTTATTGTCCTGAATGAGTTCTTCTATATAGTTTGATTCAAGCACCCGATCAATTTTTATTTTTTTGATTCGCGAGTAAACTTCATTGACTATTGCTTTGTCTGCAATTCCTTCTATATACATGATCATCACATCTGTCTTCGTAACAGATCCTACTTTAGTGCTTAATACTCTTAAATTCTTATTTTGAATTCTAAAACGAACAAGTGATATATTTTGACTAATATTTTCATTGAAACTATCTTTTGGCCCTCTAATCACAGTTTGGCTTGTCGGTTCACTAATAGATCGTGATTCTAATTTTTGTGTGTTTGATACGATTGCTTTCTTTTCTTTATCAATTAAAATAATCGTATTCCCAGATAGAATTGAAGATATAAGTTTATCCCAAGAATAGATCGTTGAAGTTTTTGTAAGGATAATATTATTCATGATGGTACTTATTTGATCTGGTTCTATAGTTAGTTGACGATTACAGATTTTAATTATTGGGTCCAATATATGATCGTTAACTTTTTGTTCATCAACAATACCATCAAGATGAATGATCGCGATATTATTTTGATTATTATGTTGATTTACTATTCTGATGGAAAGATCACTACTGATTCCGAATTCATCTTTTAAGTGATCAAGATTAACTTGAAGATCCTCATCAATGTTTATGATTTTATCAGCAGCTAAATGGCGATTCTTATCCTTCAAGTGTAAATTCACCTCATTATCTGTTTAACACCAATAAAAGTAATTGGGAAATAGGCGTACTAGAACCACATCTGTACAAACATCATTGGCAAGAATTTGATTTTTTATGCAAGTGGCTTTTTTTAGGATCATAAGTAAACAAAAATGTTTGTGTATTGTTACTCCTAAACTAACTCGGCATGTTACTTGAAGAAGGAGAAGGGTTATTTTAAGTAAATGATGAATATTGTAGAGTTTAAACATAGAAGTTAAAAAGGAAAGAAGTGCTTTATAAATGAGAAAAACTGAAATTGTCCCTTGGACGAAAAAGTGGGAAGAATTATACAGTAAAGAAGAAAAAATACTTAAAGAAATCTTCATCAATGAATTGGTAGATATTTTTCATATTGGAAGTACCTCTGTACCAGTAATTGGTTATGCAAAACCAATAATTGATATCTTAATGATTGTTAAAGATATTGAAAATGTTGATGTAAACAATGATAAAATGCAAACTTTTGGATATGAACCTAGAGGTGAAAACGGTATTTCGGGAAGAAGATACTTTCCTAAAGGTAAAGATAAACGAACACACCATGTACATATTTACCAAATTGGTAACGAGAATATTGAAATACATTTAAGTTTTAAACACTACTTATTGAACCACCCCGAAGAAGCAAAGAAATATGGAGATTTAAAAATTCAATTAGCTAATAAGTTCAAGGATCATACACATCAATATCAAAAAGGAAAAGAAGCATTTGTTCATGAGCTTGTTGAAAAATCTCTCCGATGGAGGAACGAGAAAAACAAGTAATTAATTTGTAGGAATAGATAGGCGTGTTTTAAAAGTTATTTTTTGATAGCTGTATGTGGTAAGGTTTTAAACGAATGGTTGTTATATTTTAGAGTGTACAGGCTGTCGGTAAAGTTCCGACAGCCATTCTTGTGTCTAATTTATAGATGCATATTTTATTTGAAAAATTATTTTCTTATGAAATGAAATTATTTCATAGATGAACTCGTTATAATAGATGAGATTTAAAAGCGAGAAATGCACATGGAGTATAGTCAGGAGGACAAAATGGAAGAGGAAATCCAATGGATTCAAGAAGTGCTATCCGGCAATAAAGATGCCTACGCACACATTATTAATAAATATAAAAATCAGTTATATGCCACGATTTTACGAATGACAAAAAATCCACAGGATGCACAAGACTTAGTACAAGAAGCCTTTATCAAAGTATATCACCAGTTAGGTAAATTTGATGGAAAAGGATCGTTTTCCAGTTGGATGTATCGGGTGGCAATTAACCATTGTATGGATGAGTTCCGAAAAAAACGCTATAAAATGATGCAAGTAGAAATAAACGAAGAAAAAGTTGTGAACTCTAATAATCCTGAAGTCATTTTCTTGAAAAATGAGAAAAATAGACAGCTAGAACGGTTAATTGCAACCCTGCCAGAAGATGAGAGATTAATTATTCTCTTACGATATGTAAATGACTTAAGCTATATCGAAATAAGTGAGCTTGTCCAGCTCCCTCTATCAAACGTTCGTAATAAACTACATCGAGCGAAGAAAAAAATGAGAGATACCGTAAAATGTGGAGGAGGCTATTTTCATGAATTGTCCAACGGGTGATAAACTTTCACAGTATGTTGATAATCTATTAATAGAACAAGAATATGTTGATATACGCACTCATTTAAAAAACTGTGAAGATTGTATGCAAGTAGTCAATGCCTTCACGGAGGAACAACAATTTTTAAAAGAAACTTTACAAACTCCAACATTAACTGATGATTTTGCTTCTTTAGTCCTTGACGAATTGGAGCCTTATGGACAGACTGCTGCCCGTAAAAAGAGGCGTCCCTGGAAGCGTATGACGCTTGTAGCAGCTGGAGCTGTATTAGCGATTGGTTTAGGGACAACACTACACCCTAGCTTCGCACAGTGGATAGGTGGCCTTTTCTCAACAGAACAAGTGGATGAAGGTTTAAGAATGGCATCTGAGGCAGGGTTAGTAAAACGAATCAATCAAGAAGTAACAGATAAAGGGATTACCTTAAAAGTGGAAGATGTTTTTGCCGATTCTTCCCGTGTTGCGTTATCCTATCAAATTTTAAATGAAAAAGGACAATTACAAGATTCGTATATTGAATTAACTGATTCGAAGAACAACATCATGGCAAGTGATCAATATGGAAAAAAACTTGATGGATTAAGCATGGGTTGGTCAGAAGGAAGTGACTACGGGCTAATCGAATTTTCATTACGTGAACAAGAAGCATTAGAAAAGGTTACCGTAAATTTTGATTTAGTCGAGCTAAATGGAAAAATGGGTAACTGGGAGTTAGAGATTCCTGTTGATTTAAAAGAGAGTCTTAAAAACACAACTACTCTCTCATTAAATGATGCAAAAACAAGCCTGCATGGAGTAACCATTAACATGAAGGAAGTAAGATTTGCACCTTCTTCAAATGAATTATTGTATGAAACGTCTTTTGCGGAAGAAGAACAAGCAAGAATTGAAGAAAAGATAAAGCAGCTTGAAGAGAAATTTGGTGAAGAAAGCACAGACTCTTTTACTAACTTTGGAACGGCCATTCAATATCATATTGAGAATGAGAAAAATCAAGCTATATATCACCATAATACCTTCTTTGAAGATAAAGGACACCCGAGTGATTTAGGAATGCTACAAGGTACAGGCACACCGATGGGACAAATCGGTCATAATGCGTGGAATGAGTCATTTATCCCGCAAAAAGAGGATACCAAATTGTCCTTTGTGTTAGATGGGATGATAAAAACAGTGCCTTCAGATTTTTCCATTAAAATCAAACCAAAAGAATTGAAGAAAAAACCTGTCTCATTTGAATACGAGGGTAATTATATAACGATTAAAAAGGCGAAAAAACAAAGTATATATTCGCTACGTAAATCGCTCATCCCAATTAAAAAGGAAACGATGTTTAAAATTGAAATGGAAGGCGGCAAAGAAATGCCGGCATCAGATTTTGGAGCTTGGGTTTTAGTGGATGACAAAGGAAAAAATTATTTCACTTATCCTAGCGGATCCATTCTCGATGAAAAAGATGAGAACGGTCGTTATAAAACAACTATTGATCTCGTTTCATATGATTTAGATGAAATTCCTGAAGAACTAACATTGCATTTACTTTCTGTGACTAGGTATTATGAGGTCAAAGATAAGTGGAAAGTACCATTATTTTCTTCAAATTGATACTGGTACCGTGAGGAGCGAAAATTCACCCTTAAGACTTAAGTTCTTGAGGGTGAAAATATATACTCCTTATGTATATGATGTTAAGATTTTACTGGAAATAGTCCCTCTATAAGTGTATCTACATAATATGGAACGTAACTGTATTGTTCTACAATACTAGCAATGATTGCTGGATACTTATTCCTCAAACAGCCTGGTTAATGAACTACAATATTATAGAATATTTGGTTATTTATGTTAAAATATAAATAGAATTGTAATTAAAATACATAATAATTTCTTCATTTAAGTGATTAATACAAAACTACTTATAGTTGTCAAAACAGGAGGAGAAATTTATCGGAAATTCATTGATAATGAGAATAGAAGCATCCTGTGCATTAAATTTTTTGATATATATCCAAAATATCTTTATCAATCAAAATCATAAAAAAGAAGAGTATCGATTTCCTTATGTTTCTTCAAATATGGCTTTCGATAAAGAATTTATATTAAAGTTTGAAGAATTGTGGAATGAAGTATCTGAAAGAATATGTGACGATCATATAAATAGTGTGAAAATTTTCTATGAAGAAGCAGATTTATTTTACAATAGATTGTTTGTAAATAGTCCCTGTAGTTTAAAGGATTATTTGGAAATTTATAAGGCTTTTAAAGTATGGTGGAGCAGTTTCGCAGGACAGCTTTCTCTAGAAAGATCTATTGACGAAAAAAGTCATAGAGTATATGAAGAACTGGCGAAGTTACTTTCCCAAAAAGGAATGAGTCCAAATAAAGAATTAAGTATTTGTTTAATTTATGATGAATGTTTATTAGTTGATATAGAGGTAGCTTCATATTTTGCTGTTATTCCTATAAAAAATTTTTATGTTAATTTTAAAGATGTGGTTCACAATTTGGTGGCGCATATAAGGGGGGAATAGAACTTCAATATATAGTTTAGCATATTGCTTATGAGTAAGGAGAGGTATAAATGAATGATAAAGTCATTATAAATATACCAATAGACACGAATGAAGTACCTGATTTAAGAGAACTTGTTGGTTGGAGTAGACGAGAAGAAGATTACCCGACATTGTTTGAACGTTGTAATTTCTGGGCAGGGGTTAGGGAACAAAATGATAAACTGATTGCCTTTGGTTATGTTTGTGGAATGGGCTTAGAACATGGTTATATGGAAGATATTATCGTTCATCCTACGTATCAGGGGCAAGGAATTGGTACAGCTTTAGTAAAGGAATTATTGCGTGAGTCTGAACGTTTTGGGCTGGGAATTGTAACAGTATCATATGAGCAAAACAAGACTAACTTTTATAAAGCATGTGGCTTTACACCTGGTTCAGGAGGAGTTTGGCAATCATATACGTGAAAATTTGATTCACTATGTTGATATTCTTCATTTTTATCTTCAACTATCAAACACCATTCTGGAACAAGGATGTACTAAGTAAAGAATAGAACGAGTTAATTTGGCGAAATGAAAGACAGTTGGAACATCACTTCCTGATAAAATCTAAAACAATGTAAAGTTGGGTAGGATATGTATGAAAAAAAGATACTCGATTGTAGCTATAGTGCTAGTAATAGTAATTGCAGTGACATATTACCTGCTACCAAAAAATAGGGATCGAACACTTATTAATGGGATTGAGAATTTCGAACCAATTAGCAGCGATAATACGAATTATTTTTTATTTTACCCAGCTGACATAAGGGTTTCACAAGAGAACACCATCGTAAAAGAAGTAACAATTGACGGCAAAATTGTACAGGAATATGAAATAGAAGATAAATACTTTAGAAGAATGAGTGTGCATCAGAAACCAAATAGTATAGATAAATTATATATTTCTCTTTTTGGTGAAGCAACAATTGATAATTACTACTACATTTATGACATTCCAACGAAACAATTTGATAGAGTAAAATTGGATTACTTTGATTATGAAGTTGGTGTTGATCACATAATGCATTACGGAGAGAGTGTACTTTTTCAAACTTTGGTTTCACATAAAACAGGAGAACAAAACAACGATAGTGAAACAAATGAATTCAATGTATCTATTTCTAACTTCACATCAAAAAAAAGTTTTGAAACAGAGTATGGGAATCCACCAAAGTGGACGCCGCTTTTAGAGTTTAACAATAAAATCCTTTATGGTACAAGTGGACAATATGGTGATCATGATAAATATGTAAACTCAGGTATTGGTGTGATTGACTTAGAAGACCAAAGTGTTAAGTATATGAATAGCGGTAAAAACGCAGATATGTATCCACTATATGCAACAGAAGAACATGCCTTTGTACTTGGTGAAGCAGGTAAAGTCATTTCTTATGACAAAAATTTTGAATTCAACATCTATGAACCTTTTAAAGGTATGAGCAAAGAAGATATCTTTTTCAATGACGAAAGTAGTCAATTATTAATAGATAATAATAGAGCGTTATATCATGTTTATAGTCCAGAAAAAGGAAGCATCATTGGTCTAATGACATATGAACCTGAACCAGAGTTTGAACCTCTTAATAAGGAATATCTTGAACAAGATAGCAACTATAGGTTTTTGTATCAAGATACAGAAAACGGTGAAATTTATATCGTTAATTCAAACGAAAAAGAAGAAAAACTATTAATAATTGACAATACCTCATTCGATCTTAAAGCAGAAATACCAATTGAGAATAGTCATTTATTAGACTTTGTTGTTAAGAATTAAAGTATTGCAAGCGGACAAAACTAAAAATCTAAGGAGAAGGAAACATTATGGTTGATTTCTTTCTTATTTTTGATTTTAAGTTATATTATAAAGACAATAACTGTTTCTAGACAAATAATGTCTTGAAGCTTCTTTATTCTTGATACATAGTTAAAATCTCTTCAGCACGCCTTCGTATTCCATCTATTAATTCCTTTGGTTCTATTATTCGTGTATGACGTCCAAGTCTTAAAAATAGGGGTGATATAAAATCAAGTTCATCTTTATCAATGATTGAATCTATGTAACCAGTTCCATCTTCTTGTGTGACAACAACCCCCTCAAAGTAAGGAACACTTTTACATTGACGCACGCCCTCCATTGTTAAATAAACATGCAACCGAATTGGTTTTTTTACTTCCTGAAAATTGAACCAATCTTCTAAACTCATGAATTTATCTTTATTTTCTTCGTTCGATATGATGGAAAGAATACGATCTACACGGAATAGTAAAATTTTTTTCTTATCATAATCGTAAGCAGGTAAATACCATAATCCATCATGTGCATATACACCGATTGGACGAATGTGTTTTTCCCTTACTCCTGTTTTAGATTCATAATGAATATGTACATCTCTATTCCCAATAGAATACTCTAACATTTCATTTAATAATGGCGAATCAATTGTTCGCTTAGGGTTCCAAAATGCAATATGTGAACGGATTTTATCTACTTTTGATTTTGCTTCTCTTTGAAGTGAGTTATATAATTTATGTTCAACCGAGGTAATTTCAGCCTCGAATGGCAAACTTCGATAATATTTTAGCGATTGAAAAGCAAAGAAGATTGAAACAGCTTCTTCTTCAGTAAATAAAATAGGGGGAAGAAAAGAATGTGTTAATACGGTATAACCCCCATTCCGTCCTTGTTCAGCATAAATCGGCAATCCTATATCACATAAATCTACTATGTATCTATGTACAGTACGAATAGATATGTGAAATTCATCTGCTATTTCCTGCGCTGTAAATTTTTTTTTAGCCGTAACAAACAGTAGAATATCTAAAAGTCGCTTGGATTTTGCCATTTTCCTCACCTTTTTTCGTTAATCATGCCATTACTTGTCATGTTTTACAGTTAGTATAGTGTATACCTTATGATTTTATCAATAAGGGAAATTCTATAAAAAAAAGGAGATCAAAGGATGTCACGTGAAATTGTTTTATTCATTGCCGCAAGTTTAGATGGGTTTATTGCAAAAGAAGATGATGACTTACAATGGTTAGAAGACACCGAGGGGGAAGGTGACGCGGGATACCAGGACATGTATCAAACCATTGATACAGTAATCATGGGGAAAAAGACATATGATTATATAGTAAAACATATGAAACCATTTCCTTATCCCGATAAAAAATGCTATGTCTTCTCCACTACAGAAAAAGGTTCAAATGAAAATGTGGATTTTGTGAACGAAGATGTTGTTGAATTTACAAAAAAGTTAAAAGCGCAAGAAGGTACAAAAATATGGATGGTTGGTGGAGGGTGTTTACTTGATTCGTTTTTAAAAGGAAATTTAATTGACGAATATATCATCACTGTTACACCTCATATTTTAGGATCTGGTATCCCTTTATTTAATCAAAAGAAACCACAAATAGATTTGAATTTAGTTGATATAAAACGGTATGGACAGTTTGCACAACTATATTATAAGGTGAATAAAGGTAAGAAATGACTTGGCACAACACCGATTAAGTGCTTTTCTTGAATGAAGAAAGGCGCTTATTTCAATATCGGAACAATTGGTGTATAGTAAAAAGAAAAAATTTCCTTTACTTCGAAGGGGTAGGAGGATGCTTTGAAAGAATATGAATGGATAAAACAAACACGTCAAATCTTATAAGAACAATGCAGAGAATTGTCTGAAGATGCAATTACAAAAGAATTTGAATTTGGTTTTCAGAGCATTAGAGATACTTTCGTTCATGTGGCAGGCTGCTATATGCATGGCAAGGTTCTTTTGTGCTTTCATAAGCAACATCTCCATTATTAACAAAAGGAAGTAATGAATAATATGAAGGTAGATGATTTTCAACGCTATTTTAAACAAGTGGATGAATATGTAGAGAGAGTATTAGAGCAATTCAGAAACAAATTTGATGAGCCTATCGAAAAAGAGCCTTCTTGGAAAGCAGGCAGTGAATTTATTAGAAAATCGCCACATCAGTTACTATTTCATTCAATTACTCATGAATCACATCATAAAGGACAAATTGCTACAATGACTCGATTACTTGGACAATATTTCTCGAGATACAGACATATTGGGGTTGTCTGAAATGAATTTCATAAAATAAACATTAGCTTGTCTTCCTCTAATGTGAATTTATACTAATCTAATATAATTTAAAAAGGTGGATGAGAAATGGATAAAAGAGTTCTTTTCGACTTTGAAATCGAGTTTACGAATGGTGGCGGAATACAAGGGCAGGAATTCCGTCTTGATATTGAGGGAAATGATATTTCTGACGAAGAATTAGCAAGGTATATTGTAGAGGATATGAGATTGTTAATGGTCGGTGAAGTGCGCATACTTAACAAGAAAATAATAAATGAAAAACATAAACGAAATCATGATAACCCAAAATAATGATCTATACACTTTACATGATAAAAAGCTGCCTAATGAGGTAGCCTTTCTTTATTTCACTGTGATTAATGAAATTATAGGATGTTTTTTATGCTTTAAACTTAATTGAGGGGGCCTAACCGGTGCCCCCTTATTATAAATATATCCTTTTAGCGTGCATTCGGAAAGATTCTTTGTACCATCTCATTAAATTCCTCGAATAATCCACGTACTGGCTTTCCGCTTTGGATTTTATTTCCGTAATCTCCCATACGATCAACAAAATCAGGATTACTTGACACAAAAACATTCCGAATACTGTCATCAGTAGATTTTACCTGTTCAGAGATTTTATTTTCAACTTCTTTTCTTACCTCGCCTTTTGAATCATCATTGAGTACTACTGCAACATATGCATTTCTATTCGTAACAATAACATTGGCATGTCTTACTTCTGATAAGTCTTCAATTTTATCCTGTGCTTCATCTGCAACCTGCATTCTTGTATTATTGTTATTGTTGTTGTTTCGATTTGCAACATTTTGAATATTTGTGTTGTTGTCGTTGTTGTTTGCAGTTTTATTGTCATCTCTTGCTTCATCATTCATTGCACAACCAGTAATGAAGGCTATGGCGAACAAGCAGATTGAAATTTGTTTAAGTAATTTCATCAAAGTCCCTCCTAAATTTAAGTTCGATAATAGAGTGACCAATTTTATTTTTTTTATGTAATTGAAAAAGTTTATTGTCGCTCTATTATTTTGTGTCCTACAAGTCTGATCACCATCAATAAAGAGAATGTATTAGTCCTTTTTCTTTACGATCATTTCCTACCACAGACAATAGTGTTTCTATTTACCAAAGTAGAAAACATTCTAATCATAAAATAAAAAAAGGTTTTTAAATTTAATAAGAATGAACGGTGGTTGAGAAAATGAAGACGAAAAATAAATTGTTCATGGGGCTTATTGCAACTTCACTTGTAGGAAAAGCAATAGAGATGTTTAATAAGAAGGACAACGTAATTCCAAATACACAAACAACTTTTAATCTTAACCAAGATACTCCTGTTATAGACAAAACAGCATATATACACCATTTTGCCTCAATTATCGAGAGTGTAAATATAAAAAAAGAAACGTTTGTAGGACCTTTTTCATCTATCAGAGGTGACGAAGGGTTGAAAATCCATATTGGAAAATATTCCAATATTCAGGATGGGGTTGTTATTCATGGAATGAAAAACTTTGAATTTGGAAGTAATGTAGTTATGAATTCAGTTTTTAAAGACAATTCACCTTTTTCTGTTTATATAAGTGAAAGATGTACGTTAGCTCCACAATCTCAAATCTTTGGACCAGCACGAATTGATTCTAATGTATTTATTGGTATGCAATGTCTTATTTTTGATACTTATGTTCATGAAAATGTTGTCATAGAACCGGGAGCAAAAATAATTGGGGTTACGATACCTAAATACAGATATGTCCAAGCTGGGAGAGTGATTACTAATCAAGAGGACGCTGATGATCTTCCAAGTAATACAGAATCATACCATTATTTTAATATCAACGAAAAAATTGTTAATACCCATAGAGAACTAACTCTTGGATACCTAGGAGATAGGAAATAATGGAATCAGAAACGTTAGTAGATATTTTGAAGATCTCTGGAAGGATTATCTCTATTATTCCTTTGCTATTAATTGTGACTTTGTTTATGGGGAAGCGCTCAATAGGTGAAGTTCCTGTTTTTTGATTTTTTGATCATTATCGTGCTTGGTGCTGTAGCTGGCGCAGATATTGCTGATCCTGATATTCCTCACTTATATACGTTTTTGTCGATATCAGCAATAGGTGGTTTACAAATTGTTGTTTCGAAATTAAAACTGAAAAATCGATTATTTGGGCGACTTATTACCTTTGAACCCACAATTGTTGTCCAAAATGGCTCTTTTGTTGTGAAGAATTTAAAAAAGATTCGGTATTCATTAGACAATGTTTTACAAATGTTAAGAGAAAAAGATATCTTGGATGTCAATGATGTAGAATTAGCGTTAATTGAACCAAATGGAAAACTCACTGCTTTTAAAAAATCTCATAAATCTGCTGTCACTATAGAGGATATAGGAATAAAGAAGATATCAAGAAGTATTGCTTATCCTGTTATTGTGGAAGGTAACATAGAAAGTAATGTTCTCTCTCAATTAAATCTAAAAGAAAAGTGGCTTTTACGTGAGTTACAGAAAAAGGGGCTGAAAACTTCTGATATCTTCTTAGCATCAATAAAAGCAAATTATGAATTGGACGTATCATTGAAAAGCGACAATAATATAACGGATGTGCAGATAAGACATTAAAATTGATGTTTCTAGTAAGTTTCTAGTAAATATTTATAATGAAAAAAGCCCTAAACCTAAGTTCTCACTTTAGGTATTAAGGGCTTTTCGCTGTGATTATGGAAAAATAAACATGATACAAATTACCAAGCAAATGATGGCAGGGATACCAACACGACCAAAGTGCAACGTAAACATGGTTGCGTCCGGTTGTTGACCAATCGCACCTGGGATATATCCTGAAACAGCTAGTAATGCTAAAATCCCTGTATTAGGAATCGTGTTCCCACATTTTTGCGCAAACCCTTTCAGAAAAGCGGTCGTTCCATATAAAGATGTTTTTTCTTTTAAATAAATGAAGTAAATTGTATCATTTACTAAAATATTCACTAATACATTTGACATGGCACCAATAGCTGTAGCGAAAAAGGAGCAAAAATACAATAAGATTAGGTTCTCACCGAATATAAATGCGATACCATAGAAAACAATAGTAATCAGTTGAGTAATTAACATTGCTTTTTGAGCTGTTTTAAATATTTTTAATGCGATAGGCATTAATACTACCATAGGGACTAATGCACCTATAGAAATAATCCCCATATATAACGATAATAAATCAGGTCTACCAATATAGTACATCATGAAGTACACAGAAGAAGCGAACATGAATCCATATCCTACTGCAGCCAAACACCAAACTAAGATAGCAAAAGCAGTAGTTGAAAGTTACTAGACCAATTTTATGCACGGTGAAATGCCACCACACGTTGCGTTTCAAATAATGAAAGGCATGACGTTTGGAGAATGCAACGTTCCACCGGAAACAGGCATTACTTCTAGTCAAGTTGATGAAATACTGGAAAAAATTAATAAAATTGTAAATGGTACTTCAATAAATGAAAAACATCATGCTAAAATTTAAACAGGGAGTAATTGTAAATTCAATTTGATCTTGTAAAAAGCGCATCGAGATCGATTACATGTGAAGTGATAGGAGTAAATCAATAAACAAGGGGGAGAATCAATGAAATCTGAAGTGATAAAGTTCTATGAAAACCGAGATGACGTAACACTAACAACATATGTGATCGCAGATTCACCGGAATTATTGGGTGGAAAGAAGAGACCTGCTATTCTTATTTGTCCGGGAGGAGCCTATTTAGCCTGTTCAGACAGAGAAGGAGAAGCAGTGGCACTAAGGTTTGCAGCTATGGGATATCATGCCTTTGTCCTTCGATATTCAACCTATATGGGAGGAGAGGTTGGATTTTTAAATTTTCAAGAGGAAATGAAAGTGAAAGAACACTCCATTCACCCCACACCTATGAGAGAAATAGGAAAAGCGATGCTGACAATTAGGGAACATGCTGAAGAGTGGCTTGTAAATGTAGATAAAATTGCCATCTGTGGATTCTCAGCTGGAGCACATAATTGTGCTATGTATTCCGTGTACTGGGATAAGCCAATTATAAATGAATATTTCAATGAAAAAACGGAAATGTTCAAACCCGCTGCCACGATTCTGGGTTACACATTAAGTGATTATCTTTTCATGCGTTCGTTCCCAAAAAGTCCTATCGATTCAAAGCTATTTGAAGCTGCTAATCTCGCTTTTACAGGCAACAAAGAACCTGATGAAGAAACACTTAAAGAAATAAGTCCGGTTTTCCACGTGTCGAAAAGTACGCCACCTATGTTCTTATGGGCGACGTCAGAGGATACATTAGTACCAGCACAACACACTCTAAGGATGGCACATGCACTTGCCGATAAAAACATTCCTTATGAAGTTCACATTTATGAAAAAGGACCCCATGGTTTAAGCCTGTCGAATCAAGCTACATCACAGGCGAAAAGCCAAATGGATCGCGATGCGGCTAGATGGATTGTTGAAGCGGAAGCGTGGTTGGAAAAGAGATTTGCTTTGGAGCTTCCTGAACTAACACCATTTGAATTAATGGAGTTAGAACATAAGCGTTAAACATTTAAAGGGTTATGATAAAAAACAGGACGATACTGTATGGGTGTGATTCGTACTTAGATAAGGTCGGAATTTGACGGATTATGTCTAATGGTAAATATAATTCAATAATCGCAAATAAAACATATTTTATTAAAAAATGGTGAAGGACCATAGGGACAGGTACACTGTCCCTATTTATATTCAACCTACATACATAGCTCTAAAAGGTCAATAACCCGGTTCAGACTTAAGATGATGCATTACCATCCGCCTCATCATCCTTTCTATACTCCAAAACATCTCCAGGCTGACAGTCTAAAGCCTTGCAAATTGCCTCCAAAGTGGAAAAACGAACAGCCTTTGCCTTGCCATTTTTTAATATAGAAAGGTTCGCCATCGTGATTCCAACTCTTTCCGAAAGCTCTGTAACACTCATTTTTCGTTTCGCCAACATCACATCGATATTAATAATGATCGCCATTAATTTCACCTCAGACCGTTAAATCATTTTCAGATTTGATTGTAATTGCTTCTTGCAAAAGACGTTGAAGAACAGCGGCGAATACAGCAATAACGAGTGATGCAAAGATAGGGATCATTCCAATGATGATAAGTCCTGGCGCATCATCTAATTCTGCTAGAAGGAAAACAAATGGAATGATGACTACATACAAACCGGTGATGGTTAATGCGCAGAATTTGATTACCTTTAAGGCTTTAACAGACAATTCCGAGAAAGCTTGGTTTTTGTCAATATAGCTTAAAAGCTTAAATGCCTGAAACAAGGCAATGAAAAAAGGGATTGCTGATATATACATTCCGATCACAATGGGATACAGGATATGGGCATAATCGGGATTTGCCGGATTATTAGCTAATTGAACTAATCCAAAAATAATCAAAGCTAGTACAGGTGTTCCGATAAGGAAGACAGCTGCCTTTAAAAAGAGTGTTGAACCAATTTTCATAAAAAAGCACCTCACAGATTAAATTTCGTTTATAAATTTATCACATTATTTATTGAATTACAATAAATAATTATCTATATTTATGATTATTTTGTTGTAAATAAATAGTCAAATTAAGTTTAATATAGACAAATACAAATTTATCCAAAATTGGATTTGACGAAGAGATATTATACAGCGTATAATATGTTTATTCTAATAATATACGCCGTATAATATTATAAAACAAATTGGGGGTGTTCAAATGTCATTCCAATTGGGTTCCTCTTTACTTGATGCCTGCGTCCTTGCTGTGTTGGCAAAAGAAGATGCATATGGCTATTCACTCACTCAGCAAGTACGTGAAATAATGGATATCTCAGAATCGACACTTTACCCGGTACTTCGCAGATTGCAAAAGAAAGATTATTTAACAACATATGACCGTCCGTTTCAAGGAAGAAATCGCCGGTATTACCGGATTACTGAAAGTGGAATGGAAAAGCTCCAAGAACTCCGTAGAGAATGGGTAGAACACAAACGGAAAATTGAATCTGTTTTATTAGGAGGAATAAATGGTGAGTAAAGAAGAATATTTAAAAAAGCTTCGGGCAAAAATCAAAAAATTGCCAAGTGAAGAAATAGAAGAAGCAATCGACTATTATCGTGAGTATTTTGATGAAGCAGGTGAAGAAGATATAAAATCAGTGATTGCAAGATTAGGTTCGCCATCTTATGTTGCATCACAAATTTTGGCGGATTATGCAATAAAAGACTTGGATAACCAAAATAGTACAACGAAAAAGAGCTTTTCAGCCATTTGGTTTATCATCCTGGCCATTCTAGCCTCGCCGATCGCTTTGCCTCTTGTCCTTGTGATCATTTGTCTAGTATTTACCCTCATGCTTGTTTGTGGAGTAGCTATTCTTACTTTTTTTATCCTTGTTGTAAGTTTACCAATTAGTGGATTGTTCAGTTTGTTTGCTGGCTTGTCGGTCATCGCACAAGATTGGCAAACATCCATTTTCTTTAGTGGTATCGGTTTAATAACAATTGGAATAGGTGTGCTATTATTTTCTCCTTTTCTACAATTCTCCAAGAAGACTAGCACAGGAATTGTGAAAGTATTGAAAAGGCTGTTAGATAAAATGATTAGACGTAAGGAGGGGATCTAAATGAAACACACGAAAGTCGCACTCGCCATGATGATGATCGGCATCCTTCTTGCTGTCATAGGATTATTTAGTGGAACTAAATTTTCGATTATCTTAACAGATAATGGGTTGAAAGCAGTAGGAAAAGAAGATCGACAGAATAAGGAATGGGGATTGGAAGAATTCAATAATTTGGAGGTAGCTCTCGCGGACGCCAAACTAGAGGTTATTCCCTCTGATGAATATAAATTGGAGATTGAGAGTTTAGAAGGTACAAAAATCACACATACAGTTGAAAATGAAACACTAACGATTAAAGATCGAACATCACATGCAGAATTTACATTTACCATGAACTTTATTGGAAACATTCAAAAAACAATTATTAAAATCTATGTTCCAGCTGATAAAGAATTTGACGATGTTAGCATTGCGAATGATTTTGGAGATATAAAGCTGAACGAAATGACAATCGATAAATTGACCATCTTATCCAATGATGGAGATGTAGACATCAAGGACATTCAGTCTAAAAGTGTAACGATACAAAACGATTTTGGAGATAGTAACGCCTCAAACGTAACTACAAACAATTTAACACTAGAAATTAATGATGGTGACGCTGAATTAAATACAGTTAATATTGCGAAAGAAGCAGAGCTTTCAAATGATTTTGGTGAAATTTCATTACGTGACTTTACAAGTCATGGCACAAATATTAAAAGCTCTGACGGGGAAATTTATATAAATGGTCAGCTCATGGGGAAAACAAATATAGAAACCAGCTTTAGCGATATGACACTGGAATTGACGAATAAAGAAACCCAACTAAATTATCATATTCAGAATGATTTTGGTGATATAGTAGTGAACGGTGATGAATTTGAAACAATAGCATCGAACAATGTAGATACGAATGATAAAATAACAATTCTTTCAAATGATGGTGATGTTGAGATCACATTAGATAAATAGAATCACCCGTAATATTGACGGCAAACCGGGAAAGATCGGGATGCTGTTTTTTTATTTATTCTTATATCACTCCAACCACCTTTATTTTTATCAATGTCTGGTATACTTTATACGATACAACTATTCTTATCTATTAGGTGATAATATGCAACCTGAAATAAAGCTCTCTGTACGTTCATTAGTTGAATATGTGTTTCGAAGCGGTAGTATTGATCAACGATTTCGGACTGCCACAACCCTTACCGAAGGGACAAAAGCTCATAAAGCCATACAAAAGACGTATCAAGAAAATGATGAGAAAGAAGTCTATCTAAAAACAGAAATTGAGTATAAAGAAATAATGTTCATCATTGAAGGTCGATGTGATGGGTTGCTATTTCGTGATGATAAAATCTTTATTGATGAAATTAAGTCAACTTCAAAAGACTTGAGTGAAATAGAGGAAGAATCAGTCCCTGTACACTGGGCACAGGCAAAGGTTTATGCCTATATCTATTCAAAAGATCATGAACTAAAAGAAATGATTGTTCAATTAACTTACATACACACTGTGACAGAAGAGAAAAAAAAATTCCAAAAACATTTTACTTTTCTAGAACTTGAACAGTTTGTATCTGAGCTAGTGAATGAATACTTTCCGTATGCATCTTTTATGCAAAACCATCAATTGAAAAGAAATCATAGTATTAATCAACTATCATTTCCATTTACAACATATCGAGAGGGGCAACGCAAGCTTGCAGGTGTAGTTTATAAAACCATTTCAGAGGAAAAGAATATTTTTGCAAATGCACCTACCGGTATTGGAAAAACCATCTCGACAATTTTCCCAACAGTGAAGGCGATGGGTGAAGGCAAGCTGGATCGAATGTTTTATTTAACAGCAAAAACCATCACAAGACAAACCGCAGAAGAAGCTTTTTCACTTATGAAAAAAAAGGGGGTGTGTATGAGTGCTGTTACGATTACAGCTAAGGAAAAAATTTGTTTTAAAGAGGAAACCATTTGTCAAAAGGAGTATTGCGAGTTTGCGAATGGATATTATGATCGCATAAATGAGGCTGTTCTCGATATTTTCTCACATGAAACGTTTATTAATCGTCAAAAAATCGAGGCATATGCGAGGAAGCATACACTTTGTCCATTTGAATTTTCCTTAGACCTAGCCTTTGTAGCAGATGCGATTATTTGTGATTACAACTATATTTTTGATCCGAAAGTGTCACTAAAGCGATTCTTTGATGAACATAAACGACAGTCCGCTTTATTAATCGATGAAGCTCATAATCTGGTTGATCGAGCCAGAGAGATGTTTTCAGCTCAATTACAAAAATCAGATTTTCTTTCATTAAAACGTATCTATAGATGGTCTGATTTGTACGAATCTGTTCATAAACTAAATAAATATTTTATTGAACTGAAGAAAAAGTGTTCTGAAAAAGGACATCTTGTGTGGCAGGAATTGGATGAACATCTGATCAATATACTCGAAGAATTTGTAGACAAGGCAGAGAGAGAATTATTACAACATACAAAACAAGTTGAGCAATCCCTTCTATTAGAAACCTATTTTGCTGCAACGGGATTTGTTCGAATATCAAATCTCTATGATAAACAATATGTTACTTATGTTGAAACAGAGAAAAATGAGGTTCATCTAAAAATGTTCTGTTTGGATCCTTCCCATCTTTTGCAGCAGGTTAGTAATAAGTTTCGGACAACTGTCTATTTTTCTGCCACACTTTTACCATTTCAGTATTATTTGGATATGTTAGGTGGTACGTCAGAGGATTACACCATTTCAATTCCTTCACCGTTTGCAAAAGAACAAACCGAGATATTCCTTCAACCGTTATCGACTCGATACCGAGACAGAGAACATTCAAAAAAGCCAATCATTGGTATGCTCTCAAAGCTTTTGAAAGAACGTAGCGGAAACTATTTAATCTTCTTTCCTTCCTATCACTATATGAACAGTGTATATGAAGACTTTACTACTAGCTGTCCTGACATTCGTAGCATTATTCAGACGAACAAATTCAATGAAAAAGAACGGGAGCAATTTTTAGAAGAGTTTAAAGAAGAAAGTTCAGAACCTTTTATAGGCTTTGCTGTATTAGGTGGTATTTTTTCTGAAGGTGTTGACTTAAAAGGGAATAGGCTGAATGGTGTCATCGTTGTCGGTGTGGGTTTACCACAGCTTTGCCTGGAACGAAATATTATGAAAGATTATTTTCAAACAATGGGAAAAAATGGTTATGATTACGCATATACCTTCCCCGGCATGAACAAAGTGTTACAGGCGGGTGGCCGATTAATCAGATCTGAGACCGATACCGGCGTAATAGTACTTGTTGACGATCGGTTTCTAACTCAGAAATATCAAGGCCTTTTACCGAGGGAATGGAGGGATTTTGAATATGTTCAAAATCTCCCGGAATGATAAATAACTTAATTATTTTAAGAGAAACGATTAGTCGTTTCTCTATTTTTATTGCGTGCCGAGCAAGTCGTTAACCTATTAAAATTTCATAAATAATTAGGCTCTTTCACCAGTAACAATACCCACCCAATTTACATAATTTGTTGAAGAAGTATGTGATTACCAAAAAACAGGTTTAAATTTATTTGTCCGTTGCTTGTCACTGGTCCCAGGTAAGTATTATGAGGAGGTTTTACTTAATGAATAATTTTCAACAGGATCTTCAAATGTTAAATCTCGGAGATTACCAAGCTACTCAGGCTGTACCTTATGACCCGAATCAATATTATTATGATGATGAAAGACTGTACGTTGGTATAGGGGGGGTATTCCGCTGTTATAGTTGTTTTAGCTGTTATAACTGTTTCAACTGTTATAATTGCTTTAGTTGTTTCAGTTGTTTTAATTGTGGAGGCCGTTGTGGCGGAGGTCGCTGTGGTGGTGGCCGTTGCGGTGGTGGTCGCTGTGGCGGAGGCGGCGGAGGCCGTTGCGGAGGAAGATAGAATAAAATTCGGTAATAATTACGGCAAGCCTCTACATAAGGATGTAGGGGCTTTTTCTGATTGACATAACGGACAAATAGCCTTTCATAAAATGGTAGTAATGTATGTTGAAAGACAATAGCAACTGCGGCTAAGGAGGATCGTTATGACAAATTTATCCCCTTCTATGCGTCTGAAGGTGAAAAGGGACACATTTTTTCTCCCTGAAGCTAACAGCGGTGTATATTTTCGGAATAATGTAAGTTCGTTTCGTATGGAAGGCAGTATGATTAATAAGTGGGTTGAGAATCTTATACCGATGTTCAATGGAGAAAATACTTTAGAGAGTTTGACAACAGGATTAACAGGACCTTATCGTGATCGAGTGTACGAAATTGCTGAAACATTGTATCAAAATGGATTTGTTAAAGATGTAAGTCGGGACCATCCGTACCAATTGTCTGAACAGGTCCTCAAAAAGTATGCTTCACAAATTGAATTTATTGATAGTTTTGTAGATTCTGCAGCATTTCGATTTCAGAATTATCGTCAGGTAAAAGCATTGACCGTTGGTTCAGGAGATATGTTTGTTTCATTGATCTCAGCATTACTAGAATCCGGATTACCTAAGTTTCAAATACTTATAACAGATAGGAAACAGACAAATATACAGCGGTTGAATGAACTCGTGGCACATGCTCGAAAAACTGATTCGGAGGTTACAGTTGAGGAGATCTCACTAAGTACATGGAGAGAGATTGTGGAGCCGTTTGACTATATATTATACGTGTCAGAAGAGGGGAATGTAGAAGAGCTAAAACTTCTCCATACGATTTGTAGAGAAGAAAAGAAAGTATTTATCCCGGCTTTATGTTTACAGCAGATTGGGATGGCGGGGCCTGTAGTTTTACCAAGCTCAGAGTATTGTTGGGAATCTGCATGGCGCAGACTCCATCGAACAGAACTCTTTAAAGCAAATCCAATTTCAACTTTTTCCTCCACAGCCGGGGCAATGCTTTCTAATCTCATTGTATTTGAATTATTTAAAGACATTACCGGAGTGACGGAACGGGAACAGAATAATCAATACTATTTACTGGATTTAGAAACGATGGAAGGGAACTGGCATACATTTCTTCCTCATCCACTAGATAGTAGTGAAAATAGAATAACTAAAATTGTAGTCGGCGATTTTGATGAACGAATTCAGGAAGATTTGGAAAAAGAAGAATCAGGAAAATTACTTCTTTTTTTCAATAAGTTAACATCAAAGGCAACAGGGATTTTCCATACCTGGGATGAGGAAGATTTGCAGCAGCTTCCGTTAGCACAGTGCCGGGTCCAGGCAATCGATCCGTTGTCTGATGGACCTGCTGAGTTGTTGCAAAGTGTCATCAGTTCGGGACTAACACACGAAGATGCTAGAAGGGAAGCGGGTCTAGCTGGAATTGAAGCATATGCAATTCGATTAACGGCCACGTACGATCTGCCAACATATGTTCAAATTGGAGCAGGTGAAACATTTACGGAAAGTGTCTATCGAGGATTACAAAAGTGTTTAGTACAGGAGATGAAAAGAAATCAGACGAACAATACTGTTTCTCTGACTCGAATCAAGTTGAATTTAGTAGAAGATGAACGGTGCAGGTTTTATCTACAGGCCTTAACAACGATCCAGGGTGAGCCGTTGATAGGATTAGGTGATGAAGTCCATGGCTTCCCTGCAGTATGGATTGGGACGAAAAATGGGTGGTATGGAAGTGTAGATACGAATATAACATTTTCATTAAGAAACGCATTGCAACAGGCTCTTTTTAAATCACAAAACAAAGAGGAGCCGATAAATTCCAAAGGTTTAATTGCATCATCCGTGCTATTTAACGAAAAAGCACCTATACAACTTACTATACCTGATGGTGATACTCAGAAACAATCTATGCTGTTGCAATCTGCAAAGGTTGTATTGGGCCGAAATGGAAAGCAACTTGATGTTTTTGAACTGGAACTTGAGCCGATTATAAAAGAAGGTTTAGCAGGGATATTTGGAGTTGTGGTAAGAGAGGAGGAATGATGGTGAGTGCTGATTTGCTGGTTGTTGGTGAGGGCTTGCTGGCAGACCTTTTTTGTAAGGAGTTATCCTCAGAATTTCTGATTGTACGAAAGGCACATGTTGATCCAGTCGTACCAAAAACCATTGATTTAGCTCTGGTCTTACATGATGAATGGAATCCTTCTATTCATCAAATCTCAGAACATGTGTTTAGCTCAAGCAATACCCCATGGCTTCGAGGGTGTGTATCATTTGGAGAAGGTATTTTAGGACCTTTGGTTTATCCTGAAATTTCAGGTTGTTCTCAATGCGCGGATCTGCGCCGAATTATAACCGGAAGACATCGTAGAGAGATGTGGCAGATGCATAAAAATTTAGAGGACACTGGAAAAACACAAAATGAAGCCTGGATATCACGGACAGGGTTATTACAGATGGTTTATCTCCTTAAAACAGAGATTCAGAGGTTTATCAAAGAAAAACAAAATCAAGTAGAGAAGAGGATTGGTTTCATCAACCTAAAAACATTGAAGAGTTCATGGCATTCCTTCCTGCCTGTTCCACAATGTACGGTATGTAGTTCCATACCTGATGATTCACCGGAATTCGCTCGAATTTCCCTTCAGCAAAGTCCCAAGATCAGCATGGAAAGTTACCGTACCCGTTCATTAGATGACCTGAAAAATGTGTTAGCCAAAGACTATCTTGATTCTCGAACAGGTCTGCTTAATGATAAGATGTATAATCTCGTGCCTCCATTTGCGGATGTAACTGTCAATCTACCATTATTCGAGGGAGATGAAGGTACAGCCGGCCGTACAAATTCTTACGCAGCAAGTGAATTAACTGCCATTTTAGAAGGATTGGAACGATACTGTGGTCTCGAGCCACGTGGAAAACGGACGGTGGTATATGATTCTTATAAAAATGTAAAAGATCAAGCCTTAAATCCCCAATCGGTTGGTGTACATGAAGAAGCGCAGTATCAACGCCCGGGATTCCCCTTTGAAAAATTTGATTCTGAACGTTCAATGAATTGGGTCTGGGGTTATTCCTTTTTACAGGATCGACCGATTCTCGTCCCAGAGTTACTTGCTTATTACAGTTTGGGCTGCGGGTCACGGGGATTTGTCTATGAAACCTCCAACGGGTGTGCACTAGGAGGAAGTTTAGAAGAAGCCATTTTTTACGGCATTATGGAAGTGGTTGAACGTGATTCGTTTCTTATGACCTGGTACGCAAAATTAGCTTTACCACGTATCGATCCATATTCTACTGAAGATGAAGAACTAAAGTTGATGATTGAGCGGATGAGTACAGTTGGAGGATATGATCTATATGTATATAACTCTACAATGGAACACGGAATTCCTAGCATTGTCGCATTAGCAAAAAACAAAAAGCAAAAAGGGTTAAACCTAATCTGCGCAGCCGGGGCTCATTTGGATCCAGTGCGGGCTGTGAAAACGGCTGTTCATGAGTTGGCTGGCATGATGTTGACACTGGATGACAAACTGGAAGCAAACAAAGAAGACTATGTCCGTATGTTACAAGATTCTTCTTTAGTCCAACTGATGGATGACCATGGTATGCTGTATGGATTACCACAAGCTGAAGAACGGTTGCATTTTTTACTTAACAATCACTCACCTTCAAAAGCATTTAACGAAGAATTCAAGTGGAAGTCAAATCATGCTGATCTTACAGAAGATCTTCAAGATATTCTTCAAGCGTTACGGAGCGTAAACTTGGATGTCATTGTCGTTGATCAGACTACACCTGAACTTAAACAAAACGGATTGCATTGTGTAAAAGTGCTCATACCCGGAATGGTGCCGATGACCTTTGGGCATCATCTAAAGCGCGTATCAGGTTTAGAGCGGATATTGCGGGTTCCTATGGAATTAGGGTATATGACAGACCCACTGACATATGAAGAGCTTAATCCACTTCCACATCCGTTTCCATAAGAAGGGAGGATGGAAGGATGAATCTTGATGAGTTTTTGCACAATTTACATTTTGACGTCGATAAGGCTAGCATACCAAACTGGGAGGTGGAATGGGAAGATGACCCCCTAGCTTACAAGCTTTTCTATGACTTACCCGAAATTCCGCTTTCTTTGGATATCCCATTAACGCTGGAAGGTCAGGATGCTCCAGAAAAGCCAGATCTTAGGAAAATCGGTCACTTTCTTTGGTATGCTTATGGGATCACTCAATTTAACCAATCAGTTTTCCCGATGGATTCGACAGAGAATAATCTGGAAGTGATGCAATCTTATAGAAGGTTTGCTCCTTCAGGTGGAGGGTTGTATCCAAACGAATTATACGTCTATTTAAAAATTGACGACTTACCTGAAGGCATTTATCATTTTGATCCCTCTCACCACCGCTTAGTTCTATTGCGAGAAGGCAATTTTGACGATTATCTTACCCGGACGCTAGGATACCGATGTGATCTTACATCTTGCTTTGGCACTGCTTTTATCTCCACGATGTTTTGGAAAAACTTTTTCAAGTACAATAATTTTGCTTACCGTCTCCATGGGTTAGATACAGGTGTACTGATGGGGCAGTTATTAGAAGTGGCTAAGCGTTTTGGATTTGCATCCGGTGTGTACTATCAATATCTTGATCGTGCGATAAACCATCTTCTTGGGCTCGCCGAACAAGAAGAAAGCACATATGCCGTCATTCCGCTATCAGTAGAACCAACCATTTGGACAGGAAACCGTCATGGCGTGAATGTCTTAGCTGCAGAACTTTTACAAGAATTAACTCCTATACACCATAAACATTATATTAAATCAAAGAGAATAAAAGAGTTTCCAATGTTACTAAGATTGAATGAAGCTTCTATGCTTGATTCTGCTACTTTTCGATGGATCGAGGAAAAGGAGAATAGAACAGTTGAGGGAAAGGTGGTACCTTTACCTCTGGTTAATCGGCTTTCATATGATTTCAAATCAATCTGTCAAAAGCGAATGTCACCTGATATGGACTTCATTTTAGGAAAGGTAAGTCTAAATCAACTTGCCCACCTTCTAAATGAGGCAACAGCATCTTTCCGTTATCGTAATGACATAGAGCAAAGAAGTATAAATGAACCACGTGTCTCTATTTTTGCCTGTTTATATAATATAGAAGGGATCGCTAATGGAGCTTATTTCTATGACAATAGTGCACACACATTGCACCTGGTAAATCCAGGGGACCACAGACTCATACTGCAATCAGGCATGTCATTAGGTAATGTAAATCTCCTGCAAGTACCAATCACCATACATGTTGTTGGTGATAAGGATTACGAGAAGGATTCACTTGGCTACAGAGGATATCGTATTCAACAAATGGAAGCGGGAATGCTCGTCCAAAAATTATTATTAGCGGCATCAGCCCTTGAAATGGGTGGCCACCCGCTCCTCGGTTTTGACGTTCATCTAAGCGATCAACTATACAACTTGAACTCTCTTGGAAAAACTAGTTTTATTCAAATACCTATTGGACCTTATCGACAAAGACCATGGTTGATGGGAAGGCTTCATACTTAATAGAATAAAGGGCTTCAAAGAAAATACGAATAATAAAACTATAAACCTTGATTGGCTCTTGCCTTTCAAGGTTTTCATGGTTCGTATATTAATTAAGAGTTGAACATGTTTTTAATGGTCTACAAAAAATATCACTAAGAATATTGGGTGGAAGTAGGTCAATAAGAAGAAATAGTATGAGTATAAAGAAGTTTCGATAAATTAAGAAAAATAAAAAATAAAGCGTTTACATTTTATGTTCGATCATTTATTATACTTAATAAAGGCAATGGAGAAAGTAAGTGATGGAGAATTGTTGTGAGGATGTCTTACAAACATGTCGAAATCATTAGAATTCTCATGTATGCTCATAAACAACGGGGATTATATTGTTTTATATAAAATAATGACATATATTATTCGGGAAACTAATTAAAGTCACTGGAAAAAGTAAGTGGTGAAAAGAGGAAAAACACATGGATATTCAACGTACAGGGGACTTAAGGTTAATACAGGAGTTAAATCGATCGCTAATATTGGATACAATTCGTAAACGTGGTGCAATCTCAAGAACTGAAATTGCCAAAGCCATTAAGGTAAGTCCGACAACGGTTACATCTGCTGTAGCTGAGCTCATAAATGAAGGGCTTGTTTATGAGGATGGAGTTGGAAGTTCAAGTGGAGGAAGAAAGCCGGTATTACTTCGCTTTAATCCGAAAGCCCACTTAGTCATTGGTGTATCGATCACGAACTCTTGTATTAAAATTGCAGATATGGATCTTGAAGGAAACATTCTAAAAAAAGAAGTACACCCTACGAACAATTGCCTTGGAGATGAGATGATTCTGCTTTTATTAGGAATTGTTGAAAGCTTTACGAAGAATAAGACGGATCTTGAAAAATGCCAGGGGATTTCAATTATCACTCCAGGGATCGTGGATGCAAATAAAGGAGTCATTTCTTATAACTCAAAATTGAAACTATATAACGTTGAGTTGAAAAACATAATTGAGGAAAAAATTGGCTTACCTACTTTCGTTGATAATGACGCAAATGCATATGTCTTAGCAGAAAACTTTTTTGGATCATTCAGCCATTATAAAGATTTACTATATGTAACGATTGGTGATGGTGTAGGGTCCGGTATTTTAATAAATGGTTCGATTTATCGTGGTTTTCTTGGCAGCTCAGGTGAATTTGGTCATACAACTGTCGTTCAAGATGGGGTGAAGTGTGATTGTGGCAACAAAGGTTGTCTAGAAAACTACACTAATTGGCCGACCATATATTCAAAAATCGTATCCGCGATCATCACGACAGGTTCTAACACAATTATTAAAGAGCTTTCACAAAATGATTTAAACGAAATCAAACCAAAGACATTTATTGAGGCTATTAACCGTCAAGATGAATTGGCAGTGGAAATTTTGGAGGAGGTTGTGAAATACCTTTCTATTGCCGTAACAAATATTGTTCATATGTTTAATCCACAAGTTGTGATCTTAAGTGGAAGTATAGTACAAGATAATCCGCGACTATTAAAACGAATTAATGAAATGGTAGCAAATAAGGTGATTCCGGTATTAAAAGATCGGGTTAACATCCAAAGTACATCACTTGGCCCTGATTTTGAATTACTCGGATCGGCAGCTGTGCTGCTTCATGGAAAGTTTAAATTTGAAATTTCTTAATATATCTTAACCTTTAAGGGGGTGGTACTACTAGAATGACACTACATCTTAGAACAACAGGTCGTTTTTCAGCTTTACTCTGGTTTTGGTTTGTCAATCAAAGGATAAAAAGGGGTGCAGGGAAAAATGAAAAAGATAGTTAGTTGGATCGTGCTAACATTAATGATTATCTCTTTAGTAGCATGTAGTTCGAATTCTAGTAGTGGAAAAGATAAGAAAACGCTAGAGGTTGCATTATGGGATGAAAATGCAGGCGATGCAGTTGATGCCTCAATCGAAGCCTTTAAGAAAGAACATCCGGATGTTGAAGTAAATGTCACGTATACACCATTTGCAGAATATTGGACAAAATTAAAAACAAGTTTAGGGGGAGGAAGTGGACCAGATGTATTCTGGATGAATGGTCCGAACTTTTATCAATATTCAACACAAGGCTTAATTAAAAATCTTGAATCATTTATTACAGAAGATGCTTCATTTAACAAAGATACTTATTTCCCGGCTGTTGTGGATCTTTATTCATTAGAAGGAGAGTTATACGCTGCACCTTATTTTGTTGATGCTGTTGGTCTATTTTACAATAAAGAAATTTTTGACGAAGCAGGCGTAGAATACCCGGATGAATCTTGGACATGGGAAGACATAAAAACTGCCGGCGAAAAATTAACAAACCCCGACAAAGGCATATATGGCTATGCCGCACATACTGTATCAAGTCAGCCAGGTTACTACAACTTAATGCACCAAGCAGGCGGTTTTGTCATCAGTGATGACAAAACGACTTCAGGATTTAACACCCCAGAGGCTAAAGAAGCTTTCACCTTTTTAAAAGATTTACAGGATAAAGGTATATCTCCATCTACACAATCACAAATTGAAACAGAAGTTGATCAATTATTTATTTCCAATAAACTTGCAATGATACCGGCAATCAATGTTAAAGCCTCTACATATACGGAGGAATTAGGAGACTCTGTCGGAGTTGCACCACTTCCGGCAGGAAAGCAGGAAGCAACCATTGTCCATGGTATTGGCTGGGCAATGAATGAAAAAACAAAAGATGAAGACTTAACATGGGAACTAGTAAAGTATTTATCAAATGAAGATGGAAACCGCGTAATTGCTGAAACGGGTTTTTCAATCCCTGCGATTAAATCGATGAGTGATGTTTGGAAAGAATCATTACCATCATTGGATTTACAAGTCTTTATTGATGCTCAAGAGTCAGGAGCTGCTTATCCAGTATCAAAACGTACCGCAGAATGGCAAGATGTTGAAACAAAAGAAATCCAAGCAGCCTTTTTAGGTCAACAGACAATTGACGAGGCGTTAGAGAAAATTGGAACGGAAATGAATGCCATATTAGAAGAAGAACAAAAAGAATAATAGAGGTTTGAGAAGGGACTATCACATATGAAAATGGCTGAATCCCTTCTCAATCTAGATGTTTAATCTCTTCCCTTTATTGAATAAAGGGAAGAGAAAAAATCTAAAATGGAAGGAGAGATTTAGTTGGAAAATTCGTTAGCTACTGAGAAAAGACAGGAACCAGTACTACCTAAGGTGAGAAAAAAGAAGCCGAATAAAGAAGTATTATGGGCATATCTATTTATAGCTCCGATTGTTCTTGGCCTTTTCGTCTTTTATATGTTTCCGGCGATTGCGTCTTTTGCTCTCTCGTTTACGAAATGGAATGGCATTAGTACGGCAGAATATGTTGGGCTGGAAAATATCATAACATTACTAAATGATGAATCCTTTATTCGTTCAGTGCTCAATACGATCGTTTTTACGATTGTCTCTGTCCCGCTTTCTGTTATTTTTGCTCTTATTATCTCTTTGCTGCTGAACCAAAGAATTAAAGGAATGGTGATGTACCGTACGCTTTACTTCTTACCTGTTGTCACGATGCCTGTCGCAGTTGGAATGGTTTGGAAGTGGCTATATAACACGGAATATGGACTTATTAATTACATGTTAGGTTCATTAGGGCTTCCACAACCGTCATGGTTGTTTGATCCAAATATTTCTCTGGTTTCCGTTATTTTAGTATACGTCTGGATGACGGTCGGAAATAATGTCATTCTCCTTCTGGCTGGATTACAAGGAATCGATAAAACCTATTATGAAGCTGCACAAATAGACGGTGCTTCAAAAATAAAACAGTTTTTCAACATTACACTGCCTCTTATCACACCAACTTTATTTTTCGTATTCATCACAGGGATGATTAGCTCGCTCCAAGTATTTGATTTAATTTATATTATGATTGGGGAAAGTACGGCCCTGTTAGACCCATTACGGACAGTTGTATTCGGGGTATATGAAACAGGCTTTGAGTATTCACAAATGGGCATGGCTTCTGCGCAAGCTTTCCTCTTATTCTTAGCTATTCTGGCGGTTACAATCATTCAATTTGTCTTCCAGAAGAAGTGGGTCCATTATGATGGATAAAAAGGAGTTGTTAACAAATGAAATTAAAAATAGGTAATCATATTTTGCTGATATTCGGGGCATTTATCATGATTGTACCGTTTTTATGGATGGTTTCCACTTCGCTGAAAACATTTGGAGAATCTATGCAGGTACCGCCAACCATCTTACCGAAAGAATGGAAATTTGAAAACTATGCAGAAGTTTTTGAGAGTGTTAATTTTGTGAAATATTATATAAACACAATTGCTTTAACATTTGGCAGAACGATCGCACAGTTGTTTTTATGTTCGCTTGCTGCATTTGCCTTTGCACGATTAACATTTCCTTTTAAAAATACCATTTTTATCGCGATTCTATCTGTGTTGATGGTTCCTCCACAAGTTATTTTAATTCCAAATTATGCAATCTTAACACAGCTTGGTTGGATTGACACGTTTTATGCATTAATTGTACCTGGTATGTTTAGTGCCTTTGGTGTCTTTTTATTAAGACAGTTTTTTATGGGGATACCAAAGGAACTGGACGAAGCAGCAACGATGGACGGATGTTCATTGTTCGGTATCTACTGGAGGATCATTCTCCCGAATGCAACACCGGCACTCATTGCACTAGGTATCTTTACTATCCTTGCAGCATGGAACGATTTCCTCTGGCCGCTTGTGATGACTAGTTCTGAGAATATGAGAGTTCTTTCAGTTGGAATTGCTGCATTCCAAGGACAATATTCAACTGATTATCCGTTACTGATGGCTGGAGCTGTACTTTCAACAATTCCGATGCTAATCATGTTTATCTTGTTCCAAAAACATCTCATTTCCGGAATTGCCTTACAAGGTGTTAGAAGATAGGTTACTAGAATTGCTTAGGAGGATACAGATGAGCTTAGAGAAAAAAGATCTAGCAATCGGGGTGGATTTAGGAGGAACAAAACTATTAGTAGCGCTCATCTCGGTTGATGGTAAGGTAATCAGAGAACTGGAATGCAAAACGTCTATACACGATTCAAATCATATTTCATTTACTCTAGTTAACGCGATTACACAATTAATCGACCATGTAGATAGGAGTAGATTAAGAGGAATTGGCGTTGCTTCGGCGGGTGTCATAGATTCGAAGCGACAGAAAGTAGTCTATGCCAATAATTTAGGGTTGGAAAACTATCCGATTGGAGCCTTACTTGAAGGTCACTTTCACCTTCCTGTTCGTGTTTGTAATGACGCGAATTCCGCCGCCATTGCCGAATGGATTTGGGGTGCAGGTATTGGTAAAAGAAATCTTATCTATATTACCGTAAGCACCGGCATTGGAGCGGGAATCATTAGCGACGGCAAACTGATAACTGGAATCCATGATAGTGCCGGTGAATTTGGACACATCACCATCGTTCATAAAGGTGAACGGTGTGTATGTGGAAACAGAGGTTGTTTAGAGCGGTATGCTTCAGGAACAGCACTTGCAAGGCTGGCAAATCAACGACTAAAGAATTCCACCAGCCTGCTGCATGATCTTAAAACACGATCAACAATAACAAATAAAGAGATCGCGATAGCTGCTGAAAAAGGTGATTCTTTTTCGATCTCATTACTTCATGAAGTTGGTGAATACTTGGGAGCGGGTGTAACAAGCTTAATCCATTTATTCAATACCGAGGCCATCGTCTTTGGAGGTGGAATTATGAATATGTCTGACTTTATTCTACCAACAGTTGAAGAATATGTAAGGGGTAATAGTATCACTCAAATGAGTAGAGATGTTGTGATAAGCAAAACTGTGTTAGGGAAAAGAGCAGGTGTGATGGGAGCATCAGGTTTATTTTTTCTAAATGAAGGAACTGAACCAAGTATTAATGTGTAAGGAGAATTGTTTCATTTAAAAAGGTTAAAGGGGAGTTGCTTGTGTTTAAAACACTTGTTATTGGGGCTGGAACAATGGGATCCGTTCATGCTCAGGGCTATGAAAAATTAACAAACGTCGAGTTAGTGGGAATTGTTGACACTAATTATCCGAAAGCACAAAAGCTGGGAGAGCAGGTTGGGGCTAAAGCATTTCGTACATATGAGGAGGCAGTAGCAAGTATTGGAAAGATTGATGTCGTGTCCATTTGCTTACCGACCCCACTTCATAAGGAATACTTGATGAAGGTTGCTAATCAAGGCAGTCATGTTGTTTGTGAAAAGCCTCTTGCAAGAACGTTGTCAGATGCAAAGGAAATGATTGCCTACTGTCAAGAAAAGGATGTAAAACTTTTTGTTGGGCATGTTGTACGGTTTTTTCCAGAGTATGTTAAAACAAAGCAATTACTTGATACGAATAAAATCGGTTCTCCGGCGGTAGTCAGAACGTCTCGAGGTGGCGGTTTTCCAAATGCCTCAAATGACTGGTACGCTGATTTTAACAGCAGCGGCGGCTTGGTTTTAGACATGATTATTCATGATTTTGATTATTTAAGATGGTGTTTCGGTGAAGTAGAACGGGTATACGCGAAAAGTAGCAAAGGGCGTGTTTATTCAAGAGTAGAATATGCGCTCGTCACATTGAGGTTCAAAAGCGGTGTCATTGCTCACGTGGAAGGAACTTGGGCACATCAAACCTTTACAACGAAATTTGAAATCGCTGGTAAAAGTGGAATTATTGAATTTGATAGTTCAAAGGTTCAGCCTGTTGTGACTGGACGGAATAGCAGCAGTACAGGTGGTGTTGCCGTTCCTGAAAGTCCGTTAAAAGATAATCCTTATTTTATGGAACTGCAGCATTTTATACAGTGTATCGAGAATAACGAACAACCAATAGTAACGGCAGAAGATGCAGTGAAAGCAATGGAAATCTCTTTAGCTGCCTTAGAATCAATTGAAACAGGTAAACCTGTTGTCTTAAATGAGGAAAAAGTAAAGGAGGTTATTCGATGAAAGTCGGAATGATAAGTTTTGCCCATGGTCATGCATTCGGATACGCCAACGCATTACAGAAAATAAACGGAATTGAACTAGTTGGGATTGCAGACGACAATCAAGAGCGCGGAGAAAAGGTAGCTGCACAATTTCAGACGACGTACTTTGAGGATTACCGTGAATTATTAGATCAAGATATAGAAGCTGTTATTATTACCTCTGAAAACAGTCTTCATATCGAGCATGTTGTAAGTGCTGCCAGGAAAGGGATTCATATATTATGTGAAAAGCCACTAGCTTCAAAAGTGGAAGACGCGAAAAAAATGATCCAAGTATGTAAGGAAAACAATGTCATTCTTCAAACTGCTTTTCCGGTAAGATTTAACACACCAATCGTAAACGCAAAAAAAATCATTGATAATGGCGAGCTTGGGAAAATCATTGCGATTAAAGGAACAAATCGTGGAACAAATCCTGGAGGCTGGTTTGTCGATAAGGAAAAATCAGGTGGAGGTGCTGTCATCGATCACACGGTCCATGTCGTTGATGTGATTCGTTGGTATACAGGTGCAGAAGTAACCGAGGTCTATGCTGAAGTTGATCACAAAATCTCGGAGTATGATATTGATGATTGTGGCTTATTGACAATGGAATTTGATAATAACATGTTTGCCACATTAGATTGCAGCTGGTCCCGTAACAAAACCTACCCAACATGGGGAGATGTCACATTGGAGATCATCGGCACAAATGGTACGCTTGTAGTTGATGCCTTCGAACAGAAAACAGCTGTCTATAGTAATCAAGACGGTGCACAGTGGGATTTCTGGGGAGACAACATGGACGATGCGTTAGTCGCTGATTTTATTACAACCGTAAAAGAAAATCGGGTTCCTTCCATTACAGGTGAAGATGGTCTCAAGGCGTTAGAAGTAGCAATCGCAGCCTATGAATCTTCCGAAAAGAAACAGCCCGTATCTCTTGTTTAAAAAATTGTAAAGGTCATTTCTAGTTAAGGGGATGACCTCTTTTCATGAAGGGGTGGTTTTACATGTTAAAGGGAATCAATCAATGGTGCTATCCTGAAGGAACTCCACTTGAACAAGTATTTGAATATAGTCTCGATGCAGGCTTTGATGCAGTAGAATTAAATGTTTATGATGCTGGCGGTATAGGGCTAACAATGGAAACAACAGAAGAGGAAGCAAAGCAGATCGTAAAGCTTGCAGATACCTATGATCTAAAAGTGAAAAGTCTATCAACCAGTTTATTATGGAAATGTCCACTTAGTCATCCAGATGGAGCTATTAGGGAACAAGGTAGAAAAGTGGTAGAAAAGCAAATTCAATTAGCGGCTGTGATGGAAATTGATACCGTTTTAGTTGTCCCGGGCGTTGTAACAGAAACAATAACCTATTCTGAATGCTATGACCGCAGTCAGATTGAACTTAGAAAACTGCTTCCACTGGCAGAGAAGAACAACGTGACGATTGGGATTGAAAATGTGTGGAATAAGTTTTTACTTTCACCACTTGAAATGGTGAACTACATTGACGAATTAAATTCTGATTATGCTGGAGCTTATTTTGATGTCGGAAATGTATTGCAGTTCGGCTACCCGGAACAATGGATTCGAATGTTAGGGCATCGGATTAAAAGAATACATGTAAAAGATTTTAATACGTCTGTTGGAAACATTACCGGATTCGTCCCATTACTCGCAGGTGATGTCAATTGGCGCAATGTTATTGAAGCACTAAAAGAAATTGACTACAACGATACGATAACAGCTGAAATCACACCTTACAAACTTGATCCTCGACCTTTAGCTGTGGATACCTCACGAAATATGGAGTTCATTTTTAATTTGCAAGAATCGGTGACGAGTTAACGATGTGAACAGATGCTCTCTCTTTTAACCTATCTATCTAGCAGAGAGTTTTCTGTTTTTTTATTCCATGTAAAACTTTAAGGGGGAAGAATGATGTCAAAAGTAAAGGTTGGATTTGTTGGCGTAGGAGGAATAGCAGCTGTCCACATGCGAAACATGGCAAAAAACCCGGATGCAACGATTGCTGCGGTTTGCGATATTGCTGAGGAAAATGCACGACGAGCAGGGGAAGAATATGGTGCGAGTGCTTATACAGACTTTGATGTGATGCTTTCAAATGAGAACCTGGATGCCTTATTTATCTGTGTTCCTCCATTTGCACATGGTGACATGGAGGAGAAGGCAGCACACCTTGGGATTCATTTGATGGTTGAAAAGCCGGTAGGATTGGATATGAATTCCGTCGAGAAAAAGTTAGAAGCAATCAACGATGCCGGAATTCTATGTGCGACAGGCTATTGTTTACGTTACTTAGATACTGTTGCAATCGCAAAAGAATTTTTGTCAGGAAAAGAGATTGCCATGGTAAGAGGCTATTATTTAACATCCTTTGTCAAAACGCCATGGTTTAGGGAAATGGAAAAATCAGGCGGACAGCTTGTAGAACAGGCCACCCATATTGTAGATATAATGCGTTATTTAGCTGGAGATATCGTTTCGGTTTCTGCTGATATGAATCTACATGTCTTAAAAGATATACAGGGAATGAATATCCCTGATGTTTCATCTATTAATGTTACGTTTGCAACGGATGCGGTAGGACATTTAGATTGTTCCCTCACACAGCCCGATCACAGAATGGGCCTGGAGGTAATGGGAAATGGTTTCCGAGTGGAAGTGAATGGAACAGATGTAACGATCATTGATGGAGAAAAAACAACGACTTATTCGTCAAAGGTCGATTTCTATGAAATACAAGATCATGCATTTATTGACGCAGTCAAAACGAAAAATAAAGATTTCATTCTATCATCCTATGAAAATGGACTTAAAACACTAAACGTGACTCTTGCAGCTAATAGATCAAATGAAAAAGGTATAATTGTTCAATTATAATTCAGAAACGAAGTCTGAAATTTAATATGGTTTCAAATAATTCTTATCGAGACAGAAATTAGAGTTTAGAAGCAACTTAGAAGAGTTTTGACTGTAGAGTGTTCCAACACCGTACAGTCTTTTTTATTTATTGAACGAATATTTTATGTATTGACACTATTTTAAAGCGCTTACCTTAAAAAGTCTAAAGATAAATAGAGCATTTTCCACGTACTTTTAAAGAGTTGATTAAAAGAGAGAGAAGTAATTAAAGATTGATATAGGATATTAGATGTTTATTTAGTTTTATAACAACTTTTAGATTATTTTGATAAGTAGAACATAAATATAAACAAGGGAACAATAATAAAGGAAACTGTATCTTTTGGAACAATGTTTTTGTTATAAAACAACTTTTATAGTGAAAATATTTTATAAGGGCTGATAGCGAATAATAGAAAGCGATGTGGATTCCGGTGTTATTATTTTGCCTTAAAGTAATTATGCAATATATAACCTTCTTACTATTTCAAAACAAATTTTAAAATGTATATCCTTTACAGAAACTAAATAATAGATTGATATAAAGGAGAGAATTATATGGATATGTCAAATATAGCCAATGAAGAAATTGAGAGACTGGAATGGTGCAAGCTACCAGGTAAAAGGATACGTGCTGCAGGGTGTAATGCACGCCTTGGTGTTCATGGAGATAGTGTTCCTTTAGACCTCGTCCGGGTAACAATTGGAGGGCAAGAAGGCTTTGGTTGGTCCCGTATTAATGAGCAACGAGCACAGGAACTTTTAGGTAAAAAGGTTGATGAGTTATTTAATAATAGGGGAGAGGTAAGTCCCCTTCATTATGATATTGAATTTCCACTATTAGATTGGTTAGGAAAAATAAAGAACAAGCCTGTTTATAAGTTATTAATAGGTGACACAGATTTAAAAATAAGTGTTCCATGCTATGATACTTCTCTCTATTTTGATGACCTCCACCTCGAGGACGATGATGATGCGGTAAAACTGATTCAATCGCAGGCTTTAGAAGGAAAAGCACGGGGACATCGAGCATACAAAATTAAAGTTGGACGGGGAGCAATGCACATGCCTCTAGATAAGGGGACAGAAAGAGACATTGCCATTATAAATGGAGTTCGAGAAGCAGTAGGTCCTGAGGCTAAAATTATGATTGACGCTAATAATGGTTATAACTTAAACCTTACAAAATATGTTCTGAAGGCAACTGCCCATTCTAACATCACATGGATCGAGGAAGCCTTTCATGAAGATCCACCTCTTCTTGAAAATTTAAAGAATTGGATTCAAAATGAGGGATTGAATGTACTTGTAACAGACGGTGAAGGAAATTCCGCACCACAAATAGTTGATTGGGCGAAAAAGGGTTATTTAGATGCAATACAGTATGACATCCTTCACTATGGTTTTCATAAGTGGAAAAATTTAGGTCAGGAACTTGATAAAGCAAATGTATATACAGCACCACACAGTTATGGGTGTGTATATGGAAATTATGTATTGGGGCATTTAGCTCCACTAATTAAAGGTTTTTTATTCATCGAATGGGATGAAATAAATGTTGAAGGAATCGATGGTTCTAACTACATTATTAATGAAGGAAAGGTGGAAGTGCCCGATAAACCAGGATACGGTATTGAATTGGATCATCATTTTTACAGTAAAATGGTAGAAAAATCCGGATGGAAACTTTGTAAAAAACTTGTAAGGTAATTTCAAATAAA
Organism: Metabacillus niabensis; assembly: GCF_020524345.1. Lineage (GTDB taxonomy): Bacteria > Bacillota > Bacilli > Bacillales > Bacillaceae > Metabacillus > Metabacillus niabensis_B. Next base: position 69,744 of record NZ_JAIVLH010000013.1, read on the forward strand.
GATCCACACCTTTATTAAATAGGAGTGGATCTTTATTTACTTATATCAGTAACTTAAAAAAAATTTTAGAAAGTGAGTTTCATAAGTAAATCTTGTCTATAGTTTCAAACTTATGGCCGAAAAGACTAATTCCTCCAACGTGTTTGGCATCCTCCTTAATCCCTAAACGGAAACTGCAATAGGGAGCATCTTTTATAACATGTTTATTAATTGTTAGTTCGGAAGCTTTTTTTCCATTTATAAAAGTGTCTTGTTCGTAATCACAAATTTAGTCTTTAACATAGGACGTAATACCTTTTTAATTGTGTTATTCATATAGGATAACCCGTTTCTTTATGCTTATATAAAATAAAATTACTATAAAAATAACTGGGAGAAATACCTATTTCTGTATAAACAATCCCCATACTTTGGCATTATGTTCATTTTCTTCCAGTTGGTTTATAATTTAGAATATTAAAATAATTATTTATTTTCCTTAAAAATCAATATTATTTATCAGTAAAAGGTGGAGAGGTAAATGGGAAACGCCTGTTCTTCCTGGTTTATGTGCAGAAATCCTCGAGCTTTCCCGAAAATTAAGCTTTTTTGTTTTCCGTATGCAGGTGGAGGAAGTTCCATTTATCGACATTGGGACTTTAATGAGGATATTGAAGTGCATGCAGCCATTTTGCCAGGTAGAGAGACAAGATTCACTGAAATGCCTATTAGTCAAATGGATCTTCTAGTTTCCGAGCTTTCGTATGAATTTCGTGAATACTTATATACACCTTTTGCTTTTTTTGGACACAGTATGGGAGCGCTCATAGCATATGAATTAGCACATAAGATACAGCAAGACTATGGAATTTCACCTACCCATCTGTTTCTATCTGGAAGAAGTGCACCACAATTGGAGAATCAGCAACCACTCCTTCATAATATGCCAAGAGAGATGTTTCTTAAAAAGCTGCGATCTCTTGGAGGGACGCCAAAGGAAATTCTTGAGAACCCTGAGGCGCTTGAACTTTACGAACCTGTTCTTAGAGGAGATTTTAAACTTTGTGATACATATAACTTTATTAATAGAGAGCCATTAAAATGTCCAATGTCAATCTTAGGTGGCTATCAGGATAATCTTACTTCGATGGAAAGTTTGGAAAAATGGAGTGAATTAACTTCAGGTACAGTAGTGGTGAAAATGTATGATGGTGATCATTTTTTCATTCGCACTCAAGATGCAAAACTACAGCAGTATATCTACCATCGTTTGACATCTTTTTTATCGTGAAAAGCAATGAGTAAAATTAAAAAGTCAGATTCAACAAACATATTCGTTATTGACGTAGATGAAAATCATTTTGTGAAAATAACTTTTGAGGTTAATGTAAATGGAAATTGTTGCAGTACGAATTGAAGATGTCGATCAGTGCTTGTGTAATAGATTAAGTACCTACTTGAGTCCTGACAGGAGAAAAATGCTTCGTCACTTTAAGTTTCCCGAAGATCAATGGCGGTCGTTATTCAGTGAGTTGCTTGTTCGGACTTATGTGATGGAAAAATGGGGATTAAGTAATGACACGATCACTTTTGTTAAAAATAAGTTTGGAAAACCCGAAATAGCTGGATTTCCAAACTTACAGTTTAATCTATCACACTCAGGTCATTGGGTAGTAGCAGTCTTTGATGAGTTACCTGTTGGAATCGATATTGAAGAAATTGTACCAATTGATCTTGCAATAACGGATTACTGCTTCTCACAATTAGAAAAGACGCAATTAGATGAACAACCTGAAGAAAACACACTGGCGCATTTTTATAAGGTGTGGACATTAAAGGAAAGTTATATAAAAGCGGTTGGCAAGGGATTATCAATACCACCTCAGTCTTTTTCGATCGTTTTTGTTGATGAGAAAATTAGATTGCAGACCAGTTCTGACAATGAAAATTTGTGTTTTCATCAGTATGAAATTGATGACAGTTATGCGTTATCAGTTTGTGCCCGGACTTCCGTATTTCCTGAACAAATACATATGAAATCATCAAATGATTTAGCATTTCGTTTTCAAAATATAATCTCAAACTAATGGTTGTTAAGATATGGAGTGATAAGTGATGAGGAAAAAACTTCTGTTTGTGGAGTCTAATACGACAGGGACCGGAATGATCTTATTAAATAAGACGAAAATATGGGGGTATGATCCTGTATTTTTAACACAACGTCCAGATGTTTATGTGGGATTGAATGAAACAGGTTGCGAAATTATATCCTGTGATACAAACTCTGTTACTGACTTAATCCAAGTAATCAAATCAACCTTCACCTCTGAAGAAATTTCCGGAATCATGACGACAAGTGAGTATTATTTAACCATTGTTTCAGAACTAACTAAGATATTTGGTCTGCCTGGAAACCCTCCCGATGTATTGACCCTATGCCGTAATAAGTATAAAACACGGCTTGCTTTATCAGAGGCGAAAATAAAACAACCAATGTTTAGAGCAGTTCATTCTGTTGAAGAGTTACAGGAAGAAATATTAAATATCGGTCTGCCGTGTGTGGTTAAGCCTACAGATGAAAGCAGTTCTAACGATGTTCGTATTTGTGAAACAAAAGAAGAAGCAGTCAAACAATTCCACTTAATTATTAATAAACCTCATAATGCTCGTGGACAAGCACCTTCTAAAATTGTTCTTGTAGAAGAATTTTTACATGATCAAGAGTATAGTGTTGAAATGTTTACGTGGCAGGGTGTATCAAGTTGTGTTGGAATAACAGAAAAACATGTGAAAGGATATCCATATTTTATTGAATACAAGCATATCTTTCCTGCACGATTAACGAGTGATTTAGAGAGTGAAATCATTCAGACTGTATCAGCAGCATTAGAAGCGATTGGATTTGTCAATGGCGTAACACATACAGAGATAAAATGGACAAAAAAAGGTTGTGCAATTATTGAAATAAATGCCAGACCTGCAGGAGGAATGATTCCGGAATTAATTCAAGCTGTGACAGAAGTTGATTTGCTAGAATTGCAAACTAAGAGTGCAATCGGTGAAAAAACGCTTATCATCAAAATAAACCATACAGGATGTGCGGGGATTCATTTTATCGTTTCCGATCAACCGGGTGAATTAGTAGAAATTCTAGGAGTCGATCAAGTTAAGAATTTAGATGGAATACAGCAGGTTACTCTTACTTCAAAAGCAGGAGATCAAGTCCACGTTCCTAAAAATGCATCACATCGTCTTGGTTTTATTATTGCAAAAACAACTTCATATGAAGATACAAGTCTACTATTGGACAGAGCAATAAACATGATAAAGGTGGATGTGAAACAAGAACAACAGTCTCAATTAATCTCAAATCTCGATATATGATAAACGTGTTATTTTTGATATGGGATAGGTCGTGTCAGAAGTAACAGAAGTTAGGATATTCAGTTGAAGAGGAGGTTTTCACCTTAATGATTCATCTAACAGATGAAAAGAAACACTATTATCCGCTAAGCCATCCGCAAAAAAGGATTTGGTACGATGAAAAGTTGTACACTGATACGTCGATTCATCATATTTGTGGTATTGGAGATATTAAAGGGTTTGTAGACGCCAAACTACTGATCCAATCCATTCACACTGTCATTCAAAAGCATCAAGCATTTCGCCTTATCATAGCCCAACAATCTGAGAAAACAGTCCAATCAATTTCAAACATCCATGACACAAAAATAAATGTTGTTGACTTTCGTCGTGCAGCTGATCGGCAACATTCATTCAATCAGTGGCTACAAGAACAGAAGAATACGCCGTTACTATTGAATGGTCAACCGCATTATTATTTCGCAATTTATCAAATGGACGATGATCATTGGGGAATTTTCGCTAAATTACATCATTTCATTTTTGATGGTTGGTCTATGGAGATTTTGACGAAAGAAATTGGCAGCAACTACGAGAAGTTATCAAAGGGTGAACCTATTTATCACATAGAAAATACCTCTTATACAGAATTTATTATTCGAGAAAAGAAATACCTCGATTCTAAACGTGCAACTAAAGACAGAGCATATTGGCTCAATAAATTTCAATTAATTCCGGAGCCAATTTTTCAGTTTAACGCTGATCAGCTCCAGGCTAAAAGAAAAGCATATTCTCTTGACAGTAAATTAACAACTTCCATTTATCAATGGACGAAAAAGAATAATTGTTCAGTAAATGATTTTTTTGTTTTTTTAGTTTCTTTATCTATACATAAATTGTACGGAAGGCAGAAATTCACAATTGGTATGCCTGTGTACAATCGCTCAGGAGCTAAGGAAAAACAGACAATTGGCATGTTTACGAGCACCATTCCTTTGTTATTTCATCTAGATCAAAATGCCTCAGTGTTTGACCTGCTTTCAACGGTCAAGCGAGAAATCCGCAATTCCTATCATCATCAAAAATACCCATTCGACCTCCTGATTCAAGATCTGCAGCTTAAGAAGCACGGGTATGATTCTTTGTTTCAAGTCGTTGTTAATTATTATCCATTTTCTCCATCTCATCAATTGTTCAGTTACCAATTTGAATTAACCGAAATACACCCGGGTCAGCAAGTATTCCCATTGCAAATTGTCATAAATGAATGGGCGGAAAACCAACTCTCATTGGAATTTGATTATCAAACATCTGTTTTTCGCGAGACTGATATTGATCAGATGTCTAGTAGACTAGTTCAATTAGCACATTTAGTGATGGAAAACACGAATTCCATTGTTCGAGATCTTTCTATCATTACTGAAGAAGAACGAGAAAAAATGCTAGTTTCATATAATCAAACAACAAGACCTTATCCAAAAGATAAAACGGTTGTGGAATTGTTTGAGGAGCAGGTTAGGCTTACCCCGGAAAAGGTTGCCCTAAGCTGTGGGACAAACCATTGGACCTATGAGGAACTGCACAATAGAATTGGTCAACTTGTAGGTAAGCTTGCCCAAATAGGTATTGGACCTGAGAGCAGAATCGGAGTATTTGGCTCACATTCTATGGAACTTATTGCCGGAATTTTCGCCATTTTAAAGGTAGGGGCAGCATATGTTCCGATCGAGTATACCTATCCAGACGAGCGGATTACAGAAATTATAGAAGACAGCTGTTTGACTTGTATCGTGATAAATATCGATCTTCCAGAGGAGATTCACTTTGATGGTCAGATTTTACATGTAGCAGAGTTGGAGAATATGGATGAAACGATATATATAGATCATCATGTCAGACAGCCTGAACCACATGATTTGGCTTATATGATCTATACTTCTGGTTCAACAGGAAGACCCAAAGGTGTAATGATCAGACATAGCAGCCTGACAAATTACTGTTGGTGGGCAAATAGGGTGTACGTAAATGAAAAACCAGCTGTTTTTGCTTTATATTCCCCCTTATCATTCGATTTAACTGTCACATCCATTTTCACACCATTAATTGGAGGGCATGAAATTCGAATATATAAAGAACCGAAAGACGGGTTCGTATTATTTAATATTTTACAAGAAAACAAAGTGACCGTACTTAAACTTACACCAGCTCATTTAGCTCTGCTTCATGAGAAATGTTATAAAGACAGCTCAATTCAAACGCTAATTGTCGGGGGAGAGAATCTTAAAGTATCAACAGCGCAAACTGTATATGATCAGTTTCAAGGAACCATTTCTATCTTTAACGAATATGGACCGACAGAAGCAACAGTCGGTTGTATGATTCATAAATATGATCCAAAAACAGATACCGGTCATTCGGTGCCGATTGGCAAACCAGCTAATAATGTGCAGCTATATGTCCTTGATGAACATCACCAGCCTCTACCGATGGGAAGCATTGGTGAGCTTTACATTGCCGGTGATGGAGTGGCAAAAGGCTATTGGTGTCGTGATGATTTAACAAAAAGTCATTTCATAGAGGATCATTTCTTAACATGTAAGACATTATACAAAACTGGTGACTTGGTACGTTTTAACGAAAACGGGTTACTTGAATATGTAGGTAGAAAAAATCATCAAGTCAAAATAAATGGATACAGGATTGAATTAGAGGAGATAGAAGCTCGATTATTAGCTTTACCAGCTATCACACATGCATATGTAACGGCATGCGAAATGCCAGATGGACGTAAGCAGTTGTCTGCTTACATTGTTTCTAAGGAAAATATGGACCCATCTGTCATAAAAGCAAGCCTGAGCTCTTCACTACCGGCATATATGATTCCGGTGCATATCATGTCTGTGGATGAAATTCCATTAACAACAAATGGGAAAATCGATCGTTCGAAACTTCCAGATCCTACTGGTAACCAAGAGGAAATGAGCCAGGAAGCTTTCATTTTTTCTGATAAAGAAGGCCTGTTAGTAGCTGCTCTTGAGGATGTACTGGGAATTAGCACCATTGGATTGGACCATCAATTTTTTGAGCTTGGTGGTGATTCGATTAAAGCGATTCAATTATCATCTCGTTTGAACACAATCGGTTATGTCCTTAGAACGAAAGACATATTAGCCTATCCGCATATAGCGACAATGGCAGCTAATATGAAAAGAAAAGAACATGCCAACGAAGAAAATGAGCAAGCACCAATGGAGGGAGAATTGGACTATTCCCCGATCTATCATTGGTTCTTTAATCAAGGTTATCAACAGCCGGAATATTACAATCAATCTGTATTGCTGCGACTTGATAAGTTAGTACAATCCAAAGACATCGAAACAGCTATGGACGTTTTAGTACAACATCATGATAGCTTGCGGCTTAATCTTCGTTCTGATGGTGTTTTCTATTATAACCCAAAGCATTTAGATGAACATGTGCAGCTAAAAACCTTTGATTTGTCTGAATTGACTTACCAACACCAGCTTCATAAAATGGCTGAAATTGGTAGGGAGTTAAAATCCTCATTTGATCTTGAAACCAGTTTATTAATTAAAGCGGCTATCTTTTATTTAGGGAATCAAGGCAACCGGCTTTTAATTACCGCACATCATTTTGTTGTTGACGGTATTTCATGGAGAATTTTGCTTGAGGATTTGGCAACAATTTTAGACAGCAAGAGGCAATTACTAAAAATCTCGCTTCCACCAAAAACAAGCTCGTATCAAAAATGGACGAAACAGGTGACAGAATATGCTGACAGCTTACATACAGAAAATGAGTGCTATTGGACGAAAAACATGGCACATCAAAGCCCTCAACTCATTGTCAGAACGGACGGAAGTAAACAACTAATGAAGCAGACTGCAACAGTCAGTCAAAAAGTGATCAAAGATGTAACAGAACAATTATTGTTCCATACGAATACTGCTTACCAAACAGAACCAGTTGATTTATTACTAAGCTCGCTTTCTATAACAATGTCGCAAATGACAAATAACCAAACCATCCTTTTCGAGATGGAAGGACATGGGCGAGAAGAAATGAACGATGAGATCGATGTTTCCCGCACAGTGGGGTGGTTTACAAGTATTTACCCTGTTTTAGTAACATTACCAAATTTTGAGTTAGCCGACCAGATTAAAACAGTGAAAGAACAGCTTCGCCAGGTTCCGAAAAAAGGATTCGATTATTTAGTAAAACGCTATATAAGTAAGCAACAGCTACCGAAAACGAACGAACAACAGATCATTCGCTTTAACTATCTTGGTGATTTTAACAATTTGGAGACTTCTGACCTGTTTACTTTGTCAGAGGAATTCACAGGTCATGATCTCGGACAAATGAATAACTTCAACGTTTTACTAGATATATCTGTGATGATCATTGAAGGTCAGCTGCGATTGTCTGTGACATATGCTACTAGTCAATTCAGTGAGAAATGGATATCGAGATTTATGGAGAAGTGGATCAACAAGCTGACAGAAATCGTGGATCATTGCATGAACAAACAAAATATTGAGTTTACTCCATCTGATTTTGACACGGTTAAGTTAGATCAGGAAGATTTGGACTTACTATTAATGGACTAAAAATCTCCCAATAGAAAGAAGTGTTTCTGTGTCGATAAATGCTTATTACAAAGAAGACATTGAAAATTTAGAAATGTACCAACGATTGATTCAATATTGGAGCATTATTTTTGACAGGCGTGAAAAGATCGATGTGTTGGATAATATGAACTTTAATATCAATCTATTTCCTGAAATTTTCACAAGAACCGAGATGGCAAATCTGCACTCAATCGAACCTGGCTATACATCACCGGACGGCTATACAGAGATGCATGAATTGATCCGTGCACTGGAATTAGCTAGACTGCTCGAGCATGCACCAGGCCGGGAGGAGATTGCGAGAAACCTAGTGAATCAGGCGGGAATCGGCTGTGGAAATGGCTGCACAAATGTCATGAATGGTGTAATAAATGCCATTTTAAAGCACAAGCAAGAGGAAGGAATGACGGAAAAACCCGAAGTGGTTTTAATTCTACCAAATTATACTGTCTATACAGCTCAGCTTTCAAATCTGCAAGGTAAAGTAACACCTCGATATGTACATACAAAACGAGAGAATCATTTTTTACCAACTTGTGAAGAAATAGAGAGTGTCATTTCTCCTTTAACGGCAGCTGTTGTTATTACTTATCCCAACAATCCTGCGCAATCAACGTATGAAGGCGATAATGTGGAAGAATTAAAGAAAATCGTGAAGCTATGCCAGGAAAATGAAGTATATCTTATTGCAGATAACATATATCAAGACCTTGTCTTTCCCCGGGAGAGGGGGTTTACAGAAATCTTTAATTTGACCGACCGTTTGGATTATGTCGTCAAAGTATACGGATGCTCGAAAGATACTCCATTTTATTCCGGTTATCGTACTGGTTATTGGTTTGGAGATCCACGCCTTACAGAAAAGTACAAATATATGATCTCATCTATGGAAAATAGTCTGAATACTCATTCACTCGTATACTTTGCATTGAATTTATATTTTAAATACAAAACGATCGTTAAAGAGGAACCAGTCCTTGAAGATATGAAGTTTTTTACGCAAGGCTTATTCGGATGGAGTCAGCAAGTAAGTGGTGAACAACTTTTTAATAAAATGACTGAATTGGATTTGTATCAAAACTATAAAACTAGGATTAAACGATCAAACGATATTCAAGAGGATGCATTAACACAGCTCATTGATTTTGTCACACAGTCCAATGTGTTCACTGATTATGTAAACCAGAAAATCGGTAATGTATTTTTTATCAAAATGAATCCTGAACTGCATTCCGATCATGACCATGCTTTTTTTAATAAATTATTTAATGAAGCAAAATGCGGGGTGCTTCCAGGAAATGTATTTGGGATTCCGGTCCACTCCAATGAAACGTGGTTTCGCATCACTCTCATTCATGATCATGTGGAAAATATCATTCGAAATTTACGAAAGATTGAAAACATGTACACACATCAGCATGTCTAGGAAGATAAGCATTTAAGGGAGGGGAGAGCATGACTCAACAAAAGACCAATAGCCTGATTGAAGATATTATCGCATTGTCGCCAACACAAGAAGGTATTTTATACCATTGTTTAAAAGACACTGAGCTTCCACTATATATTAGCCAAGTGATGCTTCAGGTAGAAGGAACAGTGGTAAAAGAACAATTGGAACAGGCATTGGAAATTGTTTCACAGGAAAATGAATGCTTGAGATCTGTTTTTCGCTGGGAGAAAATCAATCAGCCCGTACAAATTGTCTTGAAGAAGATGGCAGTCAAAATTGAAGAAGAGGACATTTCTGCATTATCTGCTGCAGAAAAGGAGCACCAAATCGAAATCATTAAAAGGCGAGAACAAAAGAAGGGATTCGATTTAACAAAAGGACCGTTACTGCGAGTGGTCTTATGCCGAAAAGACATAGGAAAGTACCGTATATTACTGCAATTTCACCATATCATTTTAGATGGCTGGTCACTCGGACTCCTTCTTAGCGAATGGTTCCAAGCCTATGAGCAGATCACAAGAAATGAAAAAGTGAAGAAGCAGAATAAACCAAAATATAAATCATACATAAAATGGCTGCAAAATTACAACCATCAACAAGCAGGTGAATTTTGGAAACAAGAGTTGAACACATTATCAACTTATACAAAATTACCTACACGTTCGCATAGTAAGCAATTGGACAAGAATGTTGAACATGAATCCTTGTCTATGGAAGAAATCATGCCGAAGATTGAATCATTTTCCAAAGACTATGGGATTACGGTAAATGCGGTGATCAATGCTGCTTGGGGGCTAATGCTGCAACGATACAATAACAGTGATGAAGCCATTTTCGGCTTAACTGTTTCGGGGCGACCGGAAGAGTTAAGCGGGGTTGAGCAGATGGTCGGTTTGTTTATCAATACGATTCCTGTGATTGTAAAAAGTGAAGGAAACCTAACAGCGGTTAATTATGTACAAAACGTTCATCAGCAATTAATTCGACTCAAAGAAGTCGAACACTTACCACTTAGTGACATACAATCTGTTGTTCAAAGAAGTGGGTCTGAACCACTTTTCAACCATTTCCTGGTGTTTGAGAATTATCCGCTTGATCAACAACTTTCAGAAGGCAACTATACTGGTTTTACCATTACAGGCTATGAGGAAGAAGAAGTAAATCATTACGAATTAACTGTCTCATTTCTGTTAGCAGGCAAACCGGAATTAAAACTTGATTATCAAGCAGATTTGTTTGACAGGCAGACAATTCAAAAGCTGGCAAATCACTTTTTCGTCGTCTTAGATCAGATCACCACACAGCCTGATAAAAAGTTGTCATTTATAGAGCTTGTGACAGGAGAAGAGAGAAATCAACTCTTACAGAAATTTAACCAAACCGAAACATTCTATCATAATCAGGAGAAGACTGTTTATGAATTGTTTGTTCAACAAGCACAAGCAACACCTGAGTTGCCAGCAGTTGTATACAAAGAAGATCAGATCATTTACCGTGAGTTAGCAACGAGAGCGGAACATCTTGCAAACCATCTTCAACAACAAGGTGAAGGTGAAGGATCTATCGTGGGTATTCTGATGGATTGGTCGACAGATATGATGACAGCCATCATGGGAGTGCTTGGTTCAGGTAGTGCATATTTGCCGATAGATCCTCATTATCCTGAGGAACGAATTCGATACATTATAAACAATAGTCAAGTCAAAACGATTGTAACGTCTGAACAACACTTGGAAATGGCGGGTAGCATGGCATCATCTACTGTTATTCTTAATGATGGCAACTGCCAAACTTTTAACAATGAAACTAAAAGTACACAAGAAGAAACAGACAGGAAGGTCGTTAATTTTTCATTGGCCTATGTCATTTATACATCAGGATCAACAGGACGGCCAAAAGGGGTCATGATCGATCAGCAGGCATTTACCGAATTTGTCCTTTGGGCTGTGGAGGAATACGAACATAAAGTTGGTTATCAAGTATTGTTATCCAACTCTTATGCGTTTGATAGCTCGGTCCAACAAATTTTTCCGCCTTTAGTTTCAGGAGGAACCTTGCATCTGCTTAACCCAAACGTCCGTAAAGATGCAAAGAAGTATTTACAGTATCTAAAACAACATAAGATCAATAATTTGGATGAGATTCCTGTCGTGATGAACGTGTTGGTGGAGCAGGCTGAGGAAGAGGACGAAATCCCTGTTTTACCCGATTTAACATCCTTATCCCTAGGAAGTGAATATGTACCAATAAGTCTTGTTCGGAAATGTAAAAAGCTGCTTAATTCCAATGGGAAAATCATAAACGGATACGGACCTGCCGAAACAACGGTCGAAACATGTACCTATCATTTTGCAGGGGATGATGACAACGAGATCTCACTTGTAGGTAAACCCCGCAGCAATTTAACCGTTTATATTTTGGATAAGGATCATCGGTTATGTCCGATTGGTGTTCCTGGTGAAATTTGTGTTAGCGGAATCGGTTTATCCAAAGGCTATCTGAATCAGTCTGAACTAACGGATGAGCGGTTCATTCCAAACCCATTCAGTGATGTTCCTGGAGTCAAAATGTACAAGACAGGTGATGCCGGACAGTGGTTACCTGATGGGAATGTTCAATATATTGGCCGTATTGATAATCAAATAAAGATTCGCGGATACCGTGTTGAACCTGGGGAGATTGAAGATGCACTGCTTCAACATCCTTTGATTTTGGATGCTGTCGTGGTCGTACAAGGAAACAAGCAGAATCATCCAGTACTTTGTGCGTTTCTGAAATCTGCCAAGAAGCCTGAAATACGTGAACTGAAAACATTTTTGGAATCCAATTTACCGGACTATATGATTCCAGCCTTTTATCAATATGTTGAAGAGTATCCTAAGACACCTAATGGGAAAATAAATCGTCAAGTACTTGAGCAATTTGAAATTGAACAAGATCAAAGTCACCATGACAATAGTTTGCCACGTCATGAGTTGGACAGCAAACTTGTTGAAATTTGGAAAAGTATCCTAAACCACCCTAGAGTCGGGATCCATTCTAACTTTTTTGAACTTGGTGGTAACTCTATTCAACTAATGAGGATCTATAGCAAGATAAAGAAAGAAATGCCGGATATATCGCTAGAAATAAGTGATTTCTTCACATATCATACTATAGCTGAATTGTCAGATTATATAGCAACACCAACTAAGGAAAGCGGAACGGAACCCGTTTATTCTGATAAGGATCAGCAAAATAACCAGATGAATAACAAAGATATCGCTATTATCGGAATAGGAATCCGCTTACCAGGTATAACTGGACCTGACGCCTTCTGGGAGTTGCTGAAAGAAGGCCGAGAAACCATTAAAGAAATCCCGCAATCTAGAAAAAAGTTAGATCCAACAGGATATAAAGGAAAGAACTATTTACGTTACGGCTATCTAGAGGGATTTGATGAGTTTGACCCTCAGTTTTTTGACATTTCACCAAAGATCGCCAAATATATGGATCCTAACCAAAGAATGATGCTCGAGACAACATATCATACTTTGGAAGATGCGGGCTATACTCGTGAAATAGTAAAAAATCGTTCAGTTGGTGTCTTTATGGGGGCTGTACTGCCTACTTATCATCAATATGTAGACGTAAAGATAGATGAATTGTTTGCTAGTAATCTTCCGGCTAATTTAGCAGGACGTTTGTCATACCATTTTGGATTTAATGGACCTTCTTTAGTTATTGATACGGCATGCTCATCTTCTTTAGCTGCTTTACATACAGCCATACAATCATTAAGAAACAATGAATGTGAAATGGCAATGGTAGGCGGTATTCATTTGGATATTTCACCTGTAAACCGTGAAGAAGCGATGGAATCCAGTATTGTATCACCTACAGAAAGCTGCAAGCCATTTAGTGATGAAGCAGATGGAACAATTGGGGGAGAAGGATGCATCTGTGTACTCCTTAAACCAGTTGAACAAGCTTTACATGATCATGACAGGATCTACTCTGTTATTAAAGGAAGTGCAGTTGTTCAGGATGGTGCCAGATCAAACGGCATCACATCGCCAAGTCCTGATGCACAAGCAGAAACATTGCAGCATGCGTGGAAGGATGCCGGAATTGATCCATCTACGATTTCCTTTATTGAAGCACATGGAACTGGGACAAAGCTTGGTGATCCAATTGAAATCAAAGGTATTCAAAAAGCATACCAATCTTATACCGATCAGAACCAATTTATCGGCCTCGGATCGATTAAATCGAATATAGGTCATTTGGATAGTGCTGCAGGATTAGCAGGCTTGGCAAAAGCGGCTCTTAGCTTGAAACATAATCTAATCCCGGCAACCCTTCATGCATCCAATTTAAATTCGTTTATTAATTTTGAACAATCACCGGTTTTTGTTAATACCGAATTACGTCCTCTAACATCACAAAGTACTCACCCTGCGAGAGCCGGAGTTAGTTCCTTTGGATTAAGTGGAACGAATGTACATGTCGTGTTGGAAAAGTTCGAAACAACACCATCTGATACTACTGAAGTGAAAACGAATCAAAACAAGGGTCCATACCTGATTACAGTGTCAGAATCATCTAAAGCTTTATTAACAAAGAAAATTGATGATCTTCATACATATTTGGAAGAAAGGAATGAACTTCTTCTTGAAGATCTCAGTTACACGCTAAATTGCCGTCGAAGTCAACAGCGTTACAGGTTTTCAACTGTTGTACAAAATGGTTCAGAATTGAGCAAGAAACTGCTGATAATGACAAATGCAGATATATATGAGGCGAAACAGCCAAAGTCTGTAACCGTATTGTTGCAAAATTATCATGAAGGTTCCGAAAAATTGTTCGCAGAGTTATGCCAATCAGGTCTCTTAAGTAGTGAAGAGATCGAAGAATGTAACAAACTTATAGCTATTTACTCTGAACAAGATTATTTACAACGAATAGTGAGTTATCTTTCCTTTTTGACCGGTATAACAAAGCTTCTTAGCCGGACTGGATTAAACTTTGCTGTGACTGGAGTGGGAGTTGGTGCTGCAGCTGCTGATTTACACAGTGGTTCTACAACGTTCGCAGACATAGTGAAAAACATAAAAAAATATGAAAATGATGCATCGAGAAGACTAGAATTTAAAACAGAAGATACCATACTTTCGGTCGGTTTACGTCCATCTGAAGAACTCGTATTAGACGGCCAGTATGAATGGAAGATCGATGTCTTTCCAATAGAAGGGGGAAAGGCTGGTTTTCTAACTACTCTTTCTCATCTTTACCAGGCAGGACATAATTTGTCATTTGAAGCAATTCAATCCGGCAATGTCGTGTCACTACCAGTCTATTCATTTGAGCGCAAATCGTATTGGTTTGATCTGAGTCAAGTGAGAATTAAAAACAAAAATATGACTCATGTTTCTAAGAATGAAACAAAAGAAGAAGAGCCTTTACTTCATCAATTGGTATGGACCCCGGTTGAATTAATAAAGGGAAAAAAACGGAAAATCGATGGATCTATTTTAATTGCTGGTCATAATGATGTTTTGCAAAACAGACTTGCTGAAAGGTTACGAAATGATGGTTTAACCGTCGTGAAAATCAATTATGGAACACGATTTATTCAACTAAATCAAGAAGAGTTTGAGATTAATAATCTTAACAGTCAAGATCTGGAAAACGTGTTACGTGTACTGGAGAAAAACGGTCATAAAATAGGTGCTTATGTCTGCTTGCCAGAACATAACCAGATTGCAAACAGTCAAGATCCGTTATATAGACTTCCCGGGCAGTTCGCTTCAATAGTAGACAAACATGTACAACCTGTGTCCGATCTAGGAAAACAGTTAGGTTTGAGATCAAAGGATAACCCGATTTCTATGTTCCAACTCACCCTTAATGCCGACAAAATAGTATCAGGTGATTCTCCTGTAAATCCGATGCAAAGTTTTACAGTATCACTTAACCGGAATCTCAATAAGGAATATGAACAGTTAAACGCTTATTC
This sequence comes from Metabacillus niabensis, assembly GCF_020524345.1. Lineage (GTDB taxonomy): Bacteria > Bacillota > Bacilli > Bacillales > Bacillaceae > Metabacillus > Metabacillus niabensis_B. The sequence goes on from NZ_JAIVLH010000013.1 coordinate 85,186, forward strand.
CATCGATTTTTCTGAGAATGAACAAACACCAGAGATGATTGCTTATTGTATGTATGAAGAGGTGATTTGGGAGCAGGGATTGAAGGAATCTGCTTATCGCAGTGGTATTCGCTATGTGAAGCAGTTACAAAGACAAAAGATCACGGTTCCTCCGAGGGAACTTTTCCGGAATGACGGAATATACCTTGTGACAGGTGGGACAGGTGGAATTGGTATGGAAATCTGCCATTCAATCGCAACAAACATACATGCTACCCTTCTAATCCTTGGAAGGACTGAACATGAAAAGTTAAATCAAACCCAGCTTGACTCATTAAATCAATTATCAGATATGGGAGCAAAAGTCGAATACTATACAACAGATATAGCAGATTACGAAAGTTTGCGTTTAGTTATTGAACAGATTAAGACAACTTACGGAAGAGTAGACGGAGTTATTCATACAGCCGGTTTGAAAGGGAAGCATGTGTCACTTCAAGATGCCACACTTGATGACTTCCATGAAGTCTATGACGCAAAAGTATATGGCACAGTTTTTCTGGATCTGTTACTGAGTGATCAGATGCTCGATTTCTTCTTTTTATTTTCGTCTGTTGATGCGGTATTGCCAGAAGCGAATCAAAGTCCATATTCAAGTGCGAATTATTTTATGGATCAATATGCTCTAAAACAAAGGCAATATGGACGGAATTTCATTTCCATTCAATGGGGCGGTTGGCAGTTAACAGGAATGGGAAAAGCAGCAACAGAAGATAATGACCAATCCATGATTCATAACATCAAACGATTATCACCACTAATCCTAGGTTTTGATCCGAAGATTGGTGTAGCTGCTTTCCATAAATTGCTAAGGATGAAATTAAGCCATACTCTTGTTACAGGATTCAACAGTCAGGATTTGGAAGAAGTTAAAAACATTGCCTTTTTTGAACTGTCAAAAGAACTACAGGATGACATGCAACAACCAGTTGAACAGACGAGCACTAGTGAATCGATTGAAGAAATTAGAAGTTTTGTTGCGACTACTTGGACCAATGTATTGGAATTAGAAGAAGAGCCTGATATACATGAAAACTATTTTTCCTTTGGCGGGGATTCCATACAAGGAATCGATATTGCCTACGAATTATCACAAAAGTACCAACTTCAGCTGGATGCAAATATATTGTTTCAACATGATACGATCAATTCTCTTAGCCTTTTTGTTCATAGTCAATTAAATGTGCCGAAATCTAAAGAAAAGATCAGTTCCATTCCTAAAGCAACACCCTTATGAAACGAGAGTGACAAGTAATAGCAAGGAAAGGAAGTTCACAAGATGAAAACACAAACTGACCAAACTTTCGATAAATATGAAGTCTCTCATACTCAAAAGCGTTTTTGGTTCTTGGACCAGTTTGACTATTCCAATGATGAATCGATCCGTTCAATGTCAAATGTTTCAACGGTGTTTACCCTTACCGGACAATTGGACGTTTCCATCTTTCAAAAAACGATTCAAGATCTCACAGACCGGCATCAATCGCTGCGTACGTGTTTCAAAGAAGAAAATGGAACTCCACTGCAGCTTGTTTTTCAAAAATTGGACATATCAGTACCCGTTAAAGTAGTGAATCCTGATCAACCAGAAGTCCAAGTGGAACAATGGATCCAAGAAGAATTAACTACACCTTTCGATCTCAGACAGGCTCCATTGGTAAGAGTATTGTTATATAGGCTTTCCGCCGAAAAACATGTATGCTTAATCGTTGCACACCATAGCATTGCTGATGGATTGGCGCTTGACATTATCCTATCAGAGTTAATGACTTTGTACCGTGCGAATGTAAACATGATGTCAAATCCGCTCCCTGAACCGAACATTCAATATAGTGATTATGCCCATTGGCATAATAGCATGTTACATCCGTCAACAAGTGAACTTGGAGAGCAAAGGGAGTTTTGGTTGGATTCGTTATCTGGCGAGCTTCCTGATCTAAACTTTCCACTTGATCGTCAACGTGAAAAAGTAAGGTCCTATAAGGGAGCGGCCATTCCAATAATTATTGAAGGTGAATGGCTCACAAACTTAAAAAAATCTTGTGAACGATTGGATGTCAGTGTCTATATGTTTTTGCTTGGAGTTATGAATGTGCTCCTTGCAAAATATACCCGTAATGATGACATCATTGTCGGAACTTCGTTTTCCGGCCGATTCCATCCTGAACTTACGTCTGTGATTGGGAGCTTTATCAATACGCTGCCGGTCCGCAATCAGGTAAAAGGGGAAGAAACATTTCAGGAGTTTGTGAAACAAATCAAAAAAGTTGTTTTAGCCATCCAGGAAAACCAAGCATATCCTTTTGATAAAATCGTTGAAGATTTAGGGGTACAACGAAACAGCAGCAGACACCCAGTCTATGATGTTCTTTTTGAAATGCACACCCTGCATTCCGATGAAAAAGAAATAAGGGAAATAGTACCTGGTTTGTCGATTTCATTTGAACATTCGCTTAATACCATCCGTTACTCTCCGTTTGATTTCGCTTTTGAATTGTTTCAAAAGGAAGGAAAGATTGAAGGGTATATTCAATACGCAACAAGCTTATTCGATCAAGAGACGATGGAAAGATTGGGCAATCATTTTCTAAAGCTTGTTCAACAGGCAATCGAACATCCTGACAAACCAATCTGTCAAATGGACATGCTCTCAGATCAAGAACGAAACCAAATTTTGAAGGATTTTAATCACTTAACAATGGATTTCCCAGTACATGCTTCGTTTCCTATGTTGTTTGAAGAACAGGTACGTAAAATACCGAATCGTTATGCAGTTTCTTACTTAGATGAAAAGGTGACCTATAACGAATTGAATGAAAGAGCTAACCGATTAGCCCATTTCCTTATCAGTCAAGATGTTAATCCGGGTGAAATTGTTGCAGTGATGAGTGAGCGTAATATTTTTTGGTTAACGTCTTTACTGGCCATATTTAAGTGTGGTGCGGTTTATGTACCAATTGATCCGAACCTTCCTGACGAACGAGTGATGTATGTTTTGAACGATAGTGCCACAACATGTCTAATTACTCAAGAATCATTTGTAGAACGTGTTACTGCATTTGACACAGATAAAGTAGAAACAGTCGTTTGTCCTGATATGTATGGGCATGAGCTGCATGTTTCAGGTAAAACTCACAAGCTTTTTACAGGTCAACAGATCTTAGCTTTTCCGTCAAATAATCCTGAATTGGAGATATGTTCCGATCACCCTGCCTATATGATTTATACGTCTGGTTCAACCGGAAATCCAAAGGGAGCGATCGTACGACATAACGGGATGATCAATCATCTCTATTGCAAAATAGACAGTTTGCAATTGACAAAGGAGGATATTGTTGGACAAAATGCTTCCATTAGCTTTGATGTATCAATCTGGCAATCATTAGTTGCACTTCTTGCCGGTGGAGAAACATCCATTATTACATTTGAAGCAGGCCGTGATCAGGAGTTGTTATTTGACCATTTACGCTCACATCATATTACTGTAATTGAAACAGTACCATCTTTGTTATATGCATTCCTGGATACAGTAAATGGCATGAAAGAGCACGAACGCAGGCTTCCCACATTGCGTTGGATGATTACAAATGGGGAGGAACTGCCTAGTAAGTTAGTGACAAACTGGTTTGAAATGTTCCCTGATATCCCGTTGATTAATGCGTATGGTCCGACTGAATGCTCTGATGATGTCACACAGCATGTCATGAGGAAAGAAGAGAATAATGAGCAACAAAATACGCGAATTCCAATAGGAAAGCCTCTTCCAAATATGCGTTTGTATATTGTGGATCAATTTAATCAGTTAGCTCCTATCGGGGTTAAAGGGGAGATCTTGATCGCAGGTATTGGGGTAGGCAAAGGATATTGGAAAAATCAAAAATTGACTGAACAGAAATTTATTGAAAACCCTTTTGCACTGCAATCGAATGAAAAAACAGCATACCGGACAGGTGACCTCGGGTGTTGGTTACCGGATGGAAGTCTTGAGTTCACAAGCAGAATTGATTTTCAAGTTAAAATACGCGGGTTCAGAATTGAGCTTGGAGAAGTAGAAGCAACCATCAATCAACATGAGCGGGTTAGTGAAGCAGCCGTTATCGTCAAAAAACAAAATAACGGTGATTCCATTCTAATTGCATTTTATACAAGCAAGCACCAACTGGATTCAAACCAGCTGCGAAGCTATATGCAGGAAAAGCTTCCTTATTATATGGTACCTGCAATCAATATCAAGATTGACAAAATGCCTTTACTGACAAGCGAGAAAATTGATCGTAAAATGCTTCTGCAAGTGGCGGAACAGGAAATTTCAATAAATCCTAAATCGGTTGAGTTGAACACGACGACCGAACAAAAGCTTTCACTTATTTGGAAAGATATTTTGGAACAGAATCAAATAAGTAGAGAAGATCAATTTTTTCATATTGGTGGAAATTCAATCAATGCAGTTAAAGTTGTCAATCGTATTCGTGATCAATTTAACATATCAATGGCACTACAGCAAATTTTTGTTACCCCTGTCCTTAAAGATCTGGCAGCTGCTATTGATCTTGAAACAGGTCAAGAAATAAAAATAACCAGAAATCAAATTCGTCAATATCCTAAGAAAGAAGTATACGATTTGGCTCCAGTTCAATTGCCTGAATGGTATCTTCACGAGCTTGAACCAGAAAATCCGTTTTACAATGTGAGCTTTGAATTAATGTTTACAGGTGAGATGAATTTAGCAGCCTTTGAGAAAGCATGGCAGCATCTGATAAGTCGCCATTCAGCATTACGCATCCGTTTTCGAAATAAAGACGGAGTACCTCAGCAAATCGTATCAAGTGAGCTACCATTTCAATTAGATAACATTTATGAAAATCGGAACTTTGTGTTAGAGAATGAATTGAATGAGGATATTCGAAAAGTTGCATATACCCATAATAATCAAGTGTTTGATTTTGAAAAAGGACCATTGTTTTCGGTTAGATTAGTGGAATATAGACAAAAGCAATTTTTGATGATGTTTGCTGCACATCATATTATTTGGGATGAGACTTCATCTATGAATCTTGTTTCAGAACTTAGCGAACTATATAATGCTTATTCATTAAACAGAATACCAGATTTACCCCAACTGCAAATTGAATATACGGATTACGCTGAATGGATGAATTCATCAATCCGTGATGGGTCACTTGAGAAAGAACGCCAATATTGGTTAAACAAATTTGCTGATGTTCCTCCTCCACTTGAGTTGCCGACAGATTATCAGCGGCCTCCAGTCGTCACATTTAATGGGGGAACGATTCTCGCCAATATTGAAAATGATTTACAGCAAAAGATTGAATCCTACTGTCAGCAAAATGGCATGACGCTGTATATGTTTTTGCTATCGGTACTCAATTTACAGCTGCACCGACTTAGCGGACAAAATCGTTTTACCGTTGGGTCGCCAATCGTCAATAGAGATGACATCAATCTTGAGCATATGATTGGATTGTTTGCTACTGCTATTCCGTTATCCTGTAACATTACAGAGAATATGACATTTGCACAATTGGCTGAACACAGTAAGCAAACGGCCATTGAAGCATATGAAAATCATCTTTATCCGAGTAATTTCGTCATCGATCAGTTGCAAATAGATCGAGATTTATCACGGTCTAAGTTATTTTCTGTTATGTATGGATTGCAGAATAATAAACAGAAATTATTAACATCACTTCATTTTGAAGGCTTGAGCTTTAACCCGCGTATCTTTGACTTTGTTGAAGATAGCTCACGATTTGATCTTTCATTTGCATTTGATGAGCTGGAACATGGCATCGAAATCAATTTGAATTATAATAGTGATCTTTTTAAGAAATCGACAGCAGAGCGTTTGGTCGAGCAATTCATTTTGCTAACAGAGCAGGTAGTTGCTTCGCCTGATTTGGCAATCAAAAAGTACCAAATGGTTAATGAGATGGAGAAGCACAACATGATGGTTGAGTGGAATAAAACCGAACAACATTACGAGAATCAACTGTGCATTCATGAACTAATTGAAAAACAAGCTGCCAAAACGCCGGATATACCTGCGTTGTATAAACAAGGATATACGTTAACGTATAACCAGCTAAACGAGAAGGCAAATCAACTTGCTCATTATTTGGTTAGTTTAGGTGTGAAGGCTGAAGAAAAGATCGGAGTCATGTTCGAACATTCTGCTGAACTGATCATTTCACTTCTTGCCATCATGAAGGCAGGAGGAGTCTATGTACCGCTCAACCCAGAGTTGCCGGGGGCACGGAAGTTGGAGATTTCGAAGACAGCCTCACTATCATGCATTGTTACAAATAGCTTTAATAGCTCTAGCATAGAAGCGTTCAATGGAAGAATTCTAGAATATGATCGTATAAAGCTATCACTCTCTACAATGCCAAAAGATAACGTCAACAACCAGATAAATTCACATCATCTAGCGTATGTATTGTTCACATCTGGTACGACGAATAAACCTAAAGGAATAGAAATTGAACACCGGGGTGTTGTTAATCTTTTCACATGGTTAACGCAAGAGTATCCGCTTGGCTTAAAGGATTCAGTGCTGATGATGACACCATATTCTTTTGATGCATCGTTATTGGAAATATTTTGGCCTTTAGCTCAAGGGGCTAAAATTGTCATACCCCAACAGGAAGAATTAAAAAATGTGTACGCACTAGGTGAACTGGCCTATCAACATCGGGTAGCATTTCTTCAATTTGTTCCTATCATGTTGGAGGAATTTATACATGCGAGACGGAATAACGAGATTCCTGAGTTACCGTTTTTACGGTATGTCATTTGTGGCGGAGCACCATTAACACGTAAAATACATGACAAATTCAAGGAGCAGTTCAATTGCCGATTAAGCAATCACTATGGGCCAACAGAAGTGACTGTTGATTCTGTAGTATTTGAGTGTAACAGGGAATATGAAGGTGATATCGTTCCAATTGGCAGGCCGATCGCTAATACGAAATTGTATGTGTTAGACGAATGGTTGAATATTGTACCGGTCGGTGTTCCAGGTGAGTTATATATTCAATCTGATGGTCTGGCCCGCGGTTACTTGAACGATCCTATAAAAACGGAAGAAAGCTTTATTGATCACCCATTTTCTAATGAACCTGATAGCAAACTATACAAAACAGGAGATATTGTCCGCTATTTGAAAGATGGAATGATTCAGTATATCGGACGAAAAGATAATCAAGTAAAGGTTCGCGGCAACAGGGTGGAATTAGAAGAAGTGGAAACCGTACTTATGCAGCATCCTGAAATCGGCCGTTCAGCTATCGTACATCAGAAAGACGAACGTCAAGATGGACTGATTGCATATGTCGAGCTTGCAGATGAAATGAAACTATTTAAAGAAGACAAAAAGCTCAATCTGTTTACGATTTCACAAATACCTGACTTACAGGATGGGATGAATCGTCTGCATAGACAAGCTTGGCCGGCTTATTTTTTCGGAGATGAAATCATGGTAGCAAATTGGCCGAAATTATTTCATAGATTTCCAGATTACCAGTTTGCGCTAACACTCGAAAATGGGGATATTGCAGCTGTCGGTAATACCGTACCGATCAGATGGAACGGTACACTTGATGATCTGCCTGATGGATGGGATGAAGGACTGGTACGCGGAATGGAACAATCGGATAAGAATACCATCCCTGATACCTTACTTGTATTAGCTGGTGTCGTTAATGAAAACTATCAAGGGCAAGGCTTTGCATCCATACTTATCGAAGCATTCAAGAAGATTGCTGCTGGACATAAGCTGAAGCGTATCATCCTGCCTGTTCGTCCAACGGGTAAAAGCTTATATCCTAAACATTCATTTTCTGAATATTGTCAACTTACTAGAGAAGATGGATTTCCTGTTGATCATTGGCTGCGAACACATATCAAAGCAGGTGGGGAAATCTTGAAAAATGCGGAAGCCTCACAACGTATAGAGGGTAGTATAGAGGATTGGGAACATTGGGCAAATACAACATTTTCAAAAACCGGCTATTACCACCTAAAGGATACGTTACAGCCTGTTTGGATCGACATTGAAAAAGGTGGTGGAGTCTACAAGGATCCGAGTGTATGGTTCCAACACTTTCTACCAGCTAAAAAAGAAGAATGTGGTTGGAGACCAATAAACCCTGAAGGACTGCTAGATGATATAAAACAAAGGCTACCGGACTACATGGTGCCACAGCAGATCAACTTCGTTAAGAAAATGCCATTAACTGCTAGCGGTAAAATAGACAAAAAAGCTTTAATTCAGCAGGAAACCTTTCAGGAACAAACACGGGAATTGGTCGCTCCTCAAACTGAAACAGAAGCAATTGTTTTGAAGATTTGGAAAGAAATATTACAACTGGAAGAGATCAGTGTAACTGACAGTTTCTTTGAGTTAGGGGGACATTCCTTAAAAGCAACTGCTGTTGTAGCACGGATTAACACAACATTTGAATGTGCGCTCTCACTTAGGGAAATGTTTGAAGCTCTCACGATTCGCAGCTTGGCAACAGTTATTGAAAACAAAAAGATCGAACCGAGTAATGATACAGGGATTCGTTTTAAAAAAGTCGAACGTCGTGTAAGAACAAAAAATTAAAGGCTTATCTTTAGAATAGTTGGTTAGATGTTGCTTTCTAGAGAAAGTATATATGGAACACAAAAATTAGATCCGGAAGATTACGGTGAATTGAAGGGAGAATAACCATTGAATTCTCCAATTTTACAAAAACTAACAATCTGTTTTTTTATGATGATTCTGTTTCTTTTATTTCCTCAAAAAGCATTCACCATTGCTGATGTTCAACCAAATGTATCACCTGAACGGATAAGTGAAATCGAGCAGTGGGTACAGGAACAAATGAAGAAAGCAGAAATACCCGGCATGTCTGTCACGATTGTAAATGGAAAAGAGACATTGTATCAGCAGGGATTTGGTTATTCTGATCTATCCGAAAAGACACCAGTGTCAGATGCTACTGTTTTTGAAATCGGCTCTAATAGCAAGGCCTTTACAGCTCTTGCGGTGTTGAAGCTTGAGAAAGAAGGTAAGTTGAAACTAAGCGATCCTGTTGAAGACTATATCCCTTGGCTGAAGGTTACGTTTAATGGAAAACCTGCGGTGATTACAATCGAGCAATTGCTTCATCATACTAGTGGGATTCCATTTGAGACAATAGGAAAGCTCCCAGAAGGCTATGGTGAGGACGCACTAGAGAATACAGTACGTATTCTCGAAGATTACCAGTTAAACAGGGAGCCTGGTGAAAGCTTTGAATATGCAACAATCAATTATGATGTTCTTGGTCTTGTGATTGAAAAGCTTACAGAACAATCCTTTGCCGATTATATGGGGGAACAAATTTTTAAACCTTTAGGACTGTCAGATACATTTGTAATGAAAGAACCTGATGTGCCAAAAGAAGCAGCGACAGGATATAAATTTGGCTATACTGATCCACGTCCATATGAACCGCCATATTATGTGGGTAATGCACCAGCGGGATATGTCATGAGCAATGCTCGGGATATGGCTTTATGGCTTAAAATTCAACTTGGCGCTATACGTGATGGAAGCTTCGATTTCTCTCTAATCGATGCTTCCCATCTTGCAAACCGCTCTGTCAAACCGGATTTCAATGGCTCCTCTTATGCTGCAGGATGGGATGTGTTTCAGAAGGGTAAAGGTGAAATCTCACATGCCGGAAATAACCCTACTTTTTCATCGTTTATTAGTATGCGTCCAGGTGAGGAAATTGGGGTTGTTGTTTTAGCGAATATTAACACAGATTACACCCAGGTCATTGGTCAAGGAATTCTTCATCAATTGATTGGGGAAGAACCACCATTGGTAACGTCAGACACATATAAAAAAGTAGATTCTATTGCTGTTGGACTGATTGTTGCCTTGCTGCCGATTAGCATCATTATATTTATATATGTGCTTACAACAATTAGAGCCATTATTAGAGGAGAACGACGCGGAGTTTTTAACAAGATCCGATCTTATTTCTCTCTTTTGCTTCATTTGCTTGTGCTTGGAGCTGTGGCAATGGCTATTTATAAAGTGCCTGACATTTTGTTTTATAAGCTGACATGGCGGTTTATCCAAGTTTGGATGCCAGGAACAGTATTAACGGCTGTTTGGCTTATCATCATAGCAGGAGGCTTATATGCGATTTATTCTTTGCTTCTCACCTTTTTTCCGAAAAAGAAGGAGAAATCGTTTTTAAAACCCATTGTCCTCGGGGTAATAAGCGGTGTTGGGAATGCCTTTGTTATTTTTATCATTAATGAATCAATCGTCCGAACAAACAATTTAACAAATGGCTTACTTTTCTACTTTGTCATAGCTATTGTGATGTATGTGGTCGGACAACGCTATGTACGGGCTATTCTTGTAAATCTGACTAACGAGATTATTTATGAAAAAAGGATCGAGTTAATTGATAAGTTATTGAATACGCGTTTCTCAATATTGGAAGGAATGGAACGCGGACGTGTCGAGGCAACACTTAACAATGATACTGAGGTTATTAGCCGTTCCATCGGAATTGTGATTTCAGGTGCAACGAATTTAATAACACTTGTTTTTTGCTTTCTTTATCTAGGTGTGATGAATGTATACGCGTTGTTCCTTTCCATTGTCATCATCGTCTTTTTAGCCATTCTGTATTTAGTTGTCGGTAACCGGGCCAACAAAATCATGGAGGAAACGCGTGATTTGCAAAATGTTTTTTTCGGTTTTATCTCAGACATGCTGAATGGTTTCAAAGAGCTTACACTGAACATCAAGAAACGTCGTGATTTCCGTAAAGGAATTCAGGAAAGCTGTAAAAGTTACAAAGAAAAGCGAAACATATACCAATTGCGTTATTCCGATATTTTCGTATTAGGTGAACTGTTATTTGTCCTGGTCATTGGTTGTGTTGTTTTTGTTTTTCCAGAGATCTTTAAGCAGATGGATCAAATTATGCTTAGCAACTATGTATTTGTTTTTTTATACATGACAGGTCCTGTCAATCAGTTGCTTGATAGCGTCCCACACTTTGCGCAAATTCGAGTAAGCTGGGATCGAATCAAGCAGATGAATAAAGAGTTGAATTCACTCGTGGAACATCCAACTGATAGCCATAATTTCAATGAAACTGAGTCTGTTCAATTAAAGATGAATGACGTGACATACAGCTATAATGTGGGAAATGATGCAACTCATTCAAGCTTTGAGGTAGGTCCAATTAATTATGAGTTTCGAAGTGGATCCATTGTTTTTATTACAGGGGGAAACGGCAGTGGGAAATCAACATTCGCTAAGCTGCTTACAGGATTGTATGAACCAGATGCTGGTCATATAATCCTAAATGGTGAGTCGGTTTCACCAATGGAATTAGGGCAATACTATTCTGCTATTTTCGGAGATTATCATTTGTTTGATCGTTTTTACGGTATAGATTGGCAAGCAAAGGAAGTTGAAATGAATGATTACCTGGAACGCTTGGAATTACAAGATAAGCTTAAGATACAGAATGGGGTGTTTAGTACGACAAAGCTATCAACAGGTCAGAAAAAAAGGCTTGCCCTCCTCATCACCTATCTTGAGGACAAGCCGATCTGTTTATTTGATGAATGGGCCGCAGATCAAGATCCCGAATATCGTCGTTTCTTTTACGAAGTTCTATTGCCGGAAATGAAAGCAAGCGGGAAATGTATTATTGCTATTACCCATGACGATCATTATTTTCATCTTGCTGATCACATGATTAAGATGGACATGGGACAAATGTCGGTACTGGAACCGGCAGCTCAAAAATCTATATAAATAGAAGTTATAGGTGAGTGGTTAAGCCTTTTTGTATATCCTCATCACTCATAACTCCTGTAGGTCATTGGAGGAATAGAGGTGAAAATGAATGAAAACCATTTTGTTTTGCATTCCTTATGCAGGTGATTCAGCCACCATTTATTTGCAATGGAAACAGCTACTTGGAAATCATATTGAACTTTATCCGCTTGAACTTGCCGGCAGAGGAGCCAGATATGACGAACCTTTTGATTCGGATTTCACCAGCATGAGGAACGATCTTGCAGCCCAAATAACACATTATGCAAGAGGTAAACAATATGTGGTCTTTGGTCACAGCATGGGGGCGGTCTTGGCGTATGAACTCTATTATTTGCTAAGTGAAGAGGGATTTCCACAGCCTCGGCATTTATTTCTTTCTGGCCGTCCGGCACCTGCCCAAAATGCCCGAAAAAAAAGTTTTTTATCCAAGCTTGTTCATAAGAAGGTTGGAGAGTTATTTCAACAAAGTAGAGATATACCAAATGAGATCGCGAAACACCCGGAACTGGCTAAAAAATTCAGACAAGTACTTAAATCAGATCTTCGCATTATGAATACATATAATTCTATGCCCAAACAAGAAAAAATGAAGTGTCCCGTCACTATTTTTAGCGGGAAGCAGGATGAAATCAGTGAGGAAGAAATACTAGCGTGGAGAGATCATTCTAACAATGATTGCAAGATTGTATGGGTAAAAGGTGATCATTTTTTCCTGCATACCAGAAAAGAAGAATTGGTCTCAGTCATCAATCAGTCGATTCCTGAAATAATTTCTAGTTAGGAGAATGACAAGATGGAAATGAAACAATGCTACGAGACTTCGTCTGCACAGAGACGAGTGTATATTCAGCAACAATTCAATCCGCAAAGCACTGCTTATAACCTTCCTACTGTATTTAAAGTAGACGGGAAATTGGATAATAACCGTCTGGAAGAAGCGATGGTGAAGCTGATCAGGCGACATGAATCGTTGAGAACCACTTTTGAAGCTGATCTTGAAAATAACGATATTTCTCAAATTATTTTAGATAACGTGTCATTTAAGTTAGACGTGTTGAATGTAGAAGAAGATAATCTTCATGTATGTATAGACCAGTTAATTAAACCATTCCAACTGGATCAAGCACCACTATTTTGTGTGAAAATCATTTACACATCAGATGATAACTGTTACCTGTTTTTTGATATCCACCACATTATTGCGGACGGAATCTCCATTCAAACGATCATGAAAGAAATGATGCTGTTATATAAGGGCATGGAACTGCCACCTGTTGATGTGCAATATGTCGATTATGTCATGTGGCAAAACGATTTGTTTAACCAACAAGAAACTCGCAGTCAAGAGTGTTACTGGATGGGGCAATTCAAAGATGAACTCCCTGTTTTAGATCTGCAAACTGACTTTGTACGTCCTGTTAAGAACGAAGGGATTGGTAAGTATGTATATTTTCAAATTGAAAAACCGGTCATCAATCAATTGAAAGAGCTTGCCCGCAAGGAAGACGCGACATTGTTCATGGTGCTTTTTAGCTTATATACAGCCCTTCTGCATCGATATACTTCACAAACTGACCTTGTCATTGGAACTCCAATTGCCGGCCGCAGGCATGCAGAGCTGGAACCAGTGATTGGGATGTTTGTCAATACGCTCGCCCTTCGTATTAAACCAAGGGGAACGATGTCATTTCGCCAATTGCTGTCAGAAGTGAAGCAAACAGCACTAGCAGCATATGAAAATCAAGATTATCCATTAGATCAAATGGTCGAAAAGCTTAAGATCAATCGTTCGTCTGACAGACATCCTTTATTTGATACCATGTTTGTTTTGCAGAATATGGACACAGCTCATGTTGATATGGATGGCTTACACTTTCAACCTTTTGAGCTAAAGTCGTGCAGTGCCAAATTCGATCTAACCTTAGAACTAACGGAAAAAGACGGATGGATATCTGGAAAACTGGAATATAATGCGGAATTGTTCGAAAAACAAACAGCAGAAAGAATCACACAGCACTTTGCAAACATTGCCGAACAAGCTGCTGAAATTCCTGATCAACTTCTCTATCAGTTTGAAATCATGAGCTTAGAAGAGAAGAAGGAGATTCTTGAAGAATTCAATGATTCAACAACAGATTTTCCTCTTAAAACAATATCTCAATTATTTGAGGAACAGGCAACTCTTCATCCAGATCAACCTGCTGTTCTATACGATGGCCATAGTTATACATATCGTGAATTAAATGAAAGAGCTAACCAACTCGCTCGTACACTACATGCTAGAGGAATCTCGAATACAAAAGCTGTTGGAATAATGGCTGAGAGATCCATGGAATTAATCGTTGGTATGCTTGCCGTTAGTAAGACAGGAGCTGCGTATGTTCCAATTGAACCGGATTATCCTAGTCAAAGAATTTCAAACATGCTAGAAGACAGCGGGAGCGAATGGCTTCTGGTACAAGGGGCTATCAAGCAGGATATTTCTGATCATCTGGAGATCATTGATTTACAAAATCCAATGCTGTACACAGGAGGGAAGACAAATCTTACCTTATCTACAGATCCAGATAGCACTGCGATTATGATCTTCACTTCTGGAACATCTGGCAGACCAAAAGGAATTATGGTGACGAACAGGGGGATATCCCGCCTTGTCAAAGAAACTAATTATGTAGTATTAAATCACCAAACACGATTGCTTCAAACCTGTGCTTTAGGATTTGATGTTTTTACATTTGAAACCTGGGCTCCTTTACTAAACGGAGGAAGTTTGTATCTTACAAATAAGGAAAACTACCTTGATGCAGAAAGCTTAAAACCCTTTTTATTAAAACACCAAATCAATCTGATGGTCCCAACTACAGCGCTCTTTAATCACTTGCTAAATCAAGACCCGAATATTTTTAATACGCTTGATACCATTATAGTCGGTGGTGAAGTGATGTCACCTCCACATGTTCGCTTGCTTAAACAGAATCATCCAAATGTGAAGTTAAAGAATGGCTATGGACCAGCTGAAAATACAACATATACGAGCGTTTATGATGTAACAGGCTTCGAAACGGGAAGCATTCCAATCGGCAAACCTATCTCGAATACGAGCTGTTATGTTTTAGATTCTTTTCTTCAACCTGTACCTGTTGGCGTGGCAGGAGAATTGTTTATTGGCGGTGATGGAGTAGCGAGCGGGTATGCGAATCGAAGTGATTTATCAGAAGAAAAATTCATCACTGTTCCTTCTCTTCAAGGGAAAAGGGTTTACCGGACTGGAGATTTAGTGAAATGGCGCTCTGACGGTCATTTAATCTACCTTGGTCGACAAGACGATCAGGTGAAAATTAGAGGGTATCGAATCGAGCTAGAAGAAATTAATCAGCATGTATTGGGGCTCCCGGACGTTTTGGAATCTGTTGTGATACCGATAAAGTCAGCGAATAAAGAAACAAAGCTATGTGCTTACTATACTGCAGAATTATTGATTAGCTCTTTGGAAATGCGAAGTATGCTTATGCAGCAACTACCTGATTTTATGGTTCCTGAACTTTACATGCAGCTAGAAAAAATGCCATTGTCAGCGAATAACAAAATTAACAAAAAGGCACTGCCAACTCCTGAATTTGCACCAATTCCTACAGAAAGGCAACAAGTTGAGGATGAATTAGAACGAACCATTGTCCAAGTGTGGCAGGAGATACTAGTAATAGATGCGATCGGTGTTAAAGATAATTTCTTTGCAGTCGGTGGACAATCTTTAAAAGCTACTCTTGTTGTAGCAAAACTCCGAAAGGTATTAAATGTGGACATTGGCTTAAATGATCTGTTTTTACATCCAACAATCAAAGATTTAGCTAAGCTGCTTCGAAGTAGAGAAAAAGTAAGTGCCGGCATAGAAGTAAAATCGGTTGAGAAACGAGAGTATTACCCGGCAACATCTCAGCAAACACGAATGATGATTGTTGACAAAATGAAGCGGGTTTCTGATACAAGCCAAAACATTACAGATATCTATTGGGTAGAAGGAAAACTGGATATTAATCGAGTGAGAAATATATTTCAACAATTGATCGAAAGGCATGACTCGCTAAGAATGTCTTACCACCTAACGAAGAATGGGCTGATGTTTAAGATAATTGAAAAGCTAGAATCAAAACTGACAATGTTCAAGGGAACAGAGGAGCAAATACCAGATCTTATCAATACTTTTGTTCAACCGTATGATCTTTCAGAAGCTCCTTTGTTCAGAATTGGACTTATTGAAGTAGCTGATGATAAGCATCTACTAATCTTTGATATACATCATAGTATTTCAGATGGTTTTTCTTTGGGATTATTAGTTAAAGAGTTTGTTACCTTGTTCCATGGAGGTCAACTACCTAGGTTAGAATTTCAGTATAAGGATTATGCAATATGGCAACAGTCCTTTTCTAAAACAGAAAAATGGGAACAACAAGAAAAATTCTGGTTAGAGGTCATGAAAGGTACCATCCCAACCACGAATTTGCCACTGGATTTTCAGCGTCCTTCTGAAAAAACGTATGAAGGTAAATTGGTGGATTTCCAAATTTCAGAAGAACTAACAGAACGATTAAAGCAATTGGCAGTAAATGAAAACACCACACTCTATACTGTATTACTTACTGCTTACTATACATTATTATACAAATATTCAGGTGCGGAAGATATGATTATTGGTGCTCCTGTTGCAGGGCGCAATCAAGCGGAATTTCAACAAATGTTCGGTTTGGTGACGAATACACTGCCGCTCCGTAATTACCCTTCCGCACACAAAACATGGCGGGAATTTTTGCAGGAAGTACGGGAAAATACAATTCAGGCATTTGAAAATCAAGATTATCAGCTAGAACAGTTATTAGAGAAAATGGAAATTAGCCCTTCAGTTAATCGTAACCCATTATTTGATACACTCTTTGTTTTGCAAAATATGGACATTCCTCCAATTAACTTGGAAGGATTGCGCTTTGTTCCATATCTTCAACAGAGAAACACAAGTATCATAGATTTGATTTTAGTCGCTAAAGAAGAATCAGGCAGGATCACTTTCACATTTGAATATTGTACACAGTTATTCAAAAGCGAAACGATTACACAAATGGAAGGACATTTTATCAACCTTTTAGAAAGTATGGGACACGGTGATCTAGATAAAACATTGATTCAGCTCCAGCTCAATGCTGATAAAGCTGTAAACAATGATGAATACAGGGGGAATTTAGCTGATACATTTTCGTTTTAATTCAAATGGCGAAAAGGGGGAAGGAAACGATGTTTGTTTTAACAGAAGAAACGGTCAAAATGAGGGAGTTTTGGGTGGAGCAGCTCTCAGGTGAAAAGCCGTCAAACATGCTTTTACCCGATGAACTCAGGACATCCAACACAATGCAACCTGCAATCGGTATGGTACAAACGAATATAGTTGATGATACATTTAGAAGCCTTACACAATACTGCAAAGAATCAGACTTTCTCTGGTATTGCTTTTTGTTCGCCGGTCTCAACGTGTGCTTGTATAAATACTCAGGCTATCAGGATTTTGTAATAGGTTCACCTCATCAAGATGAAAAGAGAAAGAGTGAAAGCATCCTGCCAATCCGTAGCAAAATAGAATCGGAATTGAGTTTCAAAGAATGGGTGCTCCAAGTGAGAGAAAGGCTGGCTGTTGCCTATGAATATCAACAGTTTCCATTAGATTTGCTGATAAGTGAGCTTGGATTATCTGTAGATGATGAAACAAATTCTTTGATCAATTTCGTCGCTTCTTTTGAAGGGTTACACGCACCATTTTCAAGTGAAATAAATGAACAGACACTCCAGATTTTATTCTGTCGAAGTGAGGGGAAGTTGGGGATCAAACTGCAGTATCCATCTGAGTATTATGCGGAAGATTCCATCAGACTATTCCTACACTCTTTTAATCATGTTCTTCAAGTAGCTGTACGTCAAATCGACAAACCTATCAAGGAATTGTCGATTTGCCTGCCAGAAGAAGAACATATGATCTTGAACGAATTCAACATACAACTTTCGAAGGCTGAAGAAAAAAAGACAATAGTTGGATTTTTTGAACAGCAAATCGCCAATCATGTGGACAAGGTCGCTTTAATTGATAAGGACAGACAGATGACCTACAGGGAGCTGCATCATCAATCCAACAGGTTAGCAGCTGTACTAAAAAATAATTGGAACATCAAGCCTAATGAATTTGTAGCAGTTTACATGAATCGCGGGATCGATTATATCGTATCGATTTTGGCTGTCTTAAAAGCGGGAGGAGCCTATGTCCCACTTGATATCGATTATCCAAATGAGCGAATTCAATACATTTTAAATGATAGTAAAGCAAAATTATTACTTACTAATCATGAAACGGAAAACCTGACAACTGATTCAATACCTATCCTACAAGTCAATGAATTACTGGAAGAAGAGGATCAACAACTAGACATCTCGTACTCTACTAAATCAGAGGATTTGGCTTATCTGTTATATACTTCGGGAACAACAGGATTTCCAAAAGGGACATTGATTGAACAGCGCAATGTCATTCATTTAGTTGGTGATCCGGACTATTTAATATTCAATTCTCAAACTTGTATGTTACAGGCATCATCTGTTGTGTTTGACTTATCAACTCTCGAAATATGGGGGACCTTACTGAATGGCGGCACCCTGGTGATCGTAGACAAACAAACCTTAATAGAACCTATGAAATTAGAATCTGCCATTCAGAAATATAAGGTCAACTCAGCTATTTTGACAACTGCCCTTTTTCACCATGTAGCAAGCCATCGACCTGAGTTATTCAAAGAACTTACCCAACTATTAACAGGCGGAGAGACGCTATCAGCTGTATTAGCAGACAAAGCTCTCCAAATGAATCCTAAGCTAAAACTGGTTAATGCATACGGTCCAACTGAATGTACAGTGTTAACGACAGCACATGATGTGAAAATTGGTGAAAAAGGCAATATCTCAATCGGTAAACCAGTCAAGGGTACAAATGTCAAGATAATCGGGGTAGACGGACAGATTCAGCCAATAGGGGTACTTGGCGAATTGTGCATAACTGGAAATGGTGTAGGGCGAGGCTACTTAAATAAACCAGAAACAACATGTGAAAATTTTATACCAGATAAAGATCAGGAAAATCGTTTGATTTACAGAACAGGTGACCTTGCAAGATGGCGGGATGATGGCAGCATTGAATTTCTAGGACGTAAAG
Organism: Metabacillus niabensis; assembly: GCF_020524345.1. Taxonomy (GTDB): domain Bacteria; phylum Bacillota; class Bacilli; order Bacillales; family Bacillaceae; genus Metabacillus; species Metabacillus niabensis_B. The sequence continues at coordinate 104,334 of NZ_JAIVLH010000013.1, forward strand.
ATCGACAAGTGAAGTTACGTGGATATCGCATTGAACTTGGTGAAATTGAAAACTGCCTACTTAATCATAAGGATATTCTTGAAACAGTTGTTCTTCCAATTGAAGTAAACAAGGAACAAATACTGTGTGCGTATATCGTCCAAACAGAAGAAGCAGATGCGGATGTCTACGATCTTCAAATGTATTTGAAGGAAACCTTACCGGAATATATGGTTCCTGTTGCATTTGTTCCGATTCAACGAATTCCATTAACAGTAAGTGGTAAATTGGATGTTACTAAGCTTCCAGTTCCAACTGACCTTCATTTTGGGATCCAACAAGAAAAAGATGATAGATTTCCCCAAAGTGAGGAAGAAAGGAAGATTGCTGCAATATGGACGGATATATTAGGGATTCAACAAATCTCACTTGATCACAACTTCTTTGAATTAGGTGGGCACTCACTAAAGTTAATTCTGCTTGCTGAACAGCTGCAACAAGCCGGATATCCAGTCAATACAATGGATTTGTACAAATACCCAACTATTGCGAGTTTCCTAGAAAACAAATGGAAGCAGAGAAATTAATACAGGATTTTTTTAAAAAAATTACCTTTGGACTCTGGATCACGGAGAAAGAGATAGCACTGGATTTAGAATACTAGCTTTCTAAAGAAGGTCTTTATCTTTTTTCCGAATTTTAATCTTCTTTAGAGAGCGGGGATAAATCTCTCATGATCTTACTAGTAAAACTGGTTATTTATTTTTTAATCTGGAGTTTATATTCATATGTAATACACAGAATTGCGCATATCCCTAGTAAGAAAAATCCATTGTTAAAAATCCATCTTGTTCATCACAGGGTAAAGTATGATGATTCGTTTCTCCCTGAATGGCCAAACTTTTTCTTCTGGTTCGGATCATGGAGAGCTTCACTGGATGTTTGGATCACGTTGACTCTACCAGTTGTCATCATAGCAATAATAGACCCTGTACCCGGTGTGATTTTACTCGTCTTTCATTATTTTTACGAGGTATTTTTGGCTGGAAATGTTGTCGATCATAACCCGAATATTAAGGGAAGGATTACGCGTTACTTTGCAATTGGGCAGTACCATGTCAAACATCATGAGGTTTATCGTGCTAATTACGGTTTTTTTATTACCTTATGGGACCGTCTATTCGGTACAGCCCATCAAAAGCCAAGTCATTCACAAAAAATGAAAGGTAAAGACATGACTCAAATGAAATGAATGGAGGGAGAATGGGTTGAAAGTAAATAATTTGTTTCATGAAGAGACACTATCAGGAAGAATTTCTGCTTCTCCGAGCAAGCTATTGCATGAAGAGATATTAAAACCCCAATTTGACTATGAATTGAAGCATTTATTACCCTATTATATTCTGATCGAAGAAGTCATGACGATTGAATATGAACGGTTGGGCCTGATAAGTAAAGAATCGATGGTTGAAATCGTCAATCTGCTAAATCAAATAACAAAAGAAAACATCACGGCAGATCCAAAAAGTAATATGTCTGACATCTGCTTTGCTATCGAACAGTATGTTGAATCCCGTTTGAAACATCCTGTCCCTAATTGGCATGTTGACCGCAGTCGGAATGATGTACAAGCTACTGCACAGATCATGTTTGCTCGGGAAAATTTAGTGACAATCATGGAAGAACTAACAGAACTTATTGAAGAAGTACTGACATTATCAAACGCCAATTTGTCTGTTCCTATGCCAGGCTATACTCACTATCAATCAGCTCAAATCATTACAGTTGGTTTTTACTTTACAGCAGTTAGTGAAGTCCTGCAAAAGTCCTTGAATAGAATGATTAAAATCTATGATGAGATTAATAAATGTCCATTAGGTTCAGGAGCAATGTCAGGCATGGAACTTGAATGGAATCGAGCTGAAATGGCGATTAAACTAGGCTTTCAAGATTCTTCACATGCATTAGTAAGTGTAGCTTCAAAGGATTGGATGCTGCAAATTGCTGCAGAATGTTCGAATTTAGCAACTGCAATAAGTCGATTTATCACAGATCTCATTACTTGGGGCAGCAGTGAATACAAATTCTTTGTTTTGCCTGATGAAATGTCAGGAATATCATCGGCCATGCCGCAAAAAAAGAATTATCCGATTCTGGAACGAATCCGCGGGCGTAGTGTACATATCAATTCCTATTATTTTGACATGCTAAATGCACAGCGTAATACACCTTTTACAAATCTTGTAGAGACAGCTAAAGAAGGCGGAAGTAATTTTTACCCGATGATTACATGTATAAAAAGTGTGTTGACGCTTTATGAGGCTGTAATCAAAGAGATGAAGTTCAATAAGGAACATATGTATGAAATGTGTGCAAATGATTTTTTCGGAGGTTTTTCTCTAGCTAATTTGCTAACATTGCAATGTTCAATTCCATATCGTCAATCCCAAATTATATCAGGGAAATATATAGTAGCCATGAATGAACAAAATCGTAAACCAATAGAAGTAGATCTTTCATGTTTAAATGAATTATGCGTAGAGTATGGATATAAAACGTCGTCACTCACTGAAGATCAGTTGATAGAAATCTTTAGCGTCACGGAAAGTCTTTCAAGAAAAAAGACTCAAGGCTCAACGAATCCACTCGAAACCAAGCAATTGATTGACCAACAAAAAGCTATTTTAAGAGAACAGAAAAAGCAAATCACAGACCTTATAAGGAAATAAAAAACAAGAGTGGAATTTCGATTGCCTAGCTTCTGGGTAGAAAAAGTAAGAAAAATATGACTGAGGGTGTGAGGATCTTGTATCAAAACATTATCGAAACCATTGGAAATACTCCTTTAGTTAAACTTCGTCTTGATAAGCAGTCGATGGGGGAAGTTTACGCAAAATTAGAACTACAGAACCCATTTGGTATGAAGGATCGAGTGGCAAAGAACGCAATTCTTGCAGCAAAGGAGTCCGGTGAATTACAGGATGGCCAACCTATTTTTGAAAGTTCATCAGGCACATTGGCATGCGGAATCGCACTAGTTGGTACTTCACTTGGCCACCCTGTCCATATTGTCACAGATCCAAGATTAGATTCAATCACTCTAGCAAAATTACACTCTCTAGGTTGTCATGTGCATGTGGTGGATAAAATGGGAGCTCAAGGATGGCAAGGAGGCCGCTTGGAATTATTGCATAGATTGTTGGAGCAACACCCGGATGGATATTGGTTAAGACAGTATGAAAATCCCTCTAACCCTGAATCATATACCGGTTTAGCCCAAGAGTTGATTGATGATCTTGGACAAGTAGATATCTTGATCGTTGCAGTCGGAACTGGAGGATCTATCTCTGGAACAGCACGGGAATTAAAAAAATACAATCCAAATTGTAAAGTAATCGCGGTTGATGCAACAGGAAGTGTTATTTTTGGCCAACCAGATAGGCCTGACCGACTTCAGGGCGGTATTGGGAACTCATTAGTTGCCAGAAATGTTGATCATACTTTAATTGATGAGGTACACTGGCTAAATGATCAAGAGGCGTACGCTGCTACACATGTACTCGCAAGACATGAAAAAATATTTGCGGGCAATTCTTCCGGTTCTGTTTATGCTGTTGCCCGATGGGTAAGCCGCTTTGTCGAACCAAACACGAAAATAGCTGCTATATTTCCGGATCGCGGTGACCGTTATGCAAACACTATTTACAATCATGATTTCCTTAAAACAAAAGGAATGAATGTGAAACTCGACTTTGATCCAAAACAAGTAGATAAAAATGATGTTGTTCATTCATGGTCTTACGCATCATATCGTGAACATACAGTTGTAAAAATATAAGACCGATTACAATTAGAAATGAGTTGACATATAAATGAAAATAGAATTATTTGAAGAAAAGGACCTCCTGGCATGTACGAACACATTTATGGAAGTCTTTAATCAGGAACCGTGGAATGATGAATGGACAAAAGAAACGGCTAAGAAATATTTAGCAGACTTCACACATACACCCGGTTTTAAAGGGATTGTCGCTTATGATGGGGAAGAAATGATTGGATTTCTTTTCGGAACTCTAAAACATTGGTGGAGTGGAGACGAATTTTTCATCAATGAAATGTGTGTAGTGGCAGACAAACAACATTCAGGCATTGGATCAAAGATGATGAATGACTTAATAAAAGAATTAGAAACAGACGGAGTAAGCATGATCTCACTATTAACTGACAGAGGGATACCGGCTGAAGACTTTTACAAAAAGCACGGATTTTCTCAAATAGAACGATTAGTGTTTTTAAGCAGGAGTATGTAAGGGACAGAGGGACAGGTTTGTTGTCCCAATTTCCTAGGGACAACAAACCTGTCCCCTCGTCCCTTTAATCTCTTCCTTTAATGATTCCGTACGATTTTCCATTATATTTTTTATCTTTAATAAATTCTGTCTTTTTCGGCATAGTTACTTTCGGAGGAAGTGCAAGAATTCCCCTTTCAAGTAAATAAGTAGTTGATAGCTTATAAATCTTTTGAGTAACGGTGGTAAGTCCCTCATAAATCGACATCACTCTTTTTTTGTAAGTCATATTCATACCTAAAGTGTAAAGTCCCATCTCACTTCCTTTAATATACGGACAAACATAATATCAAAACCATTGTCGTATAATTTGGGAGCATCTAAAAAACATCCTCTTTTGAAAAACCAACCGGTTTAACCATACCTTATCAGAAAACAACTGTTCCATCTCGTTGACATAAAAATTTGCTCCTGCCATAATCCTCCCAAAATATTCCTAGCCTATTGGTCATCTGATTTTTCAATAAAGTATTCCAAAAATCTCATAATAAGGTCTTTTCTTGATAGGTCTGCCAGATTAAACCTATTTCTGATACATTAATAGGATTCGTTTGAACCAAATAGACTACCTCCCTACTTAGATGACTGAGTATGTATAGATACCTTATAAAATTCCCAACAAAAAGGAAAGCATACTCGTGACGGGGTCTTTGACTAACCCTTACAACTTTTATTTCTTTCACACATAAACATGTCAGGGTTGAAGATATTAAAAACTATCAACTCTACGTGAATACTATTTAGGAGGATTTTGATGATTGAACGAAAGAATGAACATCGTGTGTCAGAGAAAATAAGTCCATTTGAGTTAAAGGACAAGCTAATTGATTTAGCTAAAGGCAAAATGAGAATAACGAGAACGATGCTTGATGCTGGTCGTGGAAATCCAAACTGGATTGCAGCAGCACCCCGGGAAGCATTTTTTGCTCTTGGTCAATTTGCTGTGACAGAATCCAGAAGAGTATGGAATGAAGGCGATTTAGCCGGTATGCCAAGCCGAATTGGAATAGCAGAACGTTTCAATCAATATGTACATGAAAATAATCACGTACCGGGAATTTCATTGCTTAAAAATATCGTTGATTACGGAATCAATACAAAACAGTTTGAACCAGATGAATGGCTATATGAATTGGTAGATGGAATCATTGGTGATAACTATCCTAATCCTGACCGGATGCTTGTTAGAACCGAAAAAGTTGTGCATGATTTCTTATCTAAAGAGCTGTGCGGTCAAGATACTTCATGTGGTTCGTTTGATTTATTTGCTGTTGAAGGGGCAACGGCAGCGATGTGCTACACGTTTGACTCTTTATATAAAAATCACTTGTTACCTATAGGATCTAAAGTAGCAGTTATGGTCCCGATTTTTCCGCCATACATAGAGATTCCGGAGCTACCGGACAATGATTACGAACTTGTAAATATTAATGCAACTGAAATAGATGAAGAGGGACACCATACATGGCAATATCCATATGAGGAATTAGAAAGGCTAAAAGATCAGGACATCAAAGCACTCTTTTTAGTAAATCCAAGCAATCCACCATCTGTTGCAATCAAAAAAGAATCGGTCGAACAAATCATCCAAATAGTAAAACAACATAACCCTAACTTAATGATTATATCCGATGATGTGTACGGCACGTTTATTGAAGGATTTCGCTCGCTAATGGTAGATTTACCTTTTAATACAATCGGAGTGTACTCATTCTCAAAATATTTTGGTGTAACAGGTTGGCGTTTAGGTACAATCGCGATTAACAAGACAAATGTGTTTGATAAATTGATTAATGAGCTTCCGGAAGAAGAGAAGGTTGTTTTAAATAAGAGATATGCTTCCCTTACCCAAAATCCGGAACACCTTACCTTTATAGATCGAATGGTAGCAGATAGCAGGGACGTAGCAATGAACCACACAGCTGGGCTATCTACACCACAACAAGTGCAAATGGCGATATTCTCAATTTTTGCTTTGCTCGATACTAAAAATGAGTACAAGCAAAAAACAATAGATATCCTACACAGAAGAATGAATCTATTATACGAAGGACTAGGATTACCGAAGAAGCATTTACCGAATGATGCAGACTATTACACAGAGATTGATTTGGAAATCTGGTGCCATCATCATTATGAAAAAGGATTTATTGATTTCCTCAAAGAAAATTATAAACCGGTCGATATCTTATATCGCCTTGCCGAAAAGTCAGCCATAGTCTTATTAAGTGGTGAAGGATTTTTTGCTCCAGAATGGTCTATTCGTGTGTCACTTGCTAATTTAAATGATGAAGCATATTCACGTATTGGTCAGGAATTAAAAAATGTGCTCGATGAGTACGTTGTAGAATGGAAAAAGAAAGTGGGAATGAGAAATTAGGAAGTTTTTATTCAATGTAATGACATGATCGGAAGCGTTTTCCGTTTTCGATATAGTAGAATTCATTATGCACTAATCCTCACTTTATCCTTGATTCTATTAATTAAAGGATAAAATTGTGGGTGATGTGGTGCATTTTTTATTTTTCGGAAGTGTGATAAAATGAGACAGCTTTCATTCATAAAAATAAAATTTCAATTTATGGAAAAAATAAGGAGATCATTAAATGGATAATAACGATATATTAATTCGGCTGAGATATGCACTGGAATTAAAAAATAAAGAAATGGCAGAAATATTTAAACTCGGCGGAGAGGAGGTATCTGTACCAGAGGTGATACAGATTCTCACCAAGACAGATGAAAATAATGAAAATAGTGATCAAATATTATGTACAAATACTATGTTCGATTCGTTTTTGAATGGCCTTATTGTTTTCAAAAGAGGGCCAAAACCGGGACAACCCGATGCATCTGAACCAACGCCATTTAACCGTGAAAATGTGAATAATCTTCTATTGAAAAAAGTCAAAATAGCATTGGCATTAACAACAGAGGATATGATAGATCTTTTTGCAGGTGCTGGAATAAGGGTTACAAAAGGTGAACTTGGAGCTTTATTACGAAAAGAAGGGCATAAGAATTACATGGAGTGCGGAGATAAATTCGCCAGAAACTTCTTAAAAGGGCTAGCTATCAGATACAGGGGATAGGTATTACGTAATGCAGGTTGTGTATTGTCATACATATTATTACGAAGGTACGACAAAACAATAATGTAAAACTATATGGATACGACTGTTTGGTGTGAAAACACTGAATAGTCTTTTTTTATGCTATCAGTTATTTTTGGCTACCAATTAATGGGGGGACGAGGGACCTGTCCCTCTGACCCAAACGTATGTATTTTCTGTCTGAATTGGGGGAATTTAACGTTATTACTCCTATAAGAAGTAGGGTTGATGATGGAGAGAATTAGTAAGTATCAGCTTGCGGCGATTATTATTTTGCATGAGATAGGTAGTGCTTCTTTGTTTTATCTTGGTGGAGAGGCGAAGCAGGATTCATGGATTGCGATTTTTATTGCGATGATTGCGGGATTAGTAATATTGGCTTTTATAACACTTACCATTCATTCTAAAGAACCGGATAAAAATCTTATTGAACTAATTACATCTTATTTCGGAAAATATCTTGGTGCCATCATCTCCATCGTGTATATTCTATTTTTCACTTATTCTTCGACACGAAATGTAAGAGAGTTCGGAGATATTATATTGCTTACTCTTTTACCTGATACGCCAATCTCTATGGTTATGCTTGTTTTGGTTATCATTTCGACATATGCAGTATATAAGGGGATTGAAACATTTTTTCGTATCGGTGAATTTATTCTCCCATTTTTTTTATTTATTTATTTTGTTATCTTTATTTTATTTTTCAGTTCGGGAGTTTTGAACTTCGAATATATGTTACCTGTCCTGGAAAACGGAATATTTTCTGTCATGAAAGCAGGAATACCTAAGGTTCTTTCTTTTCCCTTTAGTGAAATGTTTATGTTTTTAATGTACTTTAAATATTTCGAAGATAAAAAAGGAATCAAAAAAATAACGATTTCTACATATTTATTTTCAGGATTTTTTATCATTTGGATGAACATTATGATTCTCACAGCTCTTGGTCCACTATCTAAAGTGAATATCGTTCCATTGTTATCTAGTATTCGTCTCATTGAAATAGGTGGAATCATCGAGAGAATGGACCCGCTTTTTGTTTTGGTTCTTTTTATAAGTGTCTTTATTAAACAAACAGCTTATTATTTAGCTGCTGTTCTAGCTCTTTCTCAATTCATAAAAAAAGAGTATAAGAAAGTAATCTTACCGATTGGAGCCTTAATTTTTGCAGGGGCCTTTTTAGAAAAAAACTTTACTTTACAAATTTGGTTCGGCATAGAATACATGACTGTTTATGTTATGCCATTTGTATATATTCTCATCCCGTTGCTTCTTTTCGTATTGATGTATGTGAATAGCTTTTTAAATAAAAAGCCGAAAAAGTGATAATTTCATCTCAACTACAGGGAGGTGTGTAATGGTGTTGAAATTAACAAACCTATTTAAACGCAATATACCAAAAAAGAATGAGGAAAAAAATAAACATCTTCCATTTGATTCTGCTAAGCATAATGCACCGATTTCGGTGAATCTTACAAAAAATATCAATAAATTATTAGATATTACAGGAAATGCACCTGATTTAATTATTAGAGGACTTGAACCATCCTATATGGCTGGAGTCAGCATGTCGGTTGTTTATATTAGTGGTCTTGCGAATAATGACATAATTGACAATGCCATTATGAATTCGATACTGGATAAACTGGAATTGACTACAACAGAGTCGATTTTATTAAAAAAAGATGTGATTTCTTTTATTAAAAGAAAAGTGATCAAAACGAGTAATGTAGAAGAAGTCGATTATTTTGATGAACTCCTATCGAAGCTTTTTGCTGGAGACACGATTATCTTCATTGAAGGTGCTCATCAAGCTCTAACAGTTTCAACATTAGGATGGGAACATAGAGGAGTAGAAGAACCACAATCACAAACTGTGATTAGGGGGCCAAAGGAAGGGTTTACGGAAGATTTAAATACAAATACAACATTAATAAGAAGAAAAATAAAGAGTCCGAATTTATGGATGGAAAATATGAAAATTGGAAAAGTAACCGAGACAAAAGTGGTGATCATGTATCTCAAAGGTGTTGTGAATGAAAAAGTCCTTGAAGAAGTGAAGCAGCGCTTAAAACGAATTGAAACGGATAGTATTCTAGAAAGTGGATATATCGAGGAATTTATTCAAGATTCCACCTTTTCGCCTTTTCCAACCATATCAAATTCCGAACGTCCGGATACGATTGCAGGTGGGATTTTAGAAGGCCAAGTCGCAATCTTAATTGATGGGACACCATTTGTGTTAATGGCTCCTGTAACTTTTTTTAAATTTTTTCAGGCTAGTGAGGATTATTATCATCGTTATGATATTGTTACATTTATTCGCATTATGCGTTTTTCTTCTTTCTTTGTATCAATGCTCTTACCATCATTGTATATTGCGATTACTACGTTCCACCAAGAAATGCTCCCAACAACAATGCTTGTAAGTTTAATGGCACAAAGGGAAGGGATTCCGTTTCCTGCTTTTGTTGAAGCGTTAATCATGGAAATTACATTTGAGGTTCTTCGGGAAGCCGGGGTGCGAATGCCGAGAGCCATTGGTCCTGCGATTTCCATTGTTGGTGCCCTTGTTTTAGGGCAAGCAGCTGTACAAGCAGGATTAGTTAGTGCCGCGATGGTCATTATCGTCTCGTTTACGGCAATATCTAACTTTGTCGCTCCACATTTTAATATGGCGATTGCAGCCAGATTACTTCGTTTTGCGTTTATGCTACTAGCTGCAACGCTTGGTTTATTTGGAATAATGTCAGGATTGTTGATCGTCCTTATTCATTTAGTTGGATTGCGTTCGTTTGGTGTACCTTATTTAATGCCGTTAGCACCATTTATGCCATCAAACCAAAAAGATGTCTTCGTTCGTGTGCCGTGGTGGGCAATGAAAAACCGGCCGGTACTGATTGGGAATCCTGATGATAAAACACGTTCAACGACGATGAAAGCAACTGTGCAAAACAATGAATCACATGAAGAATACGAATCACAAAAGGAATGATGTTTATGTCGGAGGTGAAAATAACGAATTGGCAGGGGATCTTATTTATTGTCAGTACGATCGTGCCTTCAGCTCTTTTAAGCTTACCATCCATCTTGCTTAAGTATGCGGATAAAGATGCTTGGATTTCTATTGTGTTAACAACTGGAATTGGTATGATCCTTGCGTTTATATATAGTACAGTGTTTATAAAAAATCCCGGGTTAACCATTTTCGACATCATCGAGAATAAATTAGGCATTTTTTTTCGGATGATCATTGGGTTGCTGCTGAGTCTGTATTATTTTTTGGATGCAATCTCTGTATTAAGATCATTTATTTATTTTATGGTAGATACTGTAATGGAGCAAACACCTCCTGTTGTGATTGGAGGTATGGGGATTCTTATCGCACTGTACGCGATTTATCATGGCATTGAAGTGATTTCGAGAGTGAATTGGATCATCATCATTGTAAGCTTTCTGACATTTGCATTTAGTACATTGTTTTACTTGAAAGAAATGGATTTCCGTCAATTGTTACCTATGTTTGATACATCATGGAACAAAATTGCTTTAGGAGGTGTTCCTGTTTTATCATGGGTCGCTGAAGTGGCGATCATATTGGTACTTGCTCCGTATTTACAGCATAACAAAGACGTAAGAAAAGTAGCGGTCATTGGAATTGTGATAACAGGTATTACTCTAACATGGACACTGGTCGGTATGGTTGCCGTATTTAGTGCCGAGATTTTGCCAATGTATCATTATCCAACATTTAGTGTATTCCGAATTATTGAAGTGGCTAATTTTATTGAACGAATTGATGCTCTTTTTATCGCAGTCTGGATGGGCACAATGATGATGAAACTTACAATCTTTTTATTCAGCAGTTTGCATTGTTTCTTCCAAACCTTTCGTATTAAACAAGAACAGCCTTTTTTATTCCCATTTGGTTTATTGGTCTTATCCTTTTGTCTTAATTCCTGGAAAAATCAATCTGAATATGCACTCTATCAGCATTTTGCCGGTATATCATATTCTCTTTTCTTTAACATCCTTATCCCGTTATGTTTATTTTTTATAGGATTTCTAAAAAACAGAAAAAAAAAGGTGAAATTATGAAGTGGAAGTCATTGCATCTCGTTATGTCTTTTTTACTCATGGTCCTTCTAACTGGTTGTTGGAATCGGTTGGAGCTAAATGAACTTAGTGTGATTATCGGTACTTCAATCGATTGGCAGGAAGATAAATATCATGTTTCATTTCAGGTTATTAACCCTTCAGCTATATCAACACAAACAGGAGGAGGAGGAGGAGGGAATTCTCCTATATCTGTTTTTTCAACATCAGGTACAACCGTCCTTGAAGCAATACAAAAAATAAACTTGGAATCACCCCGCACACCATTCTTTGCCCATAATCGAGTTCTTATCATTAGTGAAAATCTTGCTAAAGAAAAAGGAATATCCGAAGTAATTGATTTTTTTTTAAGAGAAGGAGAAACAAGAGAAACGATGGATATTGCGTTAAGCAAAGGTGATCCCAGAGATATATTGGAAATACTTTTACCACAGGAAAAAATCTCAGCAAACGGAATCGATCAAATGTTTCGAAAAACAGAAGACAATCTTTCAGCTGTTAAAAGAATTAGATTAAGTGAATTTGCAAAATCATTTGTTAGTTCATCTGCCAATGCTATTGCACCAGAAATCACGATTAAAGGAAAAGATGGAGAACAGCAATCATCTTTAGATGCATTAAAGAAAACAACAAAATCAACGGTTTTAAAAATTGGTGACATTGGTGTCTTTAAAAAAGGTAAACTTGCAGGTTGGTTAGATCAAAATGAGAGCAAGGGAATTAATTGGATTAATAATGAAATCAACAATACCGTTATCCCATTTTCTTGTTCAGAAAATGAAGAGACAACATCAACTTTTCAGGTTGAACGATCAAAAACAAAAATAAAACCAATTATCAAAGAAGACAAAATTATTATTCAAGCAAAGATTAAACCTGAAGGAGTATTACAGGAAACAGGTTGTAATATGGATTTAACACAACCACAATATATCCAAAAGCTAGAAAAAGAAATTGAAAAACAAATTGAAGTAGATATATACACAACATGGGAAGCCGCAAAAGAACTACAAGCAGATGTCTTCCAATTCGGTAGCAAAATTCATGCAAAATATCCAAAGGAGTGGAAAAAATTGAAACCAGATTGGGACCAAAAACTAACAGAAATTGAATTAAAACTTACTATTAATGCTTCTGTTGAACGAACTGGAATGATCAATGATCCGTTTGAAAAAATAATGGGAGAGTAGGTGTGACACATGGTTGTTTCACTCATCATTCTGATTCATATCGTCTTGTTTGCTATTGGGATGAAATCATTTATAGGAGATAAAAAGAAGCGCGAACGTTATTTGTTTCTTTTCTTAATTCTCTTTTCAACTTATATGGGAATTGCTGAACCGGCATCATTACCGATTGTACCGTTAATTAACGGTGTAGATTTTATTTTTGAACCGATCGGACGTTGGATTGAGGGAGTATTAGAAATGTAAATGTCATGTTAATTGAACAAATAGAGGCCTTTTAAATGTGGAAGAAGAAATGTTAGGTTGAGAAGTTTTCTTTAATTTGCAATAAAATAATACATGCCTCTAAAACAGCAGAAATAACACCCTGGATCTCTTGTCTACACATTAAAAATTGGAAAATTCTTATTGAAAAATAAAACAAAATATAATAATATGAACCTAACGTTCTATAATATAACTATTTGTTCTATATTATAGAACTACTTATTGCACAATGTATAAATGTAAGCGGTGTAATGTCTGGTTTAACAAGTACAAATTTTATTAATTGGAAGTAAGATCGGGTGAAGAGAATGGAAAGCATTCCTTGGGGCTTCAAATTTGTTGATGTGGTATTTAGGGTATGGATATAAAAGGATATGATAAATGGGCCTTAGCCTATTTTTATCTATATAACAAAACCTAGTTTTATAATATAAAATGGGAGGGTTTTTAATGAGAATTATCCGTTATAAGAAAAATGAAGCAACACTTCAATTAGCAGTAGTTAATAATGAAAGTTTTGTATTTGATTTACCATACCCTGATTTTATGTCTTTTGTTCACGATGCAGAGAAACAAGGAAAGACAGTATTAGGATTTGCTCAAGAGTTTACGACTAATGAGCCAGTTGAAAAATATGAAAATACCATTCTTACTACACCCCTTGAAGCACCTGAAGTATGGGCAGCTGGAGTTACATACGAAAAAAGCCGGGATGCTAGAAATTATGAAGCAACAGAAGGGAAACTGGATGCTACGACATTTTATGATAAAGTTTATGAAGCTGAACGTCCGGAAATTTTCTTTAAATCAACAGCAGCACGAACGGTTGGTCCGGGACAGGAAGTTTATCTTCGATCAGATTCGAATTGGCAAATCCCTGAACCTGAATTAGGGTTAGTTATGAATAAAAACGGAAAAATTCTAGGGTATATAGCTGGGAACGATATGAGTTGTCGTGATATTGAAGGCGAAAATCCTCTTTATCTTCCACAAGCAAAAATGTGGAAAAACTCATGTTCAATTGGCCCAGCAATCTTACTAGCGGATGCTGTAGATGATCCATATGAATTAACCATTACTTGCCGCATTCTCCGTCATGATGAAAAGGTGTTTGAGGGAATGGCTTATGTAAATCAATTAAAAAGAAAACTCGATGAATTAGTTTCATACTTGGTACTTGATAACGAAATCTTTGATGGCACAGTACTGTTAACTGGAACTTGCATCGTACCTCCTAATGAATTCACATTAAATGACGGGGATATCATTGAAATTGAAATTTCAGAAATTGGCACTCTTAGAAATCCGGTTAAACAACTAGTGAAAAAAGAATCTGTTGCTAACTAAGGGAGATTTTTAATAAATTAATTTTTTAATAGGGAGTGGATTTTTGTGAGTCAAACAAAAACAGCAGCACAAACATTTTTAAATTTTATTAATAATGAATGGAAACAAGCTTCTGATCATGATGTGATTGCGAGCTATAATCCAGCAAATAAAGAAGAGGTTGTAGGTCTTGTACAAAAATCTTCGGACGCTGATTTAGACGAAGCTGTAAATGCAGCACATAATGCCAAAAAAGAGTGGCGTAAGTTAGGTCAAGTTGCTCGCGGTCAATTTCTATATAAAGTGGCCAATATTATTGAGGAAAACCTAGAGGATATCGCAGAAACGATGACTCGTGAAATGGGTAAAACATTACCAGAAGCAAAAGGGGAAACGGCAAGAGGAGTGGCTATACTCCGTTATTATGCAGGAGAAGGAATGCGTTCAGATGGGGACACAATTCCTTCAACAGACCCTGATGCACTTATGTTTACAAGAAGAACTCCTTTAGGTGTTGTCGGTGTTATAACACCATGGAACTTCCCTGTAGCTATTCCTATTTGGAAAATAGCACCTGCATTAGTGTATGGAAATACCGTTGTGTTTAAACCAGCTACAGAGGCTGCAGTAACTGCTGCTAAAGTTGTTGAATGCTTTGCAAAAGCGGGATTTCCGCAAGGGGTTCTAAATTTTATTACAGGTTCTGGCTCCGTTATTGGCCAAGGACTTATCGATCATCCTTTACTTAACGGAATTACGTTTACCGGCTCTGAAGGTGTTGGCAAAAATGTAGCAAAATCAGCAACAGAAAGAGGAATTAAATTCCAACTTGAAATGGGTGGTAAAAACCCAGTAATCGTAGCAAAAGATGCCGATTTACAATTAGCTGTTGATGCTGTATTAAGCGGCGGCTTAAAGTCTACTGGACAAAAATGTACGGCAACAAGTCGTGTGATTGTTGAGGCAGATATTTATGATCAATTTAAAGAATTACTGCTTAATAAAATCGATGAAATTACAATTGGTGATGGATTGAAAGATGGTATTTGGATGGGACCATGTGCAAGTGAGGGCCAATTCAACACGGTATGCAGCTATATTGAAAAAGGTAAGCAAGAAGGTGCATCACTTATTTATGGCGGTGAAGTGCTAACTGATGACGAATATCAAAATGGTTTCTTTGTTCGTCCAGCAGTCTTTGAAAATGTAAACTCTGACATGAGTATTGCGCAAGAAGAAATTTTTGGACCTGTATTAGCGTTAATGAAAGTAGATTCGTTAGAAAAAGCAATTGATGTTGCCAATGATTCAAAATACGGTTTAAGTGCGTCCATCTTTACAAGAAATATTAGCTCCTTCCTAAGTTTTATTGATGATATGGAGGCAGGTCTTGTTCGTGTTAATGCGGAAAGTGCTGGTGTTGAACTGCAAGCTCCGTTTGGAGGAATGAAGGCTTCTAGTACAGGCACTCGTGAACAAGGTGAAGCAGCCAAAGAATTCTATACTTCAATTAAGACTGTTTTTGTGAAGGGGTCTTAAAAATTATATTGTAATTGATTAAATGCCTTCTTAACCCACGGTTGATTTATGGAATGCGGCTACTCTTTTTTTATGAATCCAATATTCGACCAAAACATAGAGGTAAGGAGATAGGCAAGATAACAGAAGCTTAGGATCAGATTATGATCCTAAGCTTTTGTTGAATTTCGATATTGGGAAGGTGTCATATCCATCATTTTTTTAAAGGTTCTATGAAAATAAGGCATGCTTTCAAAGCCACACTGATCAGCAATACTTGACACATTTTCTTCTGTTTTAAGTAATAATTGTTTTGCCTTTAAGATTTTTTTCATTTTGATATATTCCGATACATTTAATCCAGTCATTTGTTTGAATACCCGACTTAGGTGGGCAGAGCTAACATTCCCATATTTTGCTAGAAAAGAAAGAGTAATCTTTTCAGAAAAGTGTTCTTCTATATATTCCAAAATCATTCTTAACCACATAGGGATGCCTTTTTGTGTAGAAGTATACGATGAATGTTGATGTATGATTGAACGATTGATATGGAGTAATATTAGCTGTAATTGTAAGACAGCCGCTTGATTATAACCAAATTTCTTCTGAGTAAACTCACTTTCAATATTATCAATCAAAGTCTCTATATGTTTTTGCTGCTCGTTATTTAATGAATAGCGATAATTATTCAAACGTGAACTTTCATCAAATATTTGTAGATAAGAAAATGTGTCTCTAGAGCTTTGGTTTGCTATTAATAGCGGGTTGAAAAAAATGGCAGATGAAGTTATTGGGCTCTCGGAATTTGGAATGGAGTAGTGAATTGTATTTGCTGGGATAACAAAAAAATCTCCTTTTTCCATATCTATAAAACTATAATCGATGAAAAATGTGCCTTTTCCTCCGTAAACATAAACAATTTCATACCAATCATGAAAATGATTCGGTAACTCACTTTCAGGAGTTTTGGTTTGGCAGTAAACAAATCTAAATGGAACAAAGTCTTGTAAATCAAAATTTTTCTTAAAAGGTTTCATGCGTATAAACTCCTTAAACGATCTTGTAGTTTCTTTCAATATATCAAAATAGGGTACAAATTAGCAATATTCGCAATTTTATATTTTATTAATGATGTATATAATTTATTTAAAGCGTTTTCATTTAATTCTAAAAGGGTGTGAAGCATGAAAGTCATAAGTTGTGAAGAACCGAAACGATTTGCAGAAAAAGAAGAAGAGATACCGTTGATTAATCAAGGAGAAGTGCTTATTAAGGTTAAGAGTATAGGAATTTGTGGTACAGATATTCATGCTTTTTATGGTAATCAACCATTCTTTACATATCCAAGAGTGTTAGGACATGAATTATCAGGTGAAATTGTAGAAGTTGGTGTGAATGATTGTGAATTAAAAGCTGGTGATTCAGTCGCCGTGCTTCCTTACTTAGAATGTGGAAAGTGTATTGCCTGTCGTCAAGGAAAAACGAATTGCTGCACAAATATGAAAGTATTTGGTGTCCATATTGACGGTGGTATGAAGGAATATATCAAACTACCTATTGATCATGTGATAAAAATAAATGGCATTAGTTTTGATCAAGGTGCTATGATTGAACCTTTGAGTATTGGAGCACATGCAGTAAGGCGTTCAAAAATTAGGGATAATCAATTTGCTCTTGTTATTGGTGGTGGCCCAATTGGATTAGGTGTCATGAAATTTGCAAAGCTTGCGGGAGCAAAAGTGATTGCAATGGATATTAACGAAGAGAGGCTCCAATTTTGTAAGGATTGGGCACAGGTTGATTTTACGATTAATGCACGTGAAGATCCGGTTGAAGCAATAACAATGATTACAAATGGAGATTTTCCAGAGGTTGTCTTTGATGCAACTGGCAATAAGTCATCAATGATGAATGCCTTTCAATATGTTAGTCATGGAGGTTTACTCGTTTATGTTGGACTCGTAAAGGAAGATATCACATTTAACGATCCTGAATTTCATAAAAGGGAAATGAGTTTACTAGGAAGTCGAAATGCAACACGGGAAGACTTCAAGTACGTTATTTCATGCGTCAATAATGGAGATATAGATGTAAATCCGATTATTACAAAACGTTTAAAGTTAAATGATATTGCAGCTGGCTTTGAAGTAGTTACAAATCCGACAAACAATATAATAAAAGCTATTATTGAAGTGTGACCATATGGGAGGAACCTTATGAGATTAAAAAATAAACTGGCTTTAATTACAGGAGCGGGTTCTGGTATAGGGAAAGAAACTGCGTTACTGTTTGCGAAAGAAGGAGCACAGGTTATAGTAGCTGACAATAATGAAGAAGCAGGAAGTGCAACTGTACAGGAAATAAAGGAGAACATAGGTGAAGCTTCATTTATCAAAGTCGATGTTACGGATGAAGGAAATGTCAATGAAATGGCAGACAAAATAGAAAAAGACTATAAATCTTTAGATATTTTGTTCAACAACGCAGGGATTAGTGGAATTGGACCTCTGCATGAAATAGAATTTACTACTTGGAAAAAAGTCCTTGATGTAAATGTTACAGGTGTATTTCTTGTTTCAAAGGCGATTGTCCCTCTAATGATGAAAAACAAGGCTGGTTCAATCATTAATATGTCATCTTGTATCGCAGAAATAGGATTAGCAAATCGAGCATCTTATGCTGCTAGTAAGGGAGCTGTTTTATCATTAACAAAATCAATGCAAGTTGATTACGCACCATATAACATAAGAGTAAACGCTTTAATGCCAGGTACTATTTATACCCCTTTTGTTGAAGACTACTTATCAAAAGATCCAAACCCAGAGGCAGCTATTGCTAAGATTAAAGAAAGACAGTTGAGTGGAGATTTGGGTAAACCAATTGATGTAGCATATGCAGCACTATATTTGGCTTCAGACGAATCGAAGTTTATGATGGGATCCCCGTTTATGATAGACGGTGGAGTTGTGAACGGTAAATCTAGCTAATTTATTAATTTATAAATGTGGAGGGAACATTACCTTGAAATTATTAACTTTTAAGCAAGATAACCAATTAAAGCTTGGAATTAAAACGGATAAAGGTGTTTTACATGTTGAAGAAGCGGCAAAACTTTTGAATGCAGAAGTACCCCAATCTATAGAAGAAACCCTTCTTAATCAAAGCAATGTTGAAGCTCTTCAAGCATTGGTAATAGGTGCGCTAGAGCATAGTGAAGAAAGCATCTTTTTAGATGAAAAGGAAATCACATATGGTCCTGCTGTCCCTAAACCGGGAAAAATCATTTGCGTAGGGCTTAATTATAAAAAACACGCTGAAGAATCAAATATGCCATTGCCAGAATATCCAATTCTTTTCAATAAATTCGATAATACCATTTCAGCCCATCATGACACGATCAGTCTACCTTTCAATTCTTTAGAAAATGATTATGAGGCAGAGTTAACTATAGTCATTGGAAAAGAAGCAAAGCGTGTCTCTAAAGAAGATGCTTTGGAGTATGTTTTTGGATATTGCAATGCCAACGATCTATCATCTCGCGATTTACAATTCCGTACACCTCAATGGCTATTAGGTAAATCTTGTGATGGATTTAGCCCAATTGGCCCATACTTAGTTACAAGTGATGAGGTTGGTGATCCAAATCAATTAAAAATAAAAGCCATCGTAAATGGTGAGGTACGACAAAATTCTACTACTTCAGATATGATTTTTAAGTGTGATGAAATTGTTAGCTATATTTCTGATCATATGACATTAAGTCCAGGAGATATCATTTTTACAGGAACGCCTGAAGGGGTCATTTTAGGAATGCCGGAAAAAGAAAGAGTTTATTTAAAAGAAGGTGATGAGGTTACGATTGAAATTGAAAAGCTTGGAAGTTTAACGAATTCATTTAAGCAAGAAGTGTAATAAAGAGAAAAAAACCGAAAGTATCAATTTACTTTCGGGGAAAATTCGAGCAATGTTTTAATCAGCTTTTCGATAGAATTGTTTCGCTCTTGTGAAATTAAGCTGAATCGCTTCTTTTATCAGTGTATCGTCATGATCTTTAATCGCTAAAACAAGTTTTGTTCTCCATTCAATACTATTTTCCCATGCACCTGGGATATTAAGAATTTTTAACATCGATTCATAGCGAAGATGCACAATTGTTTGCATTAATTTGTTATAGATTTTATTTTTGCTACAAGATCCCATGTGTAAATCGAATTCATCCAGTAAATGTTGAAACTCTTGAATGTTCTTTTCTTTAACGGACAAACTCTTTAATTCAACTAATTTTTTTTCTAAAATCCTTATATCATCATCCGTCATGTGTTTAGATGCTTCAAGAAAAACCTCGGATTCAATTAGTTTTCTAGCAGCATATATTTCATCTAGATTGTCTATTTCATTGTAATACATCCATCCAATGGTCTCAGCAGGAATGGGAGATTCACTTTTATTTACAAAGCTGCCTTCACCGGGTTTAATTGTGATTAATCCAATTAGGGCAAGGGCGCGTAAAGATTCCCGAATTCTTCCACGATTCACTCCAAATTCCTGAGCCAATAAACGTTCATTAGGCAGTTTATCACCAGGATTTAACTCATTTGATGTGATCCATGAAGCAATCTGTTCCATCACTTGTTCTGTAACTGTTATTTTTTTTATTGGATTGATCTTAACCATTTTAAAGCCACCTTTACAATAAACTGGTACTACCAATATACCATTGGATTTATTTTAATAAAAATAAAGGATAAAAGAAAGAGATAATTAAACAGTTTTCATTTAATTCTAAAAAGTAGGAAAATTCCATTGAAAAGCCAGAATGATGATGATATGATATTTTTAAGCGTGGTACTACCAGAGAACCAAGAAATGTAAGCGTTATTATATACCTGGAATCAACTGTTGTTATTATAAATGAGGACCAACCTGATTGAATCAAATCACTAGTGTGGTACTACCACACTACCTACCACTTTATAACTAGTTGAATAAAGGAGAAATGATTATTTTGAAGGAAAAAAACTATCGGACAATTGTAATGAGGTCAGAAGACAGTGTAGCTGTTGCATTAGAAGAGATACCAGCTGAAACGAAATTAACAGTTACTTTACCAGATAAGAAAACAAAGGAAATTATATTAAAAGAAACCATATTATTTGGGCATAAATTTGCTATTAAACTGGTAACTGCCGGATCTACGATTTTGAAATATGGGGAAGTTATTGGAAAAGCAATAAGAGAGATAGAGGAAGGCGAACATGTTCATGTTCATAACTTAGAAGGTGTGAGAGGAAGAGGTGACAAAGTTGTTGGAAACAAATAATAAAAGACAATTTTTAGGGTATAGACGTCATGATGGAAAAGTAGGGGTACGAAATCATGTTCTCATCTTACCAACAATCACTTGTGCAACTCAGGCGGCAAAGCAAATCACTGAACTTGTACATGGAACAGTATCGTTTATTCATCAACATGGTTGTGCTCAAGTTGGAGTAGATTATGAACAAACTTTCCGTACATACGTAGGATTAGGACTTAACCCAAATGTTTATGGGGTTGTAGTTTTAGGATTAGGCTGTGAAACACATCAAGCTAGAAGTGTAGCAGGTGAAATTGCTAAAACAGGTAAACGAGTGGAAATGGTTTCCATTCAAGATCATGGTGGGACTTTATCAGCAATTGCTGAAGGCGCAAAAGCAGCTACTAAACTAGTACAAGAGGCTTCTGCACAAATGAGAGAATGGTGCGATTTTAATGAGTTAATTATTGGAACAGAATGTGGTGGCTCTGATGCATGCTCAGGATTATCAGCAAATCCTGCGGTTGGGGTTGTGAGCGATATGATTGTAGAAAAGGGAGGTACGGCAATCTTAGCTGAAACGACTGAACTAATAGGGGCAGAACATTTATTAGCTAATCGTGCTAAAAATGATAGAGTTGCCAAACGTGCTTATGAAATTATCGAAGCAATGGAAAACCGATCCATTTTAATGGGCGTTGATATTAGAACAGGAAATCCAAGTCCAGGAAACATAAAAGGTGGATTAAGTTCACTAGAAGAGAAATCTTTAGGGGCAGCAAATAAGGCTGGGACGAGTCAATTAAATGAAATCATCGATTATGCTGAAGCTCCAACGGAAAAAGGGTTGGTTTGGATGGATACGCCTGGTCATGATATCGAGCAACTAACGGGGATGGTTGCTGGTGGTGCGCAAGTTGTTTTGTTTACAAGTGGAAGAGGGACACCAACTGGTTCACCAATTGCTCCTGTAATTAAAATATCGACGAATACACCAATGTTCGAAAGAATGTCTGAAAATATGGATCTTGATGCTGGTACGATCATTGATGGCAAAGAAACTGTTGAAGATGTTGGAAAACGAATCTTTGACGAAATCGGAATGGTTTGCTCAGGCAAGCTTACAAAAGCAGAAATTCTTAAACAGCATGATTTTGGTATCTGGAGAATTGGCCCAACATTTTAATAACAGATTTACTGGGGAACGAAGGTTATAAGTGAATGAAAACGTCTCCCTACATAAAAAAAGTCTAAAGAAAAGGGGTATGGAAAATGAAAAAATCATTAGTAGCATTTTTAATGGTATTTTTATTGATCATGGCAAGTGCATGTTCTTCAGGTTCAACTTCAGGAGATTCGAGTAGTTCTTCATCAAGTGGTGGAGATTCTGAAAAAGAAAAAATTGAAATTAATGTGGCTTATGGTAATCAACCAGGAGAGCCTATTGATCAACAAGCAAATAAATGGAAAGAACTAGCTGCTGAAGCAAGTGATGGACAAATCGTATTAAATCTTTATCCAAGTTCACAATTAGGCGCTGAAAAGGATGTTGTAGAACAGGCAAAAATGGGGAATAACGTTATTGTTATGGCTGGTTATGACTTTTTAATGGATTATGTCCCAGATGCAGGGATTCTTACAGCTCCATACTTAACAGAAAATTTAGATGAATTAGTATACTTAACAACTACTGATTGGTATGCAGATTTAACAGATAAATTAAGAGAACAAGATATTGAAATTGTAAACGGTAACACAGCATATGGTATTCGTCATTTAATGACAAATGAAAAAGTAACAACACCTGAGGAGTTAGCTGGGTTAAAGATCCGTGTACCTAACAACCAAATGTCAATTAAAACATTTGAAGCTCTAGGTGCAACGGCTACACCAACTCCACTTGGAGATTTATATACTTCATTACAACAAGGATTAATTGATGGTGCAGAAAACCCACTTCCAGTTTTACAAGGTGTAAAAGCACAAGAAATCTCGAAACACTTAACGTTAACTGGTCACCAAAAATTCATTACATCTTGGATTGCAGGAACTGGTTTTATCGAATCATTACCTGCTGATGTAGTAGAAATCTTAAAAGAAACAGGTAATGAAGCAGCTGAATACGGACGTACTGTATTAGAAGAACAAACAGATAAAGTATTAGACGAATTTAAAAACGAGGGTGTAGAAGTTCATGAAGTAGATATCGCACCTTTTAAAGCAAAAGTAGGTAGCGTGTATGAAGCGTTCCCAGATTGGACTCCAGGGTTATATAATAAAATCCAAACGTTACTAGAAAATAAACAATAATATTATAGTAGAAATGAGTGGGATTTTCTTATGAAGGAAATCCTACTTTCTTAAATCATATGACTAGTTTATGAGAAAGCTAAAATTGTTCGGTAAAAGGGGAAAGTTATGATAAAAAAAATATTTGATCCCATTGATGATATTATATCAACACTCGCACTAGCTGTTATTATCTCTCTTACTGTAATAAATGTTTTTTTACGGTTTGTGTTAAATAGTCCTGTTGCATGGGCTGAAGAAATTTCAGTCGGATTATTTATTTGGCTCGTTTTTGTTGGAATGAGCTCGGCCATGAAACGTGATAACCACATCGGTGTCAATTATTTTGTCAATAAAATGCCACGTCCTCTAAAAATTACCGCCATCATTATTAGGGCCCTCGCCATTTATACAGCCCTTTTCTATGTATTAATCTATCTTGGAAGCAGTTTAACAGCACAAGCACAAAGTAAAGTCACACCAATTTTAGCAATAAGCTACCAATATATTGATATTGCTGTACCAATTGGGGGGGTTCTAACAGCTATTCATTTTACCCGATTACTCATTCGAAATCTAAAATCAGAGCTGAAAAAAGAAGGGGGAGAATAAAGTGGCTTTAGCTGTCGTACTATCTGTTCTTCTAATTTTGTTCTTACTAAACGTACCAATAGCTTTTGCATTAATCATGAGTACCGCAGTGTATTTTTTTTTCATTGATAATTTTTCAAGTTCTATTTTGATTCAACGTATGGTCGGGGGGATTGAATCTGTTCCTCTTTTAGCGATTATTTTCTTTATTACTGCAGGTATTTTAATGAATTACACCGGAATTACATCTAGAATGTTAAGATTTGCTCTAATTTTAACGAGTCGGTTACCAGGTTCATTAGCACAGGTAAATGTCGTGTTAAGTACGCTTATGGGTGGATTATCCGGCTCAAATATAGCAGATGCTGCCATGCAATCGAAGGTTTTAGTTCCTGAAATGGAGAAAAAAGGATATAGTCGTTCATTTGCAACGGTATTAACAGCCGCAACCTCCTTAATTACACCAATTATCCCACCAGGAATTGCTTTAATCATGTATGGGTATGTTGGTAATATTTCAATTGGTTCCTTATTTCTAGCAGGAGTTTTACCAGGAATTGTTTTATGTATCATTTTCATGATCTATGTTCATTTTTATTCAAAAAAACATAATCTTGAAACAGACAATAAAGAACGTTTTACAGCGAAAGACCTATTACTATCTTTTAAAGATGCTTTTTTTGCCCTATTGTTACCAGTTATTATTATTGGTGGAATTCGTTTAGGGGTTTTCAGTGCAACAGAGGCAGGAGCAATTGCTGTATTCTATGCGTTATTCCTAGGTTTAGTGATCTATCGTGAAATGAAATTAAAACAACTAGTACGTGCACTTGTTGAGACGGTTTACACGTCAGCTTCGATTATCATCATTATTGCTGCGGGCTCTGCTTTTGCTTGGGTCTTAACGTTGGAACAAGTACCACAAAAAATGACAGAGTTTATGGTCACAAATGTATCATCACCTATTCTGTTTTTCATAGTTGTTATTGTTTTTCTATTAATAGTGGGGATGTTTATCGAAGGAAATGTATCAATTATTATCCTAACCCCGTTATTCATGCCAATGCTTGCGCAATATGGAATTGATCCAGTGCATTTTGGTATTTTCTTTATCATATGTATTAGTATAGGAACAATGACGCCACCACTTGGTACGATCATGTTCACGACCTGTTCAATTACAGGTACAAAAATTGAAGACTTTATCAAAAGTAGTATACCGTTCTTAATTATCTTAATCATCGCAGCATTACTAATTGCATTTGTTCCAAGTATTTCTCTTTGGTTACCAACTACATTTAAATAAAGCATGTTTTCTAAAGATTGTTGCGCCTTTGAATACTATATTATTAAAAATAGTGGAATGAAGCGTAAGACACTTGACTCCTGCTGGAAATAGAGGAAAGGCTGAGAACCCGCAGGCGAAGCTGAGGAGGCTCAGCTCCTCCCCGGGCGAATCTTGTGTCTGGAGCGAAATGGAACGAACTAATTCTTAAGCTTAACTGGAATGCGAAAATATACTAAATATAGATAAAAAGGGTGATTATATAGATTCATTTAAAGGTCAAGTTGTATGGATTACTGGAAGCAGCACAGGTATCGTAAGATCTACGGCTATAGCATTTTTTGAAAACGAAGCAGATGCTATTGTTTAATAAATAATGCGGTGCATTATTTAAAAGATCTAGATTAGATGATATAGATGAAGAGTTATGGGATCAAATTATTGATGTGAATTTAAAATCTGTCTATCTCGTAACAAAAAGCAAGGGAAGGCCGAATTATTATTACTACTTCGATCGTGGCAAAAATGAAGGGGCGCAGATAGTATTGCATATTCAGCATCAAAGGTGGAGTAAGCACATTAACAAAACCGGTGAAATAATAGAGGTTAATGACGGACAGTTAATGAGATAGTTAGTTTAATAATTATAAAAATGGAAATAACAAAAGTTTATTTAATAATTGTAATTTTGTTGATGAAGAGGAATAACAAACTCTCATTGTAGATAGAGGATTCGTAGAACATGATGAAGTAATAATGAAGAATTATTGAGGAACAATAACTGGAAAAATAACAATGTAAAGTGAGGAAATCTGTGAAAGCTATTACAATATTTCTACTATGTTTTCTCATCATTATGCTTCCATCTCAATCTTATGCACAACGAAAAGTCCCGATTTTAATTTACCAATCAATCGAAGAGTTTAAAGGAAGTGGTTCTAGGATCGTTGTCCCTTTTTTTACTCTGGAGCAGGGACAACGAACCTGATGCATTCGCTATTTATGAACAATACTATTTAAAAATTCTATGATTCCATCCTCGACTTCATCTCGAATATCTCTGTAGTTATGGATTTCATGTCGATAGCCTGAATATATTTTTGTTTTTACTTGATGTCCTGTTGCTTCTAACCAACTAGATACTGCATTAACACCTTCTCCATAAAGTCCTACAGGGTCCTGATCTCCGGCAATGTTGTAAACGGGAACAGACACTGGAACTTTTTCAGCCCATTGTGTCCCAACAATTGTTTCCATCATCATAGCAAAATAGTACAATGATCGGATATTAGGAGGTGATGTGAAGTTATTAAATGGATCATTTGCATGGTCAGCAACTATGTCAGGGTCGCCAGCAATCCAATCATTTGGTGTAGAAGGATTGTCAATCCGTTCTGTCATCCAACCTAAAAATTCTCCTAGTAAATCAGGATTAATTTCATCTCCTTTACCTTCGTCAATAAGCTTTTTCAGTGCAGGAACCATTTCACCAGCTTTTGGAAAAACACCTGAAGTACCGCATAAAACCAATCCATCAATTCCTTCTCCATATTTTGCCACACAACCTCTAGCAATCATTGAGCCCATACTATGCCCAAACATGAAGTAGGGTAAATGAGGATACTTTTCCTGTACAATCTTACGAAGAGTATGCTCATCTTCTGCCATTGTCATATATCCTTTATCTCCCCAATTACTCCAGTTTCCTGAATCTGAGGCCGTCTTTCCATGTCCGACATGATCGTCGGCTGCGACCACAAAGCCAGCTTCATTCAGCTTCAATATCATGTGCAAATAACGACGTGAATGTTCACCAAAACCATGTACTAGCTGAACAATTCCTTTAGGTTTACGAATAGGAGTGTAAATCCAAGCCTTAATGGAATCCTGTTGAGTAAATGATTCGAAACTCAGTTCTTGAAAAGACATAAAATACCTCCAGTTTTTGTTATAATCATAGATTTTTAAGATGAATATCCCATAGTAGTGCCTTTATAAGAAAACAAAAAAAGACATACTAAATAAATCTTAAGATAGTAATCTAGTGTGTCTCCAAGTTCTCTTCACAAATTTATTAACTTAAAGGTAAGTATAATTCGAAATGGAAGCGCTGTCAATTATTGTAATTGTTTAAAATGATATTTATAAAAACATCCATTGTATATCTCTCGTATTACAAAGAAAAAATATAGAGAAAACAAAGTTTTGATAAAGTGAGGTGTTTTTCTATGAAAACAATGATCATGTTGTTTATTAGCTGTGTAATCTTAATGCTACCAACACAAACTACTGCACAGCGGAAAGTCCCTATATTAGTTTACCATTCAATCGATGAATTTAAAGGACTTGGTTCAAAAGAATTATATGTAACCCCGCAAAACTTTGAGAAACAAATGATTTATCTAAGAGATCACGGCTTTACTTTACTAACGTTTGATAGGTGGAAAGACATTGAGAAAGTGAAAAAACCTATTTTTATTACCTTTGATGACGGATACAAAAATAATTTACATGCATTTAAAATCCTTCAAAATCTAACAAATGAACAATTTAAACCAATGGGAACGATTTTTGTTATTTCTGATTTTATTGGTCGTTCAAACCGATTATCGAAATCGGAAATAAAAATGATGGTCGATTCAGGTATCTTCTCCATTCAATCTCATACGGCAACACATCCAGATTTGACGAAAATAAATGGATTTGAAGAAGAGCTAAAAGGATCTAAAGATAAGATTCAAAAAATAACAGAAGAACCTGTCATTGCACTTTCATATCCATACGGCAATACAAACGACAAGGTTATTGCAGAAACCAAAAAGTATTATTCGTTTGGACTCACAACAACTCCTGAATTATATTCGGAAAAGGGAGATAAAGATGAACTTTATCTTTTACCACGCCTTTATGTTAAGAATTCAACGACCCTTGATGAGTTTGCAAAGGTTGTTGAAGGGAGGTAGAGGGAGTAAGGGTTTGTACATCAGATTCTATAATGCCTTTTTGGTACACCAAGGTGTAGTCTTTTAGTAAGCAGGAATAATATTATGTAAACTAATTTTTTACGCTACCAATTTCTCTTAACTGAGATCTAAAATAAATTGCTCTTCATAATAGTAGAGGAGCTGCAAGAATTTAGCAGCAGCCCCCTCTATCTTTTAGATTAATTACGATTAAACTCTTCAAAAAGTAAAAAGGTTATTATTATCCTTTAATATATTATGTAGGATATACGAGATGCAATATTAATTCTGTGTAAGAAGTATAAGTTTGGATACCACATATTGGGATCGGAGGGACAATTACCTATCCCTCCGATCCAGTGTTTATTTAGATATCGTCCAATTAATTTTTTCTGCTAACAATCTTGAGACGTTTTCATTTAACATCCCATCTTTCGTATGAGCTGGAGTCAAACAGCATACCTTTCCTTTTCCATAGGAATGTTTCCAGCCTGCGATGGAATCGCCATCTACACCTGTACTCCAAAGGTCTACTTCTGTATTAGCTACATCACATTGGACAAAATACTGCTCATCGGAAAGGGAAAAAGTATTATCTCCACTTTTTTCATTTTCCTTCAACATGTAGGTAACATCCTGAAGTCCTGGTGGATGATACTCAAAATATCCTCGTAGCATTTGAATGTAGTTGCTTTCAGGTTCATATCCTGCTGAACCAGCATGCCATGCTAAGACATTCCCTCCATCTTCTACGTAATTTACAATTTTTTTATCCAATTCATCCGTTAGCCATGTGATCACGCGTTCATCTTTTGGATTTAATTGATCCATTTTAGCATTGATGAATAAGTCAGGCTTTTCATCGAGGGCTTTTGAAACCTCTTCATGCGTAATGAATTGAAGATTTACTTCCTTGTTTACTAATCGTTTGATTGCTGCTTCTAATCCAGCCTTTGCATCATCAGCAATATGCCAATAATCTCCTAGTAATGCTACTATTTTCACCATCGTTTATACCACCCTTACCAGTTCAATTTATTTCCTTGATAATCAATACATATGTTCTCAATTGCAGGAGCCTTTAAAATTTGCTCTTTAATTCCAGTTACCTATTCTATTGCATCGATCGTTGCTTTTGGCTTAAACTCTCCGAAAATATACGTTCTTACATATCCTTGATGGAATGCTAAAACCTTAACTCCAATTTCCACTAATTGATTTTGTAATATCGTTAATTACATGTTTAAAGCTGACTTGGACATACAATGCCACATTCTTTTTTTCGCCAAGAATCTGTTAAGCTAGCAGCTTCTGAGGAAATATCCGCTTAAAATTAGATTTTAGAAAAACCTCTGTCAAAGCTAGTCCTAATCCTCTGTCAGCACCTGTTATGTAAACAGTCTGTTTCATTTTATTCCATCTCCCTATGTCTATAATTATGAATACACTTACACCGATACATAATTCTCCCTTAGAATAAATTTTCCTTGTTATTTCTAATGAAAAAATGGTAAAACGTCAACTGATGAAAGAAATGGGGAATGTTAGGAGGATTCCTAATAATGAGATAAAATTCGACATTGGGTATGCTGAAAGTATTTTGTGACTTTATTATTGGGTCAAAATTGACTGTTGAGATTGGAAGTGAGGCGAAAGAAATCTTCGAAGTGAAAGAAGATTTGATCGAAGCTGGAAAGAAGAAATAGAACGTGATGAACATGATCGTTCACGAAACTGATAAAACAGAGGAAAACAGGGGCACGGTTCTCTTGTTTATAAAATGAATCATTTGAACCGCACCTCATTTTTTAATAGATATATTAAGGTAGAATATAAAAGGCTTTCTCCATCTAGTTTCACTCGACCACTTTAGTTGGTGTTGCTTTCTTTACTATGATTATACCGTCATAAGCCTGATCAGGTATCATATCAATCGTATAAAACATCTTTATAAACCTATACCATGTACGAAATTCATCCCCTATATTCGCCATTTTTTGCTTCTTTGAAATGATAGTCGACAATTCATCAGACTCACGGCTCTTTTCAAAATCAACATAAAAGATATTTTGCTCAATGTCACTGAATGCATCAACTAACTCATTATGATTCTCTAGCTTGAAAATTTTCCGTTCGTTAGAACCTCCGTTCTTTGTTTGAAATTTGCTGTTTATAAAGTCAGTACCAATTGCAAAATACTTTTCTCCAAATACATCATCTACATAATGTCCCATCGATTTATATCCGGCAGGTGAGGCAGACGTTTTTTCAACATGGCCATTATGTCCTGTGAAGAATACTTTCTCATTTCCACGTTTTTTTTCAAATTCAATAATCCATTGTAAGTTTTCAGCTAAATATTGATCGCGAAGATGTGTGTAATCTTTATCATTTAAAAACAGCTGTGTACGTTGCTTCATATTTTGTGCATTAGCTGTGGCAAACGCAAAGTCTTCTGGAGACGAATGCTCTAAGTAAATGGCTTTATTTGAATGTAAGTCTTGTATGATATCATTGATCGTCTGATCTACTTTTTCTAATTGTTCAGTAGTTAATTCCCGCATAGTTTCGTTGGAAACATCTTTCAATTGTTCTTCATATTTAGTTGCAGTGTCCTTGTTTACAACTGCAAAATAATCAAGCAGCTCCTTTTTAGTGAAGTCATAGCGCTGCATATCATTACCATAAAAACGAATTTTCTCATCCACTTTAACCGTTTCGTTATAATCATGCATCCATTGAACTAGATCAATCATTTGTTCGGTTTTATAAATACTATAATCAAGTGTATTGACAGCTTCCTCAGCCGTACCTTCACCATTTACTATAAAGTTGTTAATCTGCTGTCCGCCTCCGAAATCTCCCTCCAAGATAAAAATGCGAACACTTTCTTTCTTCATTAACATTTCAAAGACCGTTTGTTTTAACTCTTGAAATTCAACATTTCCATGTGTTGCTTCTCCGAGCCCTATAACTTCAACATCATTCGGAATGTCCATTTGATCCACAGTTGAAGTATATTGATCCGCGTTATCTATGGCATCGCCTTTCCCACAACCTGATAAAAAAGCAGTAAAAGAAAGTACTGCTATGAACAAAGTACAGCTTTTTAAAAATGTCATGTTTATCATCAACTTTCTCCTTTTTTCTAAGAATTCTTTGGATCCCTTAATTAGATGTTACATGACTAACTTTAAATTTTGTATAAATATGGATTATTTATATTTAAATAAGGCCCAGTGTTTAAAGATTGAGATGTTGTGAATATAGAACATAAATAAACTAAATTTTCTCGAAATACAGGAAATATGACTTATTTTTAGATAGTATTATAGATCTATAGGGGAGGAGTTTATCATTTGGTCAGAATAGGTCCTCGCTCTTATAGGTGGCAAGGAAATTTAAATAAAAGGGGTTAAAACATGAGTAAAGAGCAGGCAAAACCAATGTATTATGATGGTTCGTGTAACGCAAGTTTATCTCCAAAGCTAACGAAGAATACTACATATATTATTAAACCTGATTATGATCCAGACACTCTTGTGAAATATCCTTATTTTCCTTATATGAATCTGCCTAGATACTAAACGATCATAATGGCAAGACAAGGTTTTTGTATTGTATGACTGTTTGGTGTACCAGCGCTGAACAGTTTTTTGACTTACATAGAAGGTAAAAAGATTTACATGTTAAACTTATCTCAATATAGAACCAATTTTTAAAGTATATAAAATCAAATACTCATAACGTGTTTCAAATAAAGCTTTAAAGAAAGGAGACTAAACCCATGCCATTGGAAATTGTCCGCAATGACCTTGCAAAGATGAACGTAGATGCAATTGTTAACGCTGCTAATACAGAATTGAAAATGGGTGGAGGTGTTTGTGGTGCTATTTTTCAAGCTGCCGGCGTTCACGAATTAAAAAAAGCATGTGATGAGATTGGGAAATGTGCTGTTGGACAAGCTGTCATCACAGATGGATTTAATACACCTGCAAAATATATTATTCATACACCAGGACCTATTTGGAAGGGCGGTACACATCAAGAATCACATCTGTTGAAGAAGTCATATGAGCATTCCCTCGAGCTAGCTGAAAAATATAACTGTGAGTCTGTTGCATTCCCAATGATTTCGACAGGTATTTATGGGTATCCAAAAGAACAGGCACTACAAATTGCAGTTTCTACAATTAG
This sequence comes from Metabacillus niabensis, assembly GCF_020524345.1. Taxonomy (GTDB): domain Bacteria; phylum Bacillota; class Bacilli; order Bacillales; family Bacillaceae; genus Metabacillus; species Metabacillus niabensis_B. The sequence continues at coordinate 136,810 of NZ_JAIVLH010000013.1, forward strand.
TACGTATTTATTGCACCATGACATGCTTGTATATTTAGTTGTATTCGATAAAACTACATTTAAATTAAGTCAAAAGCTATTTACATCAATCAATGAATATATTGATGAGCATTTTGTTGAGGAAGCAGAAGCCACGTTTAGTCGTTGTAATGACCGTTTTGGAATGGAGTCTGAGGCTATCCTAGATGATCTCTATGAAAAACAGAGTGAGATGGATTTTAGTCTTGCACATCTGATAGAGGAACTGGAAGAGACATTTTCACAGCGTCTGCTTCGACTGATAGATGAAAGAGGAATGACAGATGTTGAGACCTATAAAAGAGCAAATGTTGACCGTCGTTTGTTCTCCAAAATACGAAAAGCAACGGATTACACACCAAAAAAGAAAACAGCCATTGCTTTTGCGGTTGCGTTAAAACTAAATGAAACGGAAACAAACGATTTACTGTCTGCCGCGGGTTATACCTTGTCACGTAGTAGGAAATTTGATGTAATTATTGAATTTTTTATCCAACAAGGCAAGTATGATATTCACGAAATAAATGAAGCACTATTTGCTTTTGACCAACCTATACTAGGTGCTTAAAAATGTCGCTTTCAAAGCGACCAATTCATGTTGAAATCTTAGTATCCTACATTTATAAATAATTGATAAGTGGAGGATGACAAAGATGAAAAAGAATGTAACAGAAATCGTTTTTATTTTAGACAAAAGCGGGTCTATGGCAGGACTTGAAACAGACACAATTGGTGGCTTTAATTCAATGCTAAACAAGCAAAAAAAGGCTGAAGGAGAAGCTTTTGTTACAACTGTGTTATTCAACCATCATAATGAGATTTTACATGATCGAATCAATGTTAAAGGTATTGATTCATTGGGTGAAAAGGATTATGAGGTAGCTGGAACAACTGCATTACTGGATGCAATCGGCTATTCCATCCAAAAAATCGTCAATGTACAAAAACACACCCGTAAGGAACAACGAGCAGATAAGGTGCTTTTCGTCATTACTACAGATGGAATGAAAAATGCAAGTCGTGAATATTCCTACACCAAAATAAAGAAGATGATACAACATCAAAAAGCGAAGGATGGATGGGACTTTATCTTCCTAGGGGCAAATATTGATGCCATTGCAACGGCTGCACAGTTTGGAATTGAAGAGGACTTTGCTGTTGACTATCATGCAGACAGCTCAGGAACAAAATTAAATTATGAGTCTGTAAGCGAAGCTGTCATAAAGCTTCGAGCTGGGAAGGAAATTGATCGGAGTTGGAAAAAAGGGATTGAGCGCGATTATGAGCGTCGTTCACAATAAATGAATTAAAATAAAGAGAAGGTCCACATTTGTTATAAATTAGAGATAAATTTATATTAGTCGAAAGTAATTTCCCGCATGGAAATTAGCGGGGAATTTTTAATCCGAGTGAATTAGTGAAAAATACATTTTATGTCTACCAAAATTTCTGTTTCAAATAAATGGTGGACCATTTGACCTGTCCCTCTGTCCCAACTGGATATTTATGTTAAAATTTAAAATGAAGGTTGAAAGGGGGGATGTTTATGTTAGTTGTTATTGCGGCTTTGTTTTTTATAGGTATTATATCTATTTCTTATCATCAAGTCGTTTTTTCGTCTTTTGTATTTATTGGATTCCTATTTTTGTTTATTACCAATAAGGAAAAGCGATTTATAACTTCTCTATTGTTATCATTTTTAATTAGTTTTGTCATATTTATCGTTTCTAATCATTTCATTGATGCGTTGACAATTTCAAAGGAATTCAAGATTATTGTTAATCGTCTTTTGCTTGTTGTGATTCTAATAGGAATCGTATTTCATTTACTTCTCTACAAGAAGAAAGTGTCTTGGTATAATTCAAAACCTGATTGGAAAGATCCGATTATCTTGCCGTTTCATAAGATTAATATATTTTGGTTTTGGATGATTGGAATAGTAGTTAATGGAATTGTATATTTATATTTTATTGTTCAAAAAGATGTAGATTATATCGCATCGCTTTTCTGGTTTTGTCTATTTTTTTCTCTGATAAATGCAGTTTTAGAGGAAGTTATTTGGAGAGGGGTTATGCTTTCGGCTATCAGTGAAAACACATCGAGAGGGTTTGCTGTCTTAATTACAAGTGTTGGTTTTGGACTTCTCCATCTTGCAATTGGTTTTTCTATTCCCCTTAGTTTGTTGATTTCAATTGCAGGAGTCATATACGCAATAATCACACTTAAAACAAACAGCATCTATCCAAGTATTATTTTTCATATCGTCATTAATATTGGAATGGTATACAGCGGATTTATTATTTAGGGTACATATATTAGCTAAAAAAATAAGCTCTGGCAGAAAGATGTTAACATTTTCAGTTAAAGTGAACAAATATAGGAAAGGACTCGGCAAGTACTCTACGAACTTGTGGTGTTTTATTTTAAAAAAGAAATAAATCTGATCTCGTTTTTGGACAATAACAGCCATTATATTTGGCTGTATTTTTTTGTGAATTTTTCATCCTCAATCATTATAACTCCTCTTAAGTCAGATGCTTTTCCCTATGAATAAGAGTAGGCTTTCTTAGAACATCCCATGGTTTTCAAATTAGTTATCAGAAAATGATAAACAAACCGTTGACCTATGACATCATATGATGTACTATAACCTTATAGATGATGTTATATGACATCATAATATCTTAGAGTGATAGGTGAGGACGAAAAACTTCCTACCAATCTAAGTTAAAACTTGAGGGGAGAGGTAAAGTATGAAAAAAGAACATGTAGAACAAATTGAAAACGTTATCAGGGCTGTGGAAGGGAAGGATATTAAAAACATTTTCTTTGTTGCATGTGGAGGTTCAATGGCAGCGCTTTCGATCGGGGATTATTTTATAACGAAGGATACTGACATGCCAAGCTTTGTTTATACATCAAATGAATTCATACATCGTGCACCAAAAGCATTAGGTGAAAACAGCCTTGTCATACTAAGATCTCATTCAGGTACAACGCCGGAAACCGTTGGAGCTGCTACATATGCTAGAGAACAAGGTGCTTTAACTGTTGCGATTTCAATGGAAGTTGAATCTCCTCTGTGTCAAGAATCAGACTATACGATTCATTACAATTACAAAGATGGATCGGATGCAATCGATGGTGAAATAGGGATGTACTACACGTTACTCTTTAAATTGCTTCATCAACTTACTGGGGAAGAAAAATATCTCCGTGGTGTAGAACAATTATCAAAGCTAGGTCAGTTAATAGAAAGCAACCAGGTAAAGCATAAAGATGTAGCTGACACTTTTGGAAAGAAATATAAGCGTGATAAAGTGATTTACACAATGGCAAGTGGAGCATATATCTATCATGCTTATTCATTCACAAGTTGCTTGTTGATGGAAATGCTTTGGATTCACTCAAATGCTATTCATGCAGGTGAATATTTCCATGGACCATTTGAAGTCACGGATGATGATGTACCATTTTTAGTTGTAGTTGGAGAGGGACCAAGTACACCACTTGATCAACGCGCACTTGATTTTGTCACAAAATTCAGCGACAAAGTTGAGGTTGTTAACATAAAAGAGTTTGATTACAGTGGCGTAGACGAAGATCTTAAAGAGTATTTTGGTTCAGCTCTAGCAGGTCCTGTATTACGCTTATACGCTGATGGTTTAGCTGAACACACTGGACACCCATTATCAGTACGAAGATATATGTGGAAAATGGACTATTAATAGAATAAAAATTGGTTACGGGGAGGAAATAATGAATGAGAAAGTTTTTAAGCTTTTTAGTTATTATTTTAGCTAGCTCTATGTTTTTAGCAGCATGTTCTTCCTCCAATGAAAGCAATGGCGAAGCATCTAATGGTGATCAAGTGGTGATTGATTTCTTTCATAGGTGGCCGAATGAACCTAGAAAATCATTTTATGATGAGAAAATTGCAGAATTTGAAAAGCTCCATCCTAATGTAAAAATTAATGTTGATTCTGTTTTAAATGATTCTTATAAAGAGAAAATTAGAGTACTTGTTTCAAATGATGATCTTCCTGATGTTTTCACCTCATGGTCAGATACATTTGCCGCAAATCTAGTAAGTTCCGGACGTATTATGGAGCTAAATGATATCATGGCGGAGGATACAGAATGGTCAGGAAATATTATCGAGTCCCAATATGCAGGATTTACGTTCGATGATGTGACATATGGAATACCGTTTACTGTTGATGGTAAAGCATTCTTTTATAACAAACAGATATTTGAAGAACATCAAATAGCGGTACCAGAGTCATATGAAGACCTTATTAATGCGTTAGATCAACTGAAGGAAGCCGGCTATGAAACACCAGTTGTTGAAGGTTTAACAAATGGTTGGGCAATCTCTCATTACATGGGAACGATCTTTGATAGAGTTATAGAAAATGATGTTCTTCTTAAAGACTACAACATCGAGACAGGTGAATATACAGATCCAGGATATATTCGTGGGCTGGAAATCTTTAAAGAGTTAACTACTTACATGGGGGAAGTTTCAACGGCTATTGATCATGAAGCAGCTCGAAATATGTTTGCTGCTGGTGAAGTTCCAGTTCTTTATATGCAATTTGCAGAGGTTGGATATGTAGAAGAAGCTGGCGATGTGGAGTTTGGGTTCTTTAATTTCCCGGCAGTTGAAGATGGAAAAGGAAGACCTAAATCACTTACTGGTGCACCAGAAGGATGGATGTTAAGTAAAAATGCTCCGCCTGAAGCCGTAGAGTTTTTAAAGTTTCTGACTTCAGAGGAAACGGCTAAAGCATTTACGAAAGCAGATGGTCAGATGAATGCTGTTAAAGGCGGTGTAACAGAAGAAACCTCCAATCCAACAAGTCTGGAAGCCTATCAACTTATTCTGGATGCATCAGATTCGACCCCTTGGTTTGATAATGCAGTGGATATAACAATAGCTGATATTTTCATGCGAGGTGGTCAAGAATTAGCAACTGGTCAAACGACACCAGAAGAAATTATGAAAAAAGTACAGGAAGCATCTGCTAAATTACGTAACCAATAAAAAAAGAGAATTGCCCTAACTAAGATATGAAAAAGTTAGGGCAATTCTTCAAAATAAGGGCGGGGGGTTTGAAATGAAGCTAAAAAAGGCGAAAATAACACCAATCTTATTCATGTTACCTACCATTTTATTTTTAGGACTTTTTATTTACATACCACTTATTCAAAACTTTTATAATAGCTTTTTTGAATTTAGTGTATTTTCTCAGTCGAAAGAGTTTGTTGGTTTCAGTAAAATAAAAGAATTACTTGTTGATGAGGTAGTCTTCATTGCATTAAACAATAATGTCAAATATGCCATCATTTCCGTGTTACTGCAAGTGTTCTTTGCGTTAGTACTAGCTGCTATTTTAGAGGATAAATTTTTTAGACGCTTCGCTCCAGCTTTACGGGTTATTTATTTTATGCCGGTTATGATTTCAATCTCTGTTATTGCCTTATTATTTGGATTTGTCTATAATCCCCAAATTGGGTTATTAAATAGTTTCCTAGAACTAGTTGGATTAGATCATTTTGCAAAGCCGTGGTTAGGTAATTCAACAACGGCCATCTATAGTGTGATCGCCATGTCCCAATGGCAAAGTATTGGGCTTATTACTATGTTGTTTATCGTTGCGATTCAGAAAATTCCAAAGGATTTATATGAAGCTGCAGAGATAGATGGTGCTGGAAAAATACGAAGATTCTTTAGTGTAACAGTGCCACAAGTAAAAGAAGCGATGTTTGTTAACTTATTAGTGACTGTGACAGGATCGATTCTAGTATTTAATGAACCTTATATTCTCACAAATGGCGGCCCGGGAAATAGTTCTATCACATTAGCGGTTCACATGTATCAAACAGGCTTTATTAAAGATGACATGGGTTATGCATCAACGCTAGCAACTCTTATCTTCTTACTATCTGCTGTATTTGCGCTTATACAAATCAAAGTATCGAAAACAGGGAAGGAGGATTGAAAGACATGATAAAAACGAATTTGAAGAAGTCAACATTCCCGAGTACCCTTCCTACAAATAAAAAGAAAACCCCAGTTCATTTAAGAATCACCAAAAATATCGTCTTGCTCGGTTTGCTGAGCTTTGCGGTTATCATTCTCTATCCGCTATTTTGGATGTTGATCTCATCATTTAAAAGTTATCAGGAAATCTACAGTAATGTGTGGGCTTTACCAACAGAATGGACATTTGAAAACTATTCTATGGCATGGTCGAAAGGGATTTCGAGTTATTTTATCAATAGTGTTTATGTAACCGCTTTAACGGTTGTGTTAACTGTTATAATAGGATCTATGGCTGCGTTCGTCATATCCAGATATAAAAATCGATGGGTTGACGCGTCACTCTTATTTATTCTTGGCGGGTTAATGATGAACCCACAAGTTGCCTTAATCCCTTTATTTGAAATCTTAACAATCACAAACTTATTAGATACACATTGGGCACTTATTTTGACCTATGTAGCCTATCGATTACCTTTAACCATTATATTGATTCGGGCTTTCTTTTTAACAGTACCTAAAGAGTTATCTGAATCTGCTTTAATGGATGGGTGTACAGAATTTGGTGTTTATTGGCGTATTTATTTGCCAATTTCATTACCTATTGACGTAACATCTGTTATCTTAACCGCATATTTCGCCTGGAATGAATTCTTATTCGCCACCGTTTTCATTAATTCCAGTGAATTAAAAACGATCCCATCAGGTTTAATGGTCTTTCGAGATGCTCTTCGGACAGACTGGGGTGTATTGTTATCAGGTATGGTGATTGCAACAGTCCCAATGATTGTTCTACTTATCTTCTTACAAAAATATTTGGTTAGAGGTCTTGCAGAAGGATCTGTGAAAGGATGATAAACTATGAAACTAATAACAATCGGTGATAACGTAGTTGACTGCTACTTGGATCAAAATAACTATTATCCCGGCGGTAACTGTGTCAATGTAGCCGTAAACGCCAAACGAAATGGGGCTTGTGAAGTTTCATATATTGGTATATTTGGGAACGATGAGCCTGCAGATCATATTAAGTATGTACTAAGACAAGAAGGCATCGATTATCGTTTTTCACGCGACGTTTCGGGTATTACAGGACAGCCGCAAGTGACATTAACAGAAGATCATGACCGTGTATTTGTTGGCGGTCCTAAAAATACCGTACAACATCGATTTAAAATTCAGCTCGTACAAGAAGAGCTGGATTATATAAAAACCTTTGATTTAAGCCATGTGAGCTGCTATTCCTCCATGGAAAGTGAACTACCTAAATTGTCACAAGTATCAAAAATATCGTATGACTTTTCAAATAGGAAGGACCTATCTTATATTGAATCGATTGCTCCATATATTTCTTATGCTTTTTTCTCAGCTGCTGAGCTTTCAGAGGAAGAGATCAAACGTTTTATAAAAAATGTAAGTACTTTTCAATTTGAAATCATTGGATTGACGAGAGGAGGAAGGCCGGCGATTTTTATCAAAAATGGAGAGATTTATGAGCAGAAGCTAAAGGAAATTAATGTGGTTGACACAATGGGTGCTGGTGACAGTTTAATCGCAGGCTTTTTAACTTCTTATATAAGTGGTGATGACATAAAAGTGGCAATTGCGAAAGGAACAAGCTCCGCTGAAAAAACATGCCAAGAATACGGTGGATTCGGTTACCCAAAAGAAATACAAAAAGTTTAACGGCTATCCAAAGTTAATGTATAATAAATGGTAACGTTAAACATATAGGAGCGAACGTAATGAGTAACCGCGATCAAATTCAAAATTATTTATATGAAGAAATTATGACCGGTATTAAACAATATATTGAATCAAATCAGTTAAATCAAGGTGATCAAATTCCGACTGAAGCGGAATTATGTGACATTTTTCAGGCAAGCAGAATATCTATTCGTCGTGCAATCAAAGAATTAGTAGACGAAGGTGTTCTTAAAATTATTCGGGGAAAAGGTACATTTGTGAATACAGTCCGTAAAGAAATTCACCTTTTACATTTTCAGGGATACACCGAAGGCTTGACGACAAAGAGTGATTTTATTAAAAAAGACATTATATCAATGGTGAAAATAAAGGGTACTCCCCATATTAATCATAAATTTAACAATAAATTCGATGAGTACATTGAATTGGTGAGAAAAGTTTACCGAAATGACCAGATTTTAAGCTTGGATTATGCCTATTTTCCAACAGCACTTTACCCCTCAATTGAAGATAAAATAACATCAGAATGTTCAACCTTTAAGATTATAAACGACGAGTATGGAATAAAGTTCAAAAAAGTTTGTAAAGATCTTGAATTTGTACATCCAACAGAAGAGGTACAAAAGCACCTGGAAGTCAATCGAATGACACCGATCATTTTAGTAGACAAAATTATTTATAACGAAGAATCAATCCCTGTCCATTATTCAAACTACCATTTAATCGCAGACCGTGTAAAGTTACGACTGGAGACGGATTACTGAATGTGGGACACGGGGACAGGTACATCGTCCCTCTATTTTTGGCAGGGTAAGACGTAGAAGTAGGGACGGTTCTTTTGTTTTCAATCACGAAGCAAAAGAACCGTCCCTCTGTTTTACTATTGTATTTTTAACATCCGATCTATTTCACGTCCAAAACCATCGACTTCCAATCGATCCTTGTATACGCGAACGATTGAGTAGGAGTTTGTGTCATCGGTTTCAACCATTCCTTTGAGGTTTACATAGTGAATTCCGTTTTTCACTCCATAATTGCCTGCGTGATTATGTCCGTTGAAATAAGCAACAACATTTCCGGCTGCTTCTAGTTCTGCGATGACTGCTTCATCATTCCAAACATTGTGGTTATTTTCAGGGTACACAGGCATGTGGGACAATACCACTACTTTTTCTTGTCTTTGTGACGCTTTTTCCAGGACTCCGCGAAGCCATGTTAACTGTTCCTCGCTGACCCCGCCATTCCATGTTTGAGCATTGATTTCATTAGTAGCCTTTAACGAATTGTACATATCTTGGGCTTGTTGGTATTTTTCTGAATCTACCGGGTTCGCGTAAAGGCTTAGATCATTGGTATCAAGCACAACAAAGCGCCAGTTTTTGAATTTGAAGTCATAATATTGGTTCTTCATGCCGAGTATGTCAACCACTTCATCGGTTGTCACAGGGAAGTCATGGTTGCCAAGGACATGATACTTCGGGCCTTCGATAGTGTTGTAGATTGGTAGAATACTTGAAAAGCTGGAAAGGTTTCTGTCGATTAAATCACCCGTTTGAACAGTGAAATCGACCTCTTGACTGTTAAATGTTTGAGCGGCTTCCATCAGCTTGTCCAATGAATTCGTATAGTAGCGCGTACCATTTATTTCGCAGTCACAATACTGGGCATCCGGAACAATCCCAAATTCAAGTTTTGGCTTTTCTTCGCTTTTAGCAAATACGGATGTAGCACCTGAAAGGGCCATCCCAAGTACGGCTGTCGCCGTTAGGTATTTCATTTTGGTTCCAAGACCTGTTCTTTCTTTTTGCTCATTCAACATAAATATGCTCCTTTCTTTTTCACCAATAATCATTATTTCTTTCCATTCAAATATGGCTGCTCACGGTCCAATACGATTTCAGCTGTGATTGGAAGATGGTCTGAAGCCAAACTTTGAATCACTTCGGTATTCACTGTTTCAATGTCATTTGATGTAAAGATATAATCGATACGCTTTGTAGGATTTTCAGCAGAATAAGTATAAGCAGTCGGCTGATCTGCAAAAACATCAAGATAATGAGCATACATGGATTTCATTTCAATGCTTTCTGGAGTCGCATTTAAATCTCCTAAGATCACTTTTGGTCCTTCTGATTGGTTTGCAATTTCTACAACTTCATTGATTTGAATTTCGCGCTCAGTAGACGTTAATGCCAAGTGGGTATTATAAATATGTAAATGGTTACCCTTCACATTGATGGTTACTTCTAATAAACCGCGTTGTTCCGTGTTTCCGATTTTTGTTAAGCAATGATTTTCAGATGATAGTATTGGATATTTACTTAAAATAGCGGTGCCATATTGACGACGCTCGTCTCCATCATGTAAAGGTTCATAGTCAAGGTTTGCTGCATAGGTGTAAAACATGCCAAGACGTTCAGCCAGTAATTTTGCCTGGTCTTGAAAATCACTGCGGCTTGACCAATGGTTGTCCACCTCTTGCAAACCAACGATATCTGTATTGGATCCTTCGATGATTTTTGCAATTCGTTCTAAGTCTAGAACATCGTCTTCTCCTACAGCGTGATGAATATTAAAGGACATCACGTTAATGTTTACTGGTTTACCATGTCCATCGGCAAAGGTATTATTGCTAAATCCTAAAACTAGCAAAAGCACCGCAAATACAATGAGTAAATTCCATTTCCTACTTGTTATCCGATTTAATCCAACCACCATTCATTACCTCCTTAATAAACTTTGATTACCATTTGATGCTAACAGATGAAATTAAAGCCTTTGTTGATTTAACGTAAAAACAGAATGTAGCTTCTATTACATGTTTGTTAAGGCAAGCCGTATTGCCTGTGTATATATTCCTAAGGGAAGGAGTTACTATGACAAAACCTGCAATTGGGACAAGCTTTAACATAGAAGTAAACATAAGGGAGGTTATAAACATATATTAAAAAATGTAAGGAATGCCAACAAAGAGATGAGTGTATCTAAAATAAGCTATAAGAATTCTTGTAGAATTTTACTTAGTATCAAAAACTGAGTAGTTCATAGAAAAGGAGCTTCCATAGAAGGGAAATTCGGAGTTCAAAAGGTTTCATGGTCTCTAACGAGCTAGGGGGGAGAGGTGTGTCTATGCAAGTAAATTAGCTTTAATAGCAGTCAAGATATGAATGGCAGTTTTAGTAGCGTAATAATAGGGAAAACCGCAATGGTTTTCCCTTCAAAGGTAGAATTCATTAAATTTAAGTATTGAATCTGAAATTTTGCCTTTAACTAAAATTGGCTAATTATAAACGGTATTTTATCACAAGCCTCGAAGCGTCACACAGTCCTCAAACACTTTAACGATTCATCCTTTAACAGAGTGCTGGTCAGTTCCCACCATCTGCTGCTTTGTTGTCGTTAACCCTTTATAAGCAACAGCTCCACCTATCGCACCGAAAATCGGTCCAATCACATAAATCGGGAACTGTGCCCAACTGATCGTACCACCTGCTAAACTATTCATCACATAGGGACCAAAAGTCCGAGCAGGGTTAAACGAAGCACCAGTTGCCCCAGCTGTAAACATGATAAGTCCGCCTACCGTCAATCCAATCACAAGTCCTGCCCAGTTTCCCGGGGCTTCTGAATCAACAGCAATCCCCATAATCACAAACATAAGGACAAATGCTGCGATCGCTTCCACAACCATGCCCTGTGCATAGCCCGTACTAGAACCAAGTGATGTTGCACCTAACCCTCCAAGGTGGATACCATCCATACCAAGAACAGCAACAATTGCCATTGCACCGATGATACCGCCAACGCACTGAGCAATGAGGTACGCGGGAACCTCTTTCCAAGCAAAGTGACCGGTGACTGCTAAACCAATTGTAACGGCAGGATTAATATGACATCCGGAGATTCTTCCAATTGTAAAAATCATCGCCATGACGACAATCGCAAAGGCAACACTTATCACGCCGATATCTGCAAGCGTCGTCGCCGCATTATTACTTGCTGTAATAACCCCATTAAACGCCGCTGTTCCAGCACCAATGAGTACGAGTAAAGCAGTTCCAATACCTTCAGCCACACATCGTTTGAACAGAACTGGGGGTTCCATGAGAGACCTCCTTTATTTTACAAGTCCATGAGGGTCTATGACATACTTTCTCGCTGCACCTTGGTCAAATTCTTGGTATCCTCTTGGCGCATCATCTAACGAAATAACCGTTGCATTTACAGCTTTCGCAATTTGTGCTTTTCCACTTAGGATCGCTGCCATTAAGTCACGGTGGTATTTCATCACAGGTGTTTGCCCAGTAACAAAGGTATGTGCTTTTGCCCAACCAAGGCCAAGACGCACCTTTAATGTTCCGATTTGTGCATCTTCATCAATTCCACCAGGATCCCCAGTCACATAAAGCCCTGGAATACCAAGTCTACCGCCAGCACGTGTTACGGTCATAATTGAATTAAGTACGGTTGCGGGCGCTTCGCCTGCATTTGCTCCATGTCCTGATGCTTCAAATCCCACACAGTCAACAGCACAATCGACTTCAGGAACCCCTAAAATTTGTTCGATTTGCTCACCAAGATCCGGATGGTCACGAAGGTTTACAGTTTCACATCCAAAGCTTTTTGCTTGTTGAAGACGCTCCGCGTTCAGGTCACCGACAATGACGACAGCGGCACCGAGTAATTGAGCTGAGTGCGCTGCTGCTAACCCAACCGGACCTGCTCCCGCAATATAAACCGTCGAACCTGGTTTGACTCCGGCACTGACAGCACCATGGTAACCTGTTGGAAATATATCTGAGAGCATGGTTAAATCTTTTATTTTTTCCATTGCCTGATCTTTATCTGGGAATTTTAATAACTGAAAATCAGCATACGGAACCATCACATATTCAGACTGACCTCCGACCCATCCGCCCATATCAACATAGCCATACGCTGAACCCGGACGATCAGGATTTACATTTTCACAAATATGAGTGTCACGCTCTTTACAACTACGACAGCGCCCACAAGCAATATTAAACGGCACAGATACGAGATCACCTTTTTTAATGAACTCAACATCACTTCCAACTTCAATGACTTCACCTGTAATTTCATGTCCAAGAATAAGTCCAGTTGGAGCGGTTGTTCTTCCGCGCACCATATGTTGATCGCTTCCACAAATGTTCGTTGTGACAACTTTTAAAATGACACCATGGTTACATTTACGACCAACATTCAGTGGATTAACACCTGGACCATCTCTTAACTCTAAATCAGGAAAACCTATGTCCTGTATTTCCACCTTACCTGGTTTTATATATGCGACTGCTCTGTTACCACTCATTTTGCAATTCCCCCTTAAGATAAATGTAAGGTAGTTCACTTTATATACTGCAAGAAGCGTGCCAAGTTCCAAAATTTTTATTTAGAGCCACTTTTTATAATGAACGGGTATTAACCTGTTTAATTTCTGAACAACAACTGTCCTATTTTAGGACAGTTGTTCGTTTATACTTGGAAATATTTACCCTAGTAGTATAATAGACTTAGAGAAACCGTTACTATTTAAAGGGGGACAAGCAAATGCTACAGGAGTACCTTGTCGAGCGGGTTGATATAATCGACCGTTCTTGGAAGCGTTGTCAAAACTTTGGACTTTCACCCTACGATCCTATGGACGACTCAATTTTAACCGGTAATGCCTTACAGGAGGTATTAACTGAAAATCAGTCGATGATTCGGCACACAACATTCATTTTAGAGACCCTTTATCCTGCCATTCACTCACACGAACTTGTCACGGTGATTGTTGATCGAAATGGAACGATTATTCACAAAATAGGCCATCTGGAACGTAATGAGACGATTGATTATTTGCCAGTTGGCTCCAATTGGTCTGAAAAAAGAAAAGGCACCAATGCGATGGGGCTCGCCATCTATGAAAAGAAACCAATCATTACGCATGCTGAGCACCATTTCTATGTGAAAAATCACTTCCTTACTTGTGCAGCAAGTCCCATTTATTCTCCAGCTGGTGAGTTAATTGGTGCGATTAATATTAGTGCAAAAAAAGAGATGTATCACCCTTTTATGATTTCCTTAACAACAATGATGGCCGAAAGTATACAGACCCGGCTACTTCTTGACCAGACGAAGCAAGAAAAAGTGTTAGCATTAAAAGAACTTGAGGTATCATCAAACTTATCAACGGTTCCGCTTCTTACCCTTGACCGTGAAAATATGATCATTCGCGCCAATCAAAAAGCCCGCTTAATGCTAGGAGAAGATTGCATAGGTGATGAGTTTCATGTCGCAAAAGGTTACTCGGTTGAGGTCATCTCTGATGAATCACAGAAAGTCTACAGCTCCGTCGTTTCTTTAAACAAAGCAAACAAGAAAGACGATTCGGCAAAAAAACTATACAGCACCTCGGATATCATTGGCTCTTGTCCTAAAATAGAAAAGGTTCGCAATATGATTAAAAAGGCGGCTGTTTTTGATTTCCCTGTCATTATTTACGGGAAAAGCGGGACAGGAAAGGAACTTATTGCACAATCATTACATAGCCACGGCACACGATTTGCGGAACCATTTGTTGCTGTTAATTGTAGCGCGATCCCAGAAAATCTTATCGAAAGTGAATTATTTGGTTACGAAAAGGGGGCATTTACAGGAGCGAATCACAAAGGCTCTCCAGGAAAATTTGAAGCAGCAAATGGGGGAACCATCTTTCTTGACGAAATTGGCGATATGTCCTTAAAGGCCCAGGCGGCTTTACTCCGTGTCTTACAAGAAAATATTGTGACACGAGTCGGTGGTGTCAAAGTCATCCCGATTAACACAAGGGTTATCGCGGCTACAAACAAAAACCTACGTGAAGAAATGAAAGCAGGGCGGTTTCGAGAGGACTTGTACTACCGGCTAAAAGGAATTTTTATTACCCTCCCGCCGCTGAAAGACAGAACAGACCTCCTTGAATTAGCTGAGCATTTCATTCACACATTAGACCATTCATCGGTCACGTTATCAGATGAAGCAAAGCAAAAAATCCTCGCTTATCATTGGCCAGGAAACATCAGAGAACTTAAAAGTGTCCTCATTCAAGCCTCCTTTTTGGCCGTAGGAAACGAGATTAAGGCGGGTGATTTACACTTTGAAGATTTGTATGAACAGGAAAATCAAGCATTAGCAAGTGTAGAAAAAAAATCGTCTTCACTCGGACAGACGGAAAAAGAGGCCATCACCCAAGCACTAACATCAGCTGGATGGAATATAAGTAAAGCTGCAAGGATGTTGGAGATTAGCCGGAATACGCTGTATCTTAAAATGAAGAAGTATGAGTTGTGAAGCAAGGGGAGACTGGTGAAATTGAAGAAAAAAAACTCTTAGAGGAAGAAGATGAAAGAGAGATTAGTTTGAAAGTTAGAGCTAATTCTTTGATAAGAGTAAGCTAATTTATATACAATATGTCTTGAACAAACTTGGTTTTTGTAATCTATGAAGAAGAGGATGATTTCAACATGAGTAATCATGAAGCTAAAAAACAAGATATCCTTGCTGCATACAATATTCGCCATGCAACTAAGGTATTTAACCCAACGAAGAAAATCTCTGAGGAAGATTTTAAGTTCATTTTAGAAACAGGCCGTTTGTCTCCAAGTTCGGTTGGATACGAGCCGTGGAAATTCCTTGTTGTACAAAATAAGGAGTTTCGTGAAAAGCTTAGAGAGGTTTCATGGGGTGCCCAAGGACAACTGCCGACTGCAAGCCATTTTGTTTTGATTCTTGCGCGTACAGATGTAAGGTATGATTCTGAGTATGTGCAGAAGTTGCAGAAGCACGTGAAGCAGATGCCTGATGATTTACTTGAGACATTGAAGCCTAGATATAGAAGCTTTCAAGAGGAAGATCAGCGTCTGTTTGAAAGCGACCGGGCATTGTTTGATTGGGCGAGCAAGCAAACATATATTGCACTGGGCAATATGATGACAGCTGCCTCTCAAATCGGCATTGACTCTTGTCCGATTGAAGGCTTTAGTTATGACAAAGTAAATGAGATTTTAGAGAAGGAAGGACTACTTGAAGATGGCAAGCTTGCCGTATCAGCTATGGTTGCCTTCGGCTATCGCGAAGAGGATCCGGTACGTCCGAAAACGCGTCGTGCTATGGAAGATGTTGTAGAGTGGATTAACTAACTTAATAATGATAAACATGAAGGAATTTTGCAAGTCTAACCTCAAAATGCATTCGCGTTTCTGAACGGATGCAGAAATTAGACCACGAATATTACAAGCAGTCTCCTAGACACGAGCAAGGCTAAATACCGGGCTCGTGTCTTTTTTTGCCTTTATCCATAATAAGGAAGAGCAAATCATAGCATATATTCTTCAGTTAAGTGCTTATATGCGATTGTAGAAAGCTATACTTCTCAGGTCGTAGTCAAGCATCAGACTTGGGAAGCTTAAAAAAAGGTGATATTTATTTTATAGTAAAAATATAGAATCATTTCAAAATGTTCAGATGATTAAATGGCCAAATTTAATGGGACCTTTTGTAAAAAAGCATACAGGAGGGAGGAAAAGAAAATGTTTTTGAAAATGGTTAAGAATGATTTTATTAGGAACAAAATGGTAACAACAGCAGTATTTGTCTTTATCACAATGGCTGTTATTTTGGCGGCAAGTGCTATTCATAACATGACAAATCTCATTCAGTCGATGTCCGAATTACAAGAACGTGCCATACCAGCAGACATAACGCAGATGCATTCAGGAGATTATGACCAGACAGAAATCAATCGATTTACAGAAGAACAGCGTGAGCATATAGCGATGCAGGAAACGATGGAGCTTCTGACTTTGGATGGACATACTATTCATTTAGGTAACAATCAAACGATGGCTGGAACGGTACAGGATATTTCATTTGTTGTACAAAATGAGAAATTTGATTTTATATTGGACCTGGATAATGAAAAGCTGGATGTAAAGGAAGGGTTCGTTGCGGTTCCTATTTATTTTATGGAACAGTATGACTTAGAAATAGGTGATACGATTAGGATCAAAAGTGGAAAGGACGAAAAATTGTTTGTCATTTCAGATTATGCAAGAGACTATGAAATGAACTCTTCTCTTACTTCTTCGAAACGGTTTGTGATCAATCAGAATGACTATGATGAAATGCTTGAAATCGAGGGGATGGAACTGGAATATCTCATCGAATTTAAGTTGAATGAAAATGGGGATACTGCTGCTGTTCAAACTGCTTATATCGAATCTGGTCTTCCGGCAAATGGGCCTACAGTAGGAGGAACTATTTTTCTACTATTTAATGCCATGTCAGATGCCGCAGTTGCAATGGTTATCATACTGATCAGTATTCTGTTGATTATTATTGCGTCGCTCTGTATCAGACTTACGTTTCTGGCAACAATTGATGAAGATATAAGAGAAATCGGTGTGATGAAAGCAATCGGACTATCCAAAAAAGATATAAAAAAGATTTATCTAAACAAATACAGAGTCATGTCAATAGCTGCCGGTATCATAGGCTATCTCATGTCATTTGCAGTGGTCAATCTATTTAACGGGAATATGAGACTTTACCTATCTTCAGATTTATCAGGCGACTTACAATATATCCCATCTCTTATTGCTCCGTTATTTGTCTACTTCATGATTGTGTTCTACTGCAAAAATGTCCTCAAAAGAATCGACAAGATTTCTGCGGTGGAAGCTTTAAGGAAAGATGCTTTGGAAAGCGGAAAGAACAGAAAATACAGTTTTCCACTGCTTCAGAACAAATTTTTCAGCACCAATATTTACATGGGACTGAGAGATGTATGGAAACGATTCAAATTATACAGGCTGCTGGTTGTTATTTTTATCGTATGTACATGTATCGTGATTCTTCCCCTAAATATGTTTAACACCTTGAATTCACCGGAATTTTCCACCTACATGGGAGTAGGGAAATCCGACATGCGAATCGATCTTCGAAAGACAGATACGATTACAGAAAATTTTGAAAATCTGCAGGACGAACTGAAGAATGATTCAGATGTTGAAAAACACGCTGCCTACATTACAAGCTCCTATCAGGTCAAAAATGCGGAAGGTACCTGGGACTATATGAATATTGAAACGGGTGATTTTTCCGTATTTCCATTAACCTATTTGGAAGGAAGAGCACCAGAGGGTGAAGGGGAGATCTCACTTTCCTATGCAAATGCGGGAAGTGATGGATTAAACAAGAAAGTGGGAGATGAAGTAGTCGTAAAGGCTGGCGAGACAGAAAAGACATTGAAAGTAACGGGCATTTATCAAGATATTACAAATGGCGGTAAAACAGCAAAGGGTCATACGAGTCTTGGCGTAAATGAAGAGGCTGTTCTTTGGTATATTGTGAGCCTAAATTTGGCTCCTGGTGTTGATAAACTTGAGAAAATGGACTACTACAAGAATGCTTATAGCTCGGCTCAGGTAAATGATATCAGTGAATATACACAGCAAACGCTTGGACATATCATCGAGCAGATGGGTACCGTAGTGATAGGGGGAATCGCCATCGCGATTATCATAGCTGTCTTCATCACAGCATTATTCCTTCGGATGCTCTTATCAAAAGATATGTCGCAGAACACCATTATGCGAAGTGTCGGATTAACATCAAAGCAAATTAGTTATCAATATATGGCCGGAACAATGATGGTCCTGATAGTGGGAATCATACTTGGCGTGCTGATGTCGAATGTAGTAGGGGAGTTTCTGGTCAGTATGGCCATGTCCTATATGGGAGCGGCAAAAATTGAATTTGTCCATATTATATGGGAGACTTGGCTGCTTTGTCCGTTAGCGCTGATTTTATTCGTTGGTTTGACGATATTTATGTCATGTAAGATACACGTAAAAGATGATATATCTCTCGCTTTAAGAAGATAACAGGACTAACCATGCTACTGGTAAAGACGGCATTTCTGGAGAACCAGAAGAAATCTCCTGTGTATTGATACCAACTGTTTTACCCTGAAAAAACATCCCGGAATCCTCTGAGGAAATAGACTTTGATCTTCATATTTTGCATGGGAGGAATATCGATGAGCCATATAGTAGAAGCAAGAAGGATGAACAAAAAAGTAGCATTAGGGAAAGATCATGAACTTCATATTTTGAAGGATATCAACCTGGATATAGAAGAAGGTGAATTCATATCGGTTATGGGACCATCCGGAAGCGGGAAATCCACATTGCTTTATAATGTAAGCGGAATGGATCGAATGTCTTCCGGCAGTGTGACATTTAACGGCAGGGAAATCAGCAGCATGAAGGAAGAAGAACTTGCACAGCTTCGTTTGAAGAACATGGGATTTATCTTTCAAGATATTAATTTATTGAAAAATCTATCATTAATTGACAATGTGATGTTTCCTGCTCTTGTATCAAAAGAGGCGGATAAACATGCTGTCTATCAAAAAGCAAAAAAGCTGATGAAAATGACGGGAATTGAAAAGCTTGCTGATCATCAAATCACTCAAGGTTCAGGCGGGCAGCTGCAGAGAGTGGCGATCTGCAGAGCATTGATCAATGATCCGGATATCCTATTTGGAGACGAACCAACCGGAGCATTAGATTCCAAAGCCTCCGCAGACATTATGGCCATTCTGGCAGAGATTAATAGGAAAGGGACAACCATCATGCTCGTTACGCATGATGTTAAGGTGGCAGCCAAAACGGAAAGAGTATTGTTTATGGTAGATGGAACTATTGTTGCACAAAAGAAAATGCGTAAATACGATCCGCAGCTTGGTGATGTAAAGAGAAGAGAAGAAACTATTATGAAGTGGTTAGTGGAAAATGGTTTTTAATTTTTGGTTCCATTCGCATAAAGCATATGGGGAATTTATCAGACTTCTAATATAGACAATCAAGTAAAACATATTTTTAGTGAAAAATCTTACATCTTTACCTGTTGTTTTTAAAATTTATTTTAGACCATCGTTGTAGAACGAGTGTTCTGTTATATGTTATAATATACTTGCAATAGCAAGGTAAACTCAAGGGTGGTCAGCGTTACCCCGGATTGAAAGGGGCTGATGCTTATGTTGACAATATTTCAAACGTTAATACTGATGATTGCATTTGCAAGTTTGGTGTTGTCAATCATATCTTTTAGAGATAAAGAAAACTCGCCGAATGGCGAGCCTTAAAAGGCGAGGCGTGGTGCGTAGTTGCCCTTATACTTTAGACTTAAAATTGGACTCTACATCGAGTCATCTTCTAACGGCCAATTTATCTATTTTAAACGTACAAAAAAAAACCCACCCTTGAGCTTTTGCACGGCGATAGGGTGAGTAATCTTCCAAAATCGCTGATTCCCCTTGGTGGGAATCTAGCTATTGTATGACTGTTTGGTGTTCGAGCACCGAACAGTCATTTTTAGTTTTGCAAATTACTACTATTATTATAACCAAAGATATTTATGTTGGAAAGTCATTTGTAAGATATGATATGAAATAAACTCAATTGATTAGATGGTAATTCGGAATAATGAATTTCCAATTAGAAAAAGGAAAAGGAAGAAATAGGTTTTGTCAGTTAATTAATGAATTCTAGGACAGACCAAATATGATTGCTCTTAAACGATAGAGTGTGTTTGATTTGGTATAAAAAGGATTTAGCGCTTCTTTGTATATAAAAAATGGCAATGCTTGAAAAAACATTGACATTTTATTAAGTAATTCAGTTGCTTATTTCTTAGAAATCCAAACACTCTTAACTTCCGTGTAGTTGTTTAATGCGTAAGATCCCATTTCACGGCCGATACCCGATTGTTTGTAACCGCCAAATGGTGATGCAGCATCATAGACATTGTAGCAGTTTACCCATACAGTTCCTGTACGAAGGTTTTCCGCAATATAGTGGGCTTTTGCCACATCCCGTGTCCAAACCCCGGCAGCTAATCCATATTCACTATTATTTGCACGAGCAATCAGATCGTCTATATCATCATAAGGCATAGCTGAAATGACTGGACCAAAAATTTCTTCTTTCGCAATCGTCATGTCATCATTCACATTTGCGAAAATAGTAGGAGATACGAAGTAACATTCTTTATACGGTTTTGAACCACCTACTAATAGTTCAGCACCTTCATTTACACCTTTATCAATATAGCCTAATACCCGATTTTGTTGTTCTGTCGAAACAAGTGGACCAATTTCTGTATCTTCGTGGATTCCCGATCCTTGTTTGATTTTTTCTGCGTGACTTACCATGTCTGCCACGACATTATCGAATTGTTCTTTTGAACGAACACACGGGATCCAGCACAACAAACCTGCCCCTGGTTAAACATAACCCCGTTTAATGCGATCAGCATCAGGTAAAAATGATGTTCGGAGATTTTCCGTCTAATTCAAGCGTGACACGTTTTAACGTTTTCGCAGCCTTCCCCATAATGAGCTTTCCAACTTCAGTTGATGTGATGGACGCCATAAAAGTAGAACATATAATAAAGAGTTTGCAGAAGAACTTCCTAAGGATACCATCATCTTAACAGCTGGTTGTGCAAATATAGATACAACAAGCTTGATTTGGGTGATATCAATGGTATTCCAAGAGTCCTTGATGCTGGTCAATGTAATGATTCTTATTCACTTGTTATGACAGCATTAAAACTAAAGGATGCCTTTGGTTTGGAGAGTGTTAACGATCTTCCATTGTCTTATAATATCGCCTGGTATGAGCAAATAGCCGTCATCGTATTTTTATCAATCCTTTATCTAGGTGTGAAAAACATTTATGTTGGGCCGACATTACCAGCATTTCTATCACCAAATGTCACAAACTTCTTAGTAGAAAACTTTGGTGTAGGAAGCATTACGAATACAAAAGATGATTTGGATATGTTTATGAACGTTGGTGTGAACTAAATTTATAGAGAACTAGTGCTTGATATTTCACTTCGTTTTTCGTAGGAAGAGCGAAGTGTTTTTTTGCTATAAAAAGAACAACATATTTTAGGACACATATCGAAAAGTTCTAGATTTGTTTTACTTATACAAACAAATCTTTATATGACCAAACTGATCTTCAGTCACAAGGGTAATATCATCAAGAGGCACATTTTCTTTTTTTTGATCATGCAGCCATTGGGGATCTCTCCCTAAATATTCAATAAAAGTAGTTCATGTTTCCTTGTTATTGAGTTGTCCAGGTTTTACCCCCTTTGGAAATCAAACCAATTTCTTCGTTAACTAATTTGAAAAATAAGATTGAATACACACAGAAAATAAAATTGTTGAAAGTGAGAAGGGTGAAATTTTTAGAAGATTTACTCATCATCAAGTTACTATCTCAAGTTATTAACATCATAATATGAGGGGGGGTTATGTGAATGGATACGATCATTTTTGATGTCGATGATACGCGCTATGTTAGGGTCAATCGTGAATGACAGCAGCATTTGGGAGATCAAGAGGCTGCTTAAAGGAAGAAAAAAGACAAAACATCATTCAAATTCCATTTTTCTCAATTTCACGTTTTGCTCGTATAAATGCAATAAAATGATAAAGTTCTTCAGGAGACAAGATTTTTTCATCGATTGCCAGC
This sequence comes from Metabacillus niabensis, assembly GCF_020524345.1. Classification (GTDB taxonomy): domain Bacteria; phylum Bacillota; class Bacilli; order Bacillales; family Bacillaceae; genus Metabacillus; species Metabacillus niabensis_B. The sequence continues at coordinate 159,178 of NZ_JAIVLH010000013.1, forward strand.
TGAATGTTAGCCAACTGAGTTTGATCTGTTAATTCCACAGGGGAATTTTCCTTCACTTGTAGTGGGGGAAAGTGTTGATCATCTGTTTTTTCTAATAAATAGTCAACGGATGTTTTAAATAATTCTGCAATCTTTTTTGTCGTATCAAGTGATGGCTCGCGATAACCAGACTCGTATCCTGCATATGTACTTTTGGCAATTTCTAGCTGGTCGGCTATATATTGCATTGACCACTTTCTACTTTTTCGTAATTCAGCTAATCGATTTAACATTTTTCATATCCTCCAAAATAATTCCCTTTATTATAACATTATTTATAATAAGCTTGCATGTGTAAAACATAAAATGTTCGCGAATTGAATAAAAACTCTTGTAATTTTCCTGATAATTCTCTAGAATTTAATTACAAGTTCTCGAAGCGCGAATTTTTGCTTTGGAATGTTTAATTGGAAGCGAATTCAAAAAAGAGTTTCTTTAGCTTCATAAGATTATTTATTTACATAATCTTAGACATAAAAAAGTTAACATTATTCGTTTTTATACCTAGAAAACAATCTAGTAATCTTAGTTTACTCTAAAACTGCCTTATGTTCTTTGCTTCAAGAAAAAGTAAAGATAATGAATACCTCGAAAAAGTAATTATATGTGATAAAATACAGGAAAAAAAGGTCTTTTAGAAGGAGGAGTGCATATGAAAAAAATCCTATTGTTAACTACTGGAGGTTCTATTGCATCTGTATTAGGGAAAGAGGGTTTATATCCAGAAATCCCTGCTGAGGAAATTGCCAGTTATTTACCTGAACAACATATTAGATATAAAGTAGAATGTAAAAACCTAATGAATATTGACAGTACGAATATGCAACCAGAATCTTGGGTTAAAGTAGCAGAAGCTGTTAATGAACATTATGATAAGTATGATGGATTTGTTATCACGCATGGAACAGATACTATGGCATATACGTCAGCAGCCATTTCGTACATGCTACAAAATCTTGCGAAGCCAGTTGTGATAACAGGTTCTCAAATTCCAATTAATTATAAGCGTACAGATGCTAAGAAAAATATTAGTGATGCTGTTCGGTTTGCGTGTGAAGATATTGGTGGTGTTTTTACTGTTTTTAATGGACTGGTGATTATCGGGACAAGAACAGTCAAATTAAGGACGAAAAGCTATGATGCTTTTGAAAGCATTAATTTCCCCTATATTGCTCGTGTGAATCATTCTGAAGTTACATATCAAATGAAAATTCCTACAACAAAAGGTAAGAGAATGAAATTTAACTCTTCTATCTGTCCAGATGTCTTTTTGTTAAAGCTGCATCCTGGAACGAAACCTGAACTTTTTGACTATATAAAGAACTTATACAAAGGTGTCGTTATTGAAAGTTTTGGAACCGGGGGAATCCCTTTTCAAGAGAGAAGTCTAGTTGAGAAAATACATGAACTGATTGCATCTGGTATTACAATGGTGTTTACAACCCAAGTACTTGAAGAAGGTGAGGACCTAGGGCTTTACCAAGTTGGCAGGAAAGTGTCTGATAACATGATCATTCGTACACGGGATATGAATACTGAAGCAATTATTCCAAAATTAATGTGGGCACTAGGCCAGTCAAACGATACTGAAATGGTGAAGAACATCATGGCAAAACCTATTGCTTATGACATTACACCACATAATATGAAAAAATAACGATTCTTTAGATCTTAAAACAAGAGGGGCTAGTTCCTTTGGCTTCAAAGTGTTCTTCCTCTCAAAATGTATTTCTAAAATGATTGAAAAATTGGATATCTATGTCCTTTTGTTCGCGAATCGCAAACAAAAATGTTTGTTTTTACTAAAAGTTCTCAATACGAGTCCGATAACAATCCTTTAAATGGTTATGACTCACAGGGAAAAGAAATTACTTATGTAAGAGGTGGAATTATGAAAAGAATTCTTTTATTAACTACTGGTGGTACAATAGCTTCAGTTGAAGGTGAAAATGGTCTCACACCAGGAATATCAGATCAAGATATCATTGGTTATTTACCGGAATATAAAGAGGAATTATTGCTTCACAGTATGGTGTTGATGAATGTGGATAGTACAAATATGCAGCCTGAATACTGGGTGGAAATTGCACAAACTATTTATAACAAATATGACCAGTATGATGGGTTTGTTATTACCCATGGAACGGATACGTTAGGTTATACTTCATCAGCACTCTCCTATATACTACAAAATCTAGCAAAGCCAGTAATCGTAACGGGATCTATGGTTCCTATTAGTTATGGGGAAACCGATGCAAGGAAAAATATGATGAATGCAATTAGGTTTGCTTGTGAGAGTATTAGTGGAGTTTATGTTGTTTTTGATGGAAAGGTGATTAGTGGCACTCGAGCGGTCAAAGTAAAATCAAAAAGTAATAACGCTTTCAAGAGTATTAACTGTCCTTACATCGCTCGTTTAGAGGGTTCAGAGGTTACCTATTTAGGGAATACCCCGGTAAAACAGAACGGTTTATTAAAATTAGATACCTCCATTTGTAGTAATGTCCTTTTACTGAAGCTTTTTCCAGGAATAACCCCAGATATTTTCGATTATATTAAACACTCTTATCGAGGTGTAGTAATAGAAAGTTACGGAAATGGCGGGATTCCATTTGAAAAGAGAAATTTACTTCCAAAAATAAATGAACTAATAGAAGCTGGGGTTGCAGTAGTGATTACAACTCAGTGCCTTGAGGAAGGGACCGACTTACAAAGGTATGAAGTTGGAAGAAAGATATCCAAAAAACTCATTATTTCTTCAAGAGATATGAACACAGAAGCTATTGTCCCTAAATTAATGTGGGCATTAGGTAAGACAAGTAATTTGGAACAAGTGAAAAAAATAATGGAAACACCTGTAGCAAATGATTTGCAAATTCAGGAAAATAATTGGGTAGTTTTATAAAAAGGTAAAAATATGATTTTATTATTCAATTAGTAAATGAAAGTGGGGTAATGATAGAAATGATAAGAGAAACTGGTCAAAGGTATAGAATGGAACGTGATTTTCTTGGTGAAAAGGAAATTCCGGAACATGTATATTACGGAATACAAACGTTACGCGCAATAGAAAATTTCCCTATTACAGGATACAGAATACATGAAGAGATGATCAACGCCCTAGCTATGATAAAAAAAGCAGCTGCATTAGCCAATATGGAAACAAAACGTTTATATAGTGGAATCGGTGAAGTCATTGTTCAAGCTTCAGATGAAATTCTGGAAGGGAAATGGCACGAGTATTTCATTATTGACCCAATACAGGGCGGTGCAGGTACCTCTATGAACATGAACACAAATGAAGTGATTGCCAATCGTGCTCTAGAGCTACTCGGCCATCATAAAGGTGAATATGTACACTTGAGTCCAAACTCTCATGTGAATATGTCACAGTCTACAAATGATGTGTTTCCAACAGCTATTCATATCGCAACACTTAACTTATTAAAACAGCTTCTTGATACGATGAACGACATGTTGCAGGCTTTTAAAAGCAAAGCTAAACAATTTGACCATGTTATAAAAATGGGACGTACTCACCTCCAAGATGCTGTACCCATTCGCCTTGGTCAAGAATTTGAGGCATATAGTCGAGTACTAGAACGAGATATTAAGCGAATTGAACAAACACGTACGCATTTATATGAAGTTAATATGGGAGCTACAGCTGTAGGGACAGGATTAAATGCAGACCCTAAGTATATTAAATATGTTGTAAGCTACTTAGCAGATATTAGTGGGTTTCCGATCGTTGGTGCAGAGCATCTCGTTGATGCAACACAAAATACAGATGCTTATACAGAGGTATCTGCTGCATTAAAGGTGTGTATGATGAACATGTCAAAAATTGCAAACGATCTTCGGTTAATGGCATCCGGACCTCGGGCAGGACTAGGAGAAATTAGTTTGCCGGCGCGCCAGCCTGGATCCTCTATTATGCCTGGAAAAGTCAATCCAGTCATGCCAGAGTTAATTAACCAAATTGCCTTCCAAGTGATAGGAAATGACCATACAATTTGTCTGGCCTCTGAAGCTGGTCAGTTAGAGTTAAACGTAATGGAACCTGTACTTGTATTTAACTTATTACAATCTATCAGTATTATGAGAAATGGTTTTAAAAGCTTTACAGATTACTGTTTAATAGGCATCGAAGCAAATGAAGATAGAATGAGGGAATACGTAGAAAAGAGTGTTGGTATTATTACAGCTGTTAATCCTCATTTAGGGTACGAAGTAGTCTCTCGAATTGCTAGGGAAGCCATTTTGAAGGGGAAATCTGTAAGGGAGCTTTGCCTTCAATATGATGTGCTAACAGAGGAAGAGCTTGATTTGATTTTAAATCCTTACGAAATGACAAATCCAGGAATTGCAGGGGTATCACTTTTTGATCGAGAGTAAACAATATCTCAATACAACTAGCATGATCTTGGAAGCGGGTTACGTACAAGAAAATATCTATTTTTAGAGGATACATAATAATTTGTTATTGGAGGAATAGAAGTGAAAAATGTACGATTACCATCAATTTTAGAAATTGTTTGTACATTAGGGTTGTTTCTTGTCATTGTATTTTCGTTTACTGCCTTTTTCGATTTACCCATACAGTTGGCACTGTTTATTTCATGGTTCCTTGTGATTTTACTTGGAATGAGATTAGGGTACCGATATGATGAGCTGCAGAAAGCCATAACAACCGGAATCTCAAACGGACTTGAGGCAATATTGATACTTGTTGCAGTCGGTGCTCTAATCGGGACATGGATTGCAGGAGGAGTCGTACCAACGCTTATTTATTACGGATTGGAATTTATACATCCAAGTATTTTCTTATTAGCAACATTAGTTGTCTGCTCAATCACTTCTTTAGCTACAGGTACATCATGGGGAACGGTGGGAACAGCTGGCATTGCTATGATGGCAATTGGAGAAGGATTAGGTATGCCTCTTCCTCTTGTAGCTGGAGCAGTTCTTTCAGGAGCATACTTTGGTGATAAACTATCTCCACTTTCTGACAGTACTGTCCTTGCAGCTTCCCTTTCAAAAGTAGATGTTATAGCACACGTACGTGCCATGTTATATCTAGACATTCCTGCCTACCTTATTACAGCAATCCTATTTACTGTAGCAGGATTTATATATGCTGGCGATAGCACAGATTTAGATAAAGTAGAATTTTTAAAGTCAGCAATACTTGATACATTCAATATTCAAATTTGGATGGTAATACCTGCTATATTTGTTATTGTGATGCTTGCTATGAAAAAACCTTCTGTTCCTTCTATTGCTATAGGGGCTCTTCTTGGGGCTATCTGGGCAGTTGTGTTCCAAGGCATGAATGTCCCCGATGCTGTTGGTACTGCTTATAACGGTTTTTCTATTAACACAGGAGTTGAGTTTATGGATAAACTTCTGAACCGTGGTGGAATAGAAGGAATGCTTGCTTCAGTCGCTGTCATCATATTTGGATTAGGTTTTGGTGGTCTTCTTGAGCATTTAGGAGTTCTAAAAGTGATTGTTTCCAAGTTTCAGAGTTTCTTAACATCAGCTGGAAATGTAACATTATCCACTATAATTGTTGCATTTTTTGCGAATATTTTTGGTTGCGCTATGTATGTTTCATTAATTTTGACTCCTAAAATTATGGGAGAAAGCTATGACAACTTAAACATTGACCGAAGGGTATTAGCTCGAAACACAGAAGTCGGGGGGACATTAACCTCTGGAATGATTCCTTGGACGGACAACGGAATCTTCATGGCTGGTATTCTAGGTGTTTCTACCTTTGCTTATGTTCCATTTATGTGGTTAAGCTTTGTCTCAATTGCCCTAGCAATTATATATGGCTATACAGGGAAATGTATCTGGTACGTCAAACAGAAACAAGGCGAAGGACAGATTCAACAAACATTTTAATTAAATGATCATTAAGTCTTTTAGTTAAGAGTATTGAGGAATCCTCAATGCTTTTTTCACTCCATAAAGGGAAGGAATCTTTAAATTGTCCCCTTTTTAGAAAGCTTGAAAATGAAAATGGTCATAGTCATTGGTTACCTAGAAATAGCTAAAAATAAGGATAAAATAAATTAAACCGTAAACATGTTTAAATTGAGTAAAGGGGTTATTTTGATAAATGAAGACATTACAAAAAACACAAACGATTGTACGTTATCTACATTGTGAGAAAGAGTATTATGGAATTATTGAAGGTGATGATATAGTACAATTGTCTAGTGATTTTACACAAATTGTTAACAATGAGCTAAAGTATGACGGAGTAAGGGTTAAATATAATGAAGTAAAGATAGTAGAGCCAGTATCCCCATCGAAAATTGTCAATTTTGGTTGGACATATGCTGGACACGCAAAAGAGACTGGGGGAACGGCTAACCTTCGTGAACCATTATTGTTTTTAAAACCTACTTCTTCGATCATAGCGGATCAGGGTGAAATCATTCTTCCTCCCACTACCTTAACCGAACAGGTAGAAATGGAGGGGGAAGTAGCCCTTATAATTGGAAAACGGGGCAAAAATATAAAAGAAGAAGAGGCATTAGATTATCTTTTTGGCTGTACTATTTTTAACGATGTGACAGCAAGAGACCTTACTAAATCTGACCCTCAATTTACAAGAGGCAAAGGTTTCGATACATTTGGCCCTTTGGGTCCATACATTGTAACAGGGATCGACCCAACCAATCTAAGAATTGTTACAACCTTAAATGGAAAAGTAGTACAAGATGGCAATACGAATCAAATGACACTTTCAATTCCTTATCTCATCAGTTGGATTTCACAAGTTATGACACTTGAGCCAGGCGATGTTCTAGCTACTGGATCACCTTCAGGGAGTTGTCCAATGAAATCTGGGGATACAGTAGTAGTTGAAGTGGAGAATATTGGTAAGCTTTGTAACTATGTAAAGTAAATCTACTAGCAAAGCAATATTGAATATGTGATTTAAAATAATTTGAGGAATTTGGAAGACTGCATTTAGTGGGCCTGAAACTCGAAGGGAACAAAACAAACGTTCTATTTTGTGGTATAATAGAATGGCGATAGTTAGGTAAACTCAAGGGTGGTCAGCGTTACCCCGTAGAAAAGGGGGTGATGCTTATGTTGACAGTATTTCAAACGCTAATGCTTATGATTGCATTTGCAAGTTTGGTGTTGTCAATCATATCTTTTAGAGATAAAGAAAACTCGCCGAATGGCGAGCCTGAAAGGCGAAGCGTGGTGCGTAGTTGCCCTTATACTTTAGACTTAAAATTGGCCTCTACGTCGAGTCATCTTCTAGCTGCCAATTTATCTATTTTAAACGTACAAAAAATAACCCACCCTTGAGCGTTGGAGTTCAATAGGGTGAGCCCTTTACCTTAAAACGCTGACTCCCTTGTAGGGAACCTGCTATTGTATGACTGTTTGGTGTTACAGCACCGAACAGTCTTTTTTTTAGTTTATTCAAATCTACTATTATTATAACCAAAGATATCTATGTTGAAAAGTCATTGTGTTAGAGATGCCAAGAAATTCAGTTGTTATTTCTTAGAAATCCAAACGCTCTTAACTTCAGTGTAGTTGTTCAATGCGTAAGATCCCATTTCACGGCCAATTCCCGATTGCTTATAACCGCCAAATGGTGATGCAGCATCAAAGACATTGTAGCAGTTTACCCATACAGTACCTGCACGTAAGTTTTCCGCAATATAGTGGGCTTTTGCCACATCCCTTGTCTTTAATGACTAAAAGCATCCTTTAGAACAAACAAAATATTTTGAGAAGGATACACTGTTCAGCTGATTTACGTTGTAATATATAAACGTATAAATGAAATAAATCGCTTCCTTAGAACTTCCAATTATTAATGGCTATGTGGAAGTTGGGCATCTGAGCAATCTACTAACCTCCAGAAGAATTAATATTTTTTTGAAAATAATTCCTAATCCATTTGAGTACAAGAAGGAATGGTAAATATACATAAATAAAAACAGATCCTACATTAGCCGTAAGATTGATGATATGATCAATACTTTTGAACTCTTTAAAGTTAACGGAAGCAAGCATTATTGCAATAAGTAAAAGTGTTAAAGTCTTTTTTGGGGGCATTGAAAAAGCTCTTTTTGCAATCCTTGTACATGCCCACAAAGAAATACAGATAGGTGATAAAACTACTAACAACCATATAAAAATGAACACATATTCAAATCTTTCCAGGAAGGAAAATTTAACGATTTTTACCATCATTAGAGTTGCCCAAGGCAATTGCTGTAGAACTTCTTGATTGAAATATAGGAATGAAATCATAGTTACAATTAGATACACAATGATGGTATATAAGTTCCCAAAATGTGCCCATTTAGAAATATTTTTAGAATTCGAATCCTTAATAAATGGATAGTACATGAGTATCCATTCGAAACCAAGAAAAAGCAGGGAATAAGCTTTAGAAGATTCAAAGAGATCCCTGAGAGAATGACTGAACACTGGGAGTAAATAAGTATAATTCGTATGCTTCATTGGGAAATAAATTAAAAAGAACAGAAAAGAAGGTAAAATAACTCCCCAGAAACTAAAACCGGTTAAAGTACGGAATCCACTAGATATTATGTAATAAAATAAAAGACCGAATACTAAACAAAGTTGCCACGTTTTTATTGTAGGATATACCCATATTTGGATGACTTCAATATATGCGCGAAAAACCGTTAAAGATGCTAACCAGAAATAGACCAGTGTAAAGACGGACAACATATTACCCGCCTTTTTCCCAAAGCAATAGTGATGAACAGCTACTAAATCTCTGTTTTCTTCATCTAAAAGCTTAAAGATAATATAGAGTATGATATGGGTCATAACACCAGTTATTAGTAATGAAATCCATGCATCCTGTTCTGCACCTTTAATAACTTGATTTTGAAAATTTAGAATGCCAACTCCAGTTTGTGAAGAGTGAATGAGAAAAAATGTGAAAAATCCCGAAACTTGAAATTGTTTTTCTACTTTTACGGTCACTATTTTCCCACCCCGGTTTGTCTAACAACAATTTTAGTTTTTACATCAAATGTAATACTAGGATAAATCTTTTCGTAAAAACTTTTCTCTGACCAATTTTTGTGATTGATTTTATCTAATCTTCCAATACCTATAGGATCTACACCATTAGATTGAAAATCCTTAAGAAGTGATTCAGCTTCGTCTGAAATGGATTTCTGTAAGGCGTTTTTAAAAGATGTTAGATCCTTTTCCTTTTCCAAATTGATCCATTCAGGCAAAGAATCAAGTTCTACGTCTAAATTTAGTTTCACTTTGGCTTGTTTTCTGGCCTTTTCCTTGTTGACTTTCACCTTATGTTTTCCCTCAATCGTTCTGACTCCAATATTTGCTTTATGTCCATTCATGTTGAGGCTAAAACTGTAAACTCCCCGTTTGTTTTTGTCTGTCATTAATTTTAATAAGAATGTTTCTTTATCTGAAATCTTTAGTGCTAATTTATCATCTTTAAAAATCCCCATTCCATCGACTTTAACTGTTCCTTGAGAATCTACTGTAAGATTTGGAAAGGACATATCAATTCCGCTGCCAAAATACTGGTCAAACATGACATGGAGGTTTGAATCAGGAATACCTTCATTTTCAATACTTTTATCAATCAAATTCATTAAAAATAGCGGACGCTCATTCAAGGATTGATTGAGTATTTTATCAGGTGATCCATCTGTAATTGCCATTCTGATAATACCGATCTTTGGATCCTTACAGATGGTGTCCAATACCTCTGCTAAACCTCTTTTACTTAGATTATCTCCAAAAATCATTAATCTTACTTGACCTATTTCAAAAGGGAATTGAGACTTATGGCCAAGTTCTTCATGCAGACTAGAAGGATTTTCAGCAACAGATGTCATTAAAGCAGGTTTATTACTTTCATCATAATTCGGATAAACGACACTTGCTTTTAACATTTTATCTTCTTCGTCATAGCCTACATTATGCATTAAAGAAATTTCATTAATAGTATTGTGAGGTACACATCCAACCAGGATTAGAGATATAATAACAAAACCTATAGGTACAAATATGTTATTCGTCATTTATATCATCCTTCTTTTTGTTTCTTTCTTTAGGGGAGTATTTCAATTTATCTATAGGTCTCAAATAATCTGGTCTTTTGTTTAATTTATTATAGGGTGGCCTTATAATACTATCTGTTAAATTATTAAGGCGAAACGGATATAAAGGAACCATGTAAGGAGTATCAAACGATTTTAGTTTAAACAAATGACATAGTAATGCTGCTAGTCCTATTACAATACCTAATCCTCCTAGAATTGAGGACATGATGATAAAGGGAAATCTTAATATTCTAATCGTGTTGGACATAACGGTAGTTGGTGTAGTGAATGAAGCTAAGGCTGATAAAGCGACAATAATTAATAAAATATTACTTGTCAGTGCTGCAGCAACTGCTGCCTGCCCAATGACAATACCTCCTACGATTCCTAATGTTTGTCCTACCTTAGTTGGCAATCTGGCTCCTGCCTCTCTTAATAATTCAATTGTCATTTCTAAAAAAAGAACTTCCAGCAACGGCGGAAATGGAACGTTTGCTCTTGACTCTATTAACGGACCTAGTAAATCTGCGGGAATAACTTCATAATGAAACGTCACAACCGCAACATAAATGGAGGTAGAAAAGATTGAAAAAATGATCGCAAGTATTCGGGTGATACGAAAGAAAGAACCAATAATCCAGTTATAATAATAATCTTCAGATGAGAGAAAAAAATCGAATATGGTAGTAGGTCCGGATATTGCGTATGGTGAGCCATCGCTAAATATAACGACCTGGCCTGAAGTGATTGTATAAGAAATTCTATCCAGCCTCTCTGAAGAAAAATAAAGAGGAAAAGGAGTATGAGAATTTTCTTTAATTAACTGGATTAATGCAGAAGTATCCCAAATAATATCAAAATCTATTTCAGAGAGCCTTTTCTTTACGGTTTCTATATGTTTTTCATTAGTAATACCATCTAAATAAACAATGGCAACTCTTGTTTTTGACAGAGTGCCTAGCACGATCTCTTCAGTAGTTAATAAAGGAGATTTTAACTTAGATCGGAGTAAATGAATGTTGGTATCAAGACTTTCAACAAACCCTAGTTTTGGACCTATAACATTAAACTCATTCTCAGTTTCATTCGTTTCTCTAATCCCTTTAGATAAATTGCTTACATTCACTAAAAGACAATCTTTTGAGGTATTTTCAAACTTTATTAGGGCATAACCTTGATGGATTTTCTCTTCAATTTCTTTTGTATCAAGAGTCTTAATTACATCTTCAAGAGGAAGATTGTTTTTAAATTGATATATATCCAGAGTTTGATCTTTGTTTTTTTCATATTCATTAATATATGGAAGAAGGACTCGTTCCATCGTCTTTTGATCAATAAGTGAAGTGAAATATAAAATAAATATCTGGATTCCTGAAATGTTTTTTTTTAGCTCTTTAAAATCAAATGATTTTTTAGCTCTTTTCACTATTTCAGCAAGTGTTTGATTTTCTGCATGGCTCTGATTATTTTTATTCTTAAACATAATAAATGAACTCCTTAATTTACAGTCAATATTTATTATCTTTACTAACACAAATTGTATTCACTTTACCATTTTTATTATTGATGTAGACAAACGGAGAAATGAAATAATGAAAGGTATAAAAATTAAAAAACGACATGTGGTTCTTTTTCGTAATTTACAGGAAAACTCAAAAGGGGATAGGATGCCAGGGTGGATTCGTTCTATCACGGCTAGCTTATAATACGAACGGGGAGGTGAATTGAAAATTGGTTGTTGTTTTTAAAAGACAAGGAACGAAAAAAGAACCTCTCTAAATTCCTCTTAATTAAGGAATAGCGAGAGGTTTGTTTTATATGTCGCCCTTCAAAAAATATTTCCTCGTATCTTCACGTATTTGTTTGGATAAGACCCGATCAAGCTCTTCACTTAACCATGCAAGTGTTTTACTACGCAAGAAATCACGCATTTTTTCTTCCGCAGAGAGCATAACTAAATTGATGGTACAAGAGGAGGGGGCTGTACAACAGTTTTCTCTATACAAATACCCATTATCTTTAATATTTTTACATTGAAAAATAGGTTTTGGACCTTCAACTGCTCTAACTACATCCCAAAAGGAGATATCTTCCGGGGACTTAGATAATCGATATCCGCCCTTTACACCAGGGACAGAACTTACGATACCAGCTTTAGATAACTTACCAAATACTTTTGAAAGAAATGTCTCAGAGAGCCCTTGGAATACTGCAAGATCCTTTATCCCAATACTTTCATCCGTAGGAACATCAATTAAATAAACTAGACAATGTAATGCATATTCAACGCCAACACTATATTGCATATAAACTCACCTACTTTTCATTTTAAAGCTTATCAAATTGTATCTTAGGAGTATTTAAAGTGTTAGTCAATTAAAATAAATCTTTTTATGGTAAATTTTATTCATTTGACAAAAGTAAAGATAGACCTTATATTGGAGACAAGGTTAATCGTCGATTAACTTGATCGTTAATTGTAACCTGAATTTCATTGTAAAGGAGTAATGTAAATGAACAAAACACTTATCATTAATGCACATCCAAAAATAGATGATACATCTTCAATGAGCATACAAGTTTTTAACCACTTTTTGAAAACGTATAAAGAATTAATTCCTGCTAGTGACGCAATTGAACAGATTAACTTATATAGTGATGAAGTGCCTATGATAGATAAAACAGTTTTAAGTGCCTGGGATAAACAACGGAAAGAACAGGAGCTAACGGAAGAAGAGAAAATAGTAACCGAGCGTATGGCTGAAATCTTACAGCAATTTAAATGGGCAAATACGTATATCATCGTTTTACCTTTGCATAATTTTAATATTCCATCAAAATTAAAAGATTATATGGACAATATTATGATCGCTCGTGAAACGTTTAAATATACTGAAAATGGATCAGTAGGACTACTGAAAGATGGGCGAAGAATGCTCGTCATACAAGCAAGTGGGTCAATCTATACAAATGATGATTGGTATACAGAAGTGGAATACTCTCATAAATATTTGAAGTCAATGTTCAATTTCCTTGGTATTGAAGATTATCAAATCATTAGGGCACAAGGAACTGCATTACTAGAACCAAATGAAGTATTACAAAAAGCAAACAAAGAAGCTGAAGAAGCTGCTTCTAGATTAGCGGCACAAGAAAATATACTTTTATAAGGTGGTGATAAAATTGGAACAACGAATTGATTATTACAATGTAGCTCCAGAAGCAATTAATATAATGATGGAAATGGAGAAATATACTAAAACGACAGGTATAGACCGTAAACTTCGTGAGCTCATTAAAATTCTTGCATCTCAAATCAACGGCTGTGCATTTTGTTTGAATATGCATACAGTAGATGCTAGAAAAATGGGAGAAACGGAGCAACGCTTATATTGTATCAGTACTTGGAGAGAGTGCACATTTTACTCTGATGCAGAAAAAGCAGCTTTAGAGTTAACTGAACATGTGACTTTAATACCGAATAAACGTGTACCTGATCACTTATATCATCGTATCCGTAAACACTTTAGTGAAAAAGAATATGTGGACCTTGTTCTAATAATTAACCAAATCAACAGTTGGAATAGAATTTCTATTGCAATGGGGAATATAGCAGCTGAAAATTAATACTTTAAAGAAAGAAAAGTAGGAATCTAACTTAGAAAAATTTTTTTTGGAAGATAACTTACCTACTAGTAAGTAATTGAAGTTAAATTAAGTTGTTGAATGTCATCTATCGAAGTTAGGGTGATCAAATGATTTTAAAAAAATCGGCTATTTTCCTTCTGAGTGTATCATTATCCGCGTGTATGAATTTCTCATTACCTGACGGAATTTCTATTAGGGGTGAACATGAGGGACAGGATAATATACAACCTGGTCAAAAAAACAATATAGAACAAAATATAAAGCAAAATGAAGAACAAATTGATAAAGACTTCTTGTTAGATTCACAATATTTTAATGTAGTGAAAGAGGTAAATGGTCATAAAATGATTGAAAATCCAGCCAATATACTTGTTATGCTAAATAAAGAGTTCAGCTTGCCGGAATCATATGTACCTGCTAACTTAGTTGTTCCTAATGTAGAGTTTTCTTTTGGCGACGCAGATGTACCTAAGCGTTATTTGAGAGAAGAGGCAGCAAGAGCATTAGAGGAATTATTTGCTCTTGCTGAACAAGATGGAATTGAATTGTTTGCTGTATCAGGATATAGATCGTATTCAAGGCAGCAGGAAATATTTAATGCCGAAAAAGAAAAAAAAGGTGTTGAAAAGGCGCTGCAGGCTGTGGCTTTACCAGGAAAAAGTGAGCATCAAACCGGTTTGGCAATTGATGTAACAAGCAAAGGTGCTGGGTTAAAAGAAGAATTCAGTGAAACAAAAGAAGGAAAATGGGTGAAAGAAAATGCTCATAGAGCAGGCTTTATTATCCGTTATCCTAAAGGGAAAGAATTAATTACCGGTTATCAATATGAACCATGGCACTTACGTTATGTTGGGAAGGAAAAGGCGGCAGTCATTCATGAGAATAATCTTACATTAGAAGAATATTTCCAAAAGGTGAAAAAGATTTAACTTGGTGATGTTTATGAAGTCAAAATTGGTAATCTTAAAAAAATTGTTTAACCCAAGTGTGCACCAATATGACATTAATATAAATGAATTAATTATGAAAAGGAGCGTTCTGATAATGATGAAAATGGAAAAGAAATTGTACACGGCTACTGTAAACGTTCAAGGCGGAAGAGAAGGCAGAGCAGTTTCCACTGATAACAATCTTTTCGTGGACTTAAGATATCCCAAGGAATTAGGTGGTAACGGAGCTGGAACCAATCCGGAGCAACTGTTCGCTGCAGGATTTGCAGCATGCTTCGAAGGTGCAATGGGTACGGTTCTTAGAAAAAGGAATATTAAAGCAGAAGGTATAACAATTGATTCTCAGGTGACGCTCGGCAAGGATGCAGAAGATGGGTATGTGCTGGCAATTACGATGGACATCACGATTAAAGGTGTAGAAACTAGTGTAGCTGAAGAAGTCGTTGCGGAAGCTCATAAGGTTTGTCCTTATGCTAAAGCAACCCGTGGAAATATCGAAGTAATATCGAACGTTGTTGGATAATTTGCGAACAAAGAGTACAAAATAATCCAGTATGAAAAGGAGTGTTTCAAAAATGATGAAAATTGAAAAAAAATTGTACACAGCTACTGTAAATGTTCAAGGCGGAAGAGAAGGCAAAGCAACTTCTAATGATGGGAATCTTAACGTTGACTTAAGATATCCCAAGGAATTAGGTGGTAACGGAGCTGGAACCAATCCGGAGCAACTGTTTGCTGCAGGATTTGCAGCATGCTTCGAAGGTGCAATGGGTACGGTTCTAAGAAAAAGAAATATTAAAACAGAGGGTATAACAATTGATTCACATGTGACGCTCGGCAAGGATGTGGAAGATGGGTATGTGCTGGCAATTACGATGGACATCACGATTAAAGGCGTAGAAACTAGTGTAGCAGAAGAAATCGTTGCGGAAGCTCATAAGGTTTGCCCTTATGCCAAAGCAACCCATGGAAATATCGAAGTAATATCGAACGTTGTTGGTTAATCTTTTACTGTTAGAGTATCGTCAGCAACTTAGCAATAAGATGAGAGAATACGCAAACTAGTTGATTATCCGGAGAGGATTAATCACCTTTGCACATAATGACACGATTGTGAGTATGGCATACTTGTCGGTGATGCATGGTCTGTAACTTCAGCCTTGCTGCTCAGGCTGGATTGCCAGCACAGTCGTGTTTGTCATGACAATAATTGATTTAGTAGCAGGTTGAAGGTCGAAAGGTAGCACAACAATTCCGAAAAGAGATTTTTATATAAATTTTGACTCAGTATGCTCTACATTGACACTTACTTATTAGTAAGTTAATATAAAAATATGGAAAATAGAAAAACACAAATCGTAGATTTAGCAATAAAGCTGATTCAGCAAAAAGGGTATGTAGCCTTTAGTTATGATGACATCTCTAAACAACTTGGGGTGACCAAGGCAAGTATTCATTATCACTTTGAGAAAAAGGAGGATTTAGGTACGGCAATTACCGAACGTCTTTCAAAAAGCTTAGAAAACTCATTGTTGTTAATTAAAAATCCGGCGGTTTCTGCTGAAGAGAAACTTAAGAAGTTTATTCAGCAACAAGCTGAGAGGTTTGAGTGTACTGAAATTTGTCCAATCTCATCGTTACAAACGGATTATGAATCATTGCCACATTCCTTACAAGAAAAGATTGAGGAAGTTAGCAGGCTGGAACTTACAATAATGAAAGAAATAGTTTCTCAGGCACAAACCGAAAAGATTATAAATGGTTCTGAAGACGTTCAATCGTTAGCGGTAACGATATTATCAAGTATAAAAGGAGCATTATTATACAGACGAGTGTTAGGTGACGATGTTTTAGTTTCAGTACAAAACCAGGTAAACCGTTTCTTAAGAAATTCGTAAGAACGGTTTTTTTATTATCGAATACTTACCTTCTAGTAAGTAAGGATAAATTATCAACCATCTAATTAAAAATATTTGGGAGAAATAATATTAGAAAGTTGGGAGTATCGTAATGAAAAGAATGCTATTCGTTTCTCTTTTAATGTCGAGTGGTGCAACCTTTATTACACCATTATTTCCGTTGTATAGTGAGACTTTTCAATTGAACAGTTTGCAAATCACGGTCTTGTTTGCCATATATGCTGCTTTCCTATTGCCGACTTTGCTAGTCACTGGAGCCAAAGGTAGCAGATGGGGACTAAAAAGGGTTATTCGCAGTAGCATATGGATCTCCATCCTATCCACCCTGTTATTCCTTTGGAGTATAGATGTCTGGATGCTCTATGTTGCCAGGCTTTTGGAAGGTATCGCGTACGGAGCCTTTACAGGTACAGCTGTTGCTTTTTTAATGAAGAAAACTCTATCAAAAAAAGTGAGCACGGTTCTCAAGTTATCAGGAGTTACAATTCTTGTTGGCTTTGGTCTGGGCCCAGCTATTGCAGGTCTAATCTTACAATATTTACAACTTGTGCCGTCAATTCGATTGCCATTTTGGATTCTGCTCGTTCTGCTTATCATTTCGCTCATCATACTGGAAACAATTCCTAAAGATGTTGTATCTCTTGAGCAAAAACGTGTAAAAACGAAGATATCACTTGGTGTACCTAGTAATATTCGTTCTCATTTTTGGTCAATGGCCGGATTGCCTATCTTCACTGTTTTCACAATACAAGGTATAGCGTTTTCCCTTATTCCTACTTTCGTTAAAAATGTCATTCACTCGTCTAACCTCTCCGTTTCAGGTTTGATCATTTTCGTGCTTCTAAGTGGAGCAGCTTTAGCTCAGTTCATACCTTGGCCGAATCATCCAGTTATACGTATCCGATTCGGCATCTTGCTTCTTGTGATCGGGTCATGGTTTATTGTTTCTTCTGGTTTAACATCAAGCTTGCCTATACTCTGGACCGGCATTTTCATCCAGGCGATCGGTGGCGGATGGACTTTTCAAATTTCGTTACGTTTTGCCGGTCAGTTACCTGAACCAGAAGCGCAGTCAAGGGTCATTTCGGCTTTTTATTTGTGCGCGTACTCTGGATTTATCGTTCCGGTTATAGGAGTAGGAGCACTTACTCAATT
Source organism: Metabacillus niabensis (assembly GCF_020524345.1). GTDB lineage: Bacteria > Bacillota > Bacilli > Bacillales > Bacillaceae > Metabacillus > Metabacillus niabensis_B. The sequence goes on from NZ_JAIVLH010000013.1 coordinate 176,998, forward strand.
TTTCAATTTAAACACTTCGCTGATCGTGTTAAACTTGTTTGCTGTGTTAATCGTAGTATATGTGCTGATTTATTCAATTAAATTTAACCGTGATTCTATCGTTACATCAAAATAAATCATTATCACGCATTTTACATGTTAAAGTAGAAAAAGAATTGCAACATCCCAAAATTATCGTGACACCATAGGTTAGCCAGCGATGAAGGGGAAACCAGTTTGTTTCTCTTGATTTTATTTTATCCATACAAAAACACCTTCGAACTATTACTTTTTTAAGAGTAACAATTCAAAGGTGTTTTATATTGTCTCGTATTTATACGCTTTATGCATCTATTTGTGTGACCAATTAGAGACAGGAGGTTCATTAAACCAATTTTTCCTAATTAATAACTTTAGCCCTTTTTCTGAGTAGTCTTCGACCATCCTGATTAGCTCCTTTAAAGACTCTATATGATCGTTTTTATAACTGGAAACTACTGCATTCTGTAGATTTCTTATACTTACTGGATTTAGGAACAATATTAAGTTTGCCATTAATTTATCTGAAAAAGGTGATTCCTTTACTTTATTAACGTGTGCCTCTAGACCAGTTGTTGTAGGTATTCCATTTTCTCTATAGATATCCGTTAAAAAGGCTGATTGGTAAAATGCTAACTTACTTCCTTCTAAAATAAATTTTTTTGTGTCCATATCCTCTGCGACTTCGGAAAAACCAATACAAAGAGCAACTCCAACATTGTTACATTGAAGAGAACCGAACATAGTTGCCAATTCTACCGCATTAAGTGGTCGTTGCTGAGTTGCTGCAACTTTGAATAGTTTCCCGTCCCTGTCATCTGCTTTTTTGTAAGAAAAGGAATTATCTTGTAATAAATTTTTATCATTAAGCAATTTTAATAGAGAAAAATCTAATTGAATAATATCATCAAGTAATTTTTTATAAAAATTCTTCACTTTATAATCTGTTAATTCAACATATTGAGCAGTAAGCGCCTGCATTCCATTACTTGTTATATGCTTTAAGATTTCTATAATTAATTGGTCTGAAAAAAGCTTTGCTGTTGAATTATAAAGATCATCATCTTTGAAGAAAGGTGTATCTTTATAACCTTCCTCAGATAATAATTGAGTAGCCTCATGCTCCTGATATGTAGAGATTTCATAAACTTCATTTAAAATATTCCTTAAATTAGTATCCTCAGCAGTATCGCAAAGATATTTTAATAAAAATTTCATCATGTTTGAACTTGATTTTAAGTACCAAAGAAACCCTAATTCATTAACGTTCATTGTTAAGTTATACCCCCAAAAGGTCCAATTTCTTTTTTAGTTTGTCAATATTATTCTTGAATATTCATTATCGGGAAGAGATTTTAAGACTCTCGAGTATAATGATGGGATTGCAGAACCCTCTTTTAACGAATACTTTACATGTCTTGTTAAAATAAAAGGGAAGAGGAAGAAATAGTCTTTATCAGCTAACTAACAGAATCATGGACAGACTTTATATGTTTGATTCTTAAACGATAGATTGTGTATGACTTTGTACGAAAAGGTATTTTGGGCTTCTCGGTATATAAAAAATGGCAATGTTTGAAAAAACATTGCCATTTTCTTAGATCATTCAGTTACTTATTTCTTAGAAATCCAAACACTCTTAACTTCTGTATAGTTGTTCAATGCGTAAGATCCCATTTCACGGCCAATACCCGATTGCTTGTAACCGCCAAATGGTGACGCAGCATCAAAGACATTGTAGCAGTTTACCCATACAGTTCCTGCACGAAGGTTTTCCGCAATATAGTGGGCTTTTGCTACATCCCTTGTCCAAACACCGGCAGCTAGTCCATATTCACTGTTATTTGCACGAGCAATCAGATCATCTATATCATCATAAGGCATAGCTGAAATGACTGGACCGAAGATTTCTTCCTTCGCAATCGTCATGTCATCATTCACATTTGCAAAAATAGTAGGAGAGACGAAGTAACCTTCTTCATACGGTTTTGATCCACCTACTAATAGTTCAGCACCTTCATTTATTCCTTTTTCAATATAGCCTAATACCCGGTTTTGTTGTTCTGTCGAAACAAGTGGACCAATTTCCGTATCAGCGTGGATTCCTGATCCTTGTTTGATTTTTTCTGCATGACTCACCATGTCTGCCACGACATTATCGAATTGTTTCTTTTGAACGAACACGCGAGATCCAGCGCAGCAAACTTGCCCCTGGTTAAACATAACCCCGTTCAATGCACCAGGAATGGCTTGTGTAAGGTCTGCATCAGGTAAAATGATGTTCGGAGATTTTCCGCCTAATTCAAGTGTAACTCGTTTTAACGTTTTAGCAGCCTTTTCCATAATGAGTTTTCCAACTTCAGTTGATCCTGTGAAGGCAATTTTATCTACTTTTGGATGATCGACTAGCGGTTGACCTGCCGTTTCACCAAAACCAGGAACAATATTAAGAACACCTGGCGGGAATCCAGCTTCTTGAGCTAATTCTGCTAAGTATAGGGCTGATAAAGGTGTTTGTTCTGCAGGCTTTAATACGACTGTACAGCCAGTTGCTAAAGCAGCTCCCAGCTTCCACATTGCCATTAATAACGGGAAGTTCCAAGGGATAATTTGTCCAACTACACCAACAGCCTCATGACGGGTATAGTTAAAATATGGCCCATTGACAGGAATTGTTTGTCCGACGATCTTTGTTGTCCAGCCTGCGTAATATCGCATATGTTCTATCGCTAAAGGAATATCTGCATTCGTTGTTTCTCTAATTGGTTTACCATTATCTAATGTTTCTAATTGAGCTAAATCATCTTTATGTTCTTCCATTATATCTGCCAGCTTGTACATTAAGCGGCTTCTCTCAGCAGTTCCCATCTTAGACCATGGACCTTCATCAAAGGCTTTGCGAGCAGCGTTAACAGCTAAATCGATGTCCTCAGGTCCTGCTTCAAATACATGTGCTAGCACTTCACCTGTAGCCGGGTTATATGTCTCAAATGTTTTTTGCGAAACACTTTCCACAAACTCTCCATTAATAAAGAGCTTCTTCTTTCCATTCAGAAACTTTTCTACTCTTTCTCTTAATTGAACGACTAATTGGCTCATGCTATTCCTCCTCATGATTTGTATTATGTAATGGTCGACACAAGAAAAAATAAGTGTCAAAATATTACACTTACAAAACTAGTTTTACATAGTAAGAGGAAGAAGTGCAAGGAAAACGCTTCCAAATATTTAGATATAATTTGACAAAGTGATTGAGGGTGGTTGACTGTTACAGTCAAGATTTGTCGAAGCTGCTAGAATGATAGTTAGTAAAGGCTTGTGAAATTTGTCATGTAAACGCAAGTTGTGAGGGCTGCTTTTTTGACAAATGTAATAATAGGATCTATCTATAATAAGAGTTACTATCGGTATATATCCAAGATAAGTCCTCAAAGTGACTTTGATGAAACAAAGAGAGAAATTACAAATAATATTATTCCAGATTTCAAAGAGAAAGAGTAGATTTTACTATCATTGATGAGGTAAACATAAATCGAGCTTCTACATTTCAGTGAGCTGTTACTACAAAGGATGGAAAATTATTTGAGTTTTGAGTCGAAATTAGTGGAAAACTCAAGTGCAAAAATTGAAAAAATAGATCAACATTGAAAAAGTTGGTAAGACAGTATTAATAAGAAAGTTAATTTGCATGTAAATATTATTGTTAAATAGGTATACCAAATACGTATGAGGAAGGAGAGATATTACTGAATCAGAAACAGAATATGGTGATGTAGTAGATCCTTTCATGCGTCGTTCTACGATGCGTGGACAAAAATAAAAAGAAAAGAAAATGAAAAATAAAAACAACAACAAAAAGGAAAAACTTTAAACCCAGTATAGATAATAATCAAGAAGAAGAGCGTCAATCACATTTTCAAAAAAACATACGAGGTGAAGGTAGTTGTTGTTTAGCATAAAACGTTCTTACCATTGTGAGGAACGTTTTTTATTTTATAATCAGTATTTCTACCAAATTTTTTTAGACCAAGAGAGGAATAGTTACCAGAAAGGAAATGTCACAAAATATTCACATTTTAATCCGCTACTTTTCATCTCACTTTCCCTATATATTCTGTGAAATGAATATTACAAGATGAAAGGATAGTGGTTGAAAATGGCAAAATATCGTATGGTGAGAGGTGATTTTTGGAAAAATCCGATTATTTTAGAAGAAATGACTCCTGAAGATAAGTATTTTTACCTTTATCTTCTTACGAATTCAAATACGACGCAAATAGGTATATATCGAATGACGAAGAAACAAATGGCGTTCGATTTAGGGTATTCGATTGAGACTGTACAATCATTAATGGAACGATTCATCGAGCATCACAAGTTAATCCGTTACAATCCGATTACAAGGGAACTCGCGATTAAAAACTGGGGGAAAGATAACCTGCATAAGGGCGGGAAGCCTGTTATGGATTGTATAAAAACTGAATTAAAAGATGTAGAGGATACCTCGCTTATTTCATACGTTGCCGAAACCATTCCAAAAGGGGAAATTAGCAGCCTATATGAATCTTTTTGTAAACAAGATGTAGAGAAGGAACTTAGCCATCAACTTGATGATAATACATATCCAGATACTGAGAGTGTTGAAGTTGACGATCAAAATAAACCTCGTGATACTGTACTTCGACAACAGTCAAGTATAGATCATAATCCAGAAATAGAGGACCTAACACAAACTCAATCACAAGATGTGAAAGAAATTTTTGGATTTTGGGACAACAATGGCTTTGGCCTTACGAACTTTAATGGGAAACAGCAGCTGATATCCTGGCTAGAAAATTCTAGCTTTTTACAGCCAAAAGCTGTGATTCTAAAGGCTATGGAGATTGCCTGTGCGAATAATAAGAGAAAGCTCAATTATATCGTGGGGATTCTGAAAAACTGGAGAAATGAATCATTACTGACCGTTGAAGAAATTGATTCTTATCATGAGAACCAAAAGCATTTTTCTAAAAATAAGCATTCATTTCCTACTGGAAGAGCAATTCCAACTGAAGCAAACCTTGATATAACAGCAGGTGAGGATTGGTGAGGATTACGGAAAAGTCGTTCCTAGGTACCTGAATTAAGGTGGAATACCTGCTTAAGGATATTGTTATAAAATCCAAGAATATGGAAGGAACATGTTATCAGGAATTACTGGTGCGTAGAATGGTAGAATGTAACCAATATTGATTTAATCATCTTAACAACCATACCAGAACTCGAATAATTTGGCTGAATGTCTTATCTTCATAGCAGCATCATATACGGATGTTAAAATTTGAGAGTATAGAAAAGCTCATACTTGATCGTTGGAAGGAACGGGAAAAGAAAAACATATTACCCGTTACAGCTGTTAATTTACTGAAACAGTAGTCCCTTACTCTCCAAAATAGTGATTCGAAATTAAGAGTTACTAACAAAAAATATGTAGGTTATGACAAGAAAATCTACCCACTATACTTTTTAAATATATGGTGGATAGGTAGTTAAAAAAGTAAAGAAGCTATTAGGTCTTCTGGTAGATACTATTCTGACGAGGCTAAAGTTCCTGTTGTCGAAAGTGACGTTTTAGATGAAGGACATATCATTGCTGATTCAATCGGAGGGGTATCGAATGCTTATAATATTACCCCACAAGATAGCATACTCAATCGACACGGTGATCAAGCTTATATGGGTGCGAAACGTTTCTCTACAAGTGCCTAGCACGAAATGAGAGGATTAAAACAATTTAATCTAACTGATTGACTGAAACTTGGAATGAAAGCCGTCATGTCGGCTGAAACGAGTTACTTGATACTCCACTAGGCGTTATATAATTAGTAGTTATGTAGGGTCTAAAGCGTGGTAAAGTCGGCTGAGACTACACCGTAAGGAATAAAGGTTAATACCCTACCCACGAAATGCAACCAGAGGTGGTTGAGTGTAAGATAGGTCGGAGTGCTATAAAATATCTATGGTGAGAATGTTCATTCAGAACTGACGAACTTGCGAATGTAAGGGTCTAGAACGCTGCTTAACAGAAATGTTATGTCTGTACTTAACAGAGTTAATTACCGAAAAGTATGAATCCATGTTAAGAAATTCGGGATATCTAACAATGAGGATATAAATTAACAGGCTCATAGTAAGCACCTACGGATATATGTACAGCTAAGTCAATCGGAACGTTGTAAGCAAAGGACAGTTACTCAAACGACTACTAATCGGACTGGTTTCTATAAGGTGATTATAACACCGAAGTGAATTTACCTTTGTGAAAGTAGGGGCACATTACCTATGAAACTATGATAATAAGTAGTGGAGGGATAGCCCCAAGTCTTAACTTTCGATTAATAAACTATTTAAATGAAACTCATAGGGTCAGGTAAGATGATGGGACTTTCTTATGAAAGGAGAACAACAAACCATCGATGAGTACGTCGTTACGACACAATGAATATTATGATATGCAAGACACGTTTGATTGGTTATATGATAGAAGCAAGAAAAAAGCCACCAATGGTCTTAGATTATACGAAATCATAACATCCAAGGAAAACATACTACTTGCATACAGAAATATAAAGGCAAACACGGGAAGTAAAACTATGGGTACTGACGGATTGACCATAGACGACTACAAGATTATTGATGAAGAAACATTTATTGATGAAATTAGAGCAATTCTAAAAGACTACAAACCTAACTCTGTTAGAAGGGTTCAGATACCAAAGCCTAACGGGAAGTTAAGACCGTTAGGTATCCCAACTATAAGAGATAGAATTATTCAACAAATGTTCAAACAAGTCTTGGAACCAATATGTGAGGCTAGATTTCACAATCACTCATATGGGTTTAGACCAAATAGGTCTACGCACCACGCTATGGCAAGAAGTCAACACCTAATCAATAACAATGGATTGCATTTTGTAGTAGATGTAGATATTAAGGGTTTCTTTGACAACGTAAATCATACAAAATTGTTAAAACAAATGTATGACATAGGAATCAAAGATAAAAGAGTTCTAAAGATAGTGAGCAAAATGTTAAAAGCACCCATCAAGGGAGAAGGAATACCAATCAAAGGTACACCACAAGGCGGTATTCTATCCCCACTTCTTTCCAATATCGTCTTGAATGAACTGGATTGGTGGATTAGTAACCAATGGGAAAGCTTTGTAACAAACCATAAATATAGTAGAAATGACAAGAAATATAGAGCTTTAAAAAGTACCAAACTTAAAGAAATGTATATAGTAAGGTACGCTGATGACTTTAAAATCTTCACAAGACACAGCAAAACAGCAAATAGTATATTTCACTCAGTCAAAAACTATCTTAAAGACAATCTTAAACTCGATATATCAATTGAAAAATCCCAAATTACTAACCTAAGAAGACGAACCTCAGACTTCCTTGGTTTTAAAATCAAGGCAACGAAGAAAAAGTCAAAATATGTAGCACACACTTTCGTACAGGATAAAAAGGTAGAAAGTATCAAAACCAAGCTTAGAACACTAATCAAGACGATACATAAAAACCCTATTCGCCAAAACGTAAGTGCGTACAACATATATGTAATGGGAATCAAAAACTACTACAAATATGCAACCCACATAAACATTGATTTCATAAAAATAGCCCATCAGATTTCCAGAACCTTATACAATCGATTAAGAACAGTAGGTAAATATGGAATACCTCTAAAACCAGATGAAACATACTTAAGATTCAACAAGAATAATTATAAAACATTTAAAGTGTGTGACCTATATCTTCATCCAGTAATGGATATTCAAACTAAGAATGTTATGAATTTTAAACAAGATATATGCAATTATACTAAAAATGGTAGACTCAAAATACACACTGAGCTTAAAGTTGACGTAACGATAGAACTTCACAAAATTGCTAGAACAATATATGAACACAATTCAGTTGAACTAGCAGATAACAAACTATCTAAATACTCAGCCCAAAAAGGGAATTGTTCAGTAACTGGCAAATTCTTATATGCCAATGAAGTTCACTTCCATCACATAAAACCTGTAAGCTTAGGTGGTACTGATGAATATCGAAATTTAGTAGGCATAGACAGAGACATCCATAAACTTATACACGCAACAACTACTGAAACGATTGTAAAATATATGAACCGTCTCCGATTGAATGGAAAACAATTGGAGAAAGTAAACAAGTTTCGTAAAGAATGTAATTTATTTAGTTTATCTTAAAAGAATTTTAAGATGGAACGCGGTATGCGATGAAAGTCGCACGTACCGTGCGGAGCAGGGGAAAAGACGGAGATAACATCAAAATCTTACCTATTGCTATAAGACGCGATTCGTAGTGCAGGTGGAGCTACGAATTTTGAAGCATTCATCACATATCCGAATACAGAAACGCAGATTCCTTCAAGTTATCAGTATACCTACACTCTAATGGGTAACGAGATCGTTGATATATTTGACAATGGTTCACCCTTCTGAAGATGATATTCGTAAGGATTGGGAGAAAGCCTCTCCTGCCTTTGAAATTGGGCGAGGCATAGAGAACAAAGAGGAAATTTTTCAATCAGGTATTCCTGACGAGGTAGTTCCTTTTTAGAGGTAGATTAGTATTTTAGGAGGACAAACATTGGATAAAATCATACCAAATAATTCAATCCTCAAAAGTGAATATTGGGACTTGATCACTTCCACTCTATCCACTTACGAGGTTAAAGATATTTCCAACGATGGAAAAGTAACAAGAAGAATTGTGAATGATGATTACTTTTTAGTCAATGATGTTTGGAATATACATGAGATTGGTAAAAGCCCTAATTTTGAAGAGCAATATAACAAGAGAAAAGGAATAGTAAATAACATTTACTTCAACTGTGCAAATCCAAACGTCAACATGGAGATTAAGTTTGTTTACTACAATCAAATTTTTTCAGACCGTTGGGGAATAAGGACTATATTTAAAAGTATATCAGGCTCGCTAAAAAAACTGGCTGAATATTTAAACGAGAGGCACCCAAATCTCACTTCCCTTCTTGATTTAGACATCAATAAAGAGCAAAAGCTTTGAACCTTTTGGTTGAATGGTAAAGGTGAAAAGACGAGTTACATCAAGAAGATGAGAGGGGAAGAGATCGTAGCCCGTACGGAAATAGATGGCTTTTTAGCAAGGATTTATAATACACTTTTTCAATTAACTGATACCCGTGATGAATGGGAGAGGGATCGATGGGATGTACGGGTACTGAATAAAAAATACGGGATAGATTTCAATGAATCAACTAGTTGTCATTGCATTGATTTTTCAAATATAGAGAATAAAAATTTTAGTAAGATATTTAAAGAATATATAAAAGGTCGTCTAATCAGCGGCAAAAACTTCACCTGGAGTACAGCTCGAAGTTATGGAACATACACTATTCCTTTTTTAAACTCAATTGCAAAACAAAATCCTAAATGGAACGATTTTAAAAAACTTGAAAGAAAGCATATAGAAACGTACATAGAAGAGTTAAAGGAGCATACTAAAACCAAATTAAATAAGAAAAATTCCAACCCTAAAAAATATGTTCGTCAAGCATAAAAGTGTGTTCGTGCTTTTATAAGAGATCTTCAAATTTTAGAGAAGTTCGAAGATTTTGCACCTGAAGAAATGGTGTTTTGTTTAATATATCCTGAAGACTTTCCTAATCTCCCTAAAAAATCATTGGATGATATTGATTACATACCTGACTATGTATTGGAACAACTGTTTAATAATCTAAATGACCTTCATCCAGATGTACAGCCAATTGTCTGGATCTCTTTCAAAACAGGGCTTCGCTTAAGCGATACATTGGAATTGACTCAGGATTGTTTAGGTAAAATAAACGGAAAATCAAATCTTACAACAGATATTGAAAAGACGTATGTAATAGGTCACAAAATACCCATTGATGATCATCTAGCAGATATAATTGCCGTTTTAATTGACCGTTCTAAGCAAAACAGCAATGATGATAACAATCCTGAAAGATACCTTTTTGTTCGCTACCGAGGTCCCCGTAAGGGAAGACCCTTTAGCCAGAATTTTGTTCGAGAAGAACTAAACAAATTAGCTTTAAAAAAGAATATTACTGATGAATCAGGCAATTTGTTTCGCTTCAGACCTCACCAGTTTCGACATACTTTTGGAGTAAAAATGTTAAATGGTGGAGCTGATATTTTAACGGTGCAGGAGTTATTAGCCCATGCATCACCCGAAATGACTTTGCAATATGCTCGGCTATTAGATGATACCAAACGTAAAGAGTTCGAGAAGGTTGTGAAACAAGGTGTGTTTACCTTTGATATAAATGGGGAAATTAACCAGATCTCAGAAAGGGAAGATGTCCCTAAAGACATTCTTGATATGTTGTGGAAAGACGAGAAGTTAAATGCCTTAGATAACCCTTATGGGACCTGTCGTGCAAGAATCAATGGGAATTGCCCATTAGCAGCAGAACCCCCTTGTCTTACTGCAAACGATGGAAAACCTTGTTTTGATTTAGCAGTAGGTATGTCAAGTTTTGACGTTAAGAAGTACGAGCTTCTCATAGAAACAACTACAAAGTGGATTGAAGCGTCGAAAGAATATGGTCGTGAAGATATGGTTAAAGCAAACGAAAAGAACTTGGAAAGGTACCAAAATATTTACGAAACAATCAAAGATGGAAATGTTATTTTTGGTCGATTTGACCGCATGAAGAGACAATTAGAACGGACAAAAAAGATAGGTGTTGCACATGAATAATTTTGATCGTGAAGAGCAATTAAAGAAGTTACATGAGGACCGAAAGAAGGCAACCAAGAAAAAGGTTGACGATGCTATTAAACGCCTTTCAAAGAATTCTAAGGCAATAAACTTTAATAGTGTAGCAGAAGAAGCTGGAGTGAGTAAAGCTACGCTGTATAATCATTCAAAGATTAAAGAACGTACAAATATCTTGCGAAATCAACAAGAAAAAGCATATGTAGACTCTAGGATTAAACGTGATGAAAATAATCAAAACGCCATCATCGAATCTCTTAAAAGAAGGATTGAAAAGTTGGAAAAAAGGAATAGAGAACTGGAGAATGAAAACAAACAACTACGTGATAAAGAAAAAGAAAAACTTTCTGACTATTTTGCGAAGTTATAAATTCAACTAAAGGAGTTTAGTTGAAGAATAAATTTTTAATTTGTTCCGCAAACAGGCCAGATTGGAGAAGATCAGAATGAAATTGAAATTGTGAAGAGTTACACTCAAACCTAAAGATCAGTTTAGTTTAATAAGTACAAATGAAGGATAAAAGAAATATTGGTGTAAATAGGGGAGATTCAAAATGGATAATTGGAGAAATAATACGATTTGGTTTGAACAAATATCAAATAATCTTCAGGCTAACATAAACTTAAAAGAAGATAAATTTAATGAGAGGCAACTTGAAAATATTCAATATTTAACTCTTTGGCATCATAAAAAGAATAAGCGGGGCAACTTTGTAGGTTTTCCAGAGAATCTCCTCTATCTAGAATTAAGTTGGTCCAATATAAAAGATTTCCTAGGGATAGATAAAATGAATAAAATAAAACGTCTAGAATTACATTATTGTACTAAATTAGAAAATGATTTTGGTTTGTCTGGATTAGCAGATACCCTAGAACATTTACGCATTGATCAATCAAAAAAATTCGCCCCAAGCGAGGAATTATTCTCTCTTAAAAATCTTCGTGTTCTTGCCCTTAATTCTTGTGGTAATCTTGAGAACTTACATTTTTTAAATCAATTTCCTAAGCTAATTGACTTTCGATTTGTTGATACTAATGTGTTAGATGGGGACTTGTCACCAATATTAGACCATCCGACAATCAGAAGTGTAAGCTTTCTAAATAAGAGACATTACAACATTAAAGAAGATATGATTGACTCTATGTTAAAGGATAAACTGGGTGGAAAAGAATTTAAAACTGTTGTCAAGTCGGGTAACTATGAGACTTTTAGATATAATTATTAACTTAATTTGTTATTTGAACTAATAGGTAGCTTTTGTCTAAGATCAATCTTCAGCAAAACCAGCTAATAGTTGTCAACATTTTTCAATAAAAAAATTAAAATATAGATGATATACTAAAAATGAGTATGCCAAATAACCTTCCTGTTTTTCATAATTGGAAGGTTTTGTTTTATTTTGTTAAATATAGTTCTTAAGCTAATTCTTGGAAAGTGGTCTTGTTCTTTAAAAGCGCATAAATCAAGTGTAAAAGCTTATTAACACAAGCGATAATTGCTACTCTATATGGTTTACCTTCGTCGCGTTTTTTATCGTAAAACGCTCTTAATTTTTTATTCCGAGGAATAACAGTATCGCTCGTCTTTTGCTTTCGGGCATCTCGAATTCCACAGTATACAGCCATATATAATGCTTGCCTTAACCTTCTGGATCCTCTTTTAGTTATACGATTTTGGGTTGCTGTAAATCTTCCAGAAGAGTAAACGCTAGGATCTACTCCTGCAAAGGCAACTAATTTTTTAGGGTGATTAAACCGATCTATTTCTCCAATTTCGGAAATGATTGTTGCCGCAATCTTACCTCCGATACCAGGAATAGACTGGATAATCTTATATTCTTCCATTTCTTTAGCGAGGGCATCTATTTCTGCTTCTAATTTTGATAGATGCTCTTGATATTGAAGAACAATGGAAATTAACATCTTTAAGTTAAAAATATGGCTTTCATACAAGTTGGTTTGAAATGGATTTCGTAATGCTGCTTCCATAAGCTTTTGTGCTTTTTCTTTTGCCCACTTTTCAGAACGTCTGGTACATAAAGATACAATCTTGTCAGTTAAGATTGATTCGGTCGTATTTAGTACATGTTCAGAAGTAGGAAATAAGGAAAGCGTCTGTAAAGAAACTTTTGAATATAAGTCACCAAAGACACCCCTATATTCAGGAAATACCTGATCTAGGACTGTTAAAAGCTGTACCTTGGTTTGTGTAGAGATACCTGAAATTGTCTCTTGTTGTCTTGTAAGATTACGAAGATTTAAGAGTTGGATACCTCTTTTCTTATACGGCTCAACTTCTTCTTTATAGAATAGTTCGCATAGAAGATAGGCATCGACAGCGTCTGTTTTACCTTTCTTAAACTTGTACTCCTTGCACGATGAGAAATAAGTGGATTCACCATTATATAAACATATTGCTGCTCCTCCAAAAATTGAATAATAGGAGAGTGGTAATGTCCTGTCGATTCTAATATAACCGAAGGTTTCTTACCATCAGTTACTCTTTCAATCTCTTTTAAGAATTCTAATAAATTCTCAATGCCTTCCACAGTATGCTTTACACTAAAACTTTTACGATAAGGTTGACCTTTATCCAAGAATGCTTGTACCTGACTCTCACCTTTAGATACATCC